>DASUZL010000007.1:0-9607 GCA_036376895.1 Solirubrobacterales bacterium
AGGCGGCCGTCTTCTGGAAGATCGGGCGGTGCAGGTCGAGGTAGCGGCGGAAGGCGCCGGGGCGCATGTCGAACTCGGCTTCGACCAGCTGGGAGATGCGGGAGTCGGGCAGCACCCCGGTACCGAAGGTCTCGACCATGATGGAGACCGGGTGGGCCACACCGATGGCGTAGGCGACCTGGACCTCGGCCCGGGCCGCAGCGCCGGCGGCCACGAGGTTCTTGGCCACCCAGCGGGCGGCGTAGGCGGCGGAGCGGTCGACCTTGGACGGGTCCTTGCCCGAGAAGGCGCCGCCGCCGTGGCGGGCCATGCCGCCGTAGGTGTCGACGATGATCTTGCGGCCGGTGAGGCCGGCGTCGCCGACGGGACCGCCGATCACAAACTTGCCGGTCGGGTTGACGAGGAAGCCGTCGCGCAGCTCGCCCTCGTCGTAGCGGCCGGGGACCTCGGCCTCGAGCACGGGCAGGACCACGTGCTGCCAGAGATCGGGCTTGATCGTCGACTCGGAGTCGACGCCCTCGGCGTGCTGGGTGGAGATCAGGAGCTTTTCGACCGCGACCGGGCGACCGTCGGCGTAGCGGACCGTGACCTGGGTCTTGCCGTCGGGGCCGAGGTAGGCCAGCGTGTCGTCCTTGCGGACCGCGGCGAGGCGCTCGGCGAGCCGGTGGGCGAGGTGGATCGGCATCGGCATCAGCGCCTCGGTCTCGTCGCTGGCGTAGCCGAACATCATTCCCTGGTCGCCAGCGCCGGCGACGAGGAACTCGTCCTCGGCGGCACCGACGCGGGTCTCGTAAGCCTTGTCGACGCCCTGGGCGATGTCGGGCGACTGCTTGTCGAGCGAGACGAGCACGGAGATGTGATCGCAGTTGTAGCCGTAATCGCCGTGGTCGTAGCCAATCCCGCGGATCGTCTCGCGCACGATCTCGGGGATGTCGAGGTGGACCTCGGTCGAGATCTCGCCGGAGACGACGGCCATCCCGGTGTTGACCAGGGTCTCGCAGGCGACACGACCCTCGGGATCCTCGGCCATGATCGCGTCGAGGACGCCGTCGGAGATCTGGTCGGAAACCTTGTCGGGGTGACCCTCGGTGACGGACTCGGAAGTGAAGAGGTACTCGCCCTCGGCGAGCGGCTTTGAATTTGACATGGCGGGAAGCCTAGAGGAATCGTCGCCGGCGTTGAAGACGTCAGTCAGGTCGGCCGCGGCGTCCGGAATGGGGGACGAAGTCGATCACCAGCGGCACGCCCTCCAGCTCGTAGGTCTCGCGCATCCGGTTCTCCAGGTGGTAAGCCCAATCGCGGACGATCAGCTTGCGGTCGTTGACCTGGATCGCGATCCGCGGCGGGCGCTCGCCGACCTGGGCCGCGTAGTAGAGGCGGAGGCGGCGGCCGCGGCGCGACGGCGGCGGATTTTTGGCGACGACGTCGCCGACGAAGCGGTTCAGGGCCGGGGTCGGGATCCGCTCGGCGGCGCGGTCGGCGAGCTGCAACGCCCGCGGTATGAGCGCCGGTACGTTGCGCCCGCGGGTGGCGGAGCAGGTGATCACCGCCGGGCGCAGTCGCAGCTTGCGCGCGACCCGGGCGCGGGCGTCGTCGATGTCAGTCGCGGTGATGTCCCATTTGTTCAGCACCAGCAGGGTCGCGCAGCCGCCTTTCATCGCCATCTCGGCGACCCGCAGGTCCTCCGAGGTCACGCCCTCGGAGGCGTCGCAGACGACGATCGCGACGTCGGCGCGGTCGACCGCCCGTTCCGAGCGCAGTTGCGCGTAGTAGTCGACGGTGCCGGCGACCTTGGAGCGGCGCCGCAGGCCGGCGGTGTCGACGAGGATGACGCGGCGGCCGTCGACCTCGAGCTCGGTGTCGATCGCGTCGCGGGTGGTGCCGGCCATGTCGGAGACGATCACCCGGTCGGAGCCGAGGAAGGAGTTGACGAGCGAGGACTTGCCGACGTTGGGCCGGCCGATCACGGCGATGCGGACGGCGTCGTCGGGCTCGGCGGCCGGGGGCAGGTCGCCCAGGGCGACGACGATCGCGTCGAGCAGGTCGCCGGCGCCGAGCCCGTGGGTGGCGGAGACCGCCAGCGGCTCCCCCAGCCCGAGCGCGTGGAACTCGGCCGTGACCGCGTAGTCGTTGGGGCGATCGGCTTTGTTGACGGCGACGATCACCGGCACGTCTCCTTCGCGCAGCGTCTTCGCCAGGTCGGCGTCGCCGGCGCGCAGGCCGGCACGGCCGTCGACGACCAGCACGATCGCGTCGGCCTCGGCGATTCCCAGGCGGGCCTGGGTCTGCACGTCGCGGGCCAGCTCCGCCTCGTCATCGAGGTCGATGCCGCCGGTGTCGACCAGCTCGAAGGCCACCCCGTTCCATTCGGTGGCGAGGCGCTTGCGGTCGCGGGTGACCCCGGGCTCGGCCGCGGTAACGGCCTCGCTGCCGCCGACCAGCCGGTTGACCAGCGTGCTCTTGCCGACGTTGGGGAAGCCGACGATGGCGACGGTCGGGACGCCGTTCACGCCAGTCCCCTTTCGCGGGCGAGGGCGACGACGCGGGCGGCAACCTGTTCGAGCGAGAGCCCAGTGGTGTCGAGCTCGACCGCGTCCTCGGCCGCGCGCAGGGCACCGTGCTCGCGCTCGGTGTCGCGGGCGTCGCGGCGGCGCTGGGCGTCGAGCACGGACTCGAAGTCCTCGCCGGTCTCGGCCGCGCGGCGCCGTGCCCGCTCCTCGTCGCTGGCGGTGAGGAAGACCTTCAGTGGCGCCTCGGGGCTGACCACGGTGCCGATGTCGCGGCCCTCGGCGACGAAGCGGCCTGCCGCGATCAGCTCTCGCTGGCGCGAGACCATCGCCTCGCGCACCGCCGGGTGGACGGAGACGCGCGAGGCCGCGGCGGTGACCGCCGGCTCGCGGATCTCGGCGCTGACGTCGCGCTCGCCGAGCAGGACGCGCCGCCCGTCGAACCCGATCTCGAGCCCCTCGGCGAGCAGCCCGACCGCGGCGGGGTCGTCGGGATCGGCGCCGGCCTCGGTCGCCGCCAGCGCCACGCAGCGGTACATCGCCCCGGAGTCGAGGTAGGTGAAATCGAGCTCGGCCGCGACCGCGCGAGCGACGCTGGACTTGCCGGCCCCGGCGGGACCGTCGATGGCGATGACCATTGCGGCAGCGTATGGATGCGGGGTCGCGGGCGTCGCGGCCGAATACTCAGCGGCTGCCGCCACCCAGCAGCGAGGCGAGGTCCGCCTCGAAACCGGGGTAGCTCACCGCGGCCGCGTCCATCCCGCTCACCTCGACGCCCTCGGCCGAGGCGAGGCCGGCGACGGCGCCGAGCATCGCGATCCGGTGGTCGCCGTGGGACTCGATCGCGCCGCCGCGCAAGCCGCCGGTGCCCTCGATCACCATCCCGTCCTCGGTCGGCTCGACCCGGCCACCGAGCGCGGTGAGCGCCGCAGTGACGGTCTCGATCCGGTCGGACTCCTTGCGCCGCAGCTCGGCGGCGTCGCGAATCGTCGTCGTGCCCTCGGCGAAGCAGGCGGCGAGGGCGACCAGGGGCAGCTCGTCGATCGCCAGCGGGATCTCGGCGCCGCCGACCTCGGTCCCGCGGAGCTGCGCGGGGCGGACCCGGAGGCTGGCGGTCGGCTCGCCTCCCTGCTCGCCGCTCTCCTCGATCTCGATCTCGGCGCCCATGCGCCCGAGGATCGCCAGCAGGCCGATGCGGGTCGGGTTCACGCCGACGTCGAGCAGGACTACGTCGCTGTCGGGGACAAGCGCCGCGGCGACGGCGAAGAAGGCGGCGGAGGAGATGTCGGCGGGAACGGTGATCGGGCCGGGTTCGAGCCGCTCTGCGGGACGGACGACGACCGCGTTGCCGTCGCGCTCGACGGTGGCGCCGGCAGCGGCGAGCATGCGCTCGGTGTGGTCGCGACTCGGGGCCGGCTCGACGACCCGGGTCTCGCCCTCGGCGAGCAGACCGGCGAAAAGCAAGCAGGACTTGACCTGGGCGCTTGCGATCGGCATCTCGTAGGTGATGCCGTGGAGGGGCGCGCCGGTGACCTGTAGAGGCGGGAGGCGGTCCTCGCGGGCCGAGAGCTCCGCGCCCATCTGGCGCAGAGGCGCAGCGATCCGGTCGACTGGGCGCTTGCGGATCGAGTCGTCGCCGTCGAGCGTCCACTCCTCCCCCACCTGCCCTGCCAACCACCCGGGGAGCAGCCGCAGCAGCGTGCCCGCGTTGCCGACGTCGATCGTCGCCGGGCCGGCGCCGCGCAGGCCGACGCCGCGGATCCGGATCCGGTCGCCGATCTCAACTTCCGCGCCCAGGGCCTCGACCGCAGCCAGGGTCGAGCGGGTGTCGGCGGCGTCGAGGTAGCCGCCGATCTCGGTCTCCCCCTCGCCCATCGCCGCGATCAGCGCCGCGCGGTGGGAGATCGACTTGTCCGAAGGCGGGCGAAGGGAGCCGCGCAGGGGCCCGGAGGGATCGAAGCGAGTCACGGGCGCGACCCTACTCGCCGCTGCCGAGCACGGTGACCGCGTGGCCGAGCTCGCGGACCCTGGCCGCGGCGCGCTCGGCCTGCTCGTCGCCGGCGACCCAGAGGGTGACGGCACCGGAGCTCATGTCGGGCGCCGGGTACAGGGCCATGTCCTCGATGTTGACCCCGGCCTCGCCGAGGCTCAACGCCAGCTCGGCGATCGTCCCCGGCTTGTTGGCGACGATGATCCGCAGCTCCCGCAGCGGGCCGGCATCACTCCCCGATTCCAGCAGTCGCTGGCGGTCCGCGGCGGCGGCCGCGTGCCAGCCGCCGAGCGCCTCGCGCTCGCCGGTGCGGATCAGCGCCGCGGCGTCCTGCAGCCGCCGCGCCACCGCCTCGACCGAGTCGGCGACGGCCTCGCGATTGCTGGCGAAGATGTCGGCCCAGATCGCCGGGTTGGAGCCGGCGACGCGGGTGGCGTCGCGGAAGCTCGGCCCGACCTCGGGCATGCGCTCGGAGTCCTCCCCGAGCGCGGTCGCCGCCTCGGCCACGAGCGCGTCGGCGACGACGTGGGGCATGTGGCTGACCGCCGCCATCAGGCGGTCGTGAGTCGTCGGATCGATCGCCTGCGGGCGGGCGCCGAGCTCGGCGACGGTGCGCTGCAGGCGGTCGTAGAGCAGACCGTCGGAGCGCTCTGTCGGGGTCAGGTACCAGCGGGCGCCCTCGAACAGGTCCTCGCGGGCGTTGTCGACCCCGGCCGTCTCCGCCCCGGCCAGCGGATGTCCGCCGATGAAGCGCTTGTCGCCGCCGAGCGCCTCGACCAGCTCGCCCTTGGTCGAGCCGACGTCGGTGACGACGGCGTCGGGACCGCAGGCGGCGAGCGCCTCACGGGCCTGCTCGGGCAGCGCGGCGACCGGCCCGCAGCAGAAGACGATCTCGGCTCCCTCGCAGGCCTCGGCGACCGAGTCGGCACCGCGGTCCAGCGCCCCGAGCTCGACCGCGCGGGCGATCCGCGCCGGGTTGCGGCCGTGGCCGACGACCTCGGCATCGAGCCGCCGCCGGGCTGCGAGCCCGATCGAGCCGCCGATCAGGCCCACCCCGAGGACGACGACCCGCGTCGGCACGCTCAGTCGCGCCGCGCCTCGACCGCGGAGGCGAGCCGGTCCAGCGCCGTGACCGTGTCCTCCCAGTCGATGCAGGCGTCGGTCACCGACTGACCGTAGGTCAGATCCTCACCCGGCTTCAGGTCCTGCCGTCCCTCGACCAGGAAGGACTCCAGCATCACGCCGACGATCGACTTGTTGCCGTCGGCGATCTGGTCGGCGATTTCGCCGGCGGCGAAGAACTGCTTTTCCGGGTCCTTTTCGCTGTTGTCGTGGGAGGCGTCGATGACCAGCCGCTCCGGCAGCCCGGCGACGCCGAGCGTGACCAGCGCATCCTCGACCTCGGGCACGTGGTAGTTGGGGACCCCGTGGCCGCCGCGCAGGATGACGTGGCAGTCGGGGTTGCCGGTGGTGTGCAGGATCGCCGGCATGCCGGCGTCGTCGATGCCGGCGAAGGCGTGCGAGGCGGCGGCGGCGCGGACGGCGTCGACCGCGACCTGGACGTTGCCGTCGGTGCGGTTCTTGAACCCGATCGGCATCGAGAGGCCCGAGCCGAGCTGGCGGTGGGTCTGGCTCTCCGCCGTGCGGGCGCCGATCGCGCCCCAGGCGACGGCATCGGAGATGTACTGCGGCGTGATCGGGTCGAGGAACTCGCAGCCGACGGCGAGGTCGAGATCGACGACCTCGAGCAGCAGCTTGCGGGCAATCCGCAGGCCGGCGTTGACGTCGCCGGAGCCGTCCAGGTGCGGGTCGTTGATCAGGCCCTTCCACCCGGTCGTCGTCCGCGGCTTCTCGAAGTACACGCGCATCACGATCAGCAGTCGGTCGTTCAACTCCTTCGCCGCGGCGCTCAGCCGGCGCCCGTACTCCAGCGCAGCCTTCGGGTCGTGCACGCTGCAGGGGCCGACCACGACCATCAGCCGCGGGTCGCGTCCGTGCAGCACGTCAACGACTTCTTTACGCGCTCCGATGACCGCCTCAGACCGCTCCGAGCCGAGCGGCAGTTCCTCCAACAGCGCAGCAGGTGGCGCCAGCTCGACCACTTTCGCGATCCGCTGGTCACGCACCCCGTCTCGTTTGGCGCCCTCCATCCCGATGATCATTTTGCCTTCGCCTTTCTCCAAACCGCTGAGATCGTACTTTCTGGTCGTTCGCCGCCATCCCACGCAGCGGCCCACGCGTGCAACGAGTCGGCGCCCGGCCGAAGGGAAAACTGGTTGCGGCGAGATGCCGCCAGGCCGGACGCCTAGCTAAATCGCCAATACCAATAGGTGGTGAAGCAGCCAGGGGCAACGACGGCGCCGGGCGCGGGGCCGATCGCGGATATGGCTTGGTTCAACACCTTGCAGGACTTTGTAGCACGAGAAACGCGCTTAGTCGAGCCGATCCCGTTACCGCCGTGGACGGCTAGGCGAGGAGCTCGGCGATCGCGCCGAGGAAACGGCCGTTCTCCTCCGCGGCCCCGTAGCTGACCCGGATGTGGCCGGGGTCGCCGAGGGGAGTACCGGGGCGTACTGCGATCTGGCGCTCGGCGAGGCCGGCGACGACCTCGGCCTCGTCGGCGTCGCCGAGGTCGATCCAGGAGAAGTTGGCCTGGGTCTCTGCCGTTCGCAGGCCGAGCTCCCGCAGCCCCTCCTCGACCCGCAGCCGCTCGGCGACCGTGCTCTCGACTCGGCGGACGACGTCGTCCTGGTGCAGGATCGCCTCGGCGCCGGCGGCCTGGGCGAGGGCGTTGACGCTGAAAGGCTGGCGGACCGCGTCGATTGCGCCGCGGAAGCCGGCGGAGCCGATCGCGTATCCCACCCGCAGCCCGGCCAGGCCGTAGCACTTGCTGAAGGTGCGGAGGACAACCAGGTTGGGGAAGTCGTCGAGCAGGTCGAGCGTGGTGTCGGGATCGTCCACGGTCTGGAACTCGACATAGGCCTCGTCGAGGACGATCGTCACGTGTGGCGGGATCCGCTCGCAGAACTCGGCGATCGCGGCCGCCGGCAGGTGCGTCCCGGTCGGGTTGTTGGGATTGCAGACGATCAATAGCTGCGTCGCCGCGGTCACCTCGGTCGCCATCGCCTCGAGGTCGTGGCGATCGTCAGCGTCGAGCGGGACGCGCACCTCGCGGGCGCCGGTCAGCGCCGGCAGATACGGGTACATCGAGAAGGACGGCCAGGCGTAGAGGATCTCGGCCCCGGGCTCGCAGAGCGCCTCGGCGGCGGCGAGCAGGATCTCGCAAGAGCCGTTGCCGACGGCAACGCGCCCGGGCTCCACCTCGTAGCGCTCGGCGATCCGCTGCCGCAGCAGAGTGGCGTCGGGGTCCGGATAGCGGTGCATCGCCGCCGCGGCACGGGAGATCGCGTCCACCACCGCCGGGTGCGGCGGCATCGGCGACTCGTTCGAAGCGAGCTGGGCGATACCCCCGGAGACAACGGCCTCGGGCGCCTGCCCGGTAGGGACACCGGCTTGGTAGCCCGGCATGCGGGCGAGCTTCTCGGCGAAGGTGACGGTCATCGGCGCCAAAGTGTGACGGACGCGCTGGCGGGGCGGTGCCTACTGGGCAGCTTCGAGATCGGCGCGCAGGTTCTGCGCCTCGCCGATGTAAGCGTGCGCCGGCACATGATCCTCCGGCGCGTAGAAGTGGAGCATCACCCGGATCACCCGCGGCATCGACCCCGGCACCGGAATCTCACGGCAGCAGAGCAGCGGCACCGCATCGAGCCCAAGGTTGCGGGCGGCGACCGCGGGGAACTCAGCGTCGAGGTCATCCGTGGTGGTGAACAGGCAACTGACCATCGCCGCCGGCTCCAGACCCCCATTGCGGTCGATCAGCTCCCGCATCAGCCCTTCGGTCGCCGTCAGAATCGCCTCCGCCTCATTGGCCTCAGCCTGTGTGGCGCCGCGGACCGCAAAGAGCCGCTGCGGCGGCGGCTCGTAGTTCCCTCGCTCCAAGCTCACACTGGCATCTTCCCAGAGCCATCGCCCCAAGGCCGGCCGCGACCACGAATCGTGGGGGCGAGTTCCCAGAGCGCGGCGACTTATGGGCCCATGGCGCCCAAAAGTCGCCCTGATTTCTGGCACCGAGTCGCCGCCCTGGCCGAGATGCAGCAGGGGGTCGCTTCGCGGGCTCAGCTTCTTCGTTTGGGATTGACCAACGACGCGATCAAGAGGGCCGTTCGCGCCGGGCACCTGCATCGCGTCTTTCGTGGGGTATACGCGGTGGGGCATTCCAGGATCGGTGAGCGGGGACGAATGCGGGCCGCGGCGCTGGCCTGCGGGACGGAGGCGGTGGTGTCACACCGAAGCGCCGCGGCGCTGATGGGATTCGTCAACCGCGCGCCGGTTGTTGTCGACGTGATCGCGCTGGGCACGCGCGGACGGAGAATCGACGGCATTCATCAGCATCGTGTGCGCATCCCGGTCCGAGCTGAAACCGGCACCGTCGACGGCATTCCATGCACCAGCCCGGCGCGGACGCTGGTCGACCTGGCGGGGTGCGCCACCGATCGCACTCTGCGGAGCGCCTTCGAGCGGGCGGCGGCGAAGCGGATGCTGGATGTCGACGCGGTTGAGGTGGCGAGCGACGGCGGGCGGCTTGGCGTCAAGACGCTCCGCAGCCTGATGGAGGAGTGGCGGGACGCGGCGCCGGTGGCGAGGACTGCGCGGCTGAAGAGCCCCCTGGAGGCGATGGTGCTGCCGCTGCTTGTTCGAGAAGGGCTGCCGCGGCCACAGGCCAACGCGCGGGTCGAACTTGCCGGCGGGCGGCACATCGAGGTCGACTTCCTCTGGCACGCGCAGCGCTTCGTCCTTGAGGCCGACAGCCGCGACTTCCACGGCGCGGGGGTCGCCTTCGAGCGCGACAGGTGGCGGGACCGGGAACTGATGCGGGTCGGCTTCTCCTCCCTGCGAGTCACCCGCCAACAGGCCGAACGCGAAACCGAGGCGATTGCGGAAACGGTCGCCACTCGTCTTAAGGAGGCCGATAGCCACCCCGCCCCGTCACAGACCTAACCGCCCCGCCCCCGAGGGAGCCGCCCTCGCCCTCCTACCTGCCCGCGGGAGG
>DASUZL010000008.1:0-65975 GCA_036376895.1 Solirubrobacterales bacterium
TCACCTTTACGAACACGCTGCACAGCGGCCGCTTCCACGGCCGGCACGCGAGCAGCGAGCAGCTCGGCGCGCACCAATCGCGCACCAATTCTCGAGGCGTCTCGTCCTCCGTCTGTTCGGCGCCGCCTGCCTGCATAGGTCGTGCCTATGCACCACGTGTGGTCGGTGAGTGCCCGAGTAACTGGCTCGACGCGACGGTGTGCCGGTACCGGTTCCCTTCCGTACGCAGCATCCGCTTGGCGCGGTGGTCAACCGGCCCTCGGTGTGGTCTGACCGACGTTCCGCGCCGTGTTGGTCTGTACGCCGAATACCGACTCACGGGAGGCTGACGCCATGCGGAAACTGACCTTTGGCATGAACCTGAGCCTGGACGGCTACATCGCCGCGCCCGGCGACGACCTCGGCTGGAGCGTGCCGAGCGACGAGCTGTTCCAGTGGTGGTCCGACCGGGTGGGGGCGACGGGCCTGGCGCTGTACGGGCGCAAACTGTGGGAGACGATGAGCTCCCATTGGCCGACCGCCGACCAGCAGCCTGGCGTCACACCGGCGCAGATCGAGTTCGCCCGCCGCTGGCGGGACATGCCGAAGGTGGTGTTCTCCTCGACGACCAGCGCGGTCGACTGGAACGCCCGCCTGGTCACCGGCGACGCTGTCACCGAGATCACCCGGCTCAAGACTGAGGATGGCGGTCCCATGGACGTCGGCGGCGCCACCCTCGCCGCGGCGGCCATGCGGGCCGGGCTGATCGACGAGTACGCGATCGTCACCCACCCGGTCCTGGTGGGCGGCGGCACGCCGTTCTTCACGGCCTTGGACACCTGGGTGAACCTGAACCTGGTGGAGACCCGGGCGTTTCCCGACGGCGTGCTGCTGACCAGGTACCAGACCAGGCGCTGAGTGCCCGTCGGATTCCGCTAGAGGCGCCGACCGGAATCGAACCGGTGTACACGGCTTTGCAGGCCGCTGCGTAGCCACTCCGCCACGGCGCCGAGAGGCGGGTGAAGCGTAGCGGCGCAGGCGTGGGCGTGAGGGTCAGCCCTCGTAGCCCTCGACCGTGCCTCCGTCGCGCACGCTGGCCTCGTCGGGGTTCTCCCCGTACTGGCGCAGGGCGCGGCGCTGGCGCAGGTAGTCCCAGGCCTTGTCGAGCTGGACTTTCAGCTCCTCGAGGCCGGCGTGCTCGTCGTCGCCGAGGCCCTCACCCTCGTGGCGATGGAGGAGCTCCTCCTCTTCCTGCACCAGTTGGTCGATTCGCTCGAGTACCTGCTGGTCGTCCATGGGGAGTCCCCTACCCCGAGGTCGGGGCGACTAACGGGGTCGGGGCGGCGATCGCCTCGTTCGGCGCTGCCGAGCGGGAGAACCGCATCGCGCCGTCCTCAAGCGGGCCGTAGCGTAGGTTGCGCAGGTCCACCGGGTAGTTCTGGCGCAGCTTCCACGGTTCCTTCGAGCCCTGCTTCGGCAGCTCGTCGAGCGAGCGCTGCACGTAGCCGGAGGTGAAGTCGAGCAGCGGCTCCTCGGTCAGGCTCGGGTCGGACACCTCCGGCACGCACTTGTCGTAGCGGCCGGCTTCCATGTGGTTGAGCAGGCGGCAGATGAATTCGGCGGTGAGGTCGGCCTTCAGGGTCCAGGAGGCGTTGGTGTAGCCGATCGTGAAGGCGAAGTTGGGGATGCCGTCGAGCATCATGCCCTTGTAGGTGAAGGACTTGCCGATGTCGGGCTCCACCCCGTCGACCGAGAGCCGCATGCCGCCGAGGAAGAGCAGGTTGAGGCCGGTCGCGGTGACGACCACGTCGGCCTCCAGCTCCTCGCCGGACTCGAGCTTGATCCCCTTCTCGGTGAAGGTGTCGATTCGGCCGGTGGCGATCTCGGCCTTATTGGCCTTGATCGCCTCGAAGAGGTCGGAGTCCGGGACCATGCAGAGGCGCTGGTCCCAGGGCTCGTAGCGCGGCTTGAAGTGGGTGTCGACGTCGTAGCCGGGCGGCAGCAAGTTGATCAGGCCGCGGCGGATCAGCTTCTTCATCAGCTCCGGCCGGCGACGGCTGAGCCGGTAGCTGCCGAGCTGCAGCATCACGTTCTTCCAGCGCACGATCGTGTAGACGGCGCGGTCAGGGAGGAAGCGGCGCAGGCCCTTGGCGATCGGGTCTTCGCCGGGCAGCGAGACGACGTAGGTGGGCGAGCGCTGGAGCATGGTCACGTGCTCGGCCTTGGCCGCCATCGCCGGCACCAGCGTCACCGCGGTGGCGCCGCTGCCGATCACGACCACGCGCTTGCCGGCGTAGTCGAGGTCATCGGGCCAGTGCTGGGGGTGGATCGTCTCGCCGCCGAAGCGCTCGATCCCGGCGAAGTCCGGCAGGTAGCCCTGGTCGTAGCGGTAGTAGCCGCTGCAGACGAAGAGAAAGTCGCAGGTGACGACGACCGGCTCGTCGCTGTCGGAGCGCTCGGCAGTCACGGTCCAGCGCGCCTCCTCGCTCGACCACTCGGCGGCGACGACGCGGTGGTGGAGGCGGACGTTGGCCTCGATCCCGGCCTCTCGGGCGGTGTCGTGGACGTACTCGAGGATCGCCTCACCGTCGGCGATCGACTTGGCCGCGGTCCAGGGCCGGAAGCGGTACCCGAGCGTGTGCATGTCGGAGTCGGAACGGATCCCGGGGTAACGGAAGAGGTCCCAGGTGCCGCCGATGTCGCCGCGCGCCTCGAAGATCGCGTAGCTCCTGGTCGGACAGCGGTCCTGCAGGTGGTGAGCGGCGCCGATGCCGGAGATGCCGGCACCGACGATCAGCACGTCGAGATGTTCAGCGGACAAGCGTCTCTCCTCGGATCTACGCCGGCTCCAACACCCGGAACACTATGCCGGCATTCTGCAGCCGAGTGAGAAGCATGTCACCCATCGCGGCCGCGGTCGTAACCTGGCCCGCCGTCAGCGGCAGCTCGTCGAAGGCGAGGCAGAGGCCGGACTCGGCCAGCATCTTCGAGGTCTCCCCGTAGCCGGGATCGCCGCCGGAGACCTGGGTAACGACACGCTTACCGCCGCCCTCGCCGACGAAGGTGACTTTGAACCAGCTGCGCGCCCGCTCCTCGGAGCTCGGCCCCTCGCCCGGGGATTTCATCTTCAGCAGCAGCTTGCGGGTCGGCGGCAGCGGTGCCATCACCGCGACCGTGCCGATGCCGGCGCCGAGCGCGCCGATCGTCGCCAGCCGCTTGGCGAGCAGGTGGTGGCCGTAGGTGAATTCGGGGCCGTAGCGCTCCAGCGCGGCGGCGGAGCGGCGGACGATCGGGCCGTCGATCGTCGGCAGTGGCGCCACCCAGCCGCCGAGCTTCGTGTCGCGACGGACCCGCGCCGGCGAGGAGTGGATCGAGCGGCCGGGCGGCCGCGGCTCCGCGCGCCGGCGCTCTTTCGCCGCCGCCATCGTCTGGCGGCCGCGGGCGAAGCCGTTGATCGCCGAGTGGTAGGTGCCACCGGAGAAGCTGGCGCTGGAACGGACGTGGCCGTCGACCCGCAACGGCACCCCCTCGGGCAGCTGCTGGACGGTGAAGTAGGCGCCAAGGTCGTGCGGGATCGAGTCGAAGCCGCAGCAGTGGACAAGGCGGGCGCCGGTCCGCGTCGCCTCCTCGTGGTGCAGGAGCCACATCCGATCGACGAACTCGGGCTCGCCGGTGAGGTCGACGTAGTCGGTGCCGGCGGCGGCGCAGGCGGCGACCAGCGGCTCGCCGTACAAGGCATAGGGGCCGACGGTGGTGATCACGACCCGCGTGGCCTCGGCGACCTTGGTCAGGGACGCGAGGTCCCCAGCGTCGGCCTCGAGCAGGTCCGGCGCCGGAACCGTGGAGGAGACCCCGGCCAGCTCGGCCGCGACCGCCTCCAGCTTCGCCCGGTTGCGCCCGACCAGGGCCCAGCGCAGGCCCTCGGGACCATGCTCAGCCAGGTAGTGCGCGGTCAGGCCCCCGGTGAAGCCGGTGGCGCCAAACAGTGCGACGTCGTATTCGCGCTCCCCCTTCACCTGCGGGATTCTGTCAGGAAGAAAGCGGGTGCCGCGGCCGACACCAGTAAACGACCGCGACACCCATTCCCTTAGAACAGGAACCGCACAGGTTTGTCAGGGCAAATCTTCGGAATGCTTGGAATGGCCTGGCGGGCCCTCCACCGAGTGTCCCGGTGGCCCGTCGGCTGAGTGGCCTGGAGCATTCTCGGAATTGCCCGGCCCGCCTTCTGCAATCGGACTCGTTGACTGTGGCGGCACTTCACCAGTCGCGGGATCGGGGGCCAGCGCAGGACCGCCGTGCGCTGGGTGCTCGGGCTTGACGGGGTGCAGCGGATGGCCGCCTTCCTTGCTCTTGCCTTTTGCTTTCCCCTTGGGGCTCGGCGCGGCCTGCTGCTCGGGATCCGCCGCGGCGGCGGGAGCGCTGTGGTCCGCCCCATCCTGGGCGCCGGCGGGTGAGCCAGCGAGCGGCGGCGGCATCTCTCCCCCAGTCCCGCCCACGGGCTCCGGCGTCGCGGGGTCGGCATCGGGAGCGGATACCGACGGGTGCGATGCCAGCACCCCTTTTGCCACCGGGGCGCCACTCTCGCCGCCTGCCGATCGGCTCTTGCCGGAATGACTCGGCGATCGCGCCGAAACCCTCACCGGATCCCCGCCGCCGTCACCGACGGCCAGGCGGGGGCGCTCGAGATGGGCGGGTGCGTTCGCGGTGGCACCACCCCCGGGAAGACCGATGTCGACCAGCCCGCCCCGATCCGCCGCCGTTACCCCGATCGCGGCTACCACCGCCACCGTCGCCGCCGATTTCGCCAATACCGAGGTGCCAAGTGCGGAGGCCCCCGCGATGGCGACCGGCAGCGGCGCCAGGGCGGCGAAGTCGGCGCGCCGGCGGCGCAGTTCCTCGCCGAACTCACGACAGCCGCTGCACTCCCGGAGATGGGCGCGCAGGTCCCGGCGTCTCGTGACCCGGCCGTCGGCATCGGAAAGCGCCCTCATGACGCCCTCGCAGCTCAGCTCACGGCCCTCGTTCATCTGCCGCATGCTCAGCCGAGCTTCGTAGAGCGTCTGCCGCGCGACCGCCGGTGAGGTGTCGAGCGCTGCCCCGATCTCATCGAAACCAAGCCCGGCCAACTCACGCATCACCAAGGCGGCGCGCTGGCGCTCGGGCAACTGCCCCATGTCGACGACCAACCGCTGCAGCCGCGCCCGCTGCTCCACCGCTTCCACCGGGCTCGGCGCCGCCGCCGCCAGATGGGGATCCAGTTGCACCGTGGGCGAGCGGCGGCGCAGCACCTCCACCGACTCGTTGTGGGCGATGCGGTAGAGCCAAGGCTTGAGCTGGAGCTGGCGGCGCTCGCCGGGGAGCCCCCGCATCACCTTGACCATCGTGTTCTGCAACGCGTCCTGGGCATCCTGTGGATTGCCGACTATCGCCAGGCAGAAGCGCTGGAGATCCTGGTCGTAGCGACTGTAGATCGCCGCAAAGGCCCACTCGTCGCCCTTCGTCGCCCGTCGCACCAACCGGTCGTCGGAGAGCAGCCGGGCAGACACGGCGGATACGCCAATCCCTCCTGGCGCTGACTCGCTCATCTGCGCTCCTCCCCATCGCGGCACATCTCCACAAAGGGTAGGCGCCTTACCTGCGAGCACAGAAAAAGCCCCGCCGGAGCGGGGCTTTTCGTGTCACGCAGGGCTTTGCTGTCGCTGCGGTCTCCTAACTAGCCTTTCGGGCCCCGGGAGACCGTCAGCTTGACTTTGCTGCCCGGCGGCAGGAGCGAGCCACGACCTTTGGCGGCGCGGATCACCTTGCCTTTTTTGACTTTGCCGCTGAAACGGCGCTTGACTTTGCCGGGTTTGCAATTGGCTTTCCGGAGGGCTTTCTTGGCCCCTTTCAGCTGACGCGACTTGACTTTCGGGACCACGCACTGAGTCGCGGTGCTCGACGCGCTGTCGTTCGCCGGATTGCTGTCAATCGCATAGCTGGAGACTGCCGCGGTGTTGATCACCTGTTTCAGGCCCGATTTCACTTTGATCGTCAGGCTGGCGCTCGTGCCGCTGCGCAGAACACCGATGTTGCAGGTGAGGACCGAGGTTCCGGCGCAGGCCCCCTGCGACGCCGCCACGGAAACCAGCGTCGCCCCCGCCGGCAGCGGATTCGACAACACCACTCCGCCCGCCCGTTCGGGCCCATTGTTTTTCACCTGGAGCGAGTAGGTGAAGGCGCCACCTTTGGCCACGCTCGCGGACATCGAGGGCGAGAGATCGGTCAGGTTGCGTTCGGTGTAGCGAGCGAACGCAGTGCCTTCCTCGCCCTGGACCATGTACACGCCTTCGAAGCCCGGCAGACTCAGGTAGGCCATGCCGCCATCGTCGACCAGGAAAGGCAGCGTGCTGGTCGACCACGAGCCGGCTTCGATGTCGAACCGGTAGAGCACTTTCCCGCCGTAGGGGCCGTAGGTGATGTAGGTGTTGGTGAGCGGGTCGTACGCGCTACCCAGAAGCGGGCCTTCTTCTTCTTCAATCTCCGGGGCAAGCGGCAGTTCCTGCCAGCTGTTCGTGGGGATGTCGTACACGGCGAAGCCGTTGCAGCCATTGCCCTGGTGGCCGTAGATCTTGCTGCCGACGGGTTGCAGGCCGCCCCACTTTTCGAAGCCTTCTTCGCATTCCGGGTCGGCGAATTTCGGCGGCGCGGCGAGAGGAATGGTGACACCCGTCGCCGGATCGTGGGAGACGAACAGGAATTCGAACGCCAGATACAGCTTCCCGCCCGTGGCCGTGATGTTGCCGGTGCCTTCTTCAAGCGGGTTGGCGATCGTGGTCCAGCTGTTCGAGGCGATGTCGTAGACACCGAGTTTTTCGTCTTCCTCCGTGTAGACGGTGTAGATCTTCCCACCGAGGTAGGCAGCCCCACCGTTGTTGCCGCTGGAGATAGGCGCCGGCGGAAGTTCGATCCAGGCATTGGTACGCGGGTCGTAGCGGAAGAATTTCGTGCCACCGTCTTCCTGCGCGTACACCAAGCTGGTCGTAGGGTCGGCGGTGACGGCCGTGAGTTCAACCGGACTCGGCGCGAGGCCCTGGAAGCTCTCCACCCTCGCCTGCGCGCTGGGCGCGAACGCCGCCACGAGCACGAGCGCCAGTAGAGCCATGGCAGATATCCCAGCCAGCGCAGCCCTACCGCGGACTTTTCGTACCAAGAACGCTTCCAATTCAATCCTCCTGATCGATTCGTCGGACGAAAGCGGTTTCCGACTATAGATCGGTGGACGGCGACATGCCGGTATTTCAGCCAGACGTCCCGGAGCGAGCGGAAATGACTCAGGTCAGAAGGAGAGCGGGAACAGCAGCGAAGCCTCGATCAGGTCTTCGATCTCCCCTTCGCAGGTCTCACGGAGATTCGTCTTCTCCGTGTCGCCGCAGGCTACGGCGGAGAAGCCGGGGCCGGTCAGGGGCAGATTCGTGACGCCGGGCAGGGAGACGGCGAGGTCGCCGGTCCAGGTGGCGGGCGCTCCTGAGGCCTGGGAGTAAGAAGCGGTGCCCGCGAACGGGCTGGGCGCGGTAACGCTGACGTTGAAGGGGTTCGCACCCAGAGGACTTGCGGTGACCGTCGCGAGCGGCAAGTCGAAGACGTCGCCGCGGGTGATCTTCATCCCTTCCCGGCGTTCTTCCACACGGGCAAGGAGAAAGTCGCCGCCTCCGTCCTCTTCGATCACGGGCGGCTGGGAGCTCTGGAGGAGCAACAGGACGGACCGATTCGCGGTCCGTTCCGCCGCCCCGACGAGGGTCGTCACACGTTTTTTCGGGGTGCCAGACAAATTGCCCGCAGCGGATGCTCGACCCCGCGTCCCGCTTGACGGCGGACATTGTCGCTTGACCTTGTGGAACATCGCGCCCGTAGTCCCTCGCAGGGAGATAGAGGTGAACCCCTCCTCGCCGTGGAACTCGATCCGCCCTTGGAGGCGCACCAATTCCGCCGGATACAGCGCCCCTCTTTGGTGCCTGGGGCGAACCGAGATGCTGCCGAGCTGGCCGAAATCGGCCTCGAGCCTGATCTCGTCGCTTCGACCTCTGACCGTGTACTCGGCGAAGTAGTGCTTTTTTTCGGCGGTCAGGGAGACCTTCCCGGAACGGAAGCTCTCGATGTCGATCTTGTACCCGTTGCTGCCGCGCACGGAGAACACATAGGTCGTCCCCGTGACCCGGGTATGACAGCCCTGGTCAGCCGAGGCTCCTGCGGGCACCGACAGCAGCAGCGCTCCGAAAGCCAGCGCAACTCGACCGATTCGAGCGCCCATGGCGAGGCCGGTCACCGCAGCTCGAGGACAGCGACCGTGTCCTCGAGTCCGTTGGCGACGAAGGCGCGCGCGCCGTCCGGCGTGATCGCGACCGCGGCTGGCCCGAACCCGACGTCGATGTCCATCTGGGCGTGCCTGTTGGTCTCGGTGCTGATGACCGAGACGGAGTCCGAGAGCGCGTTGACCACGTAGGCACGCGTGCCGTCCGGCGTGATCGCGATCGAACAGGGAAAGGCACCAACCTTGATCGCCTTCGCGGCGGGCTTCCTCGTCGCGGTATTGATCACCGAGACGGTCCCGTCGAGCAGGTTGGCGACATAGACCCGAGCGCCGTCGGGATCAATGGCGATGGCGACCGGGTTGAACCCGACCTTGATGTCGCGACCGATGCGCCTGTTCGTAGTCGTGTCGATCACCGTCACGGTGTTGTCGATTTCATTGGCGACGTAGGCGCGCCTACTGTCGGGGGAGATCACGATCGCGGTGGGAAAGGAGCCGACCTTGATCGGTCTTCCCGCGAGCCTGTTGGTCGCGGTGTCGATCACCGAGACGGTGCTGAAATATTCATTGGCCACGTAGGCGCGAGTGCCATCTGGGGTGACCGCGACCCCTTCCGGCCCTTCGCCGACCTTGATCGGCTTGATCGCCGGCTTGTTGGTCACGGTGTTGATCACCGAGACGGTGTCGGAGTCACTGTTGACGACGTAGGCGCGGGCGCCGTCCGGCGTTATCGCAATTGACCGGGGGTCGTCTCCGACCTTGATCGCCCTGGCCACGGGCCGTCCGGTCGCGGAGTCGAGCGCCCAGACGGTGTTGCCACGCCGGTTGACGACATAGGCGCGGCCGCCGTCCGGGGTGATCGCGATCGCCTCGGGATCGGACCCGACCTTGAAGAACACTGGTTCGGTGGCAGCATCGGCCGCGACAGCTCCCAGCGCCAGGGCGGCGAGCAGCGCACAAAGCATCCACCGAAAACGACCTCTCCGAATCACGGCGGCCAACCTAATCGTCGCGGACGCTCAGTTGCGAGGTCTCGCTCCCATTTGGACGCATTGGCCGGGGCCGCCGCGGCGATCGGGCGAATTCAGAACCGACGCGGAGCGAAGGCCGGCGGTTCGCCGACCTGGCCGCGGAAGGTGCCGGAGACCCGCACCCGCTCACCACCGAATAGCTCGCTGCCCAGAACGGCTTTGACCCGGAACTCGACCGTGCCGCCGAGTGAGCAATCGAGTTGGGAGAAGGTCATCGAGCCCGACGCCTCTTCCTCCGCGCTCGAAGCTTCGATCGGCCGGCGACGGGCGATGCCGACGAAGATCTCTGCCCCGTGCGGGTTGTCGGCGAGGACGCTGTCGGGAAATTTGATCGGGCGGCCGAGCTGGATGTCCGCACTGACCGCGCTCAGCTCCCAATGCCTGCGGTGCGACCCGACCAGCACGTGGACCGAGGGCCGCGCCACCTCTTCGTCCCAGCCCCCACACCAGACGCTGATGGGTCCGCCGAACCGGAGCTGCTTGCCACTGGACGCGCGCTTGATCACGAGTTCGGCGCTCGCCGATGCCGCGAAGGCGAGCACGCAGACCGCGACTGCCGCGATCACGACGTGGACGCGAAGGAAGCGGGACGAGACCTTGCTGGTGCCAAGACGCTCCATCGGCGCGGCAGTTTGGCAGCTCGAAGCCCCCCATTGCCCGCTCCGCCTAGCCACCGGGAGGGCCTTCTGTCACTCGCCCGTCCTCCGCCGCGGGCGACCCTATTGTTCCGCGCCCTTGTACGACGCCCCTCAGCACCTGATTGGCGGTGGGGCGCGCGCCCGATCCCTCCCGGCTTGGCCCGATACGCGACCCCTGCGCTCGTGGCAGCAGGAGGCGACCGAGGCCGTGCGGGCGCACTCTGCCCCCAGCTTCCTGGCCTCGGCTACGCCAGCGGCCGGCAAGACCACCTTCGGCCTGCACATCGCCCACCGGATGCTCAGCGCCAAGTTCGTCTCGCGCGTCGTCGTCGCCGGCCCGACCACCCACATCTGCCGCCAGTGGGCCGCCGACGCGGGCCGCTACGGCATCGACCTGGAGCCGAACAGGCCCAACTCGGACGGGCCGGAGTCGGCCGACTTCCACGGCGTCGCCGTCACCTACCAGACGATCGCCGCCGGGCCGGATACGCACCGGCTGGCCGCCAGCAGCCGCCCGACCCTGCTGATCGCCGACGAGCCGCACCACATGGGCGAGCTGGCCGCCTGGGGCCTGCAGACCCGCAGCGCCTTCGACGGCGCCCGCTTCCGGCTGCTGCTCTCGGGCACGCCCTTCCGCTCCGACAACTCGGCCATCCCCTGGGTCACCTACGACGAGGATGGCCTCAGCCGGGCCGACTACGCCTACGGCTACCCGCAGGCGCTGGTCGACCGGGTCTGCCGCCCGATCACCTTCCTGCCCTATGACGGCGAGATGGAGTGGCTCTCGGACGGCCGGCTGCGCAGCGCCGACTTCGACCTCGCCCTGCCGGCGGCGGAGTCGGCCCGGCGCCTGCGCACGGCGCTGAGCCCGGAAGGCGAGTGGATGGGCGAGGTGCTGCGCGACGGCGACGCCAGGCTGAGCGAGGTGCGCGCCGACGGGCACCCAGACGCGGGCGGCCTTGTCATCGCCTCCGACCAGGATCACGCCCGGGCGATTGCCGCGCGGCTCGGGTCGATCTCGGGGGAGCGACCCGAGCTGGTGATGAGCGACGAGCCGGATGCCAGCCGCCGCATCGCCGATTTCGCCTCCTCCGATCGGCGCTGGCTGGTCTCGGTCCTGATGGTCTCCGAGGGCGTCGACATCCCCCGCCTGCGGGTCGGCGTCTACGCAACTGCGGCCCGGACCGAGCTCTTCTTCCGCCAGGTGGTCGGTCGCTTCATCCGCTCCACCCCGCGGCCGCGCCGCCAGATGAGCTACCTCCTGATGCCGGCCGACCCGCGCCTGAAGGCACTCGCCCACGAGATCGAGCTGGAGCGCCGGCACGCGCTCGACCTCTCGCCGGGCGCCGAGGAGGAAGAGCTCGAAGAGATGGACGATCCCGATCCGGAGCGGGGCGAGCCCGGCGGCGGCTTTGCCGTCCTCAGCTCAGGCGACGCCGAGCTGGACGAGGCGATCATGAGCGAGACCACGCTGCAGCTCTTCCCGACTGATGACCCGGAGACTAGGGCGAAGAAAGCGACCGCTCTCGCCGAGCCCAAAGCCGCGTCGGAAAACATCGAACCCGAGCGGGAGTCCGCCTACGCGACCCGCGAGCGGCTGCGCGGCGAGCGCAAGCGCCTGGTCGCCGACGTCGCCCGCCGCACCGGCAAGTCGCACCGGGAGGTCCAGGCCCGGATCAATCGCGACACCCGAACGCGCTCGGTCACCAGCGCCACCATCGAGCAGCTCGAGCGCGGCAACGCGCTGCTGCGCCGCGAGCTCTGGCGCTGAGCAGGGCGCGATCAACCCGATCCGACCGCGCCCCGCCAAAAGCTATGCGGACTTTCGAATGTGCAGCATGGGCACGGCGGATCCGACTTTGCTGGCACTCATCACGCGTTCACCTCCTTTGAACGAGGGAATCTGAGTGCTCAATAAAACTCTATTCGGGAAGACGCCATGTTTCCTCTCCAGCCCCCGCGTTCCACCGGTTAGGTTCCTGGAACCGGTCCAAAGGATCGGTTGGGAAAGAAATGGAGGGCCCGGAATCTCGGCGGGGGCCCCATCTGATGGGAGGAGAACTGATGGCACAGCCAACGGACGATGGCCGGCGGGACATGCCGCCGCGGGACGTACTCCGCCACCCGCTGCGGGTTCGAATCGTCGCAGCTTGCAGCCAGCGGGAAGTGACCCCAAAGGAAATCGCGGACTCAGAAAAGATTCACCCCAAGACGGCACGCAACCACTTCCGCGTGCTCGAGAATGCGGGCTACCTACGGCGTGTCCGCGAAGAAACGGTTCGCGGGGTTCGCAGGGTGTTTTACCGGGCAGACCGCCTGGCAGTGATCACGGATGAGGAATTCGCCCGGATGACGACGAGGCAGCAGCACGATGTGAGCGAGGCCGTGATCCGGGACTTCTTCTCCCGTTGTTGGGAGTCACTGGAGGCTGGAACGCTCGACGCCCGGGACGACAGCCACCTCACCTGGATTCCCTTCCAGCTGGACGAGCCAGGGTGGCGCGACCTCATGAGCGAACTGGCTCAGATGCTCGATCGCTCCACGGAGATCCAGGCTGAATCCAGCGCACGGCTTCGAAAGAGCGGCGAGCAGCCCATCCCGACCACATTTGCCCTCGCTGGATTCGAGAGCCCCAGACAGGGGTGATTCGTCTGGCTCTAGTGCGGAACCCCGCCTCAGCGGGGTTCCGCGCGCCAACCTATGAGCCCTTGTGAATGCTGGCCAGCGGCAAGCGCAGGCTGTCGACAGTGGTCTTCATTCGTGTTCACCCCCTCCGCTCGTTGCCCGAAGGTCGACGACGCGGCAAGGAAATCCCTCGGCGTTGTCGATGATCTCGGGGTCACCGGTCCACACAGCCGCACCGAGGCGTTGCGCAGTCGCGACGCAAAAAGCGTCGGCGTAGGCGAGCCCACCCCCCGCCTTCAACCCCGCAGCCGCAGCGACCAAGTCCCAGTCCGGCTCGATGATCGTCGCGTTCCCGCGGATCGTCGCAATCTCGCCAGCCGCAGCCTTCTCGCCGCGCTCCCGGATGCGCATGCAGAGAACCTCTCCCAGATTGATCGAGCAGATGGCCGGCAGCCTCGCGAGCCACTCCTTCTCGATCCGACCGGCAGCCGGCTCGTCCTTGAGAAATGCGAGCAGGGCCCAACTATCGAGAACGACCAACGCCCCGCCTTTGGGCCTTGCGCTCCTCTGCCTCACGCTCGCGGCGGCGCTCCGCCAGGAGGTCGTCGGTGCCCCCTGCGCCGTCAGCCCAGGCGCCACGCAGGGCCCTGACCTCTCGGGCTCGGGCGGCTGGGTCGTCGGCGACGCGGCGCACTCGCACGTCCCTCCCGTCGGGCTCGAACACGACCTCATCGCCGGGCTCAATCCCGATCTGATCCCGAATTGCCTTCGGGATCACGACCTGGCCTTTAGTGCCCACCTTGTGAGTCATACCAAAAGTATAACGTCGTTCAGCCCACACGAAAAGCCCGGACGAAATCGGGAGTTGGTGAACAGGTCGGCAGGTACGCTTCGTGAATGGGTCCTCACGCAACCCTTCTCATCTGGTTTCAGCTGCGCTCGCCGGAGCTGGCCGAGGACTTTGAGCTTCTGATGGCCGGGGATCGCGACATCGTCCGCGGGTCGCTGGACACGGTCTCTGATTGGCGGCTAATGCGGCCCTCAGATGTGCCCGGACAGGCGATCGGACAAGCCGACTACGTGCTGATCGCGGAGATCACCGGAGTCGAGCGGTTCGAGCAACAGGCGAGCGAACACGTCCAACGCATGACGGATGACCTGGAGCATCTCGTCTCGGGTCAGGGGATGCTCGTCCTGCGTTCCGCCCTCTGAAATCGCAGTGCGACCTCTTCGCTATTCCATCAACGTCACTTTGGACGGATGCTGCGATCACCGTGCAATGTCCCCGGACGAGGAGACCCATCGCCACGCAACGGAAAGCATCGCCCAGGCCGATGCCCTCCTCTTCGGCCGGGTGACCTACGAGATGATGGAGTCAGCCTGGCGGCCGCCGGGGCAGCTGGATGCGATGCCGGACTGGACGGCACCTTTCGGCCGCACGATCGACGCGGCAAAGAAGTACGTCGTGTCGAGCACCCTGGACCGTGTCGATTGGAACGCAGAGCTCGTGCGCGGGGATCTGGGAGAAGCCGTTCAGGAGCTGAAGCAGGAGCCGGGCAAGGGACTGTACGTGGGAGGCATGAAGCTTCCGCTGGCATTGGCGGAGCTGGGTTTGATCGATGAGTACGAGTTCATAGTTCACCCCAGGCTGGTGGGCCACGGGCCGACCTTGTTCGCGGGGCTATCGGAGCATGTCGACCTGAGGCTCGTGGACCAGCTGGAATTCGCCTCAGGGGCCGTGGCGATGCGGTACGAGCCAGGAACGTAGACGCAAGCGCCGACCGGCGTGGCGAACCGCGACGTTGATCATCGTTCCCTCCCGGCCGACCGCGCCGGGTCCGGGGCTTTGCCGGACTACGAAGACCAACCCGCCGGTTTTGTGGCGAGGACGCCGAACGGCCCCGATCGCGCAAAGCGCGCGCTTCGCCTTTCTACGGGCAACCGCGAGGCGCCGGCCCCTGAGGTCGGGGACCACGCACCTGCGCTGTTCAGGCTGGCTTTCCGGGGGCAGGTATTCGAAATAGGCGCTCAACGGGCTCTCCCCCGCGTTCGTAATCACAGTGACGGGGACCACTTGGTGTGAGGGAGGAACGGGGGGCGTGACAGCGGTCAACGCCCCATCGGATTCGACGGAGAAGCTGGGCGCGGGAACTCCGCCGAAACGGACGCCGCTGACGCCCGTGAATTCGGAGCCGGTGACCCTGACCGTCGTCCCACCCGCGGTCGGGCCCACGATCGGCGCGATGCCGGTGACCTTGGGGGCCGGCTGGATCTGGGCGTTGAGGGCGAGTTCCCCGGGGAATTCCCCGGTCGTGTGGCTCTGGCCCTCTGCGAGAGTCGGAACCATGTAGCCGTGGAGCGAGCCCGCCAGCTCGTTCGAGCGGATAATGCCTTCGGGCGGCACGTCGAGCCCGATCAGGTCCCCGGCGTGGATCGGGACGTTCGACGTGAATTCTTGGACGCCGAAGGCGGTGACCGTGACTGGGCCCGATGCCTTCCCACCGGTGAACGAATTCCCGTCTCGCCGCAACGTGCGAATCGCGTAGCCCGTGGTCGGGCTTGCACTGATGCTCCATCTAACGATCGCGCCATCCACCGGGGACCGGACCACGATCCCGCCAGCATTTGGCGGGGAGATGGAGACGAACGTGCATCCGAATGGTTTTTCGCATCCGTAGGCGTATTTCCCGGTCACCAGCGTCGGGTTACCGAGCGTTATCGGGGACGCGCCGGCGCTCGCACAGACGCCAAACAGGCCGATCACGGCGACGAGCCCTCCCCAGTAGAGCACTCCTTTTTTCATACCCGCGACAGAGTCTAAGCGACATAACTCAAACCCAGAACAAGCCGAAGCCCCGCCGGAGCGGGGCTTTCGATCAAGCCGGTTCGCAGCGATTCGCAATACCTATGGGTGAATGACCCGGATCGCCTGTGTCGTGACCTACTTGGTTGGCGCCCGCCGCCGTCATCTTGCTCAACGCCAACAGCGGGGACGGTGAGTTGGCAATCGTGATTTGGGCGGTTGCCTCAGTGCTGCTCGGGTGGGGAACGGGACAGCTCGGCTTCACGTCCCTGGCCCTCCTGGCGATTCCCTTCGGCAATCCGGACCACTACCAGTACAGCGAGCCATGCCGATCTGGTGGTCAGCGATGTTCTGCGCCTTCGTCTCCGCCTGCTTGATCTTTGCCAGCGCGCTCATAAAGAACGTCGTCGAAGCTCGTCGACACCAGCAGGCCTCCTCCTAGCTCGATCAGGGCGACAGAGCGGGACGAAGTCGTAGCTCATCAGCCTTTGCCTGGCTTGAGCTTGATTGTCCGCGGGGTCAATCCGGTGCCGGCCAGCTTCACGCTCAGCCCTTTGGCCCCGGCATTCCTGACTAGCTGCCTACCGAGCGCAGTCAAGCGGATCTTGATCGGCTTGTTCTTGCCAGCGGGAATATTGAAGTGGCTGCTGCCGAGGGTCACAGTCTTGGCCTTGCTGCTGGCGCTGGCGGCCGAGGCCTTAACGATCAGTTTGGCCGTTCCCGAGCAAGCCTCCTGAGCGGCGCAATGAGCCTGCAACTGCGCGACCCCGCCGACAACCAAGGCCGAAGAGCCGATCAGCGCTTTGCCAACGGGCGTAGGCGGTTTGCTTGGCTGGGTCGTCGGAGAGCAGTTGGTCGTGCAGGTATTGCCGGGGTTGGAAGGGTGTTCTTCTTCTTTGCTTTCTTCCTCACCCGTTTTGGGGGTGCCGTAGGAGACGCGCCCGAGCTTGTCCCCGATCATGCACAACGAGTCCGAGATACAGCTAACGGCGGTGATGTAATGATCGCCATTGAATTCTGGATCTGGAGTTGCCGCCGCCCAAGTGCTGGCCCCACCCAGCGGATTGGCCGAAGCCGCTACATAGTCGCCGTTGTAGTACCCACCGGCCAGGCAAAGATTGGTTGACGGGCAGGAGACACGCCAGCCACCGATGCTTTCCAGCGGATAGGTGGTCCAGACTGCGGCTCCGCCAGTCGGATTCGAGGTCGTGGCCAGGCCGAATGAGGGATACGGCGCAATGGCGACGCACAGCCCCGTCGCACAGGAAATGTCGTTGAATCCCGTTCCCGGTCCGACCGCAACCGGCGACCAAGCAACGGCCCCGCCAGCTGGGTTAGTCGAGTGCCACACATTCCCGTCATCGTCAACAGCCAGACAGAGAGCGGTCGAGGCGCAGGTCACGGCGCGGAATTCGCTGGTCAAGTTGATCGACGTCTTCGACCAGGCGGCGGCCCCGCCCGTGGGGTTAGTCGAAGTGAAGATTCTGCCCACTCCCACGGCCACACACAGGCTGGTCGATGGACACACCAGATCGTTGAGCACGGTTGAGGTGTCGGAATCGATGACGACGCCCGTCCAGTTGCCAGCCCCTCCGGTCGGATTGGTTGAGGTGGTGACTTCGCGCCCGCTTGCGGCCACGCAGAGAGCGGTTGAAGGACAGGAAATCGCCGAGAACGAAGAGGTGAGAAAGTCGGCTGAATCAAGGTGAATGCTGGTCCAGGTCGAGACTTCGTTGACTGGATTGGTCGAGGTGATGATGTGGCGTTTGGCATCGGCCGCAGCGCAGAAGCCGGTTGAGGGGCAGGAGAGGTCCTTGAGCGTGGTCGAACCAGCGTTGTCAACGGTGGCCACGGACCAAGCAGCTGCGCCCCCCGGTGGGGTTGCTCGAAGTGATGACATTGCCTTCGCGGACGGCAACGCAATGTGGGGTGGCCGTGCATGAGATGGAGTTGATGCCAAAGCCCCCCACAGCATCGACGGCATCGGCGGCCCATTCGCCGGCGCCTCCGGTCGGGCTGGTCGCAGTGACAACTTCATTGTTGCGCGCACCGACACAGAGACTGGCGGTCGGGCATGAGACGGTGTGCAGGCCGACGCTAACGCCGGTCCAGGTAGGTGATCCCGCAGTCGGATTGGTCGAGGTGAACAGGGTGCCAAAGTCTGACCCGGCGACACAAAGGGAAGTCGAGGCACACGACACATAGCTCAGTTCCGAGCCGCTGATACTGGCCGAGGTCCAGGCGACGGCTCCTTCAGTCGGGTTGCTGGTCGTCCAGATCTTGCCTCCACTGGCGGCGGCCGCGCAGAACGAGACCGAGGGACAACTGACGGCTCTAATACCTTCCGTTTCTGAGAGCGAGAAGTTCGTCCAGGTACCGGCAGCCGGGTTGGTGGAGACCGCCAATTTGCCGCCGTTGACGGCCAAGCAAAGACTGACCGAAGGGCAGGTAATTCCGCCGAGAGCGGAGCTTTCCGGCACGTGGTTGAGGTTCCAAGTAGCCGAGCCACCAGTTGGGTTACTAGAAGAAGAAACGCCTCCGGCGATGTCCACGGCAGCACAGAAGGAGGACGAGGAACAGGAGATCCCCGAGAAGCCGTTGGAGCTGTCCGTTTCCTTGGCGCTGGCCAGCGTCCAGTTGGCGGCCCCGTCCATAGGCTCGGTCGAGGTGACCACGTTCCCGAACGAGTCAGCGACAGCGCAGAAGTTGTCAGTAGGACAGGAAACTCCCTTCAACCGGGCTGGTTCCTCGAGTGGCGGTTGAGTGGCGATCCGCTGGGGCTTCGACCATTCTTCGGCAACCGCGCGTCCGGTCGCAAGAAGCAGTAACAGGAAGATGCTTGCCAAGAGCAAAACGGCTCCCCTGTAAAGGTGAGTACGGGCAGATGCACTGGTGGTAATCAAAGCCTTCTCCCTTGCCGCATCAGCATTACCTGTGAAACTGCAACCTCCTGTCTGCGGGCAGCAGACTAACGGATACCAGGATAGAACTCTGACATTCCCAAATCTTGTACCTCCGGGCTGCCATGTCGGGCGCTGCCCCGCCTCCTCTGGGAGGCCGCCACGGCTCGCTGGGTGCCACCAGCCATTCGGGCACTCGTGCGCACGAGTGCCCGAAATCCGAGATGACGGTTTGATTCCCCTTGGCGGCTAGGGTGCCACGATGCTGCGAGCAGGAGCCCGACCCTTATGTAACATTCCCCCGAACGGCTCGTCGAGGTGGGGGCGGGCCGAGCCCTTCCCGAGGGAGGTCACAATGGGGATTGGCCGTTTCAAAAATGGCAAGTTCGATCTGATCTTGTCGCTGCGCCATAACGCCGGCGCGGCGCGGATCGAACAGTGGGAGAGGTCCTTCCGCCGAGCCTCGGAGATCCTGTACGACGCAACCGACGGGCAGATGCAGTTCGGGCGCCTCTACGTCGTCAACCAGAGCGCCGGCAACGCCGAGGCGGACGCCTACCTGCTGCTCGAGGAGGGCATCTCCAGCTCACACCCCGACCAGCTGGGAACCTCCGGCATGCACATGACCCTGCGCGGAGACGAGCGGAACAAACCGTACATCGTCGTCCACGAGTTCGGCCACTACGGGCTCGCTCTGTATGACGAGAACAAGGGACCCAAAGGCGTCGCCGAGTGCACCGGCGACGCCGACTCCGGCGCCTGCATCATGGAGTTCTCCGCCTCGCACGGAGATCAGATCGACGACAGCGGCGCACTGACGCCGGGCACGGTCAGCGAGTTCTGCACTGCAGGGAACCACGACCCTGACGGGGACACCGAGCAGGAGGCGATTAACTCCGAGTCCTGCTGGGAGACGATCGTGAGCAAGTACCCGAGTGTGTCCGCCCCAGCCGGGGCCGTCGAGGCGGCCGAGCCGTCCGGCCATGAGCCGGTCGAGTGGATCCTGCTCGAGGAGCGCCCGCGGTTCTCCCTCGTGCTCGACAGGTCGGGGAGTATGGCCGCCAACGATGCGATCAACGGCATTCGCTTCAGCGCCGCGTACTGGATCAACACCCTCCTCCACACCGGCGACTCACTCTCAGTGATCGCCTACAGCTCCGTGCAGAGACTGATCCTCTCGCAGACGGTGATCACGCCGGGCACCGGCCTCAGCTCCGTGCACGCCGAGCTCTCCTCGCTCACCGCCGCGGGCCGGACCAACATCGGCGACGCGATGGAGCTGAGCGCGGACCAGATCGCCTCGCCCGGCGGCCAGGCCGCGACGCAGGCGATGGTCCTCTTCTCCGACGGCCTGCACAACGACGGGCCAGATCCGGCCACCGTCCTCCCGACCCTCATCGCCAGGGGGATCCGCGCCTACACGATCGGGTTCGGGCCCGGGGCCGACCAGGGCCAGCTGCAGGAGATCGCCGAGCAGACCGGCGGCGAGTTCCGACAGATCGACCCGCTCGGCTCCTCCTTCGAGGCACAGCTTCTGATCCAGGATGGCCTGATCCTGCTCTCCGGCGAAATCAGGGACGGGACCGGCGCCGTGACGATCCTGCCGGACCAGCTGCCCGAGCCGCCCAGCTCCGACATCGGGCACTGGGATGCCCGTTTCGCCTACGTCGAGGAAGGCTCCTCGCGGGCAACCTTCGTGCTCAGCCACCGCACCCACGATTCGCTCGACCTGCAGCTGCTGCGCCCGGACGGGAGCGTCGCCGAACCCAGCGATCCCGATGTCTCATACGTAGAGCCGGAAGTGGAACCGTACGTCTTCTACATGGTCGACGATCCGGCCCCCGGACAGTGGCAGATGCGTGTGAGCGGAGGACCGCCCGGAGGCGAGCCCCCGTTCTCCCTCTTCGCGTTCAGCGATCACAGGGAGCTCTCCGTTGCGGTCGGGGGGATCGGCTCGGTCCTCACCGCGGGCGAGCCGCTGACGATCCAGGCCAGTGCCACCTACCACGTGCCGCTCACCGGCATGCGCGACCCGGTGCTGCGCCTCCTCCCGGACCCGCTGGGCTCCGCAGCGGGCAGCCCGCCGCGCTTCATCAGACTGCGAGAGCGGCTGGTGGACCCAAGCGCCGGGACCGGCGAGCGCCTGCGCAACGGCCTATACGAAGGGACCCTCACCCTGAACGAGCCCGGCGCCTACCTCGCCGAGGTCACCTTCAACAACTCGGGCGGCGCCACCGAAGCCTCTGCCGAGGCGGAGCGACCGGACGAAGGCGACCCCCACGTCGAAATCGAACCGCCACCGCGGTTCATGCGCACGAAGCGCTTCCAGGTCCACGTTGGCCCCCTCCCGCGCGGCAAGGAGCTCGAGGGCGACGTACCCAAGCCGCCGAGGTAACAAGAGGCCGTCAAGCTGCCCAGGCCTCAGCCTCTGCTTGCTCCGCGACCACGGAAAAGCGAGCCAGAATCGGCGTCAATCGCTGCGTATCGGGGTGAATTTTGGGCACTAGTGCCTAAGACGTAGGGGATATCTGTGGACGGTTCGATTCCCGTTTGCGGCTGCCTGAACGACGAAATCCCGCCCTAGAGCGGGATTTCGCGAGAAGCGGCTGAAGGGATTCGAACCCTCGACCTTCTGCATGGCAAGCAGACGCTCTAGCCAGCTGAGCTACAGCCGCGAGGCGGCGGATTCTACCGGGAGTCGCGAAGCGTGCTTTGTTGATTGTTGATGGTGCCAGTCAACAATGCTGATCCGGAGGCGTTAGCCTGGTGCCCATGCTCTTCCGCCAGATCATTCATGAGGACCTTGGTTGCGCTTCCTATCTGGTCGCGGACCGTGAATCGGGGGTCGCGGTTGTGGTCGATCCGCAGTGGGACGTCGAGCCCTACCGGCGACTGGCCAGCCTGCACGGGGTGCGGATCGGGCACATCCTCGAGACCCACACCCACGCCGACCACGTCTCCGGCCACGGCCGCCTCGCCCAGTCGACCGGGGCGACGATCCACATCCACGAGCTGGCCGGGGCCGAGTACTCGCATGAGCCCTTCGGCGACGGCTGGAAGCTGGAGCTGGGCGACCTCTCGATCGAGGCGATCCACACCCCCGGCCACCGGCCCGAGCACACCGCCTTCCTGCTGCGCGACGCGAGCCGCGACGGCGCCCCCTGGGCGGTGCTCGGCGGCGACTCGCTGTTCATCGGCGATGTCGCCCGGCCCGACCTCGCGGTGGAGCCGCGGGAAGGCGCCGCGGACATGTTCCGCTCCCTGCACCAGCGCCTGCTCGTGCTCGACGACGAGGTCGAGATCTGGCCGGGCCACCTCGGCGGCTCGCTCTGCGGCGGTTCCGGGATCGACCTCAAGACCTCCTCGACGATCGGCTTCGAGCGGCGCCACAACCGGGCCCTGGCGATCACCGACGAAGCGGAGTTCGTCGAGGACGCGGTCGGCTCGCTCAGCGACCGGCCGCCCAACGTGGAGAAGATCGTCGCGCTCAACCGCGGCCCGCTGGTCGAGAGCTTCGGGACGCCGGCCTGCCTGACCCCGCACGAGGTCGAGCAGGCAGTGGCCGCCGGCGCCTGCGTGATCGACGGCCGCACCAACGACCAGTTCGACGAGGCCCACATCGCCGGCGCGCTCAGCGCCTCCGCCTACGACACCGGCTTCGCGACCAAGGTCTCCCGGGTCGCGCCCGAGGGAGCGGAGATCATCGTCGTCGCCGCCTCCGACGAGGTCGAGCGAGCGGCGGCCGAACAGCTGGCCGCGGTGGGAATGCGGGTGCGCGGCTTCCTCGAGGGCGGGATGACCGCCTGGCGCACGGAGGAGCGCGCCGTGAGCCGGATCGAGCTGATCGATCCCAACGAGCTGGCGAACCGGGTCGAGGGCAACGAGCCGCCACTGGTCCTCGACGTCCGCAACCGCTCCGAGTACGCCGGCGAGCACATTCCCGACTCGCTGCACATCCCCTACGGCGAGCTCGCCGGGCGCTTCGACGAGCTGCCGCGCGAGCGCCAGATCGCGACCATCTGCCGCGGCGGCAAACGCAGCGGCCTCGCCGCCTCGATCCTGCAGCGCGAGGGCTTCGACGTCGTCCACGTCGGCCAGGGCGTCGGCGTCTGGCGCGACGCCGGGCACCCGGTGCAAAGCGGCGCACCCAGCGGCGCCACCGCCTGAGTCAGGCGCGCTCGGCCATCAGGCCGTCGAGGTCCAGCGGACCCACGAACATCTCCACCTTCTGCCCCGGTTTCGGCGCCGGCCACTCCTCCTTGGGCCGGTCCCAGTAGAGCTCGACCCCGTTGCCGTCGGGGTCGGCCAGGTAGAGCGCCTCGCTGACCCCGTGATCGGAGGCACCCTGGAGCGGGATGCCGGCGTCGATCAACCGCTGCAGCGCGTCGGCGAGGGCGCGGCGGGTCGGGTAGCGAATCGCCGTGTGGTATAGCCCCGTAGTGCCAGGGGGCGGCGGTGAGCCGCCTTTCGACTCCCAGGAGTTGAGGCCGATGTGGTGGTGGTAGCCGCCGGCGGAGACGAAGGCAGCGTCGGCGCCGTAGCGCTGCATCAGCTCGAAGCCGAGCACGCCGCAGTAGAACTCGAGGGCGCGGTCGACGTCGGCGACCTTGAGGTGGACGTGGCCGATGTCGACGCCGGGATCGATCGGCTGTGGCTCGGGCGCCATCTCGTCCCTCTACCCGTTCAGGCTGCGTCCAGCGCCTGGTTGACGAGGCGGTCGGCCTCGGCGTTCTGCTCGCGGCGGACGTGGCTGATCGACCAGCTCTCGAAGCCCTGCAGCGCCTTCTTCACCTCGGCGTGCAGTTCGCGCATTGTCGCGTCCTTGACTTTGTAGCGGCCTTCGACCTGGCGCACGACCAGCTCCGAGTCGCCGCGGATCTCCAGCTCGGTGGCGCCGTTCTCGGCCGCCAGCTCGATCCCGGCCAGCAGCGCCTTGTACTCGGCGACGTTGTTGGTGGCGCGGCCGATCGTCTCGCTGCGCTCCGCCACCACCTCGCCGTTGCCGTCGCTGAGCACGGCACCGATCGCGGCCGGGCCGGGGTTGCCGCGGGCTCCCCCGTCGACGTTGACAGTCAGCTTGCCCATGCTCAGCGGATCGCGGCGATGCGCGAGGGCGGCAGCGGCCGGGTCGTCAGCACGATGCGACCGTCCTCCTCGGCCGTGGCGTTCCAGTGGCGGGCGGCGGCGTCGAGCTCGGTCACCTCGCGACCTTTCGCCAGCTCGACCACGGGACCTGCCTCCTCCCCCAGGTCGACCCCCCACTGGTACCAGGAGAGCTCCCAGGCGACCGTCACCCGCACCACCTCGGGCGAGCCGGCGGAGGCGCCGACGGAGACCCGCGGCGTGCCGAGGGTCCGGGTCAAGCCGGCGACCGTGCGCCCCGCCTCTGAAGCGTTGAAGCGGGCGGCGGCCCGCTCGAACAGCCCGGCCGGGGCCGGGTCGTGGCTGTGCCGGAGTCGCCAGCGCACCGGGTCAGGCCTGCTGGAGGTGGGACTTCAACCGCATCACGGCCTTGGTGTGCAGCTGGGAGACGCGCGACTCGGTGACGCCGAGGACCTCGCCGATCTCGCGCAGGGTCAGGTTCTCGTAGTAGTAGAGGGCGACGACGAGCTGCTCGCGCTCGGGCAGCGAGGCGATCGCCTCGGTCAGCCGGTCCTTGACCTCGCTGGAGTCGAGCGCCTCCTGCGGGTCGCTGGCGCCGTCGTCGGCGATCGTGTCCAGCAGCGAGACCTGGTCGCCGGAGGAGTCGGAGACGGTCCAGAGCTCGTCCAGCGCGTAGACGGAGGAGTTGGCGATCTCCAGCAGCGCCGCCTGCAGTTCCTCCTCGGTCATGTTCAGCTTGCTCGCCAGCTCGGCCTCGCTCGGCGCCCGCTGCAGCTCGTGCTCGAGTTTGGCCTGGGCGGCTTCGATCTCGCGCGCCCGCGAGCGCACCGAGCGCGGCACCCAGTCCAGCGAGCGAAGTTCGTCGATGATCGCGCCGCGGATGCGGGTCATCGCAAAGGTCTCGAATTTGATCTGGCGCTCCGGCTCGAAGCGCTCGATCGCGCCGATCAGCCCGACCAGGCCGTAGGAGATCAGGTCGGCGTCTTCGACGTGCGAGGGCAATCCGGCGCCGAGACGGCCGGCGACGAACTTGACCATCGGCGAGTAGGCGACGACCAGGCGCTCGCGCGCGGTCTCGTCGCCCTCGTCTTTGTAGCGGCGCCACAAGTCGCGCAGCTCGACCTCTTTTACACCGGTTTCCATCGCCTAACGCTCGATTCTAGGCTCGTTTGGGAATTTCGTCGTCATGCTCGGGGGTGGCTGGCCGCATAGCTGTCGCGCAAACGGGCTGCATCGACGCGCGTGTAAACCTGAGTGGTCGAGATTGATGCGTGTCCCAATAACTCCTGGATCGTACGCAGGTCGGCCCCTCCCTCGAGCAGATGCGTCGCGAAGGAATGCCTAAGTGCATGTGGGGAGACGCCCGCCGCCAGCGCCGCCTCGCGGGTCCAGAGGCCGAGCCGGCGGGTGACGTCGGAGTTGGAGAGGCGGCGGCCGCTCTTGGAGAGGAACAGCGCCTGCTCGCGGGGATCGGCGGAGAGGGCGTGGCGGCCGCGGTCCAGGTAGCGGCGCAAGGCGCGCTGGGCGGGCTCGCCGACCGGCAGGATCCGCTCCTTGCCGCCCTTGCCGAGCACCCGCACCTGCTCGCTCTCGAAGTCGACCGAGCCGGCATCGAGGTTGACGATCTCCTCGCAGCGCAGGCCGCAGGAGTAGGCCAGCTCCAGCATCGCCCGGTCGCGCAGCTCCAGCGGCGTGCGGGCCGGGATCCCCTCCAGCAGCGAGCGCATCTGCTCGCTGCTGAGGACATGGGGAAGCTTTTCGGAGCGCTTCGGGCTGGAGACCAGCTCGGCCGGGTTCTGCCCAGCCCGCTCGGTGCGGACGAGGAAGCCGTAGAGGCCGCGGATCGAGGCCAGCTTGCGGGCCACGGTCGCGGCGGCCGCGCCAGCGGATGAGAGCCCGGCCGCGTAGCGGCGCACGTCGCGGTGGCGGACGTCGCCGGGGCCGAGCCCCTGCGGCTTCGCCCACTCGAGGAAGCCCGCGAGGTCGACGCCATAGGCGCGCCGAGTCCGCTCAGCCGACCCGCGGGCCCGCAGATCGCGGTCGTACTCGGCCAGCGCCGTCTCCCAGTTCACAGGAGTGGATTCGCCTTATTGGTCCGCCGTCCTCCCAGCGGGCGCTGCGTTACCCGATGTAGATCGGCGTTCCCACTTCGACTTCGTCGTACAGCTCTTCGACGTCGGGGATCGCCATGCGGACGCAGCCGTGGGAGGCGGCGGTGCCGAGCGAGTAGGTCTCTTCGGTGCCGTGGATGCCGGCCCCTTCGAAGATTCCCATCCAGCGCGCCTTGATCGGGTTCGAGGGACCGGGCGGGATCGTCTGCCCGGCCAGTGACCCTGCCCAGTCGGATTCCGGCACGTTCCAGACCGGGTTTTCTTCCTTTTCCTGGATCGCGTAGAGCCCTTCCGGCGTTTCCAGCCCTTCCTGGCCGACGGCGACGGTGTAGGTCTTGGCCAGCTTCAGGTTCTTCCAGAGGCGCAGGGTGAAGCTGCCGCGGTCGAGCGTCAGGTAGGACGGGTACTCCGAGGCGACTTCCTGTTTGGTGACCTCGGGCTTGGTCGAGTGCACGTGGGCGACGATCGTGCGCGGCGAGTCGGCGTTGAGGACGGCGGCGTTCAGCTCTTTGATCAGCAGGTTGTCGCGCAGCTTGCGGCCGAGCTCGCCGGACACGACCTGCAGCGAGTCGCCGCTCGGGTCGACGCTGGCGTTCTGCGGTTCGCGATCGATCTCGTCGGCGACGTGATTGACGAACCGCTTCACGGCCCGTTCGGAGTAAGCGATCTGCGGCGAGATCTTCTCCTCGACTTCTTCGCCGGTGACGTAGCGGACCAGCCGGCCCGGCAGGCCGCCGTCCTGGCTGTCGGCGACCGCCTGCTCGACCGCTTCGGAGACGTCGGCGCGGACCTTCAGCCGCTCGCCGGCGAGCTCCCAGCTTTCGCCGTCGAAGCTGACCCGCAGTGAGTGCTGCAGCGGGCGCAAGAGCTCGCGGCGGACCAGCGCCGCGGCTTCGTCTTCGCTGAGCCCGCCGACATCGACGCCGGCGATCACCACGCCCTCGGCGATCTTGTCCTTCTGCGAGGAGTCGTACGCGTAGGCCCCGGCGGCGCCGAGCACAACCAGCACCGCAACCGCGATCAGCGCTATCCGAGTCTTCCGTCCCATCGCTTCCTACCGCTCACCCTCTACTCGACTTTGCATCTATTCGAAAAGTCTAGGCACACGGATCATTCGGCTCGCACATCCGTCTTCCCTGCAATTTGGCATCTGCATCGGTCCCTTTATCGGCGGGCGGGCCGGATATCTTTGGTCGATGCGCTCCAAGGACGAGGTTCGCAAGGAAGTCTGGGAGGCGATGGAACGCGAGGGCGTCTCCCGCTTCCCTGGCGCCGAGGGCCGGATCCCGAACTTCGCCGGGGCCAAGCTGGCGGCCGAGAAGCTCGCCGCGCACCGCCTCTGGAAGCGGGCCCGGGTGGTCAAGGCCAACCCCGACTCGCCGCAGACGCACGCGCGGCGGATGGCGCTGGACGAAGGCAAGACGGTGATCATGGCCGTGCCGCGACTGCGCGACCCGCACCCGTTCCGCGTCCTCGACCCGACCAAGCTCTCGAAAGCGGCGCTGAAAGAAGCGGCGACGATCAAGGGCGCGCTCAAACACGGCCGCGTCGTCGCCCTCGACGACCTGCCCGACATCGACTTCGTGCTCTGCGGCTCGGTCGCGGTCAACCTCAGCGGCGCCCGCGTCGGCAAAGGCGGCGGCTACCACGACCTCGAGTACGGGATCCTGATCCACGCCGGCAAGATCGACGCCCACACCACGGTCGCGACCACCGTGCACCCGATCCAGATCCTGCGCCAGCACCTGATGGTCACCGAGCACGACCTGCCCTGCGACCTGATCGCGACCCCGCGCGCGGTGATCGAAGTCGAGCGCCAGTACGAGCGACCCCGCGGAATCCTCTGGGACCACCTGCAACCGCCCCAGATCCGCGAGATCCCCGTGCTCGAACGCATGGGGTACGCGTAGCTATTGGTCAATAGCTGTGAAACAATCAGGTCTCTTCGGGGGTGGAGGAATCCCCAAGGGAGGAGCCGAAGCAATTCAACCCCGCGGCGGTTCTGTCGATATGGGTGTGGGATTGCGGGTAGCGGGCCGACACCCGGCCAACGAGACCGAGGAGGGCGCAGTGGCGCTCAAACTGAAAGCAAACAGCTCCCGGAAAACAAACGGGGGCACCACCCGTCGCAGTCTGCCGACCATTCCCGTGGATGCTCTCGAGGAGCACCGTAAGCGCCGATCGGTTCGCGAACGCCGGGAACGAGTCAGGGCGCGAATCGAATCGAAGGACTAGTTGAAGGTCTGGTTCGGCTCGCCGAGGGCGTACCACAGGCAAGACGACCACTCATCGTCGCCCTCTTCTCCTTCGATGAACGCGTAATGCTCGATCCAGAGCCGGCGCGCCGTGTCGTCGTCGTACGGCTCGACCATCATCGCGCAGCACCCGCTCCGTTCACCGAGCTCGACGGCGTGATCGAACATCTCACCCCCAACATCGGCCGGTGAGTTCTCAGAGCGGGCGATCCAGGCGATTTTCATCGCCCGCTGGGAGGCCGCCCTCGGGTCCTCGATCGTCTTCCGCTCAGCGCCGCCCTCGTCAACCGCACTCCGTACCTGCATGCGGCCGACGTCCCGCGGCGCCGGCTGTACCTCGACCTCGTGGACGACGAAGAAGCCGAAGAGCTGGGACTCATCCTCTGAATAGACGAGGTGGACTTGATGAGACAGGAAACGGCCCTCCACGTTCGTCTCCAGCCAGGCTTTCGCTTTGCGCGCAGCGACATGGTCGACGGGCTCGAAATCGCCGACGTACTTCATGACGTGCTCCCGGAGATCTCCCGAGATCTCCCCCTTCTCGAGAATCTGAAGGGGGTACTCCCGCTCCGCGGCTATTGCGCACACACCTTCCTCCCGCCAACTCGAAGCAACCAGTGGCCCCTGCCACGGTCGCTGGTCGTATTCGGTACCTGGCCGTACCGAGATAGCTAATCAGGGTGCGGGATCTTAGCCAATCGGACTCAGGTGTCGGAACTCCCAGGGCGCTCGCCATCCCCTGCCTCGCGGCGCGCCCGCCGAGCGGCGATCCGCTCGCGGCGCTCACGAACACCGTCAACCTCACGGTGCTCTTCGAGCGCGGCCACGGGAAGAACAGGAAGCGTTCCCATGTGCTGCTGATCGATCGAGTCCGTCGGTTTCTCGATTAGAGCCAAGTCAAAACCCTCCAGGTGGATCGTGGCGAATAGCGGGGCAGTGCGTCTCTGAGTGTTCGAGACGCTACCAAATCACCCCCGGGAAAGCGCTTTACAATGCGAAAACCAGCCTTTGGAACATATTTAGTACCCCGAACGTACCGAAAAAGACGGATAGTGGCAATACGCGGCCTGCACGCGGTCGAAACAACGCTAGTCCTCGTTGCCGAGGATCCCGCGGACCGAGGTGTGGAGCGTTCCGTCGGCGAGGCACTGACCGTGCGCCGACAATGTGTCTGACTTGCAAGCATGGGGGCATGGCCGGGGCCACCGCTCTCGATCCGCGCATCGCCGCCGGCTCCGATTACGGCAACCGCGAACCGACCTGGCAGGGAGTCGACTGGCGCTCGCACCTGCACCGGGTGGCGCTGCCCGGAGCCGACGTCAACTACGTCGACATCGGCGAGGGCGAGCCGCTGATCTTCATCCACGGGATCTCCGGTTGCTGGCAGAACTGGCTCGAGAACCTGCCGCACTTCGCCGCCGAGCACCGCTGCCTGGCACTCGACCTGCCGGGCTTCGGGGCCAGCCCGATGCCCTCCTGGCCGCTCGACATGCCCACCTACGGTCGGCTCGTCCACGACTTCTGCGAGAAGCTCGGGCTGGAGCGAGCGACGCTGGTCGGCAACTCGATGGGCGGATTCATCGCGGTCGAGGCTGCGACCGCATTCCCGGAGCGCTTCTCGCGGCTGGTGTTGGTCTCGGCGGCCGGGATCATCAACACCTGGAACCCGCAGATGCGGGCGACCGTGACGGCCTGGGCCTGGAAGGAGTTCGGCCCCCACTTCGGCCGCCGCGGACGCGAGATCGTCTCCAGGCCGCGGGCGCGCGAGATCGTCTTCCGGCCCTTCGTCCGCTACCCGGGCCGGCTGCGCGAAGACCTGCTGCTGGAGCAGATCACCGGCGGCATGCGCCGCGCCGAGGGCTTCGGCGAAGCCCTGCAGGCCGTGATCAACCGCGACATCCGCGAGCGCCTGGCCGAGATCGAGATCCCGACCCTGATCGTCTGGGGACTATCCGACCGGGTGATCCCGGTCGCCGCCGCGGTCAGCTACCACCGCCGCATCCCCCACTCCCGACTGGAGATCTTCGAGCGCACCGGGCATCTGCCCCAGCTGGAGCGGCCGCTGCGCTTCAACGCCCTGCTCGACGAGTTCCTCGCCGAATAGGGCTCAGCCGGTGATCGCACCCTTGGCCGCGGATGAGACCGTGGCCGCGTACTTGGCCATGACACCGCGCCCGAAGGGCGACGGCGGCGACTCGTAGCCGGCGACGCGCTCGGCGATCTCCTGCTCGGAGAGGGCGACCGAGAGAGTGCGGCTGTCGATGTCGACGGTGACCTCGTCGCCCTCGCGGATCGCGGCGATCGGGCCGCCGACAGCCGCCTCGGGGGCAACGTGGCCGATCATCAGGCCGCGGGTGGCGCCGGAGAAGCGGCCGTCGGTGACCATCGCCACGCTCTCCCCCAGTCCCTCGCCGACGATCGCCGCGGTGACCTGCAACATCTCCCGCATCCCGGGGCCGCCGATCGGGCCCTCGTTGCGGATGACGACGATGTCGCCGGCTTTGACCTGCTGGTCCTTGACCGCGCGGAAGCAATCCTCTTCGCACTCGAAGACCCGGGCCGGGCCGGTCTGCTGGCGCCTCTCAGTGCCTGCGACCTTGACCACCGCACCCTCGGGGGCGAGGTTGCCGCGCAGGATCGCGAGGCCGCCTTCGGGCTTCAGCGGGTCGTCGAGCGGGCGCACCACTTCCTGGCCCGGAGCCTCGGTTGCGGCCTCGGCCTCCTCGCCGATCGTGCGGCCGGTGACGGTCAGCGCGTCGCCGTGGAGGATGCCCGCGTCGGCCAGGCGTTTGAGGATCACCGGCACGCCCCCGGCGGCGTAGAGGTCGGTGGCGACGAAGCGGCCGCCGGGCTTGAGGTCGGCGTAGAGCGGCGTCGCCCGCGAGATCCGCTCGAAGTCGTCGAGCGTCAACTCGATTCCCAGCTCGTGGGCGAGTGCGGTCAGGTGCAGGACTCCGTTGGTCGAGCCACCGGAGGCGCAAACGCAGGCGATCGCGTTCTCCAGAGAGTCGCGGGTGATCACCTTGCTCGGGGTGATGTCGTCGGCGAGGACGCGAATCACCAGCTCGCCGATTTTCTCGGCGACGCTGTTCTTGTCGTCGTCTTCGGCCGGGACCATCGCCGAGCCGCCGGCGCTGATCCCCAGCGCCTCGAAGGCGCAGGCCATCGTGTTGGCGGTGAACTGGCCGCCGCAGGCGCCGGCGCCGGGGCTGACGACGCCCTCCATCTCGTTCAGTTCCTCGTCCGTCATGTCGCCGGCGTTGTGGGCGCCGATCGCCTCGAAGATGTCGAGGATGGTGACGTCGCGACCGTGCCAGTGGCCAGGGGCGATCGAGCCGCCGTAGAGCAGCACCGAGGGCACGTCGAGCCGGGCCAGCGCCATCGCGCAACCGGGGATCGTCTTGTCGCAGGCGCAGAGGGCGATGATCGCGTCGAACTGGTAGCCGCGGGCCATCAGCTCGATCGAGTCGGCGATCACCTCGCGGCTGATCAGCGAGGCCTTCATGCCCTGGGTCCCCATCGTCACGCCGTCGGAGACGGCGACGGTGTTGAACTCCATCGGCGTGCCGCCGGCGGCACGGACGCCGTCTTTGACGTGCTCGGCCAGCGCCCGCAGGTGGAAGTTGCAGGGCATCGCCTCGGTCCAGGTGTTGGCGATCCCGATCGTCGGCCGGCTCAGCGCGTCGTCGTCGTACCCGATCCCCTTCATGTAGGCGCGCGCGTGGGCGCGGTCGGGACCGTCGAACACGGTCGCGGAGCGGGGACGCGGAAGGGCGGTCTTGGCGCCGTTTGAGCTCATGCGTGAAATCTACTGAGGCGGTCCAGAAGTCAGATTGAAGACGTCGACCGGACCGGGCCCCCGCCCAATCTCTCGCAGACCAGCGCCGACCGCGGCGGAGGCGATCTCGCGGGCGCGCTGCGCCGCCTCCAGCGGCGTCGCTCCGCGGGCGAGGAAGGCCGCCAGAGCCGAAGAGTGGGTGCAGCCGGAGCCGTGGGCGGCGCCGTCGGGATGGCGCTCGCCGGGTATCCCAACCGCCTCGGTGCCGTCGAAGAAGAGGTCGACCATGCCCTCGCTGTGGCCGCCGGTGACCACGGCGATCTGCGGTCCCAAGTCGACCACTGCCCGCGCCAACTCCTCCTGGGAGGCAGTCTCGTCGAGACCGGTCAACTCCAGTGCCTCGGGGATGTTCGGCGTCACCACCGTCGCCATCGGCAGCAGCCGGATGACGAGCGTTTCGCGGGCGCTCGGATCGAGCAGCACACCGCCGCTCTCGGAGACCATCACCGGATCGACCACCACCGGCGGGTCGTTGTCGATCAGCAGGGCCAGCGCCGCGACCACTCCCTCGATCGTTTCCGCCGTGCCCAGCATCCCGATCTTGACCGCGTCGATCCCGATGTCATCCGCGACGGCGGCGATCTGGGCGCCGATCATCTCGCCCGACACCTGCTCGACCGCCTCGACCCCGACCGTGTTCTGCGCGGTGATCGCGGTGATCGCGGTCATCCCGTGCACCCCGCAGCGAGCGAACGCCTTCAGGTCGGCCTGGATGCCGGCGCCGCCGCCGGAGTCCGAGCCGGCGATCGAGAGGACGGCGGGAACGCGTCGCGTGCTCACCGCTCGCAGCCTAGATGGAACGCGTCTGCATTTACCCCCGCATAGAGGGGGTGAGAGCAGACGCGTGGCCACTGCCGCGGTCATGGCCGTGCCCCCAGCAGCGTCCGGGTGTAGGCGCCCATCGTCGAGCAGGTGACGTAGCCGAGCAGCTCGAGTCGGGCGAGCGCGGCGGCTGCGTCGGCCCCGGTGAGGCCGAGCGCGGCGGCGACCCCGTCGCAGGTCCCCTCCCCCGCCTCGACCGCGGCGAGGACGGCGGCTAGCGTCCCATCAAGCTCGGGGCCGCCGCGCTCGATCTCGCGGACGCCGGCGCCGAGCAGCGCGTCTAGTACGTCTTGGGCGTCGCGGATGACGCAGGCACCACCGGCAAGCAGGTTGTTGGGACCGGCGGAGGCGCGCGAGGTGATCGGACCTGGGACCGCGCCGAGATCGCGACCGAGGTCCGCCGCCAAGTCGGCGGTGATCAGCGAGCCCGAGCGCGCCGCCGCCTCGACCACAACCGTCATCCCCGCCAGCGCCGCCATGATCCGGTTGCGGGCCGGGAAGGTCCAGCGCCAGGGCGCGGCGCCGGGCGGGAACTCGGAGATGACCAGACCGGTTTCCGAGATCCGCCGCCAGAGCGAGCGGTGCGCCGCCGGGTAGGCGACGTCGGGACCACAACCGAGTACCGCGATCGTGCGACCGCCGGCGTCGAGGGCGCCGCGGTGGGCGCAGGCATCGATCCCGAAGGCGAGGCCGCTGACCACGACCATCCCGGCGGTTGCCAGCTCGCGGCCGAGCTCCCGTCCAACCTCGCGCCCGTAGGAAGTGGCTCGGCGCGAACCGACGATCGTCACCGCCCCATAAGGCTCGATCCCGTCGAGCAGTCCCGGATCGCCGCGCCCGATCAGCGCCCACGGGGCGTCGGCCGCATCCCGCAGGGCTGCCGGGTAGAGCTCGCCGTGGCGGCAGCAGGCCCAGCAGCCACCGAGCTCCAGTTCCCGCATCAAGTGGGACTCCGGCAGCGCTTCAACCCGTCCCAGCAACTGCGCCGCCACCTTCGGCGCCGTCGCCTCAAGCAGGTCATCGTTGGAGAGCCGCAGCAGTTCCGGCGAGCGCGAACCGACCGCGCCGGTCGCCTTGCGCTCCAGGTAGGGACCGAGCAGGGCCAGCAGCCAGGACCGGCGCAGGCATTCAAGACAGGCGTGCGGTTCAGTCACGGTCGCGCCTCCGCAGTTGCAGCGCCTGGGCCATCTGCTCCTGGCCGATCGACTCGGCGCCTGCAAGGTCGGCGAGGGTCTGGGCCAACCGCAGCGCCCGGTCGTGGGCGCGACCGCTGAGCCGGCGTCGCGAGTAGAGCTCCGCCAGCAGCGCCGCAGCCTCGGGCCGCAGGGCGCACTCGCGCGCCTCGGCCGGGGTCATCTCAGCGTTGCAGCGACCGGAGCCGAGGCGCAGTTCCTGGCGCTCGCGGGCGGCGGTGACGCGCCTCCGCACCTGCTCGGAGGGCTCGCCCGGCTCGCCGCCGATCTCCTCCGCACTCGGCTGGCGGATCGCGGCAAGGATGTCGACGCGGTCGGCGAGGGCCCCGCTCAGCCGTCCCTGGTAGCGCTGCACTGCGACCGGAGCGCAGGTGCAGTCCGGGTCTGCCTCGCCGCGCCCGCAGGGACAAGGGTTCGACGCAGCAACCAGCATGAAGCGGCAGGGCAGGTTGCGGCCCCCGGCGGCGCGAACAATCGAGACCTCGCCCGCCTCCAGCGGCGCGCGCAGGGCCTCCAGGGCATCGCGGCGGAACTCGCAGAGCTCGTCGAGAAAGAGGACGCCGCGATGGGCGAGCGTGACTTCTCCGGGCCGCGGCGGACCGCCGCCACCGACCAGGCCGGCGGGGCTGATCGTGTGGTGCGGCGCGCGGAACGGCCGTCCGGCCGGCGCCACCGCGCCGAGCCTGCCGCAGGCGCTGGCGATGCGTGCCACCTCCAGCGCCTCCCCCGGCGCCAGCGGCGGCAGGATCGAGGGCAGCCGGCTCGCCGCCAGCGACTTGCCGGCGCCCGGCGGCCCGATCATCAGCAGGCTGTGCCCACCGGCCGCAGCAACCTCCAGCGCGTGGCGCAGGTGCGGCTGGCCGCGCAGGTCGGCGAGGTCGGGTGCGCCGCCGGGAGCCTCGAGGCGCAGCGGCAACGGCTCGGGGCGCTCCGGCATCCACTCCCCGGCAACAAGCGCCGGGAGGCGCCCGAGCCCGTCCAAGGGCACCACATCGATACCCCGCACCAAGGCCGCCTCAGATCCGTTCTCGGCCGGCAGCACGATCGCCTCGGCGCCGCCCTCGCGGGCGGCCTCGGCAATAGCCAGCGCACCGGGGATCGGCCGGGTCGAGCCGTCCAGCGCCAGCTCCCCGGCCAGGGCGATGCGGGAGAGCCCCTCCCACTCGATCTGGTCGGAGGCGGCGAGCAGCCCCGCCGCGATCGCCAGGTCCATCCCCGGGCCGGCCTTGCGCAGGCTCGCCGGCGCCAGGTTGACGACGATCCGCTGCAGCGGGAACTCGAAGCCGCAGTTGACCAGCGCCGCCCGCACCCGCTCGCGCGCCTCCCGCACAGCGGTGTCGGCGAGGCCGACGATCGCGAAACCCGGGAGGCCGCGATGGACGTCGACCTCGACCCGGACCGGGCGGGCGGAGATGCCGTCGAGGGTGAAAGTTTTGGCCGTGGCGAGCACGACCACGACGCTAGGGAGCAAGAACGCACGCGTTGCGCGCAGAAATCAAATCTTCCGGGCCAAAAGTGGGGAGAAATCCGCGCGCCCAGGACTTAGGGCCTCGGATGACCGTCGCTCGCCTCAGAATCGGCCGTCGCGCCGAGGACCTCGTCGCCCGGCGGTTGGCCGCCGCCGGCTGGGAGATCGTCGAGCGCAACGCCCGCACCCGCTACGGCGAGATCGACCTCGTCGCCCTCGACGGCGTCGTCCTCGTCTTCGTCGAGGTCAAGGCCGGCCGCGCCGGCTCGGCCTTCGGCCCCGAGCGCCCGGTCCTCGCCGTCGACAACCGCAAGCAGCGCCAAATCCGCCGCCTCGCCGCCGCCTGGATGGCTGAGCGCCGCGGCGTCGCCCACTTCGACCGGATCCGCTTCGACGCCGTCGGGGTCACCTACGACAGGAGCGACCGCCCGATCAACGTCGAGCACATCGAGGATGCCTTCTGAGTCAGCCCAGCTCTAGCTGCGCGTATGCAACGGACTGAAAGGACCGCCGGTGCAATGGCGAGATCCCGCGCTCCTCGATCGCCGCCCGGTGCTCCGGCGTCGAGTAACCGACGTGCTCCTCGAATCCCCAGCCCGGGTGCTCGCGGGCGGCCTCGTGCATGTAGCGGTCGCGGGTGACCTTGGCGATCACCGAGGCGGCGGCGATCGCGGCGCTGGTCGCGTCGCCCTTGACCACCGCCCGGTGCGGGACCGCGCAGCGCGGCAGCGAGAAGCCGTCGACCAGCGAGATCGCCGACTCGCCCGGGCCGAGACGCTCCAGCGCGATCGAGAGCGCTTCGATGTTGGTCACGTGCAGGCCGCGGCGGTCGATGCCCGCCGCCGAGCGGACGACGATGCTGACCCGCTCCGCCGCCCGCAGCACGCACGGGAACATCTCCAGCCGCCGTTCCTCGGTCATCTGCTTGGAGTCGTGCAGGCCGCTGAGCGCGCGGCGGTCCGAGTGCGAGAGGCGCTCGTAGTCGATCAGGACCGCGGCGGCGACCAGCGGCCCGGCCAGGCAACCGCGCCCGGCCTCATCGGCGCCGGCGACGTGGCGGCTCTGCAACCCGCGATCGAAGGCGAACAGGCGGCGGCTGCGGGCGAGCCGGCGCCGGTGGGTCTTCGGCTTAGAAGATGCCGACGCGGTCGGGGGGCCAGTAGGTGGCAAAGGCCTTGCCGATGATCCAGTCTCGGGGGACGGGTCCCCAGAAACGGCTGTCGTCACTTGCCCCACGGTTGTCGCCCATCATGAAGTAGTGATCGGGTGGAATCGTGATCTTACGCGGCATGTTGCAGGAGCCGGCGTTGCCACAGGGGTTGATGTAGGGCTCATCGGTTTTCTCGACCCCGTTGACCACCGGGTGGCCGTTGCGCACCGAGAGCGTGTCCCCCGGCCCGGCGACGATCCGCTTGATGAAGTTCTGACTCGACTCCCCCGCGGTCGGCTGCGGGCAGGGTTCGCCGGCTTTCGGCTGCACCCCGCACTCGACCCCGGTGTCGGCGCCAGCCGGCGGGTGGAAGACGACGATGTCGCCCGGCGAGGGGTCGCTGAAGTGGTAGAGGAAGCGGTTGACCAAGACCCGCTGGCCGACGTCGAGCGTGGGCTCCATCGACTCCGAGGGGATCTGGTACGGCTTGATGATCCAGGCCTGGATCGCCAGCGCCAGCCCCAGGGCCAGCGCAACGATGACGACCAACTCAATGAGTCCGCCGCTTTTGCCTTGCGGCTTCGGGATCGCGAGTTTCAGGCGGCCGAGTCCTCGTCGGAGTCGCCAGCTTTAGCCGGCTCCTCGTCCTCGGCATCCTCGGGCGCTGCGTTGTCCTCGGTCTCCCCTGCCTCGGGCGCTGCCGCGTCCGCCTCCGCCGCTGCATCGTTCTCTCTCTCGGCCGCAGGCTGCTCCGCCTCGGCCTCGGGCGCCTCGGGCTGCTCGGCAGCCCCCGGCTCGGAAGTCTCGTCGCTCGTCTCGGCAGCGGGCTCCTCGGGGGCCTTCTCAGCCTCAGGCGCAGCCTCCTCGGTGGCCTCGGGTGCCTCCTCGGCCGCAGCCGCGGGCTCCTCAGGCGCCTCCACCGGCACGACCTCGTCCTGACCGACACCCTCGGCGTCGATCGCCTCGGTCGCCTCCGGGGTGGAGACCATGTCCTCGTCGATGCCCCAGCGCCGCTCGGCGACTCTGGCGGCCTTGCCGATACGGCCGCGCAGGTAGTAGAGCTTGGCCCGGCGCACGTCCCCACGCGCCGCGACCTCAAGTTTCTCGATCTTCGGCGAGTGTAGGGGGAACGTCCGCTCAACCCCGACGCCGAAGGACTGCTTACGGACCGTGAAGGTCTCCCTCACGCCCGAGCCCTGACGCCGCAGCACCACGCCCTCGAAGACCTGGGTCCGTTTCCGGCTTCCCTCGATCACCTGGAAGTGGACGCGCACGCGGTCGCCGGGGCCGAAGGAGGGCAGGCCCTTCCTCAGCTGGTCACGCTCGATTTTGTCGATTACGGAGCTCATCGCGAGAAAAAACCGCCGGACCCAGTTGCGGGAACCGCGCGGCTCGCGGAATGGTAGCCCAAAGGATCGTCCACCGGCTTCACCCCGACAACGCGCTCTGACCGCGAAACGGTGCTACTGACCGAGCTTGACGTGGACCTTGGCCCCAGGCGCCAGGATCTTCCCCGCTTTGGGGTTCTGTTTGACGACCACGCCGGCTTTGGCGGTCGCGCCTTTGAGCTTTTTCACCTTGCCGACCCTGCAGCCCGCTTTGCGGATGCGTTTCTTCGCGGCCGCGAGCTTCCTGCCGGCGAGGCCCGGGACTCTGCAGGCGCCGGTGGCCGCCGGGGTCGGCACGGTCCCGGTGACCGGAGTCTCCGCCGGGATCGCGAATTCCGGCGCAATCTCCGCATTGAACCCAAGCTCGAAGCTCGACCCCGGCGTAGCCGTCCCAATCCCCCCGTCGACCAGCGGTGGGGTGAGTCGGTCGAAATCAGCGCCCAGCGTCGGGGCGTAGGCAAGCGGCGCTCCCGCCTGGAGTTCGATCGCGATGACCTGCCCTGCCTGAATCGGGATCGCGGTTGCAAAGGTCTGAAGCCCGGGGCCGGTCGGGACGCTGGGCGCGCTGGATCCAGTAGCCGTGTACGAGCCTTCGGGGCCGGGAGAAAGAACCTGGAGCCGGTACGGGAAAGAGCTTGAGCCTCCCAGCATGCTCCACGTGACCACCACTCCGCGCATCGGCGAGATCACCGCCGCCCCGGACTGGGGCAACGAGGTCTGGACCAGCTCGCAGGGCTGTGCGGGGCACTGGCTGGTCAGGCCAAGTTCCTGCAGCGGGCTCCCGAGCGTGACAGTCGCGCTAGTCGCCGACGCGCTGACGCAGAGCGCAAGCCAAGCCAGCGCCGTGACAACCAGCACCGGAAGTGCTCTCGACGGATGCACGTTCCGGTTGACGTTTCCAGATCAATGGCGGGGTGTCAATCGCGGTGCTGCTCGGCGCGCAGCCGGCTCTGCTCCATCCGCCACTGGCGCACCTTCTCGTGGTCGCCGGAGAGGAGGACGTCGGGGACGTCCCAGCCGCGGTAGTTCGGCGGGCGGGTGAAGTGCGGGTACTCGGGCATGCCCTCCAGCACCTGGCTGTAGGACTCCTCGGCGGCGGAGTCGGCGTGGCCGAGGGCACCGGGCAGCTTGCGCATGAGCACGTCGGCGACGACCATCGCCGGCAGCTCGCCGCCGGCGAGCACGTAGCGACCGATCGAGAGCTCGTCGTCGGCGAGGTGCTGGTGGACGCGGTCGTCGAAGCCCTCGTAGCGACCGCAGAGCAGGGCGACGTGGGGCTCGGCGACCAGTTCGTCGGCGATCGGGTCGTCGAGCAGCCGCCCGGTCGGCGAGAGCAGGACGATCCGCGGCCGCTGCCCCTCCCCGTAGGCCGCCTGCAGGGCGGCGTCGACGACGTCGACCCGCAGCACCATCCCGGCGCCGCCGCCGTAGGGCGAGTCGTCGACCTGCCCCGCCGTCAGGGGCGTCGTCTCGCGGTAGTCGAAGAAGCGCAGCTCGTTGCCTTCGCCGATCGCGTTGGTGACCGACCGTTGCGTCCGGAACCAGTCGAACGCCTCGGGGAAGAGCGTGAAGATGTCGAGCTTCAAGCTCAGTCGAGTATGTCGACAATGACGCGCCGGTCAATGCGCACGGCGGCGGCCTTGGCGATGGTGCGGATCGCGTTGGCGACGCGGCCGCCTTTGCCGATCACGCGACCGAGGTCGCCGTCGGCGACGGTGATCTCGTAGACGAGGTCGCCGTCCTCTTCCAGCTCCTCGACCACGACGGCCTCCGGCTCCTCGACCAGAGCCTTGACCAGGAACTCGAGCAGCTCGGTCATCGCAGCGCAGCGGCTAGCTGCCGGAGGCGGCGATGCCCTTGGTCCGCAGCAGCCCGGCGACGGTCTCCGAGGGCTGGGCGCCGTGCTCGAGCCAGTGGCGCGCGCGCTCCTCGTCGAACTCGATCAGCGACGGGTTGGTCTGCGGGTTGTACTGGCCGATCGTCTCGATCGTGCGACCGTCACGCGGGGAGCGTTTGTCGGCGACGACGATGCGCCAGATCGGGTTCTTCTTCGAACCCACTCGTCTAAGTCTTATTCGGACAGCCATTGGATGCGGCAGGTTACAGAAAAGGCGCGCCCGGACGCGAAGCGGAGGACGCGCCGACTGATCTGGGTTAGCGCCTGCGGACCTTTGGGCGTGGCGCGGTACCGCTCATCTGGGCCAATTGCTGCTGGCTGGGCATCTTGCCGTTGGCCATCGAGCGCATCATCACCCGCATCTGGTCGAACTGCTTGAGCAGCTGTTTGACCTGCTGAACCTTGGTCCCAGAGCCATTGGCGATCCGTTTGCGGCGGGAGCCGTTGATCTGCCCCGGGTTGGCCCGCTCGGACGGCGTCATCGAGAGGATGATCGCCTCGACCCGGTCCAACTGGCCCTCGTCGACGTCGGCGTTCTTCAGTTGCTTCATCGCCCCCATCCCCGGCAGCATCCCGATGATGCCGCTGAGCGGGCCCATTTTTCTGACCTGGCGCATCTGGGTGAGGAAGTCCTCCAGCGTGAACTGGTCCTTCCTCATCTTCTCCTGCAGCTCTTCGGCCTGCTTCTCGTCGACCTGCTGCTCGGCTTTCTCGATCAGGCTGAGCACGTCGCCCATACCGAGGATGCGCGAGGCCATGCGGTCGGGGTGGAACTTGTCGAAGTCCTCGAGTTTCTCGCCGGTCGAGGCGAACATGATCGGCTTGCCGGTGACCGCCTTGACCGAGAGTGCGGCGCCGCCGCGGGCGTCGCCGTCGAGCTTGGTCATCACGACGCCGTCGAACTCGGCGGCCTCGGCGAAGGATTCGGCGACCGCAACGGCGTCCTGGCCGGTCATCGCGTCGACCACCAGGAGGACGTCGTGCGGCTTCGTCGTCTTGCGGATCTTGGTCAACTCCGACATCAGGTCCTGGTCGATGTGGAGGCGGCCGGCGGTGTCGACGATCAGCACGTCGCGGCGCTCGGCGCGGGCCTGGTCGAGCGCCCAGGAAGCGATGTCGACCGGGTCGGCTTCGGTCCCCTGCTGGTAGACGTGGGCGCCGGCGCGCTCGCCGACCGTGACCAACTGGTCGACCGCGGCGGGGCGGTAGACGTCGCAGGCGGCGAGGGCGACGTCCTTGCCTTCCTTGCCGAAGTGCTGGGCGAGCTTGGCGCAGGCGGTGGTCTTGCCGGAGCCCTGCAGGCCGGCCATCAGGATCACGGTCGGGCCGCTGGAGGCCATCGCCAGCTCGGAGCCGGTGCCGCCCATCAGCGAGGCCAGCTCCTCGTTGACGATCTTCACCACCTGCTGGCCGGGATCGAGGCTGTTCAGCACCTCGGAGCCGAGGCAGCGCTCCTTCAGCGTCTTGGTGAAGGTTTTGACGACCTTGAAGTTGACGTCCGCCTCGAGCAGGGCGAGGCGGATCTCGCGCATCGCCGCATCGACGTCGGACTCGCTCAGCTTGCCGCGCGAGCGGACGTCGGAGAGGGTCGACTGCAGGCGGTCTGAAAGCTGGTCGAACACGCCAACCAGGCTACTCGGCGAGCAGTGCCTGGGCGTACTCGGAAGGGTCGAACGGGCGCAGGTCCTCGAGCGTCTCCCCCACCCCGATCAGTTTCACCGGGATCCCCAGGTCAGAGGCGATCGCCAGCGCGATGCCGCCCTTGGCGGTGCCGTCGAGCTTGGTCAGCACCACCCCGTCGACGTCGACCGATTCGGAGAAGACCTTGGCCTGGCGCAGCCCGTTCTGGCCGGTGGTGGCATCGATCGAGATCAGCGTCTCGTGCGGCGCCTCGGGGATCTGCTTGGCGATCACCCGCCGCACCTTGGCCAGCTCCTCCATCAGGTTGCTCTGGGTGTGGAGACGGCCGGCGGTGTCGACGATTACGACGTCGGCGCCGCGGGCGCGTGCGGCGGAGATCGCGTCGTAGGCGACCGCGCCGGGGTCGGCCCCGGACTCGCCGCGGATCAGCTCGGCGCCGGCCCGGTCGGCCCACTCGGCCAATTGCTCGGCCGCGGCGGCGCGGTAGGTGTCGCCGGCGGCGAGCACGACCGAGAGCCCCATCTCCTTGCTCAGGTGCCAGGCGACCTTGCCGATCGTCGTCGTCTTGCCGGTGCCGTTGACACCGACCATCATCAGCACCGCCGGCTCGCCGGAGAGGTCGATCGGGGCGCGGCCGGTCGAGGCGACCTCGGCGAGGATCTCGATCAGGCGATCGCGGACGGCAACGCCGTCGGCGGGGACGGCGCCGGAATCGACCTCGTGCTCGAGCCGTTCGACCACCGCGGCGGTGGTCGGGGCGCCGGCGTCGGCGAGGATCAGCGCCTCCTCCAGCCGCTCCCAGGTCTCGTCGTCGATGCGGTCGAAAAGGCTGGCGGAGATCTCCTCGGTCAGCGCCTGGCGGCTTTTCGAGAGGCTCTCGCGCAGGCGGCGGAAGACGCCGCGGCGCGCCTCGGGCTCGGCCTCAGGCGTCGGCGAGCCGTTCGCGGTCTCGCGCGAACCGAGGTCGATCATCTCCCGCCAAGTGGTCGCCATCGACCGGGGAGGCTATCTGCGCGGCGCTGCGGAGCTCCTCTACGGAGGCGGCGAGGTGATCGTTGAGGCGCTCGGCGTCGGGCAGGATCTCGGGATCGGCGAGCAGGCCGAAGCTGACGGCGCCGTTGTAGCTGAGGATCGCGATCGCCAGCGCGTGGCGGCGGGCGAGGAAGCCGACCGGGTGGATCGCGACCAGCTCGCGGCCGAGCACGTAGAAGGGGATCTGCGGGCCGGGGAAGTTGGTGACCAGCAGGTTGAAGAGACGGGTGGAGAAGTTGATCGCCGCGGTCGGTGCCAGCAGGACGGGCGGGGCGAAGTCCCGGAACCAGTCGTTGAGGCCCCAGATCGCTTCCGCCCCGAGCGGCTGCTTGGAGGACTTCAGCGCGTCCATCGCGGCGGTGACCGTGCGCAGGCGCTCGAGCGGGTCGGCGACGCCGACCGGCAGCGGGCCGCGCATCGCCGTCAGTTTGTTGCCGAGCTCGCCGTGCTCGTCGACGGTGCGGATCGAGACCGGGACCAGCGCCTTCAGTTCGAGCCCGTCGACGGCGACGTCGCGCTCCGTCAACCAGCGGCGCAGGGCGCCGGCGGCGACCGCGAGGGTGACGTCGTTGACGGTGCCGCCGACCGCGTTCTTCACCGCTTTGAACTCACCGAGATCGAAGGTCGACCAGGAGAAGCTGCGGGTTGTGCCTATCTCGGTGTTCCACGGGGTCGGCGGGGCCGGGCGGGCGAGGTTCCAGGTCACCTCCCAGAGGCCGGAGATGCCGTCGACGGCGCGGCGGCGGGCGCGACCGGGCTCGCGCAGGGCGCGCTGTACCCAGCGCCCGAGGCGGCCCAGGGTGGCGAGGATGCCGCTGCCGGCGCGGCCGATCAGCGACAGGCGCGAAGGAGTCCGCTGCGGTCGCCAGGGGGCGACCTCGCGGTCGGGCTCGGGCCGCGGCTCGACGTCGAAGAGCAGCATCCCGATGTCGACCGCGGAGATCCCGTCGGCCATCGCGTGGTGGGTCTTGTAGACGATCGCAAAGCGGTTCTCGGCGAAGCCCTCGACCACGATCAGTTCCCAGAGCGGCTTCGAGCGATCGAGCGGCGGCGCCAGCAGCTCGCCGACCAGGGCGCGGAACTGGGCCTCGTCGCCGGGAGCCGGCAGGCTGATTCGGCGCAGGTGGCGGTGGATGTCGAACTCGGCGTGGTCGACCCAGAACGGCGTCCCCAGTCCCAGCGGCGGGTTGAGCAGGCGTTGGCGCAGCCGCGGAAGCTGGTGCACGCGGCTGTTGATGTGGGCGAGGAAGTCGTCGGCCTGAGGCGCCTCGCCCTCGCAGACGAGCACGGCGCCGATCGCCATGTGCCCGTTCGCTTTCTCGTTCGCCAGGAACGACGTGTCGAACGACGTCAACCTGTCCATGTGACGGTGCGGCATCCCGATTCCTCCCCCAGGGAGGTTACGCGGGTGCCTAAGCGACGGCTGAAAGCGTGCTGCCGCCCTCGTCCGCGTCTTCTTCGGACTCGGCTACTTCGCGCGGCAGGCGGCGGGAGACGACCTTGGTCACGCCGTCGCCGCCCATGCTGACCCCGTAGAGCACATCAGCGGCGTCCATCGTCCGTTTCTGGTGGGTGACGATCACGAACTGGGCGCGGTCGGAGAAGCGCCGGATCAACTGCAGGAAGCGGTCGATGTTGGCGTCATCGAGGGCGGCCTCGACCTCGTCCAGGATGTAGAAGGGGCAGGGGCGAGCGAGGAAGACGGCAAAGACGAAAGCGAGCGCGACCAGTGACTTCTCGCCGCCCGAGAGCAGCGAGAGCTTGCGGGTCTGCTTGCCGGCCGGGGTGACCTCGATCTCGACCCCGAGCCCTTCGCGCTCTTCGTCCTCTTCGGGCTCGGGCTCGGCGTCCTCGCTCGGGACCTCCTGCTCGCCCGCCGGCCGCTCGGCCTCGCGCACCGGCCGCAGCGCGACTCGGCGCAGGCGCCCGCGGCCGCCGGGGAAGAGGTGCTCGACCATCTCCTCGAAGTTCTTCGCGGTCGCCTCGAAGGTCTGCTCGAAGGCGCGCTCGATCTCCTCGTCGATGTCGCGGATCAGCGTCTCCAGCTCCCGCATCGCCCGCTCGGTGTCCTCGCGCTGGGACTGCAGGCTCTCGACGTGCTCGCGGGCTTCGTCGTACTCGCGCTCGGCCAGCGGGTTGACCGGCCCGATCTGGGCGCGGCGGCGGTCGAGCCGCTCCAGGCGGCGATCGATCTCCGCCCGCTCCTCGTCGCTCAGCGCCGCCTCGGCCGGCGGGATCTCCTCGCCCAGGCGCTCCGCGATCGAGCCCAGCTCCCGCTCGGCCTCGGCCCGGCGGTCGCCGAGGTGGGCGGCCTCGACCTCGGCTTTGGTCAGCTCGTCGGAGATCGACTTCATCTCGGCCTGCAGCTCGAACTCCTGCTGCGAGCAGGCCCGCAGCTCCTCGGCGATCGCGTCGCCGTCGCCCTCGCCGCCGACGACCTTGCCCTCGGTGCGGGAGACGCGGTCGCGGATCGCGGTGCCGACGGCCTCGACCGCGGCCAGTGCGGTGCGGACGTCGTCGAGCAGCGCCTCGCCGTCGGCAACCCGCTTGCGCATCGCCTCGCGGTGGCGCTCGCCGAGCAGGCCCTCGGCGCGGCGGGCGTGGCGGGTCGCGCGCTCGGCGCCGACCCGGAGATCCCCGAGCGCGGCCTCGCGGGCGGCCTCGGCCGCCTCAGCGGAACGGGCAACGGCGAAGCCGTCGTTGGCGGCGCGCAGGCCGGCGTCGATCTCCCCCAGCTCCTCCTCCAGCTTGCGGGCGCGCTCGGCCGGAGCGCTGCCGGGGCCGACGTCCAGGGTCAGCGGCCCGAGCTCGACCCGCAGGCGCTCGAGGCCGGCCTCGATCTCGGTCTCACGCGAGCTCAGCCCCGCGACGCGAACGGCGACTTTCTCCTGCTCGCCGCGCAGCTTGGTCAAAAGGCCCCAGGCCTGGGTGCGCTCCCGGTCGCGGGCGGCGAAGCGCTCCTCGGCCTCGCGGCGGCGTTTGCCGACCTCAGCCAGCTTCTCCTCCAGCTTGGTGCGGGTGGCGCGAGCCTTGGTCGCGGCTTTCGTCGCCGCCTCGGCCCGGTCGGCCCCGAAGCGCAGCTCCTCGGAGACGAGCTGGGCCCGCAGGCCCAGTTCCTCGCGCTCGATCCGCGCCCCCAGCTCGGCCGCCTGCGCCTGGCGCTTCAGCGGCCGCAGCCGGGCCCGGGCCTCACGCTCGACGTCGAGCGCGCGGTCGAGGTTGTCGCGGGCGGCGCGCAGCTTCAGCTCGGCCCGGCGGCGACGTTTGCGGTGCTTGCCGAGGCCGGCGGCCTCCTCGACCAGGAGCCGGCGCTCGCGCGGCTTCGAGTGCACGATCGTCTCCACTCGCCCCTGGCTGATCACCGAGTGCATCTCGCGGCCGAGGTTGGTGTCGGAGAGGACGTCGGTGACGTCGGTGAGGCGGCAGCGCGCACCGTTGAGGCGGTAGCCGCCGTCGCCGCCGCGGTCGAGCCGGCGCTGCACGGCAATTTCGGAGAAATCGGTTGCGGCGCGCCCGTCGGAGTTGTCGATCACGACCTCGACCTCGGCCGTGTTGCGCTGGCCGATGCCTTTGCCGCCGACGGAGATCACGTCCTGCATCGAGGCGCCGCGGATCGCCCCCGGGCTCTGCTCGCCGAGCGCCCAGAGCACAGCGTCGGTGATGTTCGACTTGCCGGAGCCGTTGGGACCGACGATCACGCTGACGCCGGGCGAGAACTCAAGGCTCACCCGCTCGGGGAACGACTTGAACCCCTTCATGGATATCGATCTCAGATACATGGTTTCCTCACTGCCTTCCGACCATGCAGGTTCGCGCCTGCCTCGGACGCGAACGGGGCTCTTTTATCCCCCTAATTGCGAGAGTGCGCGCTCCGCCGCGACCTGCTCCGCCGCCTTCTTGCTGCGCCCCTCGCCGGTGCCTACCTGCTCGGAATCGACGATCGCCGCGACCTCGAAGCGGCGCTGGTGCGGAGGCCCGGTGGCGGCCACGACCTCGTAGCTTACGCGCGCCCCGCGACGGGCCAAAAGCTCCTGCAAAGCAGACTTGAAGTCGATCCGGGTCTCGGAGGCGAGCTCGATCCGCGGTGCGAAGGCGGCGGCCACGGCGGCGGCGGCGCGCTCGAAACCGAAGGCCAGGTAGCAGGCACCGATCAGCGCCTCGGTCGCCTCCGGCAGCGGCCGCTCGCCGTCGAGCAGAACCTCGGCCGGGATCGCCGCGGTGACGTCGTCGGGCTCGTTCGCCCGCAGCATCTCCGGCACGCCGAGCTCGCGCCCGACCTCGGCGCAGGAGACGCCGCTGACCGCCTGGTTGTGGATCTTGGTGAGGCCGCCCGAGTCGACCTTGGCGAAGGACTCGAGCAGCTCGGTCGCGACCGAGAGCCCGAGCACGCTGTCGCCGAGGAAGGCGAGGCGCTCGAAGGAGTCGACCCGGCGCTCGGTCCAGGAGGAGTGGGTCAGCGCCTGCTTGCGCAGCTCCTCCGGCAACTCCTCGATCAGCGCCGCGAGAGCCGCAGCCGGGGACTCGGAATCGGCCGCGGCCGCCACCTCAGGCGGGCGCGTGCTCGACCACGAAGCCGACCGCGTCGCCGACCGTCTTGATGTGCGTCGCCTGCTGCTCGGAGACGGCGACGCCGTAGCGGTCCTCCAACTCCATCACCAGCTCGTAGAGGTCGAGCGAGTCGGCGTCGAGGTCCTCCTTGAAGCGGGTCCCCTCGCCGATCCGGTCGATCTCGACTTCGAGCTCCTCGGCGAGGTGCTCGCGCACGAGCGTCAGGACTTCGTCGCGGTTCATCTCGCCACTTCCTATCACGCGCTCTCCCCGGAGGCCAAAGCGCCGCGACCGGCGCCGCCCTCGCGCAGCAGCGCCGCCGTGCGGCCGACCGCGTCCTGCTCCGCGCAGCGCGCGGCGAGGCGGACGGCGTTGGCGATTCCCTCGGCGCCGGCGCTGCCGTGCCCGACCACGGAGATGCCGCGCAGGCCGAGCAGGATCGCGCCGCCGGTGGTGTCGGGGTGGAGCTCGCGGCGCAGGCCGCCGAGCGCCGGTTTCAGCAGCAGCCCGCCGAGCGCGGCGACCGGGTTGGAGCGAGCGGCGTCGCCGACCGCGGCGGCGACGGTCTTGGCGGTCCCCTCCATCAGCTTCAGGGCGACGTTGCCGGTGAAGCCGTCGGTGACGACGACGTCGACCGTCGCCGCCGGCAGGTCGCGTCCCTCGACGTTGCCGGCGAAATCGATCCCGGGCGCGGCGCTGAGGATGCGGTGCGCCTCGACCACCTCCTCGCGCCCCTTGCCAGCCTCCTCGCCGACCGTGAGCAGCCCGACCCGCGGCCGCTCGACCTCCAACACCGCGGCGCTGAAGGCGGCGCCGAGGAAGGCGAACTGGACCAGGTGCTGGGCGCGGACCTCGACGTTGGCGCCGACGTCGAGGAACAGCACCTGCTTGCCCGGGACCGGCAGCTGCACCGCCAGCGCCGGCCGCTGCACGCCCTTGAGCCGGCGCAGGCCGAAGGTCGCCGCCGCCATCGTCGCCCCGGTCGAGCCGGGGCTGACCAGCGCCGCCGCGTTGCCCTCGGCGACGTCGCGGGCGGCGCGCACGACCGAGGCCTCCTTCTTCGCCCGCACCGCGGCGACCGGGTCCTCCTCGTTGCCGATCCACTCCGAGGTCTGGACGACCTCGATTCCCTCCGCCCCGGAGAGCCCGAGCGCCCGCTCGGGACCGAAGACGCGGACGCCGATCCCGTCAGCCGCAGCCAGGCGCGCGCCCTCGGCGAGCACCTCGAAACCCTTCTCCGCCCCGTAGCCGTCGAGTGCAACCGTCACCGCGCGCCGGGGCGCCACGGCTACTCGGAGTCGGTGGTGGTCGCCGAGGCCTCGGCGACTTTGTGCGTGATGACCTCGCGGCCGGCGTAGGTTCCGCAGGTCGGGCAGACCCGGTGCGGCAGCCGCGGGCTGTGACAGCGCGGACAGCTGTTCAGGTTGGGCTTGCCGGCCTTGTGGTTGGCGCGCCGCTTATCGCGGCGAGCGCTGGAAGTTCTCTTCTTCGGGACGGCCATCGGTCGCGGGATGGTAGCGGGCAAGTGGCCCGAGGGGCGTACTGAGGGGCCCGACACCCCACCTCTCTCAACTTGCTCGGGTGGATCGGATGCGGTCTTCCGAGAGCCGGACAACCGAGAAGTACAAGCCGTTCGGAGGGGTGTCGGGCCCCTCAGTAGGTCGCTCGGACTACGGCTAGGTCGCCAGATTGCCAGGTGATCTCCCCGTTGCACCAGTCCACCAGGTCATTCAGCTGGCTTCCTACGAAGACGTCACCGATGACCAGCGAGCGGGCCTGGGTCTTTACCTGGCGGCAGAGGTTCTGCTTCTGCTCGTCGTTCAGTTGGTTGACGGAGAGCACGGAGATGACCAGGTCCCAGGGACCGTCCGGCAGCGGGTCCTCCATGCGCGCGAGCTGGACGTCGTCGTAGGACTTACGGGCGCGGAAGACCATGTCGGGGCTGGAGTCGAGGCCGATCACCCAGGAGTCCGGGAAGGACTTGATCAGCCGCCGGGTCGTCTCCCCCGTCCCCATCCCCAGCTCGAGCACGCGCTCGGGCGCGAACGGGATCGCCGCCACGGACTGCGACTGCAGATCGTCGTAGCCGGGGATCTCGGCGCGGATCCGGTCCAGGTAAACCTCGGGTGTCCAGTCGAATTGACCCATCTCGTAACCTCGTTGGGAGGGAGCCATCGTAAGCCCGTACCCCAGCGGAGGTCCGCCCATGTCGCCCACGCCCTCAACGATCATCGACCTCTCGCGCCTCTCGCTGGCCCATGGCGAGGGCAAGCGGCTGGAGGTTCCGGTGGCGTTGGAGCCCTTCGAGCTCGGCGGCCAGACCTACCTCCCCGACCCCTCCAACCCGACTGTGCGCCTGGAGGTCTCCCGCCCCAGCAACGGCTTCGCCTTCCGCATCCGCTTCCCCGTCCACCTCGAGGGACCGTGCATGCGCTGCCTGGAACCGGCCGCCCTCGACCTCGAGGTCGAGGTGAGGGAGATCGACCAGGCCCGCACCGACGACCCCGAACTGCGCAGCCCCTACGTCGACGAAGACGAGCTCGACATCGGCCGCTGGGCCCACGACGCGACGATGCTCGCCCTCCCCACCCGCCTCCTCTGCCGCCCCGAGTGCCTCGGCCTCTGCCCCACCTGCGGCGAGCCCCTCAACGACGCCGACCCCGCCGCCCACGAACACGAGTCCGCCCCCGACCCCCGCTGGGCCGCCCTGAACGACCTCAAACTCGAGTAGCGGGGGGCGCGCCGGGGGGAGACTCTCCGGCGATGTCGACTTATTCGGCGTATAGCCGAGAAAGTCGACAATCTGGACGTGAGGGTCGCGAGGCTAGCGGCACGACAGCATGGTGTGGTGTCGATTGACCAGCTTCGTGAGGCGGGGCTGAGCGACGATGCGGTGCTGGGACGGGTGCGGGCCGGCAGGCTGCATCGCCTTCACCAAGGGGTTTACGCAGTGGGACATCCCAACCCACCGGTGGAGGGAAGGTGGATGGCGGCGGTTCTGGCCTGCGGCGGGCAAGCCGTACTGAGTCATGTCAGCGCGGCCGCCCTCTGGCGACTACTCGATCCTCGGAGCGGCGATATCCACGTGACCGTCCCCAGCACGGCGGGTCGGATGCGGCGCAAAGCCATCCGCCTTCATCGCCTCACCTCGCTGCAGCCCGATCAGGTGACGAGGAGGCGCCGCATCCCCGTGACCACGCCAGCGCGAACCATCGCCGACCTACGGCGACTGCGGCCGCCCGTCTCCGAGGCAACCCACCGCCGGGCGATTCGGCAGGCCGAGGTTCTGGGACTGCGGACCGGCCTCGCGACGCCCACTGCCCCGACCCGCAGCGAGCTGGAGGACCGCTTCCTCGCCCTCTGCCGCCGCTACAAGCTTCCCCCGCCCGAGGTCAACGTCCGAGTAGGCCGCTGGGAGGTCGACTTCGTCTGGCGCGACCAGCGCCTCGTCGTCGAAACCGACGGCTACCGCTACCACCGCGGCCCCACCGCCTTCGAGACCGACCACGTCCGCGACCTAGACCTCCGCACCAGCGACCACGACGTCCTCCACTTCACCTACGACCAAGTGACCAACCACCCGTCCCAAGTCGCAAACGTCGTCCGCCGCGAACTCGAAGCCCGCAGCAACGCCTCGTCCCTGACCAGCTAGCCCGCGGAGGATCGTCCCAACCAGTTGCACCTCAGGCGATCGTCCCTGATCAGCTAACCGCCAGGCGGTCGCGGGCCGGGGTTCCGGTACCCCTCCGAACGGCTTGTACTTTTTCGGCGGAGCACAACCTCGGACGGCTCCCGCCTCTTCCCGAAAAAGTTGAGAGAGGAGGGGTATCGAACCCTCCCCACCGACCTACGGCTGCTCGAGCTCTTCCGCCGCCGGCTGTTCGTCCTCGCGCCCAGCCAGGCGATCGCGCCCGCGCTGCACAGCCGCAAGGAACTTCTGAAGGTTGACTTCAAGCGTGTTGAGGATCTCGTCGGCGTAGTCCTCGGCCCCGAGGCGGATTTCGCGCTCGCGGGTGCGGGCGTCCTCGACGATCTCGTCGGCGGCGCGCTCGGCCTGCTTGGTGACCTCCTCGTCGGAGATCAGGCGGGCCTGCTGCTCGCGCGCCTCGCGGACGATTCGCTCGGCCTCGCGTTTGGCCTCGGCCAGCATCTCCTGCCGCTCCTTGACGATCCAACGCGCCTGCTTGATCTCCTCGGGGATCGTCGCGCGCATCTGATCGAGGAGGTCGTAGATCTCCTCGCGGTCCACACGCACCTGATCCGTCAGCGGGACGGGTCGGGCGTTGTGGACGACGTCGTCCAGCTTGTCTATGAGAACGAGAACGTCCATTTGCAGGTCGTAAGCCTACGTGTACGCGAGGTTTTTGGTGAAGATGCCGTTATCCAGGGCGTTTTTTGCAAGCCGTCGCCCACTTGAACCAGACACTGTCGTAAGCCTACCGTCCGTCCAGGCGCTCAGAAAGCGCAGCCGCAACGGGCCCTGGAACGAGGTCGGAAACGTCGCCCCCGAAGGTCGCCATCTCCTTCACTCCGGTGGAGGAAAGGAAGCTGTAGTGCGGGGAAGCGATCACGTAGATGCTCTCGATCCCGGGGTCGAGCTTGCGGTTCAGCTGCGCCATCTCGAACTCGTACTCGAAGTCTGAGATCGCCCGCAGGCCCTTGACGATCGCCTTCGCGTCGTTGTCACGGGCGAACTCGACCAGCAGGGTGGCGAAGATCTGCACCTCGACGTTGGGGAGGTCGGCAGTCGCCTCGGCGATGAAGTCACGGCGCTCTTCGGCGTTGAACAGCGTCTTCGACTTGCGCACCGGGTTGTTGACGACGCCGACGACAACCTTCTCGAAGACCTGTGAGGTGCGGGTGATGATGTCGATGTGGCCGTTGGTGACCGGGTCGTAGCTGCCCGGGCAGACGACGGTGCCGTTGCGCACGTTCACTCCCCCGCCCTTGCGTAGACGGCGACGTCGGCGGCGCCGTAGCGGCGCTGGCGCAGCGACTCCAGCGAGTCGAGCCGCAGCGGGCCGCGAGCGCCGCTCTCGACGACGACGCGGCCGTCGGCGGCAAGCAAGCTCGGCAAGTGGGTGTTGAGGTCCTCGGCCACGCGGCCGGCGAGTCTATAGGGGGCATCGACGAAGATCAGGTCGAAGCGGCGGACCGAAGGGGGGAGAGAATCCTCTCCCAGAGACTTCCCCGGGTGGGGGAAAGCGGTGGTGGCGGCCAGCCAGCGGCCGACATCGGAGCGGACGAGCTCCGTCCGCTCGCCGAGGCCGAGGTGCTCGACGTTGCCGAGCGCCGGCCGGGTGTCGCGGTCGACGAGGACGGCGCTGGCGGCTCCGCGCGAGAGCGCCTCGATCGCCAGTGCGCCGGTGCCGCAGTAGAGGTCGAGGACGGCGGCGCCGACGACGCGCTCGCCGAGGGTGGAGAAGACCGCCTCGCGGACGCGGTCCGACGTCGGCCGCACCTTCCAGCCGCGCGGGGCGACCAAGCTCTGGCCGCGCAGCTCTCCGGCGATCACTCTCACGTGACCATTAGAGCGGGATCGGGTCGGCGGCGCCGGCGCCGAAGCGGGCGCGGGCGGCCTCCAGCAGCGGGCCCAGGGCCGGGTCGGCAAGCGAGCCGTAGCGACCCAGCAGCGCCAGCACCTCGTCGCGGGCGGCGATCAACTGCTCGCCGTCCTCGGGCAGGCTGGCGACGGCGAAGCGCGGCAGCCCCGACTGGCGGGTGCCGAGGATCTCGCCCTCGCCGCGCAGTTCGAGGTCGACCTCGGCGAGCTTGAAGCCATCGCTCTCGCGCGCGACCGCGTCGAGCCGCCGCCGCGCCAGCTCGCCCGCTTCTTCGTGGAACAGCAAGCACTGCGAGGGATGCTCGCCACGGCCGACACGGCCGCGCAACTGGTGCAACTGCGAGACGCCGAAGCGCTCCGCCCCCTCGATCACCATCACCGTCGCGTTGCCGACGTCGATCCCGACCTCGATCACCGTCGTCGCCACCAGCACGTCGGTCTCGCCGGCGGCGAAGGCGGCCATCGCCGCCGCCTTCTCGTTCGAGTGCATCTGCCCGTGCAGGAGGCCGACGCGGAAATCGCGCAGCTCGCTGGCCCGCAGCCGCTCGGCCTCGACCTCGGCCGCTTTGCCCGGCTGTTTCTCGGACTCGATGACCAGCGGACAGACGACAAACGCCTGGCGCCCCTCGCGCAGCCGCTTGCGCATGAACTCGAACGCTTCCGCCCGCTGGTCCTCCTCTACGACGCGGGTGGTGATCGGCATCCGGCCCGCCGGCAGTTCGTGCAGGGCGGTCGTGTCGAGATCGCCGTAGGCGGTGAGTGAGAGCGTGCGCGGGATCGGCGTCGCGGTCATGTGGAGGACGTGCGGCGCCATCCCCTCCACTCCCTTGGCGTCGAGGGCGCCGCGCTGCTCGACGCCGAAGCGGTGCTGCTCGTCGACCACCGCCAGACCAAGGCGAGCGAACGCCACGGTCGGCTCGATCAATGCGTGCGTGCCGACGATCATCCCCAGCTCGCCGCTGGCGAGCTGGTCGAGCACCCGCCGGCGGTTCGCCGCCGGGGTCGAGCCGGTCAGCAGCGCAAACGGCGTCGCCTCTTCCGCCAGCAGTCGTCCCAGAGTGATCGCGTGCTGCTCGGCCAAGGTCTCCGTCGGCGCCATCAGCGCCGCCTGGTAGCCCGCTTCCAGCGCCCGCAGCATCGAGTAGACGGCGACGACGGTCTTGCCCGAGCCGACCTCGCCCATCAGCAGCCGCTGCATCGGCTCGCCCGAGTCGAGGTCGCCCTCGATCTCGTCGAAGGCCCGCAGCTGATCCCCGGTCGGCTCGAACGGCAGCGAGTCCAGCCAGCGCGCGACCAGATCGCCCGGCTTGCCGAAGCGCGGCGCCGGGCGGGCGGTGCGGTGGGTCCGCTTGCGGGTCGCGAGGACCGCCTGGTAGAGGAAGAGCTCCTCGAACCGCAAGCGCTCGCGCGCCTGCTCCACGTCCTCCTGCGACTCAGGGAAATGGATCGCCCGCAGCGTGTCTCCCACACCCGCCAGTCCCCGCTGCACCCGCAACTCGGACGGCAATCCCTCGATCGCGTTGGGCGCCAACTCCACGGCCTGCTCAGCCCACTCGCGCAACCGCTGCGCCCGCAAGTTCTCCGTAGCCGGGTAAACCGGCGCCAGCTCGGCCCCTGCTGCGGCTGCCTCAGGGGGAGCGGGATCGGGGACGCTCTCGTCAGCCGCGCCCTCCTCTTCCTGGGGAGCAGCGCTCACCAGCTCCCACTGCTGGACCCCCAGCCCCCGGTTCGTCCTTTTCCCGGTGAGCAGGAACTGAGCGCCTGGTTCGAGCTTCGCCGCAACCCAAGGCTGGTTGAACCAGGTCGCCCGCACGTGCCCGCTGTCATCCCCGACTTTGACGCCGACGATCGTCAGGCGCCGTTTGCGGAAGGGCCGCGGCTTCGCTCCCAGCACCTCGACCAGGACCGTCGCGGTTTCGCCCTCGGCGACGTCGGCCAACTGGCGGATCCGCAGGTCCCGATGTCGCCGCGGGATCCGCAGCAGCAGGTCGTAGACGGTGCGGATCCCCGCTTCCGCGGCGGCCTCCGCCGACTTGGGACCGACGCCGTCCAGCGCCTGCAGGCCGGTCGCGAGCACGCTCGGGCGCGGCCAGTGGACGGGCGCTTCGCGCAACTGGGCGGGGGTCAGCTCCTCGGCGCCGGCGAAGGAGCGCATCAGCGAGACGGGCGGGCGTCCACTACTGGGCCGCCAGCAGCCACCACCAGCTGGGCTGACCGCCGTCGTGGGTCTCGACCTCGACCCCCGCCGGGACGTGGGTGTCGATTTCCGAGAGCGGGATCGGCGCCCCCTCGCCGGCGATCACGGTGACGATCTCCGCCCCCTCGGCGAGGTGCTGGATCGTCTCGGTCAGGGTCGAGCCGGCGCCTCCCCAGGCGACGATCTCGCTGTCGGCGAAGCCGACCGCATCCCCTTGCTTGAACCGCCCCTGGGCGTCGTCGCGGGCGGCCGGCGCCACTCCCCCGGTTGCCATCCCCGCCAGCGCTCCCTCCAGCCGCTCGACGTTCTCGTCGGCCGCGGCGGCCGGGTCGAACTCGATCAGCGCCAGCAGGCTCGCCTGCTGCGAGGTCGCCGGCAGCACCCGCGCCGGCTTGTCGGAGAGCTCGCAGGCGCGCTCGGCGGCCATGATCACGTTCGAGGAGCTGGGCAGGACGACGACCTCCTGGGCGCGGACGCCGTGGATCCCCGCCAAAAGCTCGTAGGTGGAGGGATTCAGGGTCTCGCCGCCGGGGACGACGTTGGCGCCGAGCTCGGCAAAGAGGCGCTCCATCCCCTCCCCCGCGGCGACGGCGAGCACGCCGGTGCGGCCACCGGCGAGGCGGGCCTCGCGCTCGGCCATCTGCTCGCGCATGTCGGCGACGTCGAGGTTGGTCACCTTGCCGGCGCCCTCGAACAACGCCACCGCGGCCTCTGGCTCGTCGGTGTGGACATGGACCTTGAGCGTTGCTTCGTCACCGACGACGAGGACCGAGTCGCCCAAGCCCTCAAGTCTCGGCAGGAACTCGCGGCTGCCGAGACCCGTGCCGGAGACGATGAAGTTGGTGCAGTAGCGGTAGCGGCTGTCGACGTGGTGGGGCAGGCTCAGTCGCGGCGGCTCGTGGTGAGAGACCTCTGGGAGCTCGGCGCCCTCGCCGCGCAGGCCGGCGACGACCCCGGCCAGGATCAGGACCAGGCCGTAGCCGCCGGCGTCGACGACCCCGGACTCGCGCAGGATCTCGAGCTGCTCGGGGGTGCGGGCGACCGCGCGCTCGCCCTCCTCGATCGCCCTTTCGAGCACCTCGGCGAGGATCGCGTCCTGCTGCTCTTCCCCGACTTCGCGGCCGAGCCGCTGCTTGTCGGCCTCGAGATGGGCGAGCTGCCGGGTCAGCGAGTGGGCCATCTCGCGGAAGACAGTCAGCATCGTCCCCTCCGCCGGCTCCCGCACCGACTCGTAAGCGGCGTCGGCGGCGCTGGCGAAGGCGGCGGCGACCAGGACCGGGTCGACCAGCTCGCCGGGACGGCTGGCCAGCTCCTCGGCGGCGCCGCGGACGATCTGGCTGAGGATCACGCCGGAGTTGCCGCGGGCGCCCATCAGCGCCGCCCGCGCCAATGCCTGGACCAGCGCGGTACGGCCGACCTCGTCGACCTCGAGCCCGTCGAGGCGGTCGAGCTCTTCCATCACCGCCCGCATCGTCATCGCCATGTTGTCGCCGGTGTCGCCGTCGGCGACGGGGAAGACGTTTAGGTCGTTGACCTCCTGGCGACGGGCCTCGAGAAACGCGTAGGAAGAAGTGATTACTCGCCGGAACCTGGCGATCGAAGGATCGGGCATCTAGGGGCAATCTATTCGCCCGGGACGGACGGGAGTACGAGGCTTTTGTCGGTCAGACAGGCGCGGTTGCTAGCTTGCTCGACCGATGCACGCCTTCGCCACCTGGATCACCGGCCACCGCAAGACCGTGATCGCCGCCTGGATCGTTGCCCTGATCGGATTCGGCATCCTCGCCGGCTCCGCCGGGTCCGACTTCAGCGAAGAATTCAAACTGCCCTCGTCCGACTCCCAGGAAGCCTTCGACCTGCTGGAAACGAAGTTCGCGGCCCAGTCGGGCGACACCGCGACGATCGTCTACAAGGCCGACCAGGGCGTCGAGTCGGCGACGGTGAAGCGCACGATGGAGGGCGTCTTCGGCGAGGTCGAAGAACTGCGCCACGTCAGCGAAGTCGCCAGCCCCTACAAGGAAGGCGGCGCCGCCGCGGTCTCCGACGACGGCAAGATCGCCTACGCGACGGTCCAGTTCGACGTGCTCAGCGACAAACTGGTCGACGGCGAAGCGAAGAAGGTCATCACGATCGGCCAGGCGGCGGCCGGAGACGGCCTCCAGGTCGAGCTCGGCGGCCAGCCGATCGAGGAAGCGCGAGCCGAAGAAGAACAGGACTCCTCCTTCGCGATCGGGCTGCTGGCCGCGGTCGTGATCCTGCTGATCACCTTCGGCTCGGTTGTGGCGATGGGGCTGCCGCTGGTCACGGCCCTGTTCGCTCTCGGCGTCGGGCTCAGCCTGGTCACGCTCGGCACCCACGTCTTCGACACGGCCGAGTTCGCGCCGCAGTTGGCGATCATGATCGGACTCGGCGTCGGCATCGATTACGCCCTCTTCATCGTCACCCGCTTCCGCGACGCGCTCAACGAGGGGCTGGAGCCGAGGGCCGCCGCGATCGCCGCGACCGACACCGCCGGCCGCGCCGTCCTGTTCGCGGGCATCACCGTGATCATCGCCCTGATGGGCATGTGGCTGCTCGGGATCAGCTTCCTCTACGGGGTGGCGATGGCGGCCGCAACCGCGGTGCTGCTGACGATGATCGCGGCGCTGACGCTGCTGCCGGCCTTCCTCACGATCGTCGGCCACCGGATCAACAAACTGCGCATCCCCGGCTATGGCCGCCGCGCCAACGTCGACAAGATCAGCTGGTGGGAGCGCTGGAGCGAGATGATCCAGCGCCGCCCGGTGATCGCCGCAGTGCTCTCCGGCGGCCTGCTGCTGGCGCTCTGCATTCCCACCCTCTCGCTGCGGCTCGGCTCCAACGACGCCGGAACCGACCCGGCGGGCACGACCACGCGCGAGGCCTACGACCTGCTCGCCGAAGGATTCGGCCCGGGCTTCAACGGCCCCTTCCAGATCGTCGCGGCGCTGCCTGAAAAGGGTGACGACGAAGCGCTGCAGGAGCTGCGGACGACGCTGCAGGGCGAAGAAGGCGTCGAGGCGGTCACCGAGATCAGCCTCAACCCGGAGGAAAACACGGCCGTGTTCCAGCTCTACCCGACGACCTCGCCGCAGAGCGAGGACACGACCGAGCTGCTCGACCGCATCCGCGACGACGTGATCCCCGGCGTCGAGGGGGAATCCGGTGCCCAGATCCACGTCGGCGGCATCACCGCGGTCTTCGAGGACTTCGGCGACGAGATCGCCTCGAAGCTGCCGCTGTTCATCGGCGTCGTCGTGCTGCTCTCGGCGCTGCTGCTGATGATCGTCTTCCGCTCGATCCTGGTGCCGCTGAAGGCGGTGGTGATGAACCTGCTCTCGATCGGCGCCGCCTTCGGCCTGATCGTCGCTGTCTTCCAGTGGGGCTGGGGAGCGAGCCTGATCGGCGTCGACGGCACCGGCCCGATCATCTCCTTCTTCCCGATCTTCCTCTTCGCGATCATCTTCGGGCTCTCGATGGACTACGAGGTGTTCCTGATGTCGCGGATCCACGAAGAGTGGGAGCACACCCACGACGCCTCCCGCTCCGTCACCCGCGGCCTCGCCCTGACCGGCCGGGTGATCACCGCGGCGGCGGCAATCATGGTCACCGTCTTCGCCTCCTTCATGCTCGGCGAAGACCGGATCATCAAACTCTTCGGCCTCGGCCTAGCCTCGGCTGTCTTCATCGACGCCGTAATCATCCGCTCGGTCCTGGTCCCGGCCCTGATGCAGCTCTTCGGCACCCGCGCCTGGTGGTTCCCCGACTGGCTCGGCCGGATCCTCCCCAAGCTCCACGTAGAGCCCGCTGAGTCGCCCTCGAGCGAACAGCCGCTTCCGCAGGCTGACTAGCCCGCAGAGGTGGGCGGCGCCATCTGGCGCCGCGTCAGATGGCCTCAGGCCGCCTTGGTGACCTTGTTGGACTTGAGGCAACGCGTGCAGACGTAGGTCCGCAGGGGGCGGCCGTTCTCTTGGATCCGCACCTTTTGCAGGTTCGGATCGAAGCGCCGCTTGGTGGCGACCATCGAGTGGCTTCGGGACTGGCCGAACGCCGGTCCCTTGCCGCAGCTGTGGCATACCTTGGCCATCGGGTCGTGGATGCTACAGAGTGCGGCTGGGCCGCGGCTCCGTGCCTACTCAGGCGGCCAGCCTATCCTTCAGCAGCGCCATGCGGGCGACGGTGAGGGCGGCGTTGCGGCCCTGGTCGCGTTTGTCGCCGCCGGCGCGGGCCAGGGCCTGCTCCATCGTGTCGCAGGTGATCACGCCGAAGGCGCAGGGGACGCCGGTCTCCAGTTGCACGTTCTGGATCCCGCGGGCCGACTCGCCGCAGACGAAGTCGTAGTGGTCGGTCTCGCCGCGGATAACGACACCGAGGCAGGCGACGCCGGCGAAGTCGCCGCGCTGGGCGAAGAGGCGGGCGGCGAAGGGCAGCTCGTAGGCGCCGGGGACGGAGACGTCGGTGACGTTCTCCCCCGGCACCCCGGCCAGCTCGAAGCCGTAGCGGGCGCCGGTGACCAGCCGCTGCGCGAGGTCCTCGTAGTAGCGGCCGACGCAGACCGCGAAGCGCCGCTGCGCCAGCCCCCCGCGCTCCTCGGCGCTGAACTCTTCGAGGAAGGCGCCGTCCCCGTCACCCATCGGCCTTCTCCGCGTCGCGCTCCTCCTCGTCGTGGATCATCTCCTCGTCGAGCGCCAGGCCCTGGTGGTGCAGCAGGTGGCCCATTTTCTCCCGCTTCGCCCGCAGGTAGGCCTCGTTGTGGGTGTTGGGCGCGGATTCGATCGGCACCTGCTCTGAGACCGAGAGCCCGTATCCCTCCAGCCCGACGATCTTTTTCGGGTTGTTGGTGAGGATGCGGATGCTGGTCAGGCCGAGGTCGCCGAGGATCTGGGCGCCGATGCCGTAGTCGCGCAGGTCGGCGGGCAGGCCGAGTTTGAGGTTGGCTTCGACCGTGTCGGCCCCCTCCTCCTGCAGTTTGTAGGCGCGCAGCTTGTTCAGCAGGCCGATCCCGCGGCCCTCCTGGGAGAGGTAGAGGAGGACGCCGCGGCCCTCGCTCTCGATCATCGAGAGCGCCGCTTCCAACTGTTCGCCGCAGTCGCAGCGCATGCTGTGGAAGACGTCGCCGGTGAGGCACTCGCTGTGGACGCGGACCAGCACGTCCTCGGTGCCGTCGACCTCGCCCTTGACCATCGCCACGTGGTGTTTGTCGTCGACGAGAGAGCGGTAGCCGACCGCGGTGAAGTCGCCGAAGGTGGTCGGCAGCCCGGTGGCGACGACGCGCTCGACCAGCTTCTCGGTGCGGCGCCGGTAGGCGATCAGCTCGGCGACGGTGATCATCTTCAGCCCGTGCCGTTCGCAGTAGGGGACGAGGTCGGGGACGCGGGCCATGGTGCCGTCGTCGTTCATCACCTCGCAGATCACGCCCGCCGGGGTGAGGCCGGCGAGGCGGGCGAGGTCGACGCTGGCCTCGGTGTGGCCGGTGCGCTCGAGCACGCCGCCGTCTTTGGCCCGCAGCGGGAACATGTGGCCGGGGACGACGATGTCGCGGGGGCCGGACTCAGGGTCGATCGCGACCTGGATGGTGTGGGCGCGGTCGTGGGCGGAGATCCCGGTGCTGACCCCGCCGGCGGCCTCGATCGTGACCGTGAAGGCAGTCTGCAGCGGCGCCTCGTTCTTCGCCGCCATCAGTTTCAGGCCGAGTCGTTCGCAGCGCTCGGCGGTCAGCGCCAGGCAGATCAGGCCGCGCGCCTCCTTGGCCATGAAGTTGACCGCCTCGGGGGTGGCGAACTGCGCCGCCATCACCAGGTCGCCCTCGTTCTCGCGGTCCTCGCCGTCGCAGACGACAACCATCCGGCCGCGGCGGATCTCCTCGATCGCTTCCTCGATCGTCGAGAAGGGGGTTTTCGTCTGGGCCTCGGGCATATGACTCACGCGCGTTCCTTTCCGGCGAATGGTGACACCAGCCGCTCCACGTACTTCGCCACGATGTCGCACTCCACGTTCAAAATATTTCCGGGCACGACCGCGCCCAGATTCGTCCGCTCCAGGGTCTCGGGGATCAGCGACACCTCTACCCAGCTCTCGCCCAGCTCAGCGACCGTGAGGCTGACGCCGCTGAGCGTGATCGAGCCCTTGTCGACGACGTAGCGCAAGAGCTCGGGCGGGAGGCCGACGCGGACCCGGCGGGCGAAGCCGTCGTCGCTCGCCGCGAGGACCTCGCCGACGCCGTCGACGTGGCCCTGGACGATGTGGCCGCCGAGCCGGTCGCCGGCCTTCATCGCCAGCTCCAGGTTGACGGCGCCGCCGGCAGCGACGTCACTCAGCGCGGTCACCTCCAGGGTCTGGTTCATCGCCTCGGTCTCGAAGCCGCCCTCGTCAACCGCGGTCGCGGTCAGGCAGGCGCCGTTGACGGCGACCGAGTCGCCGAGCCCGATCTCCGCGGCCAGGGTCGTCTCGATCCGCAGGCGGGCGCCGTCGGCCCCGGCCTCCAGCGCAGCGACCCGGCCCACGTCCTCGATCAGTCCGGTGAACACGTCACCACTCCTTGTACCGGGCGGTGATCAGTGTGTCCTCGCCGACCGCCTCGCTGTGGGACTCGAGCGCAGCGAGCCGGACCGGGTTCGCCGTCCAGGGTTGGCCGGGACCGCCGCCGGCCGGCCCGAGCAGAACCGGCGCCACGAACGTCCTCGACTCGTCGACCTGCTCGGCGGCAACGAAAGCCGTTGCCAGCGTCTTCCCGCCCTCGAGGAAGAGGCTGGTGATGCCGCGACGGCCGAGGTCCGCCAGGGCCGAAACGACCCGGTCGGCACGGGTGCCGCCGCTGGCGACGACGATCTCGGCGCCAGCGTCGCGAAGCGCCCGAATGCGGCTCCCGTCAGCCGCCGGAGCAACGACGACCAGGAGCGGCGACTGGTCGAGACTGGCCAGAACCTGCGAGTTGAGCGGCAGGCGCGCGTCGGAGTCGAAGACGACGCGGACCGGCTGGCGGGCGTCGGCATAGCGGGCGGTCAGCAGCGGGTCGTCGGCGAGCGCGGTGCCGATGCCGACGGCGATCGCGTCTGCTTCGGAGCGCCAGCCGTGGACCAGGGCGCGGCTCAACTCGCCGGAGATCCAGGGGCTCTCGCCGGGCGCGGTCGTGGTCTCGCCGTCCAGCGACATCGCCAGCTTGAGGACGACCAGCGGCAGGCCGGTGCGAGCGTGCTTGCGGAACGCCTGGTTCAGATGCCGCGCCTTCGCGGCCTCGGGCCCGGCCGCGAAGGCGACCTCGACGCCGCCGTCGCGAAGGACGCCGGGACCGCGGCCGGAAGCCTTCTCGCTGGGGTCCTCGGAGGCGATCACAACGCGGCCGACACGGGCCTCCAGCAGCGCATCGACGCAGGGCGGCTGGCGGCCCTGGTGGGCGCAGGGCTCGAGCGTCACGTACATCGTCGCCCCGGCCGGATCGTGCCCGCGATCGTGGCAGTCGGCCAGCGCCGCCCGCTCCGCGTGGGAGCCGCCGAGCTCGGCGTGCCAGCCCTCACCGATAACCTCCCCGTCGCGCACCAATACGGCGCCGACAAGCGGATTCGGACTCACCCGGCCGCGCCCGCCCTCGGCCAGCTCCAGCGCGCGTCTCAGGTGCTCGGCGTCAGCGGCGGTTATTGATTGACCAGTCAATCAGTCAATTCTAGCTCGCGTGCAAGGCCATACCGGCTCGCTCACGAATACCCTGGTCGGCCCGTGAAATTGATCATCCAGATTCCGTGCCTGAACGAGGAGGCGACCCTCCCCGCGACGATCGCCGACCTGCCCCGCCAACTGGACGGGTTTGACGCGGTCGAGCTGCTGGTCGTCGACGACGGCTCCACCGACCGCACGGTCGAGGTGGCGCGCGAGTGCGGGGTCGACCACATCGTCCGCCTGACCAACAACAAGGGGCTGGCCGCCGGCTTCCAGGCCGGGCTCGACGCCTGCCTCAAGCTCGGCGCCGACGTCGTCGTCAACACCGATGCCGACAACCAGTACCAGGGGTCCGACGTCGCCCGGCTGGTGGCGCCGATCCTCGCCGGCGAGGCCGACATGGTCGTCGGCGACCGCCGCACCAGCACGATCGAGCACTTCTCCGGGGCGAAGAAAGGGCTGCAGCGGCTCGGCAGTTGGGTCGTGCGGCGGCTCTCCGGGACCGAGATCACCGATGCCACCTCCGGCTTCCGCGCCTACAACCGCGAGGCGGCCCTGCAGCTCCTGGTCGTCGACACCTACACCTACACGCTGGAGAGCCTGATCCAGGCCGGCAAGATGCTTGTTGCGGTCGACCAGGTCGAGGTCGGGACCAACGCGCAGACCCGCGAGTCCCGCCTCTTCGGCTCCACTGGCTCCTACGTGCGCCGCAACACCGGCGCGATCCTCCGCATCTACGCCCGCTACGAGCCGCTGCGGACCTTCGCCGCCGCCGGCCTGGTCGTGTTGGCGCTGGCGCTGGCGGCCTGGGCGCCGTTCCTGATCGACGCGATCTTCAACGGCGACTCCAGCGGCCACATCCAGTCGCTGATCCTCGGCGCCGTCCTCTTCATCGCCGCCGTCCAGCTCTTTGCCCTCGGCGTGATCGGCGACCTGCTCGCCGGCCAGCGGGTGATGACGCAGCGGGTCTTCGAGCGCGTGCGCAGGGTCGAGCTGGCGCTCGGGGTCAAGCCCTCGCACTACGAGCCCGGCGATCCGGGCGACCCGAGCTGATGGAGGCAGGCAAGGGCGGCGGGCGCGGCTCGGCCAGCGCCGAGTACGGCAAGACCGCGAGCTTCCTCGCGGTCGGGGTCGGCCTCACCGGCCTGATCACTTACGCCTACTTCCTGATCGCCTCGCACGTCCTCTCAAAGCCCGACTACGGGCAGATCACGGTGCTCTGGTCGGCGGTCTTCATCACCATCTCCACCCTCTACCGGCCGGTCGAACAGTTGCTCTCCCGCCACGTCTCCGAGCGGCTCGAGCGCAACGAGTCGATCTCGCAGCCGCTGCGCGTCGCCTCGACGATCCAGCTCGGGCTGGCGCTGGTCTTCGCGGTCGGGGCGCTGGCCCTGCGCGGCCCGATCCAGGACGGCCTGTTGGAAGGCAACGAAACGCTCTACTGGGTCTTCTTCGGGGCCGTTCTCTTCTACGCCGCCAGCTACTTCGCCCGTGGCTTCCTCGCCGGCAGCCATCAGTTCGGCCTGTTCACGGCGCTGATCCTCTCGGAGTCGGTCTTCCGCACCCTCTTTGCCGTCCTCGTCGCGGTGAGCCTGCTGAGCGGCCAGTCGTGGGTCGCGGTCGGGATCGTCGCCGCGCCCTCGCTGAGCCTGATGGTCGTCCCAGCCGCCTTTCTCCACCGAGCGAGGAAAAAGGCGGCCGAGGCGCCGCCCGCCGCCCCCGGACCCGAAGCGGAGGAGGCGGCGGATGCCGACTTCTCGATGAAGGAGGGATCCGGGTTCGCCGCGGCCGTGCTGGTGATCATGTTCAGCGAACAAGCCTTCCTCAACGCCGGGCCGCTGGTCACCCGCGGCCTGCAGGGAGCGGCGGCAGCCGGCTTCATCTTCAACGTGCTGATGCTGGCGCGGGCGCCGCTGCAGATCTTCCAGGCGGTCTCGACCAGCATCCTGCCCCACCTCACCCGCCTCCACATCTCCACCGATCCCGACTCCGACCGCGAATTCCACCGCACGGTGCGCGGCGTCCTGCTGGGGATAACCGGCTTCACCGCCTTCACCGCGCTTGTCGTGCTGATCGACGGGCCGCAGCTGATGCAGCTCGCCTTCTCGAAGAAGTTCGAGTACGACCGGCCGGGGCTGCTTCTGGTGACGCTGGGTATGGGGCTGTACCTGGCCTCGGTCACGATTAACCAGGCCTGCCTCGCCCAGGGCCAGGTGCGGCGCGCCGCCGCCCGCTGGATCTCCTGCGCCAGCTTCTTCATCCTCTGGAACTTCCTGCCGGTTGTCGACAACGAGTTCCGCCGGGTCGAGATCGGGTTCGCGTTGACCGCCGGCGTGCTCCTAGCGCTGCTCTACCTCGTCTACCGACGCCCGCACGAACGGGCCGAGGACGTGCCGGAGGCCGGCTCGCCGGAGGAGCTCGAGGCGCGCCTGGCGGCGATCGACGAGAACGTCTAGGCGATTTGTTTGCACTAAATGTGTTTGATTCCCCCCGAAGCCGTGATCTAGGGTCCGTCCCGAATGGGCGGACATGACGCCGAGCTGATCCTGATTGCCGGCGTCCTCTTGGCGGCGGGGATCGCTGGAGCGCTGCTCGCCGACCGGGTGCGGATCCCGGGCCTGCTGCTATTCCTCGGGCTCGGCATGCTCGCCGGCTCGGAGGGGATCGGCGGGATTGATTTCAACGACACCGAGCTGGCGCGGACGCTGGGCACGATCGCGCTGGTCCTGATCCTCTTCGAGGGCGGGCTGACCTCGGGCTGGTCGGAGATCCGGCCGGTGCTGGGGACCGCCGCCTCGCTGGCGACCGTCGGCACCGCGATCACCGCGGCGATCGCCGGCCTCGCGGCGAAGTGGATCTTCGACCTCAGCACCTTGGAGGGACTGATCGTCGGCGCCGCCGTGGCCGCGACCGACTCCGCCGCGATCTTCGCCGTGCTGCGCCGCTCGACCCTGGAGAAGCGGCTCGCCCGCTCGCTCGAGGGGGAGTCCGGGATGAACGACCCGGTGGCGCTGCTGCTGGTGATCGGCTTCATCGACTGGATCCAGCAGCCGGGCTACGGGGTCGCCGACATGGCCGGGCTGCTCGCGCTAAAACTGGCGCTGGGCGCAGCGATCGGGCTGGCGCTGGGCCGGCTCTCCGTCGCCACCCTGAACCGCGTGCGGCTGCCGACCGACGGCATCTACCCGGTGGCGACGATCGCGATCGCCGCGCTTGCCTACGGGTTGGCCGAGGTCGTCCACGGCTCCGGCCTGCTCGCCACCTACCTGACCGCGCTGGCGCTCGGCTCGGGCAGCATCCCGGCCCGGCGCACGATCGTCGCCTTCCACGAGGGGGTCGGCTGGGTCGCCCAGATCGGCCTCTTCATCCTGCTCGGGCTGCTCGTCTTCCCCAGCACGCTCGGCGACGTCGCCTTCGAAGGGCTGGCGCTCTCCGCCGCGCTGATCCTCGTCGCCCGCCCCCTCGCCGCGTTTGCCGCCACGCTCCTCTCCCCTCTCAACCTGCGCGAGCGGGCGATGCTCGGTTGGGCGGGCCTGCGCGGGGCGACGCCGATCTGGCTCGCCACCTTCCCGGTCGTCGCCGGCATCGCCGGCGGCCAGGAAGAGTTCGCGATCGTCTTCTTCGTCGTCGTCAGCTCGACCCTGATCCAGGGTGCCAGTTTCGAGCCGCTGGCGAAACGACTGGGGCTGACGACCGACGAGCCAGCGCTGCCGCGACGCCTGCTCGAGTCGGGGCGGATCCGCCGCATGGGCGGCGACGTCGTCTCCAACCGGCTGCGCCCGGGCTCGGCCGCGGCGGGGCACCTGGTCAGAGAACTAGGCCTGCCGCGTGAGGC
>DASUZL010000009.1:0-36965 GCA_036376895.1 Solirubrobacterales bacterium
ACTCACTCGCGATGACGGCGAACAGCGCCTCGGGGGTCTTGAAACCACGCTGCCCCAGGGCCTTTCCGGAAAACTCGCCGGCATCCCCTACTGCCCCGAGGCGGCGATCGCCACGGCAACTGCGCGCTCGGGCGAAGGCCAAGGCGCGGTAGAGCTCGCCGCGCCCTCCTGCCCCTCTGCCTCGCAGATCGGCACCGCCGTGGCCGGCGCCGGTGCCGGCCCCAGCCCCTACTACGTGCAGGGCAACGCCTACCTGGCCGGCCCCTACAAAGGCGCCCCGCTATCGACGGTGATCATCACCCCAGCGATCGCCGGACCCTTCGATCTCGGTGTGGTGGTCGTCCGTGCCGCTCTCTACATAAACGAATCAACGGGACAGGTGACCGCCAAGAGCGACCCCTTGCCTCAGATCCTCCACGGCTTGCCGCTTGACATCCGCTCGGTGTCTTTGCGCCTGGACCGCTCCAACTTCGTCCTCAACCCGACCTCCTGCGAAGTCAAGGCGATCACCGCCACGGCGATCTCGACGATCGGCACCGCCGCCCCGCTCAGTAACCGCTTCCAGGTCGATGCCTGCCGGGGCCTCGGTTTCTCTCCCAAGCTCTCGCTCTCCCTCAAGGGAGCAACTAAGCGAGCCGGGCACCCCGCCTTCAAAGCGGTGCTCACCCAGCCCGCCGGACAGGCCAACATCGCCCGCGTCTCGGTTGCCCTGCCGCCGACTGAGTTCTTGGATCAAGCGCATGTCTCGAACCCTTGCACGCGGCCACAATTTGCCGCAGGGACCTGCCCGCCGACCTCTGTCCTCGGCCGCGTCCGTGCGATCACCCCGCTTTTGGATGCACCGCTTGAAGGCCCGATCTACTTCCGTTCAAACGGCGGCGAACGAGAACTGCCCGACGTCGTTGCCGATCTAGGCGGCCAGGTCCACCTGGTCCAGGTCGGCTTCGTCGACGCCGTCCACAAGAAGGGCTCTGAACAGTCGCGGATCCGCACCACCTTTGCCACGGTGCCCGATGCTCCGGTCTCAAAGATCGTGATCGAACTCAAATCCGGCAAGAAGAACGGCCTTCTGGTCAACTCGGCCAACATCTGCAAGACGCCCAACCAGGCGATCGTGAAGATGCGGGGTCAGAACGGGAAGAGCTTTGATTCCAAGCCGCGTATCGCTACTAGTTGCACGAAGAAGTAGAAGCAACTACTCGTCGTATTGTCGCCAAGTAGTTCTGGCTCAGCAACACAGACAGTCCCAGTGAGGGGCCAGTGAGCCCTCGGGGGGGAATATTATACCCCCTAGGGGTATTTGCTACGGTGTTCGCATGGTCGGATATCGAGCGGACAAGAACAAATTGTTGAAACGGCTGGCGCGGATCGAGGGCCAGGTGGGCGGGGTCTCGCGGATGGTCGAGGAGGAGCGCTACTGCATCGACGTGCTGACCCAGATCGGTGCGATCCAGGCGGCGCTGGACAAGGTCGCGCTCGGCCTGCTCGATGAGCACACGCGCCACTGCGTGGTCGAGGCTGAAGGCGGCGAGCGGACCGAGAAGGTCGATGAGCTGATGGCGGCGCTGGGTCGCTTCGTCGGGCGATGAGCGACGTCCTCGACAAGATCGGCCAGGGCCTCGAACAGTCCTTCCTGATGGCGTATGAGGTCTGGTGGGCGCTGGTCCTCGGCTTTGCGATCTCCGCCATCGTCCAGGCCTGGGTCCCGCGCGAGCGGATCGAAGGCGCGCTCGCCGGCAGCGGCTTCGTCCCCGTCGCCAAGGCGACCGGGCTCGGCGCCGCCTCCTCCTCCTGCTCCTATGCGGCGATCGCGATCGCCAAGTCGCTGTTCCAGAAGGGCGCCTCGGCGGCGACCGCGCTCGCCTTCCAGTTCGCCTCGACCAACCTGGTCTGGGAGCTGGGGCTGGTTCTGTGGGTGCTGATCGGGTGGCAGTTCGCGCTCGCCGAGTACGTCGGCGGCATCCTCCTGATCGCGCTGATGGTCGCCGGGCTGCGCTTCTTCGTCTCGCCGCGGCTGGAGGAGCAGGCGCGCCGGCACGCGCAGGAGGCCCAGGCCGGGCACGTCCACCAGACCGATGCCGCCGAGGCCGGCAACTGGCGGCAGCGCCTCGCCTCCGCCGATGCCTGGGGCGACGTCGCCGGCAACTTCCGCAGCGACTGGCTGATGCTGTGGAAGGAGATCACCCTCGGCTTCCTGCTGGCCGGCTTCATCGGCCTGCTCGGCGACGACTTCTTCAACTTCCTCTTTGTCACCGACGCGCCTCCCGTCATCCGCACCCTGGAGAACGTGATCGTCGGGCCGGTGATCGCGATCCTCAGCTTCGTCTGCTCGATCGGCAACGTGCCGCTGGCGGCGGTGCTGTGGTCCGGCGGGATCAGCTTCGCCGGGGTGATCGCCTTCATCTTCGCCGACCTGATCGTGGTCCCGATCGTGCTCGCCTACCGCAAGTACTACGGCACCGCCTTCGCCCTGCGGATCACCGCCCTGATGTTCGTCACGATCGTGATCGCGGCGCTCGTCGTCGACGGGCTCTTCGGCGCCGTCGGCCTGGTCCCGACCGGCCCGCGGCCGAGCCGCGAGGACGTCTTCGGCGAGATCGAGGTCAATTACAAGCTCTTCCTCAACCTCTTCGGCACGGTCGCCTTCGTCGCCCTCTTCTGGCTCTCGCGCAGCCGAGAGAAAGCCGCACACTGCGAGGCGCACGCCCACTAGCCGCGTGCGTGCGTAAACCGGCGGGCGCCGGGGTATAGGCTCGATCCAGTGCCGACGGGAGAGGCCGCCCCCGACATACAGTCCCAATCCGGAGCCTCACCGGTCAGCTTCGAGGGCGCAACCAAGCGCTACGGAGACTCGGAGACGGCGGCCGTCGACCACCTCACCCTGGAAGTCCCCGCCGGTGAGATTTGCGTGCTGGTCGGCCCATCCGGTTGCGGCAAGACGACGGCGATGCGGATGGTCAACCGCACGGTCGAGATCACCGAGGGCGACATCCTCGTCGGCGGCGAGTCGGTGCGCGACCGCGACCCGGCCCGGCTGCGGCGGGAGATCGGGTACGTGATCCAGCAGATCGGCCTCTTCCCCCACCGCACGATCGCCGAGAACATCGGCGCCGTGCCGCAGCTCCTGGGCTGGAAGAAGGAGCGCACCCGCGCCCGCAGCGCCGAACTGCTGGAGCTGATCGGGCTCGACCCCGAGCTCGGCGACCGCTACCCGGCGCAGCTCTCCGGCGGTCAGCAGCAGCGCGTCGGCGTTGCCCGCGCGCTCGCCGCCGACCCGTTGGTGATGCTGATGGACGAGCCCTTCGGCGCGATCGACCCGATCAACCGCGAGCGGCTGCAGAACGAGTTCCTGCGGCTGCAGGCGGAGCTGCGCAAGACCGTCCTCTTTGTCACCCACGACATCGACGAGGCGATCAAGATGGGCGACCGGATCGCGGTCATGCGCGAGGGCGGCAGGGTCGAGCAGTACGCGACCCCGGCCGAGCTCTTGATGGCTCCGGCGACCGAGTTCGTCGAGGACTTCGTCGGCGCCGACCGGGCGCTGAAGCGGTTGGCGCTGATGCGGGTCTCCGACATCGACCTCTGGAAGGCGCCGCTGGCCCACGTCGGTCAAGCGACCGCCGAGGTGCGGGCGAAGCTGGCAGCGCCCGACGTCGAGGTCCCCTACCCCCTGCTGCTCGACGGCGACCGGCGACCGCTGGGCTGGCTCTCGGAGCGCGATCTCGCCGCCGACACGGTTCCGGCGCAGCCCGACTCGCCGCTGGGGCCGGTACTCGATCTCGACGACGTGATGCGCGACGCCCTCGCCGACATGCTCCAGGGCGGGGCGCAGTACGCGGCGGTGGCCGACCGCCGCGGCCATATCGTCGGCGTGCTCTCGGTCGAGATCATCTCCGAGTTCCTCGTCTCGCCGCAGGCAAAGACGGACGAGCACCCTGCGGCAGAGCGACCCCATGGCTAGCCAAGCGCTGCTGGCGGCGGTCGGCGAAGTCGGCGGCGACTTCTTCAAAGAACGGACCTCCGACACGCTCCCCTGCCAGGCGAAAAGCGGCGAACTGTTCTGCTGGGACTGGGCGGGAGAAAACCTCGACCGCTACGTGACGCCGACGCTGCAGCACCTCGAGCTGGTCCTGATCTCCCTCGTGATCGGCTTCGCGATTGCCTTCTCGCTCTCGCTGCTGGCGCACCGCCGCCCCTGGCTGCGACCGCCACTGCTGGCCGGAACGGGGATTCTCTACACGATCCCCAGCGTCGCCTTCTTCTTCCTGCTGCTGCCGATCACCGGGCGAGGCAGGGAGACGGCGATCATCGCCCTCAGCGCCTACACGCTGCAGATCATCTACCGCAACACGATGGTCGGCCTGGCCAACGTCCCCGCCTCGGTCAAAGACGCGGCCCGCGGGATGGGACAGACCGACCGTCAGATCCTCTGGCGAGTCGAGCTGCCACTGGCGACGCCGGAGATCGTCGCCGGACTGCGAATCGCCACTGTCAGCACGGTGGCGATCGCCACGCTCGCGGTCTTCGCGGGCGGCGGTGGTCTCGGCACTCAGATCTACGGCGGCGGCAACCTCGACTTCACCACCAGCATCATCATCGCCGGCGGCATCGCGATCACCATGGCGCTCGCGCTCGACGGTCTCCTACTGGCGTTTCAGCGGCTGACGATGCCCTGGCGACGGGTGGCCTCGTGAGCCTGCCGCTCGACCTCCACCCCGTGCTCGCGTCATTCGGAGGCGCACTCGACTTCATCTTCAACCCGCAAACCTCGAACGTGACGGGCGGCAAGGACGTCGGTGGCTTTGACCAAGCGGTGGAATTGATCTTGGCCCAACTGGAAATCAGCCTCTACGCGATGGCCCTCTCGCTTCTGGTGGCACTTCCGATCGGCCTCTACCTGGGCCACCGTGGCAAGGGGGAACTGATCGCAATCGGGTTCGGCAACGCCGGCAGGGCGATCCCGGAGCTGGCGTTGATCGCCTTCATGGCGGCGGCGATCGGAGTCGGGGTGCTGAACTTGACGATCGCGCTCGCGGTTCTCGGCATCCCGCCGATCCTCACCAACGCCTTCGTCGGCGTCAAACAGGTCGACCGGTCGACCGTGGACGCCGCCCGCGGCATCGGTATGACCGAGTTCGAGATCCTCCGCAAGGTCGAGATCCCGCTGGCGATCCCGACCATCTTCACCGGCATTCGCGGCTCCACGATCGCGATCGTGGCCACGGCGACGATCGCGCCGCTGGCGGGAGTCGAAAGTCTCGGCGACTTCATCCTCAACGAAAACGTCTACGGGGAGGACGGCGTGCTCGCCGGCGCGATCCTCGTCGCCCTGCTGGCGCTGACGCTCGAGTTTGCGCTCGCCGGGATTCAGCGTCTTCTCACTTCGGAAGGATTGAGGCTGAAGACCACGTGACTTGTCCGATACACACATCAAGGAGGCATAAGTGAGGATCGACCAAACCAAGCTGCGGATGGTGCTGGCGGGGGTGCTGGCGCTTGCCCTGGCGCTCGGCGTCGCCGCGTGCGGCAGCGACGACGACACCACCGGCGGCTCGACCGCGGCCGAAACCGAAGGCAGCGAAGGCGGCGGCGCGATCGCCTCCAACCCCGCCAACGGCAAGGTCAACCTGACGATCGGCTCGAAGAACTTCCCCGAACAGGAAATCCTCGGGGAAATCTACGCCCAGGCGCTCGCCGCGGCCGGCTACAAGGTGAAGAGCGATCTCAACCTCGGCTCCGAAACGGTGGCGCTGAAATCGGTTAAGTCAGGGGCGATCTCCGGCTATCCCGAGTACGCCTCCACGGCGCTGACCTCGTTCTTCGGCCTCGAACCCGAAGAAGTCCCCGCCGACGCGACCGAAGCGTGGGAAAAAGCGAACGAAGAATTCGAAAAGGAAGGCCTCACCGCTTTCGAACCGACGCCGTTCGCCAGCGCCAACGCAGTCGGGACGCTGAAAAAGACGGCTGAAAAATACGAACTCGAAGACGTCTCCGATCTCGAAGGCGTTTCCGAAGAACTGTCCCTCTACGGGTCGCCGGAGTGCCGCCAGCGGATCGACTGCCTGGCCGGGCTGGAAAAACTGTACGGGCTGAAATTCAAGTCCTTCAACCCGGTCGACATCGGCCTCCGCTACACGGTCCTCGAAAAAGGACAGGCCGACCTCTCGATCCTCTTCACCACCGACCCGCAGCTCTCGGCTGAGAGCGACAAGTTCGTGATCCTCGAAGACGACAAGGAAGTGTTCCCGGCCGGGAACGTGATCTTCGTGACCGAGAAAGCGACCGCCGATAAGGCGGGCCCGGATTACGAAAAGACGATCCTCCAGGTGCAGGAAGGCCTGACCCTGGAAGTGATGCAGGAGCTCGACGCCCGGGTCGAACTCGAAAAGCAGACGCCCAAGGAAGCGGCTGCGTCCTACCTCGAATCGGCCGGCTACACCGGCTAGGAGACCGAGGCGCTGAGCGGGCGGGCATCCTCGCCCGCCCGCTCGCGCAGCCTCGCGAAGCAGACGTGGGCCGCCCAGGCGGCGGAGAGGCCTGAGACCGCGGCCAGGAGCAGGGCGACCCGCGGGTCGTATGCCTGGGCCAGCCAGCCGGCCAGCGGGGCGCCGATCGGGGTCGAGCCGAGGAAGACGACCGAGTAGAGCGCCATCACCCGGCCGCGCATCTCCGGCGCGACCGCCAGTTGCAGGGTCGAGTTGATCGTCGCCGCAAAAATCACCGAGGCGGCGCCGAGCAGGGCCAGGGCAGGAACCTCCAGGGCCAACCCCGGCATCGCCGCCGAGAGCAGCGCGGTGAGCCCGAAGGCGAGGGCCGAGGCGGCGATCAGCCGCCCGCCGGTGCGCCCGCGGGCGCCTATCACGAGGGCGCCGGCGATCGAGCCGACGCCCATCGCCGAGACCAGCACCGCGTAGGCGGAGGCGCCGCCGTCGAAGCTGAAGCGGGCCAGCAGCGGCAGGATCACCTGGAAATTGAAGCCAAGCGTGCCGACCAGCGCCATCAGCGCCAGCGGCACCGCCAGCTCCGGGGTGCGGGCGACGTAGCGCAGCCCGGCGCGGATCGCGCCCGGCTCACGCGGGGCGACCGGAGCGGCGTGCAGGCGCCGCGGATCCATCGTCCAGAGGGCGCCGATCATCGCCGCAAAGCTGAGCGCGTTGAGGCCGAAGCAGGGGACGACGCCGAAGCCGGCGATGAGGATGCCGGCGAGAGCCGGGCCGACGATCCGCGCGGCCTGGATGATCACGCTGTTGAGGCTGACCGCGTTGACGACCCGGTCGGGGCCGACCATCTCGATCACGAAGCTCTGGCGGGTCGGGTTGTCGACCGCGTTGACGAGGCCGAAGCCGAAGACCGTGAGGTAGACCATCCAGGGGGCGACGACGCCGGTCGCGGTGACCGCGAAGAGGAAGAGGGCGGGGATCGCCATCAGCGCCTGGGTGACCATCAGCAGCCGCCGCTTCGGGAAACGGTCGGCGAGCAGCCCGCCCCAGGCGCCGAACAGCAGCATCGGCAGGAACTGCAGGGCGGTGGTGAGGCCGACGGCGACACCGGAGCCGGTGAGGCTGAGGATCAGCCAGACCGCTGCCACGGTCTGCATCCAGGTGCCCGAGAGCGAGATCAGCTGGCCGGCGAAGTAGCGCCTGTAGTTGGGGACCTCGAGCGAGTTGAAGGATCGGCGCAGGTGGTACCTCACCCGCGCTCATCCTCCCGCATCCGCTCGAGGATCTCGGCCGCCCGCTCCAGCGTCTCCACGTCGGAGCTGGGCAGGTCGCGCATGCGCCGTGCCAGGTAGGCGTTCTTGCGGCCGCGCAGGCGCCGCAGCCGCTCGCGGCCGGCGCCGTTGATCGCGACCAGGAAGCTGCGGCCGTCGGCCGGGTCGGGCGTGCGCTGGACCAGGCCCTCGCGCTCGAGGCAGCCCAGGGTGCGGGTCACCGTCGGCCGTTTCACCCGCTCCAGCTCCGCCAGCTCACTCGGGGTGAGCGGTCCGTGGCGCTCGATCGTCGCCAGGGCGGCGGTCGCAGTCGGCGTCAGCCCCCCGGTCTCCGATGCCGCCTCCTGACGCAGCCGCCGCGCCGTGCGCACGATCGCCATCCGCAGCTTCGCGGCGGAGTCGGTGAGGGAGGTGTCGGCTGCTTTCGGAGAAATGATTAGCTCTGATAATTAGTTTAGCAAACTAACTTCCCGGGCTCAATTCTCCGCAGGCGGCGTCACCTCCTCGATCATCTCCAGCATCTTGCGGTGGTAGACGATGCCGACCTGCAGGGTGCGCTCGGAGCGCTCATAGCCCTCCGTGCCCGTCAGCGCCTCCAGCAACCCCTTCAGCTCCTCGATCTTGCCGCGGTGCCAGGCGATCCTGCCCTCCAGCAGCGGCGCCGGGGGGCCGCCGGCGAAGATCTTCAGCACCGCTTCCTCACGCAACTGCGGCGGCGAGGCGGTCGGCTCGTCGGCCCAGGCGGCGAGGGCCTCGCGGCCGGCGTCGGTGAGCGAGTAGACGCGACGGCGGCGGCCCCCCTCCTCCTGGCGCGCGGTCAGGTAGCCACCCTTGGCGAGGCGAGCCGGCTCCTCGTAGGCGGTCGTGTGCGGGACCGGCCAGAAGTTCTGGATCGAGACCTCGATCGCCTGCTTGATGTCGTAGGAGGTCCCTTCGCCCATCTGGTCGAGCAGGGCGAGCAGGGCGTAGGAGTTGGGCGTGAGCCGGATCGACTTGCTTTTCATCATTCGTGACGTATAGTACGGGACGAACTGTGAAGCGACGAACGGAGGTCCCCATGGCAACCACCGATCGCAGCCCCGGCATCATCTCCCAAGCTCCGGACTACGACGCCGTGGTCGTCGGGGCCAGCCTCGCCGGCTGCTCCACCGCGATCCTGCTCGGCCGCGCCGGCGCCCGCGTCGCCCTGATCGAGCGCCAGCCCGACCCCGCCGCCTTCAAGCGGGTCTGCTCGCACTTCATCCAGGCCTCGGCAGTGCCGACGGTCGAACGGCTGGGCCTGATGGACGAGGCGCTCGCCGCCGGCGCCGCCCACGCCCAGTTGCGCGCCTGGACCGAGTGGGGCTGGGTCGACCCGCCGGCCGAGGGCGGCCTGCGCTCGCTCAACCTACGGCGTGAGGTGCTCGACCCGATGGCGCGCGAAAAGGCGGCCTCCACCCCGGGGGTCGATCTGATGCTCGGTCTCTCGGCGGAGCGGCTGCTGCGCGAGGGCGAGGCCGTCGCCGGCGTCGCCGTGCGCGACCGCGACGGCGCCGAGACCGAGCTGCGGGCGACGCTGACGGTCGGCGCCGACGGGCGCGACTCGCGCATCGGCGAGCTCTCCGGCCTGCCGCTGAAGACCCGCCCCCACGGTCGCGTCGCCTACGGCGCCTACTTCGAAGGCGCGGCGCCCGCCGGCGCCCCCGACGCGGCGATCTGGATGCTGGACCCGCAGTGGGCGGCGGCCTTCCCGACCGACTCCGACCTCACCTTCTACGCGGCGATGGTGACCAAGGACCGCCTGCCCGAGTTCAAGGCGGACCCGGAGGGCGCGCTCGTCTCCTTCCTCGCCGACCTGCCCGAGGCGCCGCCGATCCGGGCCGGGCGCCTGGCCAGCCCGGTGGTCGGGCGGATCGACATGAGCAACCGCGAACGCAAGCCGGTCGGGCCCGGGCTGGCGCTGGTCGGCGATGCGGCACTGGCGATCGACCCGCTGTTCGGCGTCGGCTGCGGCTGGGCGATGGAGTCCGGCGAATGGCTCGCCGACAGCGTCGCCCCCGCCCTGCGCGGCGAGGAGCCGCTCGAGCGCGGGCTGAGCCGCTACCGCCGGTTGCGCGCCCGCCGGCTCCGCCTCCACTCCTTCCTGATCCACGACTACGCCACCGGGCGCCCGCTCAGCCGCTTCGAACGGGCGATGTTCGCCGCCGCTGCGACCGACCCGAAGGCGGCCGCCCTGTTCGAGCGGATCGGCACCCGGCAGGCCCGCCCAGGACGGACGATGGCGCAGTTGGTGCCGCGGGTCGCGGCGGTCAGCGCGCGGCGGGCACTCGGGCGCCGGGAGCGCTCCGGCGCCCTCCAGCAGGCCTAGCTCCGCCTTCGGTCCATTCCGGGCCCTCCCGTTCGTCTAGCCGAGGAAGCCGATGTGAAATCCTCAGCGATCGAACTTTTGGAGGTGTCTGGATGACTGACCCAAGCGACGCTCGCGACAAGCGCTGGATTGCCCTCGTGCTGCTCTGTGTGGCGCAGTTCGTCGTGGTCCTGGACGCTTCGATCGTCAACGTAGCTCTGCCGACGATCGGCGAAGCGCTCGACTTCACCGAGAGCAACCTGCCCTGGGTCGTCAACGCCTACGTCCTGACCTTCGGCGGCTTCCTCCTGCTCGGCGGCCGCATGGCCGACCTGCTGGGACGGCGGCGCGTCTTCATGGGCGGCCTGATCCTCTTCGCGATCGCCTCCCTGTTCGGCGGCCTCGCCACCAACTCGGGCCAGCTGATCGCCGCCCGGGCCGTGCAGGGCCTCGGCGCCGCGATCCTCTCCCCCGCCGCCCTCTCGATCGTCGCCACCACCTTCCGCGACGGCGCCGAGCGCAACAAAGCCCTCGGCGTCTGGGGAGCGGTCGCCGGTTCCGGCGGCGCCGCCGGCGTCCTGCTCGGCGGCGTCCTCACCGAAACCCTGGGATGGGAGTGGGTGCTCTGGGTCAACGTCCCGATCGGCATCGCCGCCGCCGCGATCGCCCCCAGCCTGATCGCCGAAAGCCGCGACGAGAGCGGCGTGCGCACCTTCGACGCGGCCGGCGCGGTGACGATCACCGCCGGCCTCTCGATCCTCGTCTACGCGCTGGTCGACGCCAACCAAGCCGGCTGGGGATCGACCCAGACGATCGGCCTGCTCGCTCTCTCGGCCCTATTGCTGATCGCCTTCGTCATCGTCGAGCGGCGCTCGCGGGCACCACTGGTCCCCTTCTCGATCTTCCGCATTCGCACGATCACCGGCGCCAACGTGGCCGGTCTCCTGATCGGCGCCTCGCTCTTCTCGATGTTCTTCTTCATCTCGCTCTACATGCAGCAGGTGCTCGGCTACAGCCCGATCAAGGCCGGCCTCTCCTACCTGCCGCTGGCCGTCTCGATCATCCTCTCGGCCGGGATCGCCTCGCAACTGGTGACCAAAGTCGGCTTCAAGCCGATCCTCGCCACCGGCATGGTGCTGATCGCCGCCGGCCTCGTCTGGTTCTCCCAGATCTCCGTCGACGGCACCTTCCTCTCCGACGTCCTCGGCCCCTCACTGCTGGCCGCAGTCGGCCTCGGCTTCTCCTTCGTGCCGGTGACGATCGCCGCCGTCTCCGGCGTGCCCGACCGCGAGCAGGGCCTGGCCAGCGGCTTGATCAACACCTCCCAGCAGGTCGGCGGCGCACTCGGCCTCGCGATCCTGGCGGCGATCTCGATCTCGGTCACCGGCTCCAGCCACGACCCCGTCGTCCTCACCGAAGGCTTCCAGGACGCCTTCCTCGCCGGTGCCGGCTTCGCCGTCCTCGGCCTGCTCGCGACCCTGTTCCTGATCCGCAGCGCCGACAGCCGCGCCCACCTCGAGCTCGGCGGCGGCGAGGTCGCGGTCGAGTCCGAGAGCTGAGACCCGGCTCAGAGGTCGGCCGGGAGCAGGGTGAAGGCTTCGCCGGCGAGGCTGAGCCGCCGAAAGTGCCGCTGGTCGAGCGTCGCGATGCGTTTGGTTCCGAGGTGAGCCGCGAGCGCGACCAACGAGGCGTCGACGATGCCGATTCCCAGCCGGCGCTCGGCCCGCAGCACGTTCAGCGAGTCCGCGACCGCTGCGGGCCACCAGTCGACCCGGTAGGCGCCGTTGCGGAAGTCAGCAAGGACCGCTTCGGCCACCGCGGTACCGGCCCGCCGCTGCAGCACGTGGTCGACCTCGGCGAGCACCAGCGGCGTCGTGACCAGCTCGGCCGGCTCGCTGAGGATCCATTCGCGCACGGCATCGTGGTCCTGCTCGCCGACGATCGCGAGGGCAACGACGATTGAGGTATCGAGGATTACCGTCAATCGCCGAAGCCGGTCTCGTCCAGATAGGTGTCGAGATCGAGGGCGATGCCGGGCCTGCCGTCGTCGACCAGTGCGACCGCCTGCGGGAGTGCACGGCTGGGCACGGCTGCCACGGTGCTGAGCGCCGAGCGGATCAGCTCGGCCTTCGTGACGCCCTGCTCGGCCGCGCGCACAGCAAGCGCCCGGTCGACGGCTTCGTCGATGTAGAGGCTGGTCTTCTTCATCGGCATGAAGGTAGGGTAGCGCCCTACGTCGGACATGGTGGCTGCACTCGCGCTCATCGAGAGGGGACGCTCCCAGAAAAAGACGCACGAGTGGCGCGTGTTTTGTGCCAATTCTTCAAATTCACGCGCACGAAAGGCGCATCCGACCGGTCGCCGCGCCAGCGGCTAGGGTAATTTCGTCGCCGCTTACCTCCGCCATCCGCTTCTCGGGCTCGCCGCCCTCTTACTTCTCGGCCTCGCGATCCTCGGGTTCGCCGGCAACGGCGCGGCGGCGCCGGCGGCGGTAACGGCTGTCGACTCACCTGCCTGCGGGCCGCTGCAGTACGGCGGCACCGGCGCGGCTGAGGCGCTGATCGTCTCCGACCTGCCGCTGCAGGGGGACTCGCGACAGCGCTCGCAGCAGATGAACGACGCGATTCGCCTCGTGCTCGAGGGCGCCGGCTGGCGGGCCGGTGGCCGCAACGTCGCCTTCCAGGCCTGCGACGACTCCGAGGCCGACACCGGCCTCTGGAGCAAGGCCCAGTGCAAGTCCAACGCCAACGCCTATGCGGCCAACCCCAGCGTGCTCGGCGTGATCGGCACCTACAACTCCGGCTGCGCTGAGGTGATGGTGCCGATCCTCGGCCGCGCACCGGGCGGCGGCGTGGCGATGGTCTCGCCCGGCAACACGCTGATCTGCCTCACCCAGTCCAGCCCCAGTTGCGGCAGCGGCGAGCCGAAGAGCCTTTACCCGCAGCGCCGCAACTACGCCCGGGTCGTCCCCAACGACGCCTACCAGGGCGCCGGCCTCGCCAGCTTCGCCAAGCAGCACGGGATCAAAAAGGCCTACGTCCTCTACGCAGGCGGCGACGCGACCAGCCTCGGCCAGGCGAAGACCTTCCGCGGCGCCGCCCGCAAGCTCGGCATCTCGATCCAGGGCTTCCGCTCCTGGAATCCCAAAGCCTCCAGCTACATGGGCCTGATGGCCACGGTCCAGAGCAAGTCTCCCGACGCGATCCTGCTCGCCGGGCTGACCGAGTCCAACGGCGCCCGCCTGATCAAGGACAAGGTCGCTGTCCTCGGCCCCAATGGCGGCGTCAAACTGCTGGCGCCCGACGGCTTCGCCCAGCAGTCGACGATCGACCTCGCCGGCCCGGCCTCGCGCGGGATGTTCGCCAGCGTCCCGGGCCTTGTGCCGCAGGACCTCAAGGGACCCGGCAAGAAGCTCGTCTCCGAACTGCAGAAGGAGATCGGGGGGCCGGTCGAACTGTACGCGCCGTACGCGGGCCAGGCGGCCAGTGTGCTGCTGAGCGCGATCGCCGCCAGCGGCGAGCGCTCCGGTGTGATCGAAGCGGTGCGCCAGACCAAGGTCCGCAACGGGATCACCGGCAGCTTCGAGATCCTGCCCAGCGGCGACCCCAGCGTCGGCCCGATCACGGTCTCGATCGCGAAGAGCAGCTTCCAGCCGTTCCAGGTGGTCGAGCCGGGCCCGGGCCTGGTCAAGGCCGCCCGCCACGGCTGAGCAAGGGCCGGGGTAACCGGCGTCGAAAGGGTCGCGGTGAGCTCTGAGGCGGCAACGACCCCAGCGCGGTACAAGCCGGGGATGGACGCGCGCAGCACGCGCGTCGCCGAACGGCTGAACACGCCGATGCTGATCGCGGCGGCGCTGACCCTGCCGACGGTGGCAATTACCGAGTCGCACCCGGGCGGGACCCTGGAGAACGTCGCCGCGGCGCTCAACTGGATCACCTGGCTGGCCTTCCTCTTCGAGCTGGTGGTGATGCTGGCGGTGGTGCCCGACCGCCGCGCCTGGCTGCGCTACAACCCGCTCGACCTGGTGATCGTCGTGCTGACGCCACCGGTCCTGCCCCCCGGTCTGCAGGGCCTGCGGGCGCTGCGTCTGCTGCGGCTCCTGCGTCTGCTGCGGCTGGCCCAGCTCTCGCGCGAGGTCTTCTCCCTGGAGGGGCTGCGCTACGCGGCGCTGCTGGCGGTCCTGACCGCGGTCGGCGGCGGCGCCGTATTCAACGCCTTCGAGCGCCACAGCCAGAACCTCGACTTCTGGGACGGGATCTACTGGGCGATCACGACGATGACCACGCTCGGCTCCAATATCTACCCGACCACCACCGGCGGCGAGATCACCTCGACCGTGATCCTGATCATCGGGATCGGCTTCGTCGCCCTGCTCACCGGCTCCTTCGCCCAGCGTTTCCTCGCCCCCGAAATCGCCGAAGTCGAGCTCGAGCTGGAGGAAGAGAAGCTCACCGCCGAGGCCCTCGCCCTGCGCGAACTGCGCAGCGTCCAGGAACAGTTGCAGGCGCTCGAGGTCGCGGTCGAGCGCATGGTCGACCAGCGCAGCGGCTAGTCCTCGCCGGCCTGCTCCTCAGCGATCTTCGACTCCAGTTCCTTCATCACGTCGGGGTCGCGCAAGGTGGTGACATCGCCCAGGGCGCGGCCCTCGGCGATGTCGCGGAGGAGCCGGCGCATGATCTTGCCGGAGCGCGTCTTCGGCAGGTCGTCGGCCCAGACGATCCGCTTCGGGCGGGCGAATTTGCCGATGTGGCGGGCGACGCTGGCGCGGATGCTGTCCTCGACCTCGTCGCTGGGCTCGGTGCCGCCGCGCAGGGTGACGAAGGCGCAGATCGCCTGCCCGGTGTCCTCGTCGTGCTGGCCGATCACCGCCGCCTCGGCGACGTTCTCGTCGGCGACGATCGCCGACTCGACCTCGGCCGTGGAGAGGCGGTGGCCGGAGACGTTGACGACGTCGTCGATCCGGCCGATCACCCAGAAGTAGCCGTCGGCGTCGCGGCGGGCGGCGTCACCGACCAGGTAGCGCTCGGAGCCGAAACGCTTGAAGTAGGTCTCGACGAAGCGGTCGTCCTCCTTGTAGAGGCCGCGCAGCATCGAGGGCCAGGGGCGCTCGAGCACCAGCAGGCCCTGGCCTTCGGAGATCGGCTCGCCCTCTTTCTCGTCGACCACCTCGGCCACCACCCCGGGGAACGGCGTCGTCGCCGAGCCGGGCTTGGTCGCGGTGATCCCCGGCAGCGGCGTGATCATGATCGCGCCGGTCTCCGTCTGCCACCAGGTGTCGACGATCGGGCAGCGCTGGCCGCCGATCACCTGGTGGTACCAGAGCCAGGCCTTCGGGTTGATCGGCTCGCCGACCGAGCCCAAGAGGCGCAGTGAGGAGAGGTCGAACTTCTCCGGGATCTCCGACCCCCACTTGATGAAGGTGCGGATCGCGGTCGGCGCCGCGTAGAGAATCGTCGCCTTGTAGCGCTCGACCAACTCCCACCAGATCCCCTGGTGCGGGTAGTCCGGCGCCCCCTCCCACATCACGCTGGTGGCACCGTTGGAGAGCGGGCCGTAGACGATGTAGGAGTGGCCGGTGACCCAGCCGACGTCGGCCGCGCACCAGTAGACGTCGTTCTCGGGGTCGAGGTCGAAGACGTTGCGGTGGGTGGCGGTGACCCCGGCCATGTAGCCGCCGGTGGTGTGGAGGATGCCCTTCGGCTTTGCGGTCGAGCCCGAGGTGTAGAGGATGTAGAGCGGGTGCTCGGCCTCCATCGGCTCCGCCGGGCACTCGGGCTCGGCCGCCGCCATCGCCTCGTCGTAGAAGACGTCGCGGCCCTCGCGCATCGGGCAATCGACCCCGGCGTGGCGGACGACGACGATCGTCTCCAGCGTCGCCAGGTCGCCCATCTGCTCGTCGACCGCCGGCTTGATCGGCGCCGTCTTGCCCTTGCGGCGGGCGCCGTCGACGGTGATCAGCGCCTTCGCCTCGGAGAACTCCATCCGCTCCCGCACCGACTCGGCCGAGAAGCCGCCGAAGACGACGTTGTGGGGGGCGCCGATTCGGGCGCAGGCGAGCATCGCGACGACGACCTCGGGGATCATCGGCAGGTAGATCCCGACCACGTCCCCCTTCCGCACGCCGAGGTCCTTGAGCGCGTTGGCGAAGCGCTGGACGTCGCGGTGCAGCTCGGCGTAGGTGACGTCGCGCTCCTCGCCCTCCTCGCCGCGCCAGTGGTAGGCGACCCGGTCGCCGATGCCGGCGGCGATGTGGCGGTCCAGGCACTGGGCGGAGGCGTTCAGCCGCCCGTCCTCGAACCACTTGTAGAAGGGCGGGTTGGACTCGTCGAGGCCCTTGGTCGGCTCGACGTCCCAGTCGAGCAGCTCCTTCGCCTGCGCCGTCCACCAGGCCTCGGGGTCAGCCGCAGCTTCCTCGTAGATCTTGGGATCGGACCAGCGGGCGCGCTGGCGGAACTCCGCCGGCGCCTCAAACCGCTCGATCTCGAGCATCTCCTCCAGACTGGCCATCAGGAGAAAGTACCTGAGGGCGCGCCGCCCGTCCCTCCAATCTCATGGTTCCTTATGCGCCTGGGAGGCGAATAAGGAACCGCGCGCGGCCTAGTAGCCCGACGGGTGCCGGACGATGAAGCCTTCCGGCGAGCTGACCCAGGGGTCGTGCCAGCGCGGGCCGGCGCCGCCGCTGGTGTCGAAGGCGATGCCGGCGATCACCATCCAGGCGTGTTCGGCGTTGGCGTAGACGGTGATCCACTTGCCGGGGCCGGGTTCGCCCCAGGTCTCGAGACCGGTCGAGTCGAGCGGGCTTTCGAGGAAGCCGCCGCCGTGCAGAGCGAAGCTGACCGCGCCTGAGCAGTCGTAGCCGGAGGATTCGAAGGAGCCGTGGCCGCCGCCCCAGACGTAGGGCGTGTAGGCGATCGAATTGGCGGCGGAGATCGCGGCCTTGACCGCCTCCGGAGCCGCCGCCGGGGCGCTGGCTTCGCTTTCGGTGATCACCTGCGCGCGCTCGCCGGCGGTCAGCGGCGCCGGGACTTCGCCGGTCGGCGCCGGGCCACCTTCGGAGGCGATCTGGTTGGAGATCGAGGCGAGGTTGCTGCTCAGCGCTTCTTCACGGGATTCGAGCTCGTCCATCGCCGCCTGGCGCTCGGCCTGGGCCGACTTCAGTTCGGCGAAGCGCTCCTCGGCTTCGGCCCGGGCGGCGGCGACTTCGCGCTCCATCTGGGCAACTGCGTCGCGCGCCTTTTCGGCCTTTTCACGGTTGTCGGAGAGGCGGGCGACGGCGCCCTTGACCTCGTCGCGCAGGCTCTTGACCCGGTCGACGACCGAGTCGTCGTAGCTCTGTATCCGGTTCAGGTATTCGGTCTGGGCGGCCATCTCCGACCAGTCCTCGGATTCGAGGATCGCGTTGATCGCGTCGGGCGAGCCGGTCTCGTAGATCGAGACCAGGCGCTCGCGCAGAACGCTGAGGGCGCGGCCCAGTTGCTCGCGGACCTCTTCCAGGTGATCGCGTTCCTCTTCAAGCGCCTTGGTCGCGGCGTCGAGTTCGGCCTGCTTGTCGGCCAGTTCGGCCTCGACCGCAGCCTGCTTCTGGCGCAGCGCCGAGACTTCGCCGATCATCGAGTCGATCGCCGCGTTCTGTGCGGCGATCGTGTCGGCCAGCTCGCTGGAGCTGGCGCGGACGTCGTCAAGCTTGCTCTGGGTCGCCTCGAGTTCTTCCTGCGGGGTCTCGGCCGGGGCGTTGGAGACGCTCAGCGCCAGCGCGCAGGCGGCCGCCAGGACCAGCGCCGCGAGGAGCAGCCAGGCGCGTTTGCCGGCGCTCGGGGTCTTGTCGGAGAGGTGTGCCCGCATCGGATCGCGCCGTCTTCCCGAGGGAAGGACGACGGGCGGCGCAGGCTAGCGGAGTCGCCTGAAGAGTGTTAGCGGTTGCTAATAACCTGCAACTTCGCTTGCAAATTGCGGACTTCCAAGGACTCTGGAGCGCCGCACCGACGGCTCGCGGTTCCTTTTACGCGCCACAGGCGTAAAAGGAACCGCGAGTTGGCCGAACCGTGGCTCAGGCGAGCAGTTTGGCCTTGGCCTTGTCGAACTCCTCGGCGCTGAGGGCGCCCTTTTCCTTCAGCTCGTTCAGTTTGTGCAGTTCGTCGGCGGGCGTGGTGTGGGCCTGCTGACGGACGTATTCATCGAAGTGCTGCTTGGCATCCGCTTGGGCTTTGATCGTGCGGTCGCGCATCCCGGAGCCGCGGGCGATCAGGTAGATCAACGCGGTCAGGAATGGGATGAAGACCAGGAACAGCACCCACGCGGCCTTCGACCAGCCCGATATCTCGTGGTCGCGGAAGAGGTCGGTAAGGATCGTGATCAGGATCCAGATCCAGATCACGAAGAAGAAGATCTCCAGCGCGATCAGGAGGAGTTCGCCGAAGCTGATGTCTGCAAAAGGCACGGCCAAGATGCTTCCTTTCATAAAGGGACGTTGCGCAGACGCTATCCCGTGCCCAGGCGCATCGCAAACAGCGTCACCGCGACCGAGGTCGCGAGGTTGAGGCTGGAGACCCCCTCGCGCATCGGAATCGCCACCCGGCCGTCGGCCCGCTCGAGCAGGCCGCCGCTGAGCCCGTGGCGCTCGGTGCCGAAGGCGAGCACTGCGCGCGGCGGCAACTCGCCCGGGCTCAGGTCCTCCCCCTCGGGGTCGATCGCCAGCAGCGGCCGGTCGCTGACGGGCAGGTCCTCGACCGCGGTGACCGGGAGCGCGAAGTGCAGCCCGGCGGCGCCGCGGACGGCGTCGGGGAACCAGGGGTCGTTGCCGCCGGTGGTGAGGACGGCCGCAGCGTCGGCCGCAGCGGAAACGCGAATGCAGGCGCCGATGTTGCCCATGTTGCGCGGGTCCTCCAGCAGCACGACCGGGGCCGGGCGGGGGTCGGCCAGGGTCGCGGCGAGGTCGACCCGCGGGCGGCGGACGATCGCGACGACGCCGGTGTGCGGGACCAGGGGCAGCATCTGCCCGAGCTCCTCGGCGTCGACCGCCTCCACCCTGCCCTCGAAGCGGCCGATCAGGTCCGGGGCCAGCTCCGCCGCCATCTGCTCCAGCGAGGGCGGGTCGAGCGCCACCGCCTCGACCGGCTCGGCGCCGAAGCGCAGCGCGTGCTTGAGGGCGTGGAAGCCCTCGACGACGGTCAGCTCGGGGTCGCGCCGGGCGGTGCGAAAGCGGACGATGCGGTCGTGCCCCATCGAGGCATCATGACTCGATCGACGGGGCCTCGACCAGCCGGTCGCGGCCCGACGCCTTGGCCCGGTAGAGGGCGCTGTCGGCGCGGCCGATCAGGTCCTCGGCCAGCTCGTGCCCGTCCCAGAGGGCGAGACCGGCGGAGCAACTGTGCTCGCCCGGGGTCGCCGCGCGCAGGCGTTCGACCGCCTCCACGCCCTGTTCGGGATTGCAATCGGGCAGGACGACGAGGAACTCCTCGCCGCCGAAGCGGACGATCGTGTCTTCGCCGCGCAGCTCCGAGTCCCAGGCGATCGCGCACTCGCGCAGGGCAGCGTCGCCGGCGAGGTGGCCGTGGCTGTCGTTGAAGGCCTTGAAATGGTCCATGTCGAGAATCGCCAGGCAGAGCGGGCGCTCGTTGCGCAGCGCGCGGGCCATCTCACGCGGCAACTGGGCATCGAGGGCGCGGCGGTTGGGCAGCCCGGTGAGGGCGTCTGAGTGGGCGAGGCCCTGGACCTCGGCCAGCAGCTCTTCGCGTTCGCCCTCGACCCGCTTCAGGTCGGTCACGTCGGCTGCGCGGGCGTAGACGAGCCCCTCGTCGACGGCCAGGCTCGCGCTCCATCGCAACCAGCGCCAGGAATCGTCCTTGGCGCGGTAGCGGTTCTCGAAGCCGACGTCGCCGCCGCCCTGGAAGATTCGGGCGCTCTCCTCTTCGGTCCGCTCGCGTTCGTCGGGGTGGACCAGCTCGATGAACGGGGTCGAGAGCAGCTCGTCGGGGCGATAGCCGAGGGTCTCCTCCCAAGCCGAGTTGATCTCGACGAAATAGCCGTTGACGCTGGCGGTGCAGAGCAGGTCGTGGGAGAGGTCGAAGAAGCGCCGGGCGCGGAGATCGGCGCGGGCGCGGCGGGCGACGAGGGCGCTGGTCAGGGCCATGACCACGCTCAGCGAGATCGCCGTGAACAGCCAGCGGGTGACGACCGAGTACCCAGCGGAGCTTTCGACCAGCGCGAGCGTCACCGCGTAGACCAAGAGCAGCCAGGCTAGGTGGGCCACGGCGATCAGCCGGGGAAAGAAATAGGCGGCGATCAGCGTCCCCCAGACGAAGACCGCGCCGTACTGGCCCGCAGCGACGCCGCTGGCGTAGATCAGGGCGCCGGTGGCCACTGCGGCGGCGGCCAGCGTCAGGTGGACGACCCAGAGCGGCAGCAGACGGGCGAGGGCGAAACAGAGCGCGCCGACGACCAGCATCCCGGCCGCGATCGCGATCAGCGCCCCGGTGTCGCCTCCGCTGGGGTGCGGCAGCAAGAGCGAGAGGGCGACGATGCCGGCGCCCGCCATCAGCAACAGCCCGACCGCCCGAGCCTCGGAATGGCCGGGTGCCCTGATCGCCTCCTGCTCTCGTATCGGCTCCGCCACGGGTACGGCATCGGCGGTCGCCGCGAACGCTTTAGTTCCGCATGACCTCGAACTGGCTCATCAGGCCGTGGTCCTCGTGATCGAGCATGTGGCAGTGGATCGCGAACTTGCCGGCGTGGTCGCAAAAGCGCCCGGCGACCAGCAGCCGTTCGCCCGGATGGACGAAGAAAGTCTCCTTTAGGCAGTCTTCCCATGGCGGCGGCCGCTTGCCGTTGCGGGCCAGCAGATACCAGTCGGTGTGGTGGAGGTGGATCGTGTGGGCGACCGCGGTGCGGTTGACGATCTCCCAGGTCTCGACCGTGTCGAGCAGCGGGAAGGCCTCGGCGCGGGCCGGGTTGAAGGTGTGGCCGTTGATCAGCCAGGTGGTCTTGAAGAGGCCGCCGATCGTGATCTCCCAGCGGCGGTCGGGCTTGCGCTTCGCCTGCTTCGTCCAGTCCGGCAGCGGCCGCAGCTTCCGCGGCACCCGGGTCCGGTCCGGGACTCGCTCCGAGTCGACCCGGAACTGCATCAGCGCCCCGGCGTAGGAGCGCGACCCCGACGAGTTGCGACCCCAGTGATGGCCGCGGCTGCGCAGCTCGACCGACTCGCCGGCGGCCCCTGCGAAGTCGACGATCGCCTCGGCCCGCTCGCCGGGGCCGAGCAGGATCTCGCCGCGGCGCACCGGCGCCGGCATCAGCCCGCTCTCGGTGGCGATCTGGACCAGCGGGGCGCCGTTGGAGAGATAGAGGGCGTAGCTGCGGAAGGAGGAGACGTTGAGGAAGCGCAGCCGGTGGCGGCGCGGGCTGACCCGGTGGTGGGGCATGAAGGCGCCGTTGACGAGCACCGTCTCGGCGACGATCCCGTCGGCCGGCGGGCGCTGCCCGTTGAAGGGATCGACCAGCTGGTTGTCGCGGTCGAAGCTGCGCTCGGCGAACATCAGCGGGACGTCGCGCTCGCCGCTCGGCAGCGGCAGCGAGGCGTCGAAGCCGTCGTCGACGATCCACATCCCGGCCAGGCCGCGCCAGGTATTTGGAGCGGTGTGGTCGAGGCGGTGGTCGTGGTACCACTGGAAGGCGGCGCGTTCGGGGCGCCCATCCTCGACCAGGTCGTAGACGTAGGTTTTGCGCTCCCCGGGCCGGATCAGCAGGTCGTTGCCGGACTCGCGCGCGCTCAGGCCCCTGGGGATGCGGCAGAAGTAGGAGATCGGGTGGGACTTGGTCAGGCCGCCCGGCTGGCCGTCGAAGCGGCTGCTGTTGTGGCCGCCGTGGAGGTGGACGCTGAGCTCGCCGCAACTGGCCGGCAACTGGTGCTCGAAGCTGACCTTGGTCCGTTGCCCCGCCCAGCGCCGCACCGTCGGGCCCGGGAAGGTGCTGTCGTAGGTCCACATCCGGGTCGGGCGGCCGGGCAGGATCGGCACCTCGGCCTCGCGGATCGGGATCTCAAGCTTCGCGTCGGTGAGCTCGCGCGGGATCGGCAGCCGGGCCCGAAAGGGGACCGCGGCGAGCGCCTGCGGCGTCTCCTCGCCGAACGGCAGCAGCCCTCCACCCTGCCGCCGCAACGGCAGCAGGGTGGCGAGGGCGCCGCCGCCGAGGACGCCGAGGAAAGCTCGGCGTCCGAGGCGGGGTTGGTTTAAGTGCTGCGTGGCCGTCTCGCTAGGCGGCCGGGACCGGAGCCGGGGCCGGCAGGACGGTCGTTTTGCCCTGCATCCACGGGTGCACCGCGCAGACGAAGTAGAGCGTCGGCGGCGCCGTCGCGGCTATTTCCTGAGCGAAGGCCTCACCCTTCTTTTCGGTGAACCAGGAGTCACCCTTCTTGCTGGTGCTGCCGAGCGTGCTCCACCCGGCGGCGCCCGCTTTGGCCGGGTTGATCGTGATCTTTTCCGTTTTCGGCTGGAAGCCGTGCCACTGGGCGATCGAGAGGCAGATGTGTTTCGGCGAGAAGCACTTCTGCCGGGCCGGCGGCGTCGTCGGCAGCGAGCCCTTGGTGACCAGCGAGAAGGTGTGCGGGCCGACCTGTTTGGGGTCGGTGTTGTTGACGATTTCGAGCTGGTTGCCCTTGGTCACGGTCGCCGGGTAGACGAATTTGAGCTTGCCTTTGGCGAGCTCGATCGTGATCACGTCGGTGCCGGCGCTGCTGGTCGCCGTCTCGGCGCCCGCGAGTGACGTGCCGACGAGGGCAAAGAGCGCAGCGGAAGCCGAAACTGCGACGGCGAGCGCCTTGAAGCGAGTGGGACGAGAAACCTTGCTCAAGAGATGCCTTTCTGATCGTTTTGGCATGGACGAACGTTTGAGAGTCCATGCAAATTAGAGGCCCGGGGCCGGCCGCGCAAGGGTTCACAGGAGGCCAGGCGCCGCGCCGCGCTAGGCTCGCGAGCCATGGCTACCTACCTCCACACCTGCTACCGAATCGGCGACATCGACCGCTCCGTCGCCTTCTACGAGAAGCTCGGTTTCGCCGAGGCGGCGCGGATGCCGATCGGCGACGAGGCGATCAACATCTTCATGGCCCTGCCCGGCGACGAACCCCGCCTGGAGCTCACCTACAACCACGGCGTCGACGAATACGAGCACGGCACCGGCTACAACCACATCGCAGTCGGCGTCGACGACCTCGACGGCACCCTCGAGCGCCTCGCCGCCGAGGGCATCGAGCCCGAAAAGCCGCCCTACCGCCCCGGCAACCGCACCGAGGGCCCGCGAATCTGTTTCGTCCGCGACCCCGACGGCTACCGGATCGAGCTGATCGAGCTCTGAGCTAGCCCGGGGCGATGCCGCCGCCGATGTCTGGCGGGGGGCCTTCTTCGGCCGGCGGGGCTTCTTCGGCGGGGGGTTCGCCCGTTTCGGGGGAGCCTTCTTCGTCGCCTTCGTCGCCCGCTTCGTCGCCCTTGTCGCCCTTCTTCTTGTCGCCTTCTTCGGGTTCCAGTTCGTATTCGTCGGGCGAATACGCTTCTGAGGAGGAGCGGGTGTGTTCGCTCTCCAGGCCGGAGAGCTCGGGCAGGCTGGCGGGGACTTCGAATTCCGGGCACTCGCCTTCCTGGGCGGACGACATGTAGCTCTGCCAGATCGGGCCTGCGGTCGGTCCTCCGTACCCGGTCGCTTCGCGGGTGGTCGGGTGGCCGACCCAGACGGCGGTGGAGAACATCGGCGTGTAGCCGACGAACCAGGCGTCGGAGAGCTCCTCCGAGGTGCCGGTCTTGCCGGCCTCCGAGCTGCATCCGATGTCGGTGTAGCCGGCCCCGGTGCCGGAGGTGATCACCGTCTCCAGCACGCGGGTGACTTCGTAGGCCTGGCCGGGGGTCAGCACCCGCTCGCCGGCGTCGGCGTCGGGTTCATCGACCTTGCCGTTGGGGAATTCGACTTTGCTCACCGCGGTCGGGTCGTGGTGGACGCCGCCGTTGGCCAGGGTCGCGTAGGCGTCGGCCATTTCCAGCGGCGTGACGCCGATCGCGAGACCGCCGATGCCCTCGGCCGGGACCGACTGCAGCGGCGATTCGATCCCCATTTCCTGCGCCGTCTCGGTCACCGCGTCGGGGCCGACGTCAAGGTCGAGCTGGGCGAAGATCACGTTGACCGAGTGGGTGGTTGCGTCGGTCAGGGACATCGTGCCGCCGCCGGGCTCGGCGTTGTTCACTACCCAGTCGGCGCCGCCGCCGGGCAGCTGCAGGGTCATCGGCGAGGTGCCGTTGTAGTAGGTCGAGTCGGGGTCGATCCCCTCTTTGACCGCGGTCGTGAGCACGAAAGTCTTGAACGAGGAGCCCGGCTGGCGGTGGGCCTGCCAGGCGTAGTTGAACTGTTCTTCGGAGGCGTAGCCTTCGGTCGAGGCGAGGGCGACGATAGCGCCGGTTTTCGGCTCGATCGAGGCCAGGCCGGCGGCCGGGCCGCCTTCCGGGTAGCAGACGTAGCAGGAGTTTTCGACCGCTTCTTCGGCCTTCGCCTGCAGGTCGGGGTCGATCGTCGTGTAGGCCTTGAGGCCACCGTTGCGGACGGTGTTGATCCCGTATTTGTCGATCAATTCCTGCTGCACCAGGTCGAACAGGAACGGGTCCTGGATCACCTGGTACTTGTGGCCGGGGTTTAGGCCGAGACCGGAGGTGCGCGCCTTCGCGTGCTCTTCGGCGTCGATGTAGCCCAGCTCGCCCATCACGTCGATCACCTCGTTGCGCCGCTTCAGCGCCGCCTTCGGGTCGAGGAAGGGGTTGTATTCGGAGGGCGCCTGTGGCAGGCCCGCGATCAGCGCCGCCTCGGTCAGGTTGAGCTCCTTGGCCGGTTTGCCGAAGTAGGTCTGCGCTGCCGCCTCGGCCCCGACCGCGGTCTGCCCTTCGACCGTCCCGTAGGGCGCGGTGTTCAGGTACTGGGTGAGGATCCAGTCGCGGTCGTGGGCCTCGAACAGGTCCTCCGCCAGGTGCGCTTCCTTCAGCTTTCGCTCGATCGTGTCCTGCGGGTTGTGGATGTAGAGGTTGCGGACCAACTGCTGGGTGATCGTCGAGGCGCCCTGGACCGGCTTGCCGCCGGCCTTCAGGTCCTCCCAGGCGGCGCGGGCGATGCCTTCGGGATCGAGCGCGCCGTGCTCGTAGAAGTTCTTGTCCTCGATCGCGACCGTCGCGTCTTTGAGCGTCTGCGGCAGCGCGCTTTCCGGCACCGGCTGGCGGATGTTGTCGGAGCGGATGAAGCCGATCAGACTGCCGTCGTTGGCGTAAATCGCCGAGGAGCGGCCCTTCTGCACCGGCTGCAGGCTGGAGAGCGGCGGCGCCGAGTTGTAGACGTCGAGCGCCCAGGCAGCGCCGATTCCGCCCGCGACGGCGATCAGCGCGGCCAGCGCGCCGACCGGGATCACGATCTTGTGCCAGCGGGACTTGTGCGGCTTGCGTCGCCGCCTGCGGAGCCGGGTCGCCATCTGCGGCGATTCTAGAGAGCGGCGGCCGCAGGCCTGCCTGGGCGGGGCTCGCCGCAACCCGGCTTGCCGAGCGGATTTCGTCAGCGTTTGCCGACAGGAGTCCGCGGGCTGTCATAGGCTCCGATCCGCAGAGGCAATTGAGTAGTTGGGGAGATAGGCGGAAAGGGAGGCAGTGTGAAACTCGTGATCGGCATCGTCCGACCCGAGCGGTCGAACCAGGTCCTGGAGGCGCTCTACCGAGCTGAGGTGCGTGGGTTCTCGATAAGTCGCGTGCAGGGGCACGGCGGCGAGCTCGACCGGGTCGAGACCTACCGCGGCACCACCGTGAAGATGGGGCTGTCGGAGAAGGTCCGGTTCGAGGTCGCGGTCTCCGACGACTTCGTCGAGACCACCGTCGGCGCCCTCTGTGAGGGCGCCCGCACCGGCGAGGTCGGTGACGGCAAGATCTTCGTCGTGCCGCTCGAGCAGGCGGTCCGGATCAGGACCGGCGACGTCGACCACGGCGCCGTGACGCCGGTGGCGAAATCATGAGCGCCCTGACCGCGGCGGCGTCCGCAATCGACACCGGCGATACCGCCTGGATGCTGACGGCGACGGCTCTGGTGCTGCTGATGACGCCGGCCCTGGGACTCTTCTACGCCGGCCTGGTCCGCTCGAAGAACACCCTCAACACCTTCATGATGTGCATCGCGGCGATCGCCGTCGCGACGGTGACCTGGGCAGCGGTCGGCTATTCGCTCGCCTTCTCCGGCACCGGCGACCTGATCGGCAACTTCGACCAGGCCTTCCTGCAGGGGGTCGACTTCCTCCCTTACGGGGAAACCACGATCCCGGAGCTGGTCTTCTTCGCCTTCCAGGCGACCTTCTGCATCATCACCGTCGCCCTCGTCTCCGGCGCCGTGGTCGAGCGGATGCGCTTTGGGCCGTTCCTGGTCTTCTCGGCGCTGTGGTCGGTGCTGGTCTACGCCGTGCTCGCCCACTGGGGCTTCGGCGGCGGCTGGCTGATCTCCGGCGGCACCCTCGACTTCGCCGGAGGCATCGCGGTCGAGATGGCCTCGGGCTTCTCGGCGCTCGCCGCGGCGCTGGTGGTCGGCGCGCGCAAAGACTACGGTCGCCAGGCGCTGCTCCCGCACAACGCCGTCTACGTCCTGCTCGGCGCCGGCCTGCTGTGGTTCGGCTGGTTCGGCTTCAACGGCGGCAGCGGCTTCTCGACCGGCGAAGCGAGCGTGCTCGCCTTCACCAACACCCTGCTCTGCCCGGCGACGACGCTGGTCGCCTGGTTCGCGCTCGACCTGATCCGGGGGCGCAAGATCACCGCGATCGGCGCCGCCACGGCGATCATCGTCGGCTGCGTGCTGATCACCCCCGCCGGCGGCTTCATCAGCCCTGGCTGGGCGATGCTGCTGGGCGTGATCGGTGCCCCGATCAGCTACGCGATCATCGTCTTCCGCACGCGGACCGGGGTCGACGAGACGCTCGACGTGCTCGCCGCGCACGGCACCGCGGGCCTCGTCGGCATCCTCTTCATCGGCTTCTTCGCGCAGGAGTCCTGGAACGGGGTCGCCGACGGGCTCATCTACGGCAACGCCGAGCAGCTCTGGGACCAGGCGAAGGCGGTGCTGGCTGCGCCCGCCTACGCCTTCGTCGTGACCTACGCGCTGCTGAAGGTGATGGGCGCGTTCTGGCCGCTGCGCGGGGACGAGCGCGAGGAGGCGATGGGCATGGACGTCGTCCACCACGGCGAGGAGGCCTACGCCACCGGTGAGGGCGCGATCCTCGTCGTGCCCGAGGACGGCGCCCCGGCCCCGGTCCCCGTCGGCGACTCGGGATGAGCCGTCGAGTGATGCATTGATGTCGCTATAGCAACGTCAATGCATCACTCGATCCCAAACAGCTACGCGCGCAGCTTGTAGCCGCGGCTGAAGAGGCGCAAGTTGACGAGGAAGAGGGCGGCGGTGGCGGCGGTCAGCGCCAGCAGCGAGAGGGCGACGCTGACTTCGGTGTAGCCGACGAAGCCGTAGCGGACCAGGTTGATCATGTAGTAGATCGGGTTGAAGTGGGTCAGCGTCTCGTAGGGCTCCGGCAGCAGCGCGGCCGAGTAGAAGACGCCGCCGAGGAAGATCAGCGGGGTGAGGATGAAGGTCTGGGCGAAGGCGACGTCGTCGAACTGTTCGGCGCGAACGCCGATCAGCACCCCCAGCTGGGAGAAGAAGAAGCCGACCAGGAAGAGACTGGGGATCAGCACCAGGATGTGGTCGACCGGGAGGTCGACCAGCAGGGAGGCGGCGACGAAGGTGAGGCAGGCGACGATCAGCCCGCGCATGAAGCCGCCGAGGGTGAAGGCGAGCAGCAGCTCCAGCGGCGAGGCCGGCGAGGAGAGCTGGTCCTGGATCGCTCCCTGGAACTTCTGCTGCAGGATCGAGGAGGAGTTGTTCGTGAAGGCGTTGATCGACCAGGCCATCATGATCAGCCCGGGGATCACGAAGACGACGTAGTCGATCCCGTGCAGCTTGTCGATTCGCGACCCCAGCGCGGCGCCGAAGACGGAGATGTAGAGGAAGGTTTCCAGCAGCGGCGCGCCGATCGTCTGTTTCTTGATCTTCATGAAGCGGTTGACCTCGCGCCGCCAGAGCGTCGCGAAGCGGATCTGGGCGCTGCTCACGGCGCCACCTCGGCGTGCGAGCGGGATAGCTCTTTGCGGCCGACCAGGGCCAGGTAGGCGTCCTCGAGGCTGGTGACGCCGAAGCGCTCGGCGAGGACCTCGCTGGTGCCCTCGGCGACGATCTGACCCTCGGCGATGAAGGCGATGCGGTCGCAGAGCTGCTCCGCCTCCTCCAGGTAATGGGTCGTGAGCAGGATCGTCGTCCCCTCCTGGTTGATTTTCTGGACGTAGTGCCAGAGCTCGAGCCGCAGCTCGACGTCGACCCCGGCGGTCGGCTCATCGAGGATCAGCAGGCGCGGCCGGTGCATCATCGCCCGGGCCAGGATCAGCCGCCGTTTCATCCCGCCGGAGAGGGTGCGGGTGCGTTCGTCGCGCTTCTCGGTCAGGGAGAAGGTCTCCAGCAGTTCCTTGGTGCGCTCCCGGCGCTCGCGCTTGGGCATCCCGAAGTAACCGGCGTGGTAGTCGAGCGTCTCCTCGACGGTGAGGAACCAGTCGAGGTTCGGCTCCTGCGGCGCCAGCCCCACCGCCTGGCGAGCCTCGGCGTAGCGACCGCCGACGGCGTCGTGGCCGAAGACCTGGATCGAGCCCCCGGTCGGCTGCGCGAGCCCGGTCGTGCAGTGGATCAGCGTCGACTTGCCGGCGCCGTTGGGGCCGAGCAGGCCGAACAGCTCGCCCGGAGCGATCTCCAGCGAGACGCCGCGCAGCGCCTCGACCCCGGTCGGGTAGCGCTTCGCGAGGTCGGTTATGTGCAGGGCTTGGTCGCCGCTCATGGCGGCGCTAACCGTAGTGGAGTGAGAACTCCGGCCCCGTGGCGCCGCTCGGGAAGCGGCGAGGCGGTCTCAGCGACGCTTCTTGGCGGCGCGAACGACCTTGAAGCTGCGATTCTCCGGCGTCGCGTCGGCGAGGGCGGCGCGGGTGGCGCGGACTTCGAAGCGGTAGCTGCCGGGGGTGAGCTTGTAGGTCTTGGGTGACTTGCAGGCCGCGAAGGCGGGGGGCTTCGACTTCTTCTTCGTCAACCTGATCTGGCGGCACTCGAAGGTCGCGCCGGCATCGGGGGAGCTGAACTTGAAGAGGACTTTGGCCTTGGCTCCGGCGGTCTTGAAGGTCTTGGGGCCGGTAGCAAGGACAGTCCGGGGAACCGGTGCGGGCTGCGGTTTCGAAGGCGCCACCGGCGGGCCGGGCGGCGATACCACGTCAACGATGCGCGCGATCCTCGTCTGCGCGGCGTCTTCGGGAATCAGCGTCACCCAGAGGGTGTTGTTGGGACCGGCGGCGATCTGCTTCGGCTGGGAGCCCGGCGGCAGCTGCACCGGGGTCGTCAGTTTGTTGTCGGGGGTCAGCCGCGCGAGGGAGTTGGTGAGGAACTCGACGAACCAGTAGGCGCCGTCGGGGCCGAAGGTGACGCCGAAGGGGTCGGTGCCGGGCGCAGGGGTGGCGAGCGGCGCGGCCGGGAAGTTGATCAGGCCGAGCTCGGTCGGCGGGCTCTTCTGCACGCCGAAGGCGATCTGACCGCTAGGAGAACCGGCGACCCCCTGGGAGCCGGCGTTGATATCGAATGATTCGAATTCGCCCTTCGCCGGCTCGAAGGTGAGAATTCGACCAGATTCGGCGATTTCGAAGAAGTCGGCGACCACGAGGCGAGGCCCGGCGACATCGATGTCGCGCGGGTCAAGACCGCCAATCGGGAAAATGTCAGGGGCATCCGGATTGCTGGGCGCGATCTGGATCAACCTCTCCACAGCCGCGATCCAGAGTTTGCCGTCGGGGCCGGTGGCGATCGAGTGGAAGGGGCCGAGCCCCGGTGCGAGGAGGGTCTTCTCGACGCTCATTTCGGGGTTCCCTGGAAGGAAGCTGGCGACCCCGCCGCTGAAGGTGAACCAGAGCCGGCCTTCGGGACCGACCGTGATCCCCGAGGCCCCAGGCACGGGAAGGACGCCGTCGAGGTCGTATTCGGTGACCTGGCCGTTCGGCTCGATCTTGGCGACGGTGGATTCCGATGCCGGCAGCGTGGCCCAGATGTTCCCGTCTGGCCCCTGGACCAGCTTGCTGTTGCCGTCGAGGCCGGGGACGGCGAACGTGCCGTCGAGGTGCGGCGCGGCCAGGACAGCCGGCGCGGCGGCGCAGGCCACCAGCAGAGCGAGCAAGAACGCGGGAACGAAGCGTCGGCCGATCATCAGTGGCCACCTTAAACACGGGGTTTCGCCGATGTAGCGGGGCTACAGCGCAAATCGGGCATCCGTCCGGCCCCTCTGAGATTGGGCCTGGTCAGCGCCCGAGCGCGGCGCTCAACTGGTCGTTGAGCTTGCGCATCGCCAGGTCGTAGGCCGGCGCGAACTTGCGCTGGAACCAGTAGCCGACCCTGATGTCGGCGGAGGTGAAGACCATGTAGCGGTTCTTCTCGATGCCGGCGAGGATCCGCTCGGCGACGTGCTCCGGGGTCACCGCGTGGCGTTCGAAGCGGGCGATCAGCTTCTTGATCCGGGGGCTCTCGCGGTCGACGCCGACGATCTTCACCGTCCCCACCAGCGGCGTGCGGACGCCGCCCGGGCAGACGAGGCTGACGCCGATCCCGTGGCGGCGCAGGTCGAACCGCAGCACCTCGGAGACGCCGCGGAGGCCGAACTTGCTGGCGCTGTAGGCGCCGTGCCAGGGCAGCCCGAAGAGGCCCGCGGCCGAGGAGACGTTGACGACATGGCCGCCGCGCCCGGCGTCGATCATCGGCGGCACGAAGCACTCGAGCACGCTGATCGGCCCCAGCAGGTTGATGTCGATCATCTCCTGCCAGTCGCTGTGCTGGAGCTCGGAGATCGTGCCCCAGGTCGAGACGCCGGCGACGTTCATGACCACGTCCATGCTGCCGTGGGCGGCGTGGATCTCCGCGGCCATGGCAACGACGGCGTCGTGGTCGCGGATGTCGGCGGCGCGGTGCCAACTGACCTTGCCCCCGGCAGCGCCGATCTCGGCCACCGCCTCCTCCAGACCCTCGGCGGCGACGTCGGTCAGATAGAGGTCGGCGCCCTCGCGCGCCGCCGCAAGCGCGGTCGCGCGGCCGATGCCGCTGGCGGCCCCGGTGATGAAGCAGCGCTTCCCGTTGAGGCTCTCGACCGGCATCGCTATCCGAGCCGACCCTGCGGGGCCTCGGGTTCCACCTGGATCGTGTTCAGGGTCATCGCCAGCATCTCGTAGTGGCCGATCAGCATGCAGAGCTCGATCAGCCGCACCTCGTCCAGCTCCGCCGCCAGGCGCTTCCAGAGCTCCTCGCCGATGCGGCCGTCGGCGTGCATCTCGTCGGCGGCGCCGAGCAGCAAGCGCTGGCGCTCGCTCCAGCCCTCGGCCTCGGGGCCGGAGCGGACCCGGGCGATTTCCTCCGCGCTCAACCCGGCGCGCCGGCCGAGCCGCTCGTGGTGGCCCCACTCGTATTCGCAGGCGGCGTTGTGGGCGACCCGGAGGATCACCAGCTCGGAGTCGGCCCGCGGCAGCTTGCCGCCGGGCATCAGCGCCCCCGCGAACCAGAGCCAGCGCCGGAAGAGGCCGCGGTGCCGGGCGAGGGTGGTGAAGATGTTCGGCGGCCGGCCGCCCGTGGCGCGGCCCAGCACCCAGACAATGCCCGCGTTGACGAGACCGATCTGCCGGCGATCGCCGGGATCGATGCGCGGCTGCTGCGCCCCCTGCATCGTAGGACCGTACCCGTAGGCTGGGGACCGTGCCAGCCCCGCTTCTCGCCGTCGACACCCCCTCGATGCTGTTCCGGGCCTTCTACGCCCTGCCGAGCAAGATCGTCGGCCCCGACGGCAAGCCGGTGAACGCGCTGCTGGGGACCGCCAACATGGTCCTGCGCGAGGTCGAAACCCACCAGCCGCGAGCGGTCGTCCTCTGCTTCGGGCCCGACGCCGCCAGCTACCGGACCGAGCTCTACCCCGCCTACCACGCCGAGCGCGAGGCGGCGATGCCCGACGAGCTGGCGCCCCAATTCGCCGCCTGCCGCGAGTTCTTCGAGGCCTTCGGCTGGACGGTCGCGACCAGCGACGACCTCGAGGCCGATGACCTGCTCGGCAGCTACGCGCAGGTCGAGGCCAAGGCGGGCGGCCAGGCACTGCTGCTGACCGGCGACCGCGACATGTACCAGTGCGCGGGGCCGGGGGTGACGGTGCTCTACGTCCGCACCGGCGGTAAAGGCGCCGAAGAGGTCGGCCCGGCGGAGGTGCGCGAGCGCTACGGCGTCGACCCCGAGCTCGTCCCCGACTTCATCGCCCTGCGCGGCGACCCCTCCGACGGCCTGCCCGGCGCCAAGGGCGTGGGACCGAAAACCGCGGCCGAGCTGCTGCGCGAGCACGGCTCCCTTGAGGCGGTGCTCGACAACGCGATCCGCGAGCGCCGCCCGGCCCTGCGCGGGGCCCTGATCGACGGCCGAGAGGACATCCTCGCCTTCAAGGACATCGCGACGCTGCGGGACGCCGGCGTCAAACGGCCGGCCGACGCACCGACCGACTGGGAAGGGGCGGCGAAAGCGGCCCTGAAGCTCGGGATGCGGAAACTGGCGGAGCGGTTGATTGAGAGCGGGTCCCGGTAGGGGTTTCGCTTAACTTTTTCGAGGTCGAACGCGGGCCGTCCGAATTGACGGCGCCAAAAAAGTACAAGACGCTTCACCCCTACCGGGACCCGCTCTCAGCGCTACTGGCTGCTGCAAGTCCCCACGCCGAGACGATCGCCCAGACGCCCTCGAGCAGGAGGAAGCCCCACTGGGATGAGGTGAGGGCGAGGAACGCGAGGATGGCGGAGCCGACCAGGTTGAGCGTCAGGTAGAGACGGGACTCCGGGCGCATACGGTCGAATTGGACTGCGGCGAAGGCGGTGAGGATCAGCAGGGCGCCGATGACTTGGATCAGTTGGTCCATCGGGCCAGAGTACGGTGGTGCGATGGCGCCGGAGGCGATCCCGTGGCGCGGGCCAGGTGGGGACCGGCCCGATCTGCCCCTGCCGCCGGGGCCGATGCCGCTGCGCCGGGACGGGCAGAACCGCAAGCGCTGGCGCTACGTCGGTGTCTTCGGCGAGGAGCTGATGCTGTGCGCGGCGCGGGCCGAGATCGGTCCGCTGACGCAGTCGTTCTGGATCCTCTGGGACCGCCGGGGCCAGCGCCACGACGCCCGCACGATCCTGCGCCCGGGCAGCCGCGAGGTGCGGATCGAGGGGCCCGACCTGGAGATCGACTCACCCGACCTGCGGGCGCGCCTGCGGCTGGGCGAGTGCGCCCCGATCGAATCGATCTGCCCCAGCGGCTCCGGCTGGGGCTGGACCCGCAAGCGCGCCGGGATGCCGATCACGGGGACGGTCGAGGTGCCCGGCCGGCGCTGGGAGGTCGAGGCCCGCGGCGTCGACGACGAGTCCGCCGGCTACCACCAGCGCCACACCAGTTGGCGCTGGTCGGCCGGGGTCGGGAGTGCCGAGGACGGGCGCGCGGTCGCCTGGAACCTGGTCGAGGGCGTCAACGACCCGGCCCGTAACAGCGAGCGCGCGATCTGGATCGAGGACGAGCCCTCCGAGCCTCCTCCCTCCCACTTCGACGGCATGGCCGGGATAGAGCTCCCGGGCGGAACCCTCGAGTTCGCCTCCGAGTCCTTCCACGTCCGCGACGAGAACTTCCTCCTCTTCGGCTCCCGCTACCGCCACCGCTTTGGCAGCTTCTCCGGCTCCCTCGGCGAGGTCCCCCTGGCCGAAGGCCTCGGGGTGATGGAGGAACACGACGCGGTCTGGTGACCCGGGCCTAGCTGCCGTCTGCCGCCAGCGCGTCCCAGCGTTTGGTGAGGAATTCGGTCGCCGCGGCCGCCTGGTCATCGGCCGCGAGCAGCTCGGAGTAGCCCATCTCGGCGCCGTTGAAACCGCGTGCCTGCCAGAGCTCGCCGGAGACCTTGGCGCTCCAGGGGCCGACGTAGAGGTAGGGCTCGGGGTGGGCCTCGTCGCCGGGTGAGAACCCGTAGTTGGCGCGGGCGCCTTTGTCCTCCGGGCCGAGTTCGATCGCGATGTCGAAGTGCTCGGGCCAGAGGCGCGGCTCGGTCGCCGCGTCGCCGGGGGCAGCAAGAGCAACAAGCCGGTTGAGGACCTCGTCGCCGAACTCGTACCAATCTGCGAGCGCCTTCGCCGCGGGGGGCGAGATGTGCAGCGGCTCGTCGTCGAGCTCGGTTCCGGGCGGCAGCAGGTCGGCGATGATCGACGCCGCTTCGCGCAGGTTGATCAGCGCCGCGCGCCGCTCTTCCTCACCGGCCCGGTGGACCAGCTCGTTGCCCTCGACCCGGACCTGTCGCCGCGTCCCTTCGAACTCGAACTCAGGCGTGCCGAAGCCCCCCGGGGTCGCCGCCAGCGCGATCTCGTTGTCGGGCTTGCGAGCCGGCGCCACCAGCTCCTCGGCGACCCGGTGCAGGGCGCTGACGTTGTCGGCGAAGCCCTCCGGCAGTGGCTTCAGGGAGACGGCCATCTACCAAGTGTCGACGAAACGGTGCCCGCCTGCCGGAGAAGGGCCGGCGGCGCGCAGGGTCGCGGCGATCAGGCCGCGGGTCTCGGCCGGGTCGATCACGTCGTCGAGCTCGAACAGGGCGGCGGCATTGAGCGCCTTCGCGTTCTCCTCGGCGGCGGCGGTGAGGTCGCGGACGCGCTGCTCGCGCTCGCGCTGGTCGGCGATCGCCTCCAGCTCCTTGCGCAGCGCCAGCCGCACAGCCCCTTCCAGCCCCATCGGGCCGAGGTGGGCGCTCGGCCAGGCGACCGTGAGCAGCGGCTCGTGCAGGCTGCCGCCGACCATCGCCTGGGCGCCGAGGCCGTAGCCGCGGCGCAGCACCACGGCGACCAGCGGCACGCTGATCGCGGCGCCGGCGACCAACAGGCGCGAGGCGTGGCGGACCAGGCCGGTGGCCTCGGCGTCGGGCCCGACCATGTAGCCGGGGGTGTCGATCAGCGAGACGATCGGAAGGCCGAAGGAGTCGCAGAGCTGGATGAAGCGGGCCGCCTTGTCGGCGGCGCCGCTGGTGATCGCGCCGGCCATGTGGCGGGTGTCGTTGGCGATGACGCCGACCGGGCGACCCTCGATCCGGACCAGCGCCGTGACCATCTCGGGGGCAAAGCGCTCGCGCAGGAAGGTGACCGAGCCCTCGTCGGCGAGCGTCTCGACGATCGGCCCGACCGCGTAGGCGCGGCGCTGGCGCGCCGGGACGAGCTCGCGCAGGCGCGCCTGGTCCGGTTCGGGCCCATGCGAGGTCGCGCCCTGGAAGTAGCCGAGCAACTGCTTGGTGGCGGCAGTCGCCTCGGCCTCGTCGGCGACCACCACGTCAACCACCCCGTTCCGCGACTGCATCTCGATCGGCCCGATCTCGTCGGGATCGACTTTGCCGAGCCCGCCGCCCTCGATCATCGCCGGCCCTCCCATGCCCAGGGAGATCCCCTCGGTAGCGACGATCAGGTCCGAGCACCCAGCGATCACCGCGTTGCCGGCGAAGCAGCGGCCGGCGACGACCGCAATCCGCGGCACGACCCCCGAGAGCTTCGCCCAGAGCGCAAACGCGCGGGTGTCGAGCGCCGAGACGACCGGGTAGTCGGTGTCCCCCGGCCGCCCCCCTCCGCCCTCGGCGTAGAAGACGGTCGGCAACCGCATCCGCTCGATCAGCTCGAAGAGCCGGTCCTTCTTGCGATGCCCGAGCGCGCCCTGAGTGCCGGCGAGGACCGTGTAGTCGTAGGAGAGGACCGCGCAAGCGGCGGCATCGCCGAAGAGCTCCGCATTGACCGTCGCCGTGCCGCCGATCAGCCCGTCCGCCGGCGTCCGCTCGATCAGGTCCTGCAGCTCCCGCCGCCCCCGCTGAGCAGCGATCGCAAAGCGCCCGTACTCGACAAAAGAGCCGGCATCGACCAGGTCGGCAACGTTCTCCCGCGCCGTCCGCGCCCCACCCTCATGCCGCCGCGCCACCGCATCGGGCCGCGCCGCATCCTCGGTCAGCCCCCGCCGCGCACGCAGCTCCTCGAGGTCATCGCGTTCGGGAGCGCCGTCGTCCATCCGGCGCTCAACATATTTGACCTCGGGTCAGCGGAGGCTTAGCTGTCGGCCGACTCGGCCTCAGCCGATTCGAAGGCGGCGAGGCCGACGATCAGGGACGTCGGCTCCTCCGTGCTGCCGGCCGTGCGCTCGACGCTGCGCTGGTGGACGCCTTGGAGGCGGGCGGCGGCGTCGGCGAGGATCTCGGTGACCTCGCGGCGGCCTTGATCGTCGACGGCAACCGACATCCAGCTCAGTGTCGTGTCGTCGCGATCGTCGAGGGTGCCCGACTCGTAGGCGGCGGTGAGCCGCTGGAAGAAGCTCTCGACCGATGTGGCGGTGATCGTGCTGCGGACCGAGCGTGGGACTTTGCGCCAGTCCTGGTGGCCGACGTAGGAGCGGGGCACGGCACGGAAGTAGTGCTCGACCGCGCCGCGGCGCTGCTCGGTCCGCACGACTTCGACGCAGCCGCATTTCTCGAGCACCCGCGTGTGGTAGGCGATGTTGCCGAGCGGGCTGCCCAGCAGGCTGACCATCTCGTTCGGGCTGGCGTCTCGCTCGTTCAGCACCTGCAGGATCTGGATCCGGAGCGGATGCGAGATGGCTCGCACCAGGCGAACGTCGATCCCGTCCTCGCCGCGGGGTGTCTCGTCTTCTTTGGGGGAAGGGGCCACTATTCGATGATCCTTGCGTATTTCAAGGCGGAGGAATTGAGAAGCTATCGATTGTGCAATAGAAACTGAGCATTGCTTTGGGATATGAGGCGTGGCC
>DASUZL010000010.1:0-217159 GCA_036376895.1 Solirubrobacterales bacterium
GAGCGGATCCCTGTGGTCGCCCTCGACGGCGAGGATCTCTACGACTTCTATGTAAACGAACAGGACCTCCGAGCCCGTGTAGGCTCGGCTGGTCCATGAGTATCGGCGAGGCGCCAGCGTCTGATCGGCTCTCGCTCGGCGTCGCCGCGCGCCTTGCGCGCTACCTGCAGGTCCTCACGCAGGCCAAGAAGGAGGGCAAGGAGACGGTCTCGTCGCAGGAGCTGTCTGAGTGGACGCACGTCAACTCCACGCAGATCCGTCGCGACCTCTCCGGCTTCGGCAAGTTCGGCAAGCGCGGGGTCGGCTACAACGTCGAGTCGCTGGTCTCCGAGGTGCGCAAGATCCTCCGCACCTCCGGCCAGCACAACATCGCCCTCTTCGGCGCCGGCAACCTCGGCCAGGCGATCGCCAGCTCGGCGATCTTCGCCGACCACGGCTTCCAGGTGGTGGCGATGTTCGACGTCGACCCGAGCGTCGTCGGCAAGCAGATCGGCGAGCTGCGGGTGCGCGACATCGGCGAGCTCGACGCGATCGTCGGCGAGGAGGAGATCGTCGTCGGCGTGCTCGCAGTCCCGGCTGAGGCCGCCCAAGGAGTTGCCGACCGCCTCGTCAAAGCCGGCGTCAAGATCATCTTCAACTACTCCGAGCAGCTGCTGCAGGTGCCACCTGAGGTGACCGTGCACACCTCCAGTCCCGCCGTCGACCTGCTGTACGCGCTCTACTTCTACCTGGCCTGAGCTGCCGTCGAGCCTTGTCTCTCGATCTCGACCTCGCGCGCGAGCGATTCGAGTCCTCGACCGACTTCACGATCGGGCTCGAGGAGGAGTTCGCGATCCTCGACCCCGCCAGCCTCGAGCTGGAGCACCGCTTCGAGGACGTCTACGCCGCCTGCGAGAAGGACGAGCTGCTGGCCGAGTCGGCGGCGGGCGAGCTGATCGCCTCGGAGGTCGAGATCCGCTCCGGCCGGGCCGAGAGCTTCGAGCAGGCGATGCGACTGCAGCGCGAGCGGCGGGCGCGGCTGTTCGAGCTGGTCGCCGGCATGGGCCTGACCCTGGGCGCGACCGGGACCCATCCCTGGGCCAACTACCTCGACCAGCGGATCATCGACACCCCGCACTACAACCGCCTGCGCGAGGAACTCGGCTGGGTCGCCCAGCGCAACAACACCTGGAGCCTGCACGTACATATGGGCGTGCGCGGCGCCGACCGCGCGATCGCCGTCTGCGACTGGCTGCGGGAGCTGCTGCCGCTGCTGCTCGCGGTCTCCGCCAACTCGCCCTTCCTCGACCGCCGCGACAGCGGCCTGCACACCGTCCGCACGGAGATCTTCACCCGCTCCTTCCCGCGCTGCGGCATCCCCTCGCCGTTCCGCGACTGGCGCAGCTACGCCGAGTTCGTCGGCACACTGGAGCGGGTCGGGTCGGTGGTCGAGTCGACCCAGCTCTGGTGGAGCGTGCGGCCGCACCACAGCTTCGGCACCGTCGAGGTGCGGATCTGCGACGCCCAGACCCACGGCGACGAGTCCTTCGCCCTGGCCGGGCTGATCGCCGCCTGCATCGCCCAGACCGCGCTCGACTACGACGAGCACGGCTACGAAGGGCGGGGGGCGCCGCTGGCCGACCGCGAGATCGAGGAGAACCTCTGGCGGGCGATTCGCCACGGCGCCGGCGGGCGGATGATCGACTTCCGCCGTGGCGAGCAGGTCGAGACGCGGGCCGTGCTGGAGCAGATCCTCGCCTGGACCGAGCCGGCCCGCTCACAGCTTGGGATCGAGCCCGAGTTGCCCGAGCGAAATGGGGCCGAGCGGGCGCGCGAGGCACTCGACGCAGGCGCCTCGATCGAGGACATTTACCGCGATGCAGTGGCTGAGACCGGGCGTACCTACGTAGCCGCCCCCTCCGTCTATAGACTCCCGCGCCGCTAAATCCACCGGAGGAACGAAACTTGACCGACTTCTTGACCGATTACGGGGTGGTCGTCGCGCTCGTCTGCGCTGGCGCCGCCGTCGTCTACGGACTCATCGTGACCCAGCGCCTGCTGGCGAAGCCCGCGGGCAACGACCGCATGCGGGAAATCTCGACCGCCGTCCAGGAAGGCGCACAGGCCTACCTGAGCCGCCAGTACACGATCATCGCGGCTCTGGCCCTGCCGATCGCGGTTCTGCTGCTGGTGCTGCAGAACTGGGAGACGGCAGTCGGCTTCCTGATCGGGGCGATCCTCTCCGGTGCGACCGGCTTCATCGGGATGAACGTCTCGGTCCGGGCCAACTCCCGGGTCGCCGAGGCCGCCCGCGGCGGTGTGCCGCCGGCGCTCGACGTCGCCTTCAAAGGCGGCTCGGTCACCGGCCTGCTCGTGGTCGGCTTGGCTCTGCTCGGCGTCGCCGGCTACTACGGCTTCCTGATCATCACCGGCAGCACCGACAAGGAGGCCGTCGACGCGCTTATCGGCCTCGGCTTCGGTGGCTCGCTGATCTCCGTCTTCGCCCGTCTCGGCGGCGGCATCTTCACCAAGGCCGCCGACGTCGGCGCCGACCTGGTCGGCAAGGTCGAGGCGGGGATCCCCGAGGACGATCCCCGCAACCCGGCTGTGATCGCCGACAACGTCGGCGACAACGTCGGCGACTGCGCCGGCATGGCCGCCGACCTGTTCGAGACCTACGCGGTCACCTCGGTCGCGGTGATGCTGCTCGGCGTCCTCACCTTCAACACCGACTTCGCCCGCGAGGTCGCGATCTACCCGCTGGTCATCGGCGGCGTCGCGATCATCGCCTCGATCGTCGGGGCGCTTGTCGTGCGGACCAAAACGGACCGGGTCGAGGGCGCTCTCTACCAGGGCGTGATCCTCGCCGGGCTCCTCTCGATCGCGGCCTTCTACCCGATCACCGACTGGCTGATGAGCGAACCGGTGCGGATCGGCGTGCTCGACACGGCCGCCGCGGCGGTCTCCGTCACCGACCTCTGGCTCTGTGCCGTGATCGGCATCGCGGTGACCGCGCTGCTCTTCGTGATCACCGAATTTTATACCTCGACCCGCTTCTATCCGGTGAAGTCGATCGCCAGGGCATCGGAGACCGGGCACGCGACGAACATCATCCAGGGGCTCGCCCAGGGCTTCCAGTCGACGGCCGCGCCGGCGCTGGTTCTCGCCCTCGCGATCCTCGGCGCCAACGAGCTCGCGGGCGTCTACGGCATCGGCATCGCCGTGATGTCTCAGCTCTCGCTCTGCGGTCTGATCGTCGCCCTCGACGCCTTCGGGCCGATCACCGACAACGCCGGCGGCATCGCCGAGATGGCCGAGCTGCCGGACGACGTGCGGGCGGTCACCGACCCGCTCGACGCCGTCGGCAACACGACCAAGGCGGTGACCAAGGGTTACGCGATCGGCTCCGCCGCGCTGGCGGCACTGGTGCTGTTCGCGGCCTTCAAGAGCGAGCTCGCGGACGAGGCCCCACAGGGCTTCGACCTCAACAGCCTGTTCAACCTGACCAGCCCTGACGTGCTGATCGGGCTGATCATCGGCGGCATGATGGTCTACCTCTTCGCCGCCCTGGCGATCGAGGCGGTCGGCCGTGCCGGCGGACAGGTCGTCGAGCAGGTCCGCAAACAGTTCCGCGAGCACCCCGGGATCATGGAGGGGACGGAAAAACCGAACTACGCGGAGACGGTCAGCATCGTTACCGGCGCCGCGCAGAAGGAGATGATCCTGCCCTCGCTGATCCCGATCATCGTCCCCGTCATCGTCGGCCTGCTCAGCGTCGACGCGCTCGGCGGCCTGCTGATCGGCGTCATCGTCGTCGGCCTCTTCGCCGCGATCTCGATGACCGCCGGCGGCGGCGCCTGGGACAACGCGAAGAAGCTGATCGAGGACGGCGCCCACGGCGGCAAAGGGTCCGAGGCGCACGCCGCTTCGGTTACCGGTGACACGGTCGGCGATCCCTACAAGGACACGGCCGGGCCGGCTATCAACCCGATGATCAAGGTCGCGAACATCGTCGCGATTCTGATCATCCCGATCGTCCACTTCTAAGAGGGACCGAGCGGGGAGGGGTCTGGTGCCCCTCCCCGACGGGGCGTCTTGTAGCGTTTCGCCGATGATGCGGATGGTGAAATGGCTGCTTGGTGGAGCTGCGCTGCTCTTGGCCGTGGTTGGCCTCGGGAACGCGTACGTGGTGTTCTTTGCTCCGAAGGGAGAGGCCACTTCGGTAGTCGCGGAGGTCCCGCCTGCTCAGGTGGCGGTTGTGCCTGGGGCGGGGGTTAATCCGGATGGGACGATGAGCACGATGTTGGGGGACCGGGTGCGGCAGGCGTCGGCGCTTTGGCATGCGGGCAAGGTCGAGAAGATCCTCGTCTCTGGTGACCACCAGAGCTGGGACTACGACGAGCCGGACACGATGCGTAAGGCACTGGTCGCTGCCGGGGTCGAGCCGCGAGACATCTTCGAGGACCACGCGGGGTTTGAAACCTGGGCGACGATGGTGCGGGCGCGGGGGATCTTCGAGGTCGACGACGCGGTTGTCGTCACCCAGGGCTTCCACATGGAACGCGCCCTCTATCTGGCCGCCGAGGCCGGGATCGACGCCACCGGGCTGATCGCCGACCTGCATCCCTACGGCATCCAGGGCACCAAGAGCGGCGTCCGCGAGACGCTCTCGCGGGTCAAGGCGATCGCCGACGTCACGCTCGACACGCCGGCGATGGCCGGCCCGCGGATCCCGATCGCGACCGCCGACGGCCGCGAGAGCTGGGGCCCGCCGCCCCCGCCCGGAACGCCCCCCGCCGGCTCACCCGGCCGCTGAATCACGGTTCCTTATTCGCCTGTGGGGTGCGAAAGGAACCGCGAGTTAGCCGCAGTGCGCCAGGGAGTTGGCGTAGAAGCGCTGGTAGGCGGGCCAGTGCTCGCTCCAGTAGGAGCCCTCGTGGCCGCCTGGCCATGAGTGGGCGCTGACCTTGGTGCCGCCGGCCTCGAGCGCGTCGACGAAGCCTTCGTTGTAGGCGCGGAACGGGTCCTCGTCTCCGTAGTCGCTCCAGATCCTCGCCCCGCCGAAGGCGCCCGGATCGTGCTCGACCGTCTCGACGACGTCGTTGCGCTCGAAGTCGGCTTCGTCATCGAACGCCCCCGGCGCGGTTTCGCCGGCCTCGAACCAGAGCGCGGCGGAGTGGCCACCGACGGCGCAGAAGCGGCCGGGGTGGTGGAGGGCGATGTCGTAGGCGCCGAAGCCGCCCATCGAGATGCCGCCGATCGCGATCCGACCCGGGTCGATCTCGAAGCGCTCAACCACGGTCGGGATCACCTCGCCCATCACGTAGGCGTCCCACTTGGCACCGCGGCGGTTGTGCCAGTAGCCGTGGTCGCCGCCGTCGGGGAAGGCGAAGACCGGCGCCTGGACGCGCAGCTTCGGCAGGTTGCCGAAGACGACGTCGTTGAAGGTCGACTCGGAGCCGCCACGGCCGTGCAGGAAGACCAGCAGCGAGCGCTTGCCCGGCGCGCCGGCGCGCTTGGGCACGATCACGTTGACGCCGAGCTCCTGACCGACCGCCTGGCTCTGGATCTCCAGATGGGAGAAGCGGGCCCCGTGCTTGTCGACGGGCGCCAGCAGGGTTGCTGCGAGGACCAGATAGACAATTGCCGCCGCCACGATCCCGATCATCGCAAGGGCGGTGAGACGCCGCCGTTTCACCTGGTGTCGCGAGGGACCCGGCCGCGCGTTCACCGGTCGCAGGCTAGCGCTAGGGTCGCCTAATCGCCCAGAGGATCCCCCGAGACGAGTCGCTGAGCCGTGTCCACGGCGTCGGCGGCCTGTTCTCCGCCGCCTACGGCAACGTCGGCTCCTCGATCTACTACGCGCTCGGCGTCACCGCCGCCTTCGCGCTCGGCCTGACGCCGGTCGCCTTTGTCATCTCCGGCCTGATCTTCGCCGCCACCGCCGCCACCTACGCCGAGGCGACGGTGATGTACCCAGAGGCGGGTGGCTCCTCCAGCTTCGCCCGCCACGCCTTCAACGAGTTCGTCAGCTTCGTCGCCGCCTGGGGCCAGATGCTCAACTACACGATCACGGTCGCGATCTCGGCCTTCTTCGTGCCCCACTACCTGGCCGTCTTCTGGCCCTGGCTGGGCAGCAGCCCGGGCGACATCGTCGGCGGCGCGGCGCTGATCGTCGCCCTTGCGGTGCTCAACATCCGCGGCACCGAGGAGTCGGCGCGCCTCAACCTGATCCTTGCCATCGCCGACCTCGCCACCCAGGTGGTCCTGGTCGGAATCGGCCTCGTGCTCGTCTTCAACCCGGAGATCCTGGTCGACAACGTCAACTTCGGCGTCGCCCCGACCTGGAGCGACTTCGCGCTCGGGATCGCGGTCGGGATGATCGCCTACACCGGGATCGAGACGATCTCGAACATGGCCGAGGAGGCGAAGGAAGCCTCGCGCACGATCCCGCGCAGCGTCGGCCTGACCGTGGTCGCCGTGCTCGGGCTCTACCTGCTGATCCCGATCGTCGCGCTCTCGGCGATGCCGGTCACCCAGGACGCCGCTGGCCATTACACGACCGCGCTCGGCACCACCTTCGCCGACGACCCGATCCTCGGCATCGTCGAGAACCTCGGCCTCGCCAACGGGCCGACCGAAATCCTGCGCTATTACGTCGGTGTGCTGGCGGCGGTGATCCTGCTGATCGCCACCAACGCCGGCCTGATCGGCGTCTCCCGCCTCACCTACTCGATGGGCCAGCACCGCCAGTTGCCGGAGAAGCTGCGCCAGGTCCACCCGAAGTACCGCACCCCATACATCGCGATCCTGATCTTCGCCGCGATCGCGATCATCACCCTGCTGCCCGGCCAGACCGACTTCCTGGCGACGATGTACTCGTTCGGGGCGATGCTCTCGTTCACGATCGCCCACGTCGCGGTGATCCAGTTGCGCCGCAGCAAAGCCGACGTCGAGCGCGCCTGGAAGCCGCCCTTCAACGTCCGCGCCTTCGGCTTCGACGTGCCGGTCACCGCCGTACTCGGCGGCCTCGGCACCTTCGCCGCCTGGATCGTGGTGATGGCGCTGAACCCGCGCACGCTCGCCGTCGGCCTCGGCTGGATGGCGCTGGGCATCGCCGTCTACGTGCTTTACCGCCGCAACCAGAAGCTGCCGCTGACCAAGACGGTGAAGGTTGTGCTGCCGGAGCCGCTGGGGGTGGAGGAGGTCGAGTACCGCAGCGTCCTGGTCGGCTTCGAGGACGACGAAGCGTTCTCGGCGGAGATGGTCGCGACCGCGGTCAAGCTCGCCTCCAAGCGCCGCCGCGGCATCCACATCCACTCGATGCTGACCGTGCCCACCGACCTGCCGCTGAAGGCGGAGATGCCCGAGCAGGAAGCCGAAGCGCAGCGCAAGGTCGAGGAGGCGAGGCTGATCGGCGGCCAGCGCGTGACCGGCCACGTCGCTCGCGTCCGGCCAGGCCAGGCCGGTTACTCGGTCGCCGAGGAGGCGGAGCTGATCAAGGCCGAGGCGATCGTCGTCGGCCTGCGCCGCCGCGCCGGCGTGCCGCTCTACGACAAGACCCTGCAGACGGTGCTGGGCGAGCGCCCCTGCCGGGTGATCGTCGTCTCCGACCCGGTCGAGCAGTCCGCCGCGCCCCCGACCGCAGCCGTGGCGGACGTCACCTGATGATCTACCGCCGGGCGGTTCGTGGCTTCTCGCTGGTCTTCGTCCTGATCGGCCTCGCCGTGCTGGTCGCGACCCTGGCCGCGGGTGGCGGCCCCGCCTCGGTCGGGTTCCTGATGGGCATCGCCTTCATCGCGGTCGGGCTCGGGCGCCTCTGGCTGCAGTCGCGGATGGAGCGATGAAGGGGCTGCCGTGGCTTTTCGCGGCGGCCTACTCGGCCGTCGGCTTCTCGATCTACTTCGCGCTCGGGGTCGTCGCCGACCGCGGCCTCGGCCTGACGCCGCTGATCTTCCTCGCCGCCGGCCTGCTCTTCGGCCTGACCACGCTCACCTACGTCGAGGGCGGGGCGATGTTCCGCGAACGCGGCGGCTCCTCCAGCTTCGCCCGCCACGCCTTCAACGAGCTGGTCGCCTTCATCGCCGGCTGGGCGATCCTGCTCGATTACCTGCTGGTGATCGCGCTGGCGGCGATCTCGGTCCCGCACTACCTGCAGCCGATCTGGGGCGGGTTCGCCCGGCCCGGCTGGGAGATCGGCATCGCCGCCCTGGTGATCGCCTCGGTCTGCGCGCTCAACATCTTCAACGTCACCGGCCGCGAGCGCGGCCGCTCGCTGGCCGTGCTCGCCCTCGCCGACCTCGTCCTGCAGCTGGCGGTGATCGTCGTCGGCCTCTTTGTCGTCATGCACCCGGACCGGCTGACCGCCGAGCTGCACGTCTTCGGCGACCCGACCCTGAAGGACGCCGTCTATGCCGGTGTCGTCGCAATGCTCGCCTACGCTGGGATCGAGGCGGCCTCCGACCTCGCTCCCGACGTCGAAGTCAGCCGCCGCGACCTGAAGCGGATCGCCGGCCTCGGCGCGATCGCGGTGCCGTTGATCTACGCCGGGATGGCGGCGATCGCGCTGATGGCGGTCCCGGTCGTCGCCGGCCCCGGCGGCCCCGAGACCGCGCTCGGCGGCGAGTTCGTCGAGGAGCCGGTGCTGGGAGTCGTCTCCGCCTTCCACCCGGACTGGGTCGCCGACACGATGCGCTGGATGGTGGCGCTGGTCGCCGCACCGGTCCTCTTCTGGGCCGCCAGCACCTCGATGCTCGGCGTCTCCCGCCACATCTACACCCTGGCGATCAACCGCCAGATCCCCAGCTGGCTCGGCAAGCTGGAGAAGCGCCAGGCGACCCCCTACGTGGCGATCGTGATCTGCGGAGTGATCGCGCTCGGCCTGGTGATCCCGACCAACGTCAAGCTGCTGGCCGGGATCTACGCCTTCGGGGCGACGCTGGCGATCACCATCGCCCACCTCTCGATCATCCGCCTGCGCGTCCGCGACCCCGACCGCCCGCGTCCCTTCCGGGTCCCGCTCGGGGTGCGTTGGGGGGCGGCGGAGCTGCCGTTGCCGGCGATCGTCGCCGCGGTTGTCAGCTTCCTCGCCTTCCTCAGCGTGCTCGCCTTCCACACGACGGCGCGCTGGGTCGGGCTCGGCTGGATGCTCTTCGGGCTGACCTTCTACGTCGTCTACCGCAAGGTCTTCGAGGGGACGACGCTGACCAAGCGGGTCTCGGTTCCCGAGCACGCGCTGACCAAGCAGGTCCCCGAGGTCGCCTTCAGCAACATCCTCGTGCCGGTATTCGGCACCAAGCTCGACGACGACATCGTCGCCACCGCCGGCCGCCTTGCCGCGGCCGAGCAGGAGGACAAGAGCAGCGATGACTCTCGCCTCGACGTGATCTACGTGATCGAAGTGCCGTTGACCCTGCCGCTCGACGCCGAGCTTCCGGTCGAGCGCGAGGAGGAGGCGAAGCGGGCGCTGGAGCGGGCGCGCGAGGTGGGGGAGGAGTACGAGGACGTCGAGGTGACCACCGAAGTGATCCGCGCCCGCAAGGTCGGCGCCGGGATCCTCGAGGCGGCGCGCCGCAGCGGCGCCGAGGCGATCGTGATCGGCGGCGAGCCGCCGTCGAGGATCCGCGGCGGCGCGACGATCGGCGGTATCGGCGCCGCCAAGCCGGCCGAGATCGGCGCCGCCACCGAGTACGTGCTGAAGAAGGCCCCGTGTCGGGTCCTGCTCACCGCCCCGCCAGAAGCCTCCTAGTCCACGCCTGGCCCTAGTATGCGGGCCATGTTCATCCTGATCGTCGGCTGCGGCCGCGTTGGCTCTTCGGTGGCGCGGGCGATGCTCCGCGAGGGACACGAAGTCTCCTGCCTCGACGAGGACCCGGAGTCCCACGCCCGGCTCGAGGTCGGCCTGGAGAAGGGCTGGGAGGACCTCGGCGGCCAGTTCACGGTCGGCGCCGGCCTTGAGTCCGAGGCCCTGGTCGCCGCCGGGATTGAGAAAGCCGACGTCTTCATCGCCTCCACCGACGGCGATAACACCAACATCATCATCGCCCAGATCGCCCAGCGCCGGTACGAGGTGCCGACCGTGATCGCCCGCGTGCTCGACCCGCTGCGGGCCGAGTGGTACCAGCGCCAGGGCCTGCAGACGGTCTGCCCGACCCGGGTCGCGATCGACATGCTGGAGGGCGCGGTGCGCGAATCCGGCGGCCGCGACGGAACCCCCGGCAACTCGGCGGAAGCCGCCTAGAGAGCGAGGCTGGGGAGCATGTACATCATCGTCATCGGCGCCGGCAAGGTCGGCTGGAACCTGACCCGGGAGCTGCTCGACAAGGGCCACGAGGTGACCCTGATCGAGAGCGACCGCCGCCGCTACCTCACGGTCGAGCAGGAGCTGGAGCACAACGTCACCTACGGCGACGCCTCCGAGCTCTGGGTCCTGGAGCGGGCTGGCATCCAGCGGGCGGAGATGGTGATCGCCGTGACCGGCGACGACGAGGACAACATGCTGATCTGCCAGGTGGCGAAGGAGAAGTACCTGGTCGGCCAGATCATCGCCCGCGTCAACAACCCCCGCAACCGCCAGCACTTCGACCTGCTCGGGGTCAAACCGTCGGTCTCGGCGACCGACCTGATCCTGCGCCTGCTCGAGCACGAGGTGCCCGAGTACGGCCTGGTCCACCTGCTCGACCTGCAGGAGGAGCAACTGGAGATCATCGAGATGCTGCTGGGCAAGGACTCTTCCGTCACCGGCCGCCGGGTCGGCGACCTGCAGATGCCCGAAGGCAGCCTGCTGATCTCGGTGCTGCGCTCCGGCAAGGGCTTCGTCCCCACCGCCGACACCGTGCTGGAGGAAGGCGACGAGGTTCTCGCCGTGCTGGACCCGGGTAAAGAGGACGAGTTGAAGATTCTCTTCGGACCGGAAAGCAACGGCAGCAACGGTGACTAGGAGTTCCTGAATGGCCTCTCGCGAGGTCGACTTTCTCCTCATAGGCGGCGGTCTGGCATCGGCCAACTGCGCCGCCGAGCTGCGCAAGCGCGGCGCCGAGGGCTCGATCCTGCTGGTCGGCCGCGAGCCGGAGCCGCCCTACGAACGGCCGCCGATCAGCAAGGAGTACCTGCGCGGCGAGGCCGAGCGGGCCGAGGCCTACGTCAACCCGCCCTCCTGGTACGAGGAGAACGGCGTCGAGCTGGTGAGCGGGCGCAACGTGATGTCGCTCGACCCCGAGGCGCGGACGGCGAAGATCCAGGGCGGGGAGGAGGTCGCTTTCGGCAAGGCGCTGATCGGCACCGGGGCAATGGTCAACATCCTCCGCGTCGAGGGAGCCGAGAACGAGGGCATCCACTACCTGCGCGCCTTCGGCAACGCCGACGCGATCCGGGCCGACGCCGAGGCGGCCGAGCACGTCGTCCTGATCGGCGGCAGCTACATCGGTTGCGAGGTCGCCGCCTCGCTCGCCGCGCGGGGCACGAAGTGCTCGATCGTGGCGATGGAGGACGTCGCCCTTTCGCGCACCTTCGGCGAGGACGCCGGCCGCTGGTTCCAGGAACAGCTCGAATCGCACGGGGTCTCCTTCCACGGCGGCGAGGAGCTGGAGGCCTTCGAGGGCGACGGCCGCGTCGGCGCGATCGTCACCAAGAGCGGCCTCAGCATCGAGTGCGACACCGTCGTCGTCGGCGCCGGTGTCAAAGCCGACGCGATGCTCGCCCAGCGGGCAGGGCTCGAGGTCGACGACGGCGTCCTCTGCGACTCGAAGCTGGAGACCTCGACGGCGGGCATCTACGCGGCCGGAGACTGCTGCTCCTACGACAGCGTCGTCCACGGCCGCCGGCTGCGGGTCGAGCACTGGGACGTGGCGATGCAGCAGGGCATGCACGCCGCCGCCAACATGCTCGGCGACGACCGCAACTACGACGTCGTCCCCTACTTCTTCAGCGACCTCGCCGATTGGGCCAGCCTCGAGTACGTCGGCCCCGCCTCCGAGTGGGACGAGGAGATTTGGCGCGGCGACCGCGAAGGCGGCGAGTTCTCGGTCTGGTACCTGAAGGACGGCCGCGTCGCCGGCGCCCTCAGCGTCGAGCGCTCCGAAGACCTGGCCGAAGCGCGCCGCATGCTCGCCGACCGGGTCGACGTCTCCGAGGCCCGCGAGGCGCTCGCCGACGCCGACTCGGACCTTTCCGCGATTGCTTAGCGGGTCCGGCCGAGGCCGAGGAGGACGCCGGCGTTTCGGGCTGCAGCATCGACGGTCTTGCTCGGTACGCGTCCGAGCTGGCGTCCGAGCCGCGTCGAGGAGATGGAGCGAACCATCTCGGGCATTGCGTAGCTGACTCGTGAGAGCCCACTTTCCGCCGGGTCGATTCGAACGTGGAAGAGATTTTCCCGAGGGGTGGTCGTCACGGGTACACCGATCACGAGTTGTGCGGGGGAGCGATTCATCGGGTCGATCGAAACGACGAGGACGGGCCGCCGTCCGCCCTGCTCACTGCCGACGACCGGGTCGAGCTCCCCTTCGTAGATGCTTCCCCGCTCCGCTTCCCGGTGGGCCACTCAATCCTCGTCGGGCGTGAGATCTGACCAGTCGTCGTCGGGAAGTGGAGGACCCGGCATATTCAGCCAAGGCGCCATCTCAGCATGAATCTCGTCGCCGTACTTTTCGTAGGAGCGGTGCATGCTCTCGAGCATCCGCTGCTCTTTGAGCATCTCGGTCGCGATCTCCAGCATCTCGGTCACACTCTTCCCCGCCAGCTCAGCCTCTTTGGTGAGGTGTTCGTGGGTGCTGCGCCTGACCCGAATCGTGGTCGTCTCAACGATCGCCATGGAGCGAGTCTACACTTCTGTTTACAACGGTCTGGTGGGCGCATCGACCCCCCAAGGGCTGGGAGCGCCCGTTCTCTCCCCCCTGACCATCGATATCCTTGGCTGACTGTTGCGGCCTGGTGTAATGGCAGCACGCCTCGCTCTGGACGAGGTAGTCGGGGTTCGAGTCCCTGGGCCGCAGTGATATCCCTGCAAAGCCGTCGAATCGCTTTGCTAGCGTCGCCCCCCCGATGAGACCTCCCAAGCTCCTAGCCCTCGCCTCACTGCTGGCCGCGCTGGCAATTGCCGGCTGCGGTGGTGGCGGCGACGACACGACCCAGGCGACGGTCGCGGAAACGACCGAAGCGCCGGCGAGCCTGAGCAAGGAAGACCTGATCTCCCAGGGCGACGCGATCTGCTCCGAGGTCAACGCCGCGATCGGCTCGATCGGCGCCTCCGCCGCCGACACCCAGACCCAGGTGACCCAGACCGCCGACCTCTACACCGGCATGGTCGAAAGCATCTCGGACCTCGGCACCCCTGAAGACTCGGCCGGCTACTCCGACTTCATCCAGGCCGCCGAAGAACTGGCCAAAGTCGAGGGCGAAGCGAAACTGGCGGCCGAACGCGAAGACACCGCGGCCCTCGGCGAAGTCGCCACCGAAGCGGCCCCGATCCTCGAAGAATTCCAGGCCCAGGCCGCGATCTACGGCTTCGAAGACTGCAGCGAAGGCCCCAGCGCCCCCACTGCCGCCCCTAGTACCGGTGGCGAAGAAGAAGTCGAAGAAGGCGGCGTCGAAGCGGCTCCGGAAGTCGAAGAAGAAGTCGCGCCGGAAGAAGTCGCTCCCGAAGAAGTGGCGCCCGAAACGGGCGGCGCCGGGGGCGGTGTCGAAGAAGAAGCACCTCCTGCTGAAGAAGGCGGCGGCAGCGAATCCGGCGGCGTCGGACCCGGCTGATCCCATCTGCGTAGGAGGGGTCGGGTGACCCTCTCTCAGAAACCGTCGCGCAGCTGAGTCGTCCCTAGGCCGCGGACGACTCGACCCAGGCGCCGTACAACTTGGCGTAGTGCCCGTTAGCCGCAATCAGCTCCTCATGCGTGCCTTGCTCCTCGATCTTGCCCCCGTCGAGAACGACGATCTTGCCTGCCCTGCGGATCGTTGAGAGGCGGTGGGCGATGACGATGGCGGTGCGGCCTTGGAGCAGGCGCTCGAGGCCGCGCTCGATCGTTTTCTCGGTGCGGACGTCGACGTTGGAGGTTGCCTCGTCGAGGATCAGGATCCGGGGCTCGGCCAGGAGGGCGCGGGCGAAGGCGACGAGTTGGCGCTGGCCGGCTGAGAGCTGGACGCCGCGCTCGCCGATCTCGGTCTCGATCCCTTCGGACAGGGAGTCGACGAACTCGGTGGCGCCGACGGTTGCCAGCGCCTCCTCGATCTCCTCCAGACTCGCCTCTGGCCGGCCGAAGGCGACGTTCTCGCGGACGCTGCCGGAGAAGAGGAAGCCCTCCTGGGGCACGATCCCGAGCTGGCGCCGCAGCGCTCGCTGCTGGACTCCGCAGAGGTCGTGGCCGTCGACAAGCACGCGGCCGCGCTGGGGGTCGTAGAAACGGGCGACCAGCTTGGCGAAGGTCGACTTACCGGCGCCGGTGGCGCCGACCAGGGCCAGGGTCTGGCCGGGCGGAACGTGCAGGTCGACGTCGCGCAGCGCCCAGGCGTCGTCGGCCGGGTCCTCGCTTTCGTTGTAGGAGAACCAGACCCCGTCGAGCTCGATCTCGCCGCGCAGCGGCCCCGGGTCGATCGCGCCCTCGGCGTCGACCATGTCGGGCGCGGTGTCGAGCAGGTCGAAGATCTTGTCGAGCGCGGCCATCCCCTGCTGGTAGGTCGTGTAGAGCTGGGAGAGCTGCTGGATCGGTTCGAAGAAGGTGGTCAGGTAGCCGACGAAGGCGACGATGACGCCGATCTGGATCGCCCCGTCGATCGCCTGCGAGCCGCCGTAGACGAGGATCACCGCCGTCGCCACCGCCGCCAGCAGTTCGACCGCCGGGAAGTAGGAGGCGTTGAGGTAGACGGTCTTCATGTTGATCTCGCGGTTGGCCTCGTTCAGCTCGGTCATCTCGGCCACGTGGCGCGGCTCCTGGCCGAAGCTGCGGACGACGCGGACGCCGCTGAGGGACTCCTGCAGGTAGGCGGTGATCGCCGCGATCCGCTCCCGCGTCGCCCGGTAGGCGCCCTGGGAGGCGATGCGGAAGATGACGCTGGCGATCGCCAGCAGCGGGAAGGTGAGGAAGGTGACCAGGGCCAGCTGGACGTCGAGCAGGAGCATGATCACAACCACGCCGACCAGGGTCAGGGTGCTGGAGAACATCGTCACCACGCCGCTGGTGACGAGCTGGTTCAGCGCCTCGATGTCGTTGGTCATGCGGGAGATCAGGACCCCGGGGCTGCGCCGGGTGAAGAACCCGATCGACATCGATTGCAGGTGCGAGAAGACGCGCTCGCGCAGGTCCTGCAGCACCCGCGTCCCGACCCACCCGACCATGTAGGTCTGCAGGTAGGTGGCGACGGCGTAGACGACGGCGACGGCGACGAAGGCGACGACGATCAGGTCGAGGGCGGCGGCGTCGCCGGTGAGGATCCCGGAGTCGATCGCCTTGCCGGCCAGGTAGGGCGGCGCCAGCCCGGCGGCGGTCGCCGCCAGCAGTCCGATGAACATCAGCGCCACCCGGCCCCGGTAGGGACGCAGTTGGGAGACCAGCCAGCGCACCTTGCGGCCGCGCTGGTCGTCGCCGCGGACCAGCCGCCAGAGCGCCGCGAAGAGGCGGGCGATGTTGCGCAGTCGGCTCTCGGGCTCGGGGTTCACAGCCGCGCCATCTCCTCGCGCTCTTCGAGGTCGCGCTGGAGGAAGACCGTGTCGGCGAGGCCGTGCTCGGCGATCTCGCGGTAGAAGCCGCAGCCCTGCATCAGCTCCTCGTGGGTGCCGCGGTCGACGATCTCGCCGCGGTCGACGACGACGATTTCGTCGGCCAGGGAGACGGTCGAGAGGCGGTGGGCGATGATGAACGTGGTGCGGCCGGCCATCGCCTCGGCCAGCCCGGATTTGATCGCCGCCTCGGTGGTCGCGTCGACCGAGGAAGTGGCGTCGTCGAGGATCAGGATCCGCGGGTCGGCGAGCAATGCACGGGCGATCGCGACCCGCTGGCGTTGGCCGCCGGAGAGGGTGAGGCCACGCTCGCCGACGCGGGTCTCGTAGCCGTCGGGCAGGTCGCGGATGAAAGCGTCGGCCTGGGCCCGGCGCGCCGCCGCTTCGATCTGCTCCTGGGTCGCCTCCGGGTGGGCATAGGCGATGTTCTCGGCGACGCTGGCGGTGAAGAGGAAGCTGTCGTCGGCGACGAAGGCGATCTCCGAGCGCAGCGAGGGCACGTCGACCCCGCGCACGTCGACGCCGTCGACCAGCACCGCGCCCTCGTCGGGGTCATAGAGCCGGGCGATCAGCGCCACCAGGCTGGTCTTGCCCGCTCCCGAGGGGCCGACCAGGGCCACCGTCCGCCCCGGCTCGACCTCGAAGGAGACGTCGTGGAGAGCCGCGATCGGCTCCTCTTTGTCCCCGTCTGGCGAGCCCGCGGCCCGGTAGCGCAGCGTCACGCCGCGCAGCTCGACCCGGCCGCCCCCGGCGGGCAGCTCCGGGGCCCCCGGTGGGCTCTCGATCCGCGGCTCGCGGTCGAGGATCTCGAAGAGGCGGTTGCCGGAGGCGATCGCCCGCTGCGCCATCGCCATCGTCATCCCCAGCATCCGCATCGGCCCGGCCAGCATCACCAGGTAGGTGTAGAAGGCGGTGAAGTCACCGAGGCTGAGGTTGCCGGCGATCACCTCGCGGCCGCCGATCAGCAGCACCAGCGCGATCCCGAGTTGCGGCAGCAGCCCGATCAGCGGCGAGAAGAAGGCCTGCAGTTTGGTCGAGTAGATGCTCTGGTCGAAGACCCGGGTGACGGCGCGGCTGAAGCGGTGCAGTTGGTATTCCTCGCGGGCGAAGGCCTTGACGATGCGGATCCCGGAGACGTTCTCCTCCGCTTCCGCGGTCAGTTCGGCGATTCGCTGCTGGACCTCCTGCAGGGCGGGGCGGGAGACGCGGTTGTAGCGGGAGGCGGTGAAGACGATCAGCGGCGCCGGCGCCAGCGCGATCAGCGCCAGCCAGGGATTGATCGCGAACATCACGGCGCTGGCGAGCACGATCGTCAGCAGGTTCTGGGTGATGAAGATCAGGCCGTAGCCGAGGAAGAAGCGGATCGACTGCAGGTCGACCGTCGCCCGCGACATCAGTTGGCCGGTCTGCTGACCGTCGAAGAAGCCGAGCTCGAGCCGCTGCAGGTGGGCGTAGAAGGTCTGGCGCAGGTCGAATTCGACCGCCAGCGAGACTTTGCCCGCGACCAGGCGCCGGACCACCGTCAGCCCCAGCCGCAGCACCGCGGCCCCGAGGATCGCCAGCGCCAGCGGCAGCAGGTCGGGCTTGTTGCCGTCCTCGATCGCGTTGACGGCGCGGCCGACCAGCCAGGGAATCAGCACCGTCATGCCCATCGCCGCCCAGGCAAAGACCAGCGAGCCCCAGAGCGAGAGGCGGTAGGGACGGAGGAATCCCATCAGCCGGCGATAGGTACGCATCCAACCGACTATACAAAGTGAAGTATTGGACCCCCGCTGCTTGCCGTGGGGTGGTGCGGGGCGCTAGCGGAGCCGGGCGGCGGCCTTGGCGCTGGGGACTTTGCCGTCCTCGCACGGTTTCGGGCCGTGGCCCGGGCGGGCGAGGATCTGGAAGTTGGTCACTGCGTGGTACGGCGTGGTGGTGCCGTTGTTCTGGGTCAAGTTGACGATCATCCGGTAGAAGCCGGGCTTGAGGTCGTGGTAGAAGATCGCCGGCCGGGTGCCGGGCGAGTAGCTGCCGTCGGTGCCGATCCGCTCCGCGAGGACGCCATTGGGGCCCGCAAACTCGGGGAAGTCGTAGGAGGCGCCGACCAGGCGCCCGTTGCCGATCGGGCTGTTGATCGCGTGTTCGAGCTTGACCGGGTCGACGCAGTCGGGGACCCGGTTGAGGCTGTAGCGGAGGTGTCCCTCGCCGAGCTGCGGCTCGCCGCCGAAGAGGTGCGGCGCCAGTTGGAAGTTTTCGATCTCGACCTTGACCACCACGGCATGGCTGGTCTGGCGGGCGCCGTTGCGGGGGGAGACGATTTCGACCCGGGGCTGTCCCTCGATCGGGGCCTCCTCGGCGCTTGCCTGCTTGGAGCTCTCGGTGGCGCCGAAGATCAGCGCCAGGGCCAGCGCCACCGCGGTGGCGGCGAGCGCTGCCAGGGTTCCTTTTCTCAGCCGCATCGGAGCGGGAAGATTACGTGGCGGTTCCCCTGACCGCGCCCGCCCGCCCCGATAACGTGAGAACAGATGGGTGGGGCATCCGAATTCGCAGACCGCCTCGGCGCCGCCGCGCGCCGACCGGCGAGCTGGCTGCAGTTGGCCAGATTCGGTGTGGTCGGCGCCTCCGGCTACCTGATCAACCTCGCGGTTTTTGCCGTCCTGATCGGTCCGTTCGGCTTCCACCACGTGCTCGCCGCGATCGGCGCCTTCTGCGTCGCCGTCTCCAGCAACTTCTTCTGGAACCGCCACTGGACCTTCGAGCCCGGCGAGGGCCCGGCCCATTTCCAGGCCGCCCGCTTCTTCGTCGTCAGCACCGCCTCGCTTGGCCTCAACCTGATCGTCCTCCAGGCCCTGGTCGCCTCCGGCAGCGTCGGCGACCTCACGGCTCAGGCGATCGCGGTGGCCGCAGCCATGCCGTTCAACTTCTTGGGCAACAAGCTGTGGACGTTCACCTGACGGGCTGCAGGGCCGGCGCATCTCGGAGTCCTCGGTCGCTCGCGTGCAGAGCACGCCACGCTCCCTGCGTCCGCCGATCTGCTTGGCCCTGCAGCCCGTCAGTAGCCTTGGAGGTATGAGCGCAGGGAAGCCGAGTTACGACGCGGCCCGGATCGAGGCCGAGCGCCAGCAGGCGTGGGTGGAGCGCGGGGATTTCGAGGCCCCGAAGCCGGCCGATGGGCAGGCGCGGGTCTACGTCAAGCCCTCGAGCCCCTTTACCTCGGGCAACCTGCACATGGGCCACGTCCGCGACTACTCGATCGGCGACGCCTACGCCCGCTTCCGCCGCGCCCGCGGCGACGCCGTGCTCTTCGGCTTCGGCTTCGACGCCTTCGGCCTGCCGGCCGAGCTGGCCGCGATCGAGCGCCAGGAGCCGCCGGCCGACTGGGTCGCCCAGTGCGGTGAGCGGATGCTCGGCCAGATGCGCCGCCTCGGCTTCTCCTTCGACTACGACCGCGTCTTCTACAGCTCCGACGAGAGCCAGTACCGCTGGTCGCAGTGGCTCTTCCTGAAGCTGTACGAGGCCGACATGATCTACCTCGACGACGCCACCGTCGACTGGTGCGACACCTGCAACACGACCCTGGCTTCGATCCAGGTCGAGGACGGCACCTGTTGGCGCTGCCACAACGAGGTTCGCCTGATCCGGCGCCCGACCTGGTTCCTGCGCATCACTCCCTACCTGGAGGAGAACGACGCCAACACCGAGCGGCTCGAGAACTGGGACGAGCTCTCGCTCGCGACCCAGCGCTACATCCTCGGCCGCGCAGACGGGGTCGAGCTCGATCTGGCGACAGCCGACGGCAGCAGCCTCACCGTCTTCAGCCCGCACCGCAACGCGCTCGCGCAGGCTCGCTTCGTCCTGCTCTCCCCGCGCCACCCCGACGTCGAGGCCCTGGCGACGGCCGACGGCGCCCGCGAGGAGCTGGAGGGGATGCGCTCGGGCGGCTGGGATCGCAGCGCCCGCGACGCCCGTTCGGTCCCGGTCATCGACACCGGCGAGACCGTGGTCGGGCCGGGTGGGGAGGAGCTGCCGGTGCTGGTCTCACCTCTGGTTGACGCCCGCTTTGGTCCCACCGCCGCGCTCGGCATCCCCGCCGTCGACGAGGCCGACGCCGATATCGCCGCCCGCATCGAGCGGGTCGAGTGGGAGGCGCCGGCCGATGGGGAGGAGGAGGGCGAGGAGGCTGCCGCGCCCGCGCCCATCGACGGGGCACGCGAGACCAAGCGCTACCGCGCCAACGACTTCTCGATCTCCCGCCAGCGCTCCTGGGGGACCCCGATACCGATCGTCCACTGCGAGGCCTGCGGACCGGTGCCGGTTCCTGAGGCCGACCTGCCGGTGGTGCTGCCGCGGGACCTGATCGCCACCGGCGAGGGCAACCCGCTGGCCGAGCGCCCCGACTTCGTCGACGTCGCCTGCCCCAAGTGCGGAGAGCCAGCGAAGCGCGAGACCGACACCCTCGACTGTCACTTCGATGCGCTCTGGCTCTGGGTGCCGGCCGTGGTCCCTCCCGAGGCGCGCGACGAGCAGATGTTCTCCCACCCTGACCTGCGCGAGTGGCTGCCGGCCGAGCGCCTGGTCGCCGGCGGCGACAGCGGCGGCTTCGTCTTCGACCAGCGGATCGTGACCAAGGCGCTGCGCGACATCGGTCCCTTCGAGTTCATGACCGAGGGCGAGCCGTTCGCCGGCTGCCTCTTTCACGAGATGGTGATCGCCGACGGGCGCAAGATGAGCAAGCACCTGGGCAACGTCGTCAACCCGGACGAGCTGGTCGAGCAGTACGGCGCCGACACTGTGCGGCTGGCGATCCTCTACGCTGCCGGGCCGGCGAAGACGCTGAACTGGAGCGACGGCGCGCTGCGCTTTGCCAACCGCTTCCTGCGCAACCTCTGGACCTACTCGCAGGACCGCCTCGCGGCGCTGGAGGACACGCAGCACGACGAGGAGGCGGCGGCCGACACCGAGCACATGCGGGACCGCTTGCGCAAATGGTGCGAGAACGGGCTGGAGCGGATCACCGCCGACGTCGAGGAGCTGCAGATGCACAAGGCGGTCCGCAACATCACCCGGCTCTTCGAGCGGATCCAGGACTACGAGAAGCGGGTCGTCAAGCGCCGTGGCCAGCTCGGCCGCGCCGACGCCGAGGCGCAGTTGGCTGCGCTGGCCCTACTCGCCCAGGCGCTGGCCCCGTTCGCGCCGCACGCCGCGGAGGAGCTGCTGCTGGCCTTCGGCCGGCCCGGAGAGCTGGAGGCTTGGCCCGACTCGGCCTCGATTCCGGTCGCCGCCGAGAGCCCCGCGGGCGCTGGCTGAAGGAAGAGCCCACTCGATTAAGCAAGACCCCTTGATTGTTACATCAGCGTATGTTATGAATGCTCGGGCCGGGCGATTACCGGTGAAGGGGGCGGGGCTCTCAGACATGGGAAACCGCCTTGGGGTGGCAAAGGAGGACCAGTCAGAGTCAGGATCTTCCATCGTCATGACAGATCCTGGCCGCGTCGGACGATACGCCGACGCCGCCCCGCCCACTTCATCGTTTTCACCATCGCCGCCCGGCTCCGGCGTTCGGTTCGGCAAAGCAGCCGCCCGCTTCCGCTACCTTGCAGTCGGTGATCCGCGGTGGATCACCGAATGTTTACGCAGAAAGCGTTGAGTGCTGAGAGGCTATGTGTTATACCCCTGCGATCCATTGGACGAGTAAGGAGGAGTCATGAGCGATGCGGTTGACGCGCACCTCAGTGGGCCCGACGGGCCCCGGACCACTTCTTGCGCGACCGAACTCGTCTGCCGCGAGTGCGGGTACCTGACGCCGCTGCTCGACAGCGCCTTCAAGTGTCCGGCCTGCGGCGAAGGGCTCGACATCGATTACGACTACGAGCGCGCGAAGTCGCTGATCGCCGAGCGCGGCCTCGACGACCGTCCCTGGAACATCTGGCGCTTCGAGGAGCTGCTGCCGATCGTCTCGCGCAGCGCTCAGCAGCGGGTCGGCCAGTTTGCCGGCCAGACGCCGCTGATCCGCGCCGACCGGCTCGGGGCCGAGATCGGGCTCAAGAACCTCTACTTGAAGGACGACTCGACCAACCGGCCGACCCTCTCCTACAAGGACCGGGTCGTGGGCATGGCGATCGCCCGCCTGCTGGAGCTGGGCAAAGACGAGGTCGGCTGCGTCTCCACCGGCAACGTCGGCACCGCGGTCGCGGCGCTCGCCGCCAAGGCCGGGGCCACCGCCTACATCTTCTACCCCGGCAACATGGAGAAGGGCAAGGCGAAGGCCTGTCGCGCCCTCGGCGCCCAGGTCTGCCAGCTCGATGGCAACTACGACCAGGCCAACACCGCCTGCCGCGAGCTCTCACTGGAGAGTGGGATCGAGTTCGCCAACATCACCCTGCGCCCGTTCTACGCCGAGGGAGCGAAGACGATGGCTTTCGAGATCGTCGAGCAGCTCGGCTGGGAGGCGCCGGACCACATGGTGATTCCGGCCGCCGGCGGCACCCTCTCCTCGCGCGTCCACAAGGGGCTGAACGAGCTCGAGATCGTCGGCCTGGCGGAGACCGCCGGGACCAAGATCAACATCGCCCAGGCGGGCGGTTGCTCGCCGATCGCGACCGCGATCCGCGAGGGCGGCGAGCTGGAGAAACAGGTGCCGGAAACTGCCGCGCACTCGTTGGCGATCGGTGCCCCCGGTGACGGCAACCTCGTGCTCGAGGCGGTGCGGACCCGCGGCGGTTCCGCCGCCGGCCCCACCGACCCGGAGATCTTCGAGGCGATCGACCTGCTCGGCGCCACCGAGGGCCTGCTGACCGAGCCGGCCGGCGGCACCACGATCGCCGCCACCGCGCGGCTCGCGCAGGAGGGCAAGATCGGCGCTGACGAGACCGTCGTCGCGGTGATCAGCGGCAACGGACTGAAGACGCTTCAGGAGCATCCCGACAAGCCGTGGCCGGAAATGGTCGCCTGCGACGTCGAGACGATGGGATCGATGCTCAAGGACTTCCGCCAGGCGGCGGCGGCCGCGCTGCATTGAGCGGAAGGGGGGCGGGTGACCGGCGCGAGCTCCCGGCGCGCAGCCGGTCGCCGCGCCCGCCATCGCGAGTCCGCACTAGCCTGAGGGCGTGAGCGAGCCTCCACACGTAGACGGCGTCACCCACCGCACGGTGCGGGCGCGCGGCATCGACTTCCACGTCGCCGAAGCCGGAAGTGGCGACGACGCCGTCCTCTGCCTGCACGGCTGGCCGCAGAACTGGTTCGAGTGGCGGGAGCTGATGCCGGCGCTGGCGGACCGCCACCGGGTGCTGGCGCTGGACCTGCGCGGCTGCGGCTGGTCCGACGCCCCGCGCGACGGCTACGCGAAGGAAGAAATGGCGACCGACGTCCTCGCCGTGCTCGACGCCCTCGGGCTCGAGCGGGTGAAGCTGGTCGGCCACGACTGGGGCGGCTGGATCGGGTTCCTGCTCTGCCTGCGGGCGCCGCAGCGCTTCGAGCGCTTCTTCGTGCTGAACATCGTGCCGCCCTGGGTGCGGCTGCGCAGCGTCATCGGCCACGCCTGGCGCTTCTGGTACCAGCAGGTGGTGCTGGCGCCGGGGATCGGGTACCGGCTGCACCGTCGCGGCGACTTCGTGAAGCGGGTCCTGGTCGGCGGTTCGGAGAACAAGGAGGTTTGGACGGAGGAGACGCTGAGCGTCTTCGCCGACAACCTGACGGAGCCGGCGCGGGCGCGGGCGGCGGTGCAGATCTACCGGGTCTTCAACTGGCGCGAGGCGCTGCCGATTGCCCGTGGCCGCTACGCCGACGCCCGGCTGACGGTCCCGACCCTGATGCTGTTCGGGACCGAGGACTTCGTCCTACGTCCCCAGATGCTCGCGGGCTATCAGCGCCACGCCGAGCAGATGCAGGTGGAGCTGGTCGAGGACTGCGGCCACTTCATCGTCGACGAGCAGCCGCAGCTCGTCGCCGAACGCGCCCGCGAGTTCTTCGCCCCGGCTTGAGGTCGTAGTTCGTCCCGCATACCGGGACCAAGTACGACCTCAAGTGCGGATCCGCGCCTCCTCGAGGTCGAGGTCGCGCTCGATCTGGCGCATCGTGATGTTGGTCAGCCGGCCGCTGCCGCGCAGGCCGAGCAGCTCGTCGCGCTCGATCCCTATCAGCTCCCGCCGCAGCTCGCCGTAGTCGGCGATCCGCTGCTCGCGGGCGGCGGCCTCGGGGTCCTCGCCGCCGAGGATCGCCGCGCACATGCGGAACCGACCTCGGTAGAGGTCGCGCAGGCGCTTCAGTTGCGGCTCCGAGGCGCGTCCCTCGTCCTCGATCTCGTCGATCCGGTCGAGCGCCGCCTGCGCCGCCTCCATCCGCGCCACCGCCTCTTCGTCGCTCCACCTTCGCGGCTCCTCCAGCTTCAGGGCGCGGACGATGAAAGGCAGCGAGAGGCCCTGGCCGACCAGGGTGACGAGGATCAGGGCGAAGGTGAGGAAGATGATCTGCGGCCGGCCGTCGACGCTGAGCGGCACCGCCAGCGCTGCGGCCAGGGAGACGGCGCCGCGCATCCCGCTCCAGCCCACGGCGAAGCGCTGCCCGGCGCTCTCGCCGGCGGAGGAGCCCATCGCGAAGACGAAGGCGAGGCGGGCGCCGATCGAGGCGAGGGCGATCGCCGCCACCGGCCAGAGCAGCTCGCTGACTCCGGAACCGGCCTCTTCCAGCGTGTCGACGACTTCCGGCAGTTGCAGGCCGAGCAGGACGAAGAGGGTGATCTCGAGCCCGAAGATGAGCACGCCCCAGAAGGCGACGGCGCTGAGGCGGATGTCGGCGTCGAGCGAGCGCGGCGACTGGTAGCCGCCGTAGAGGCCGGCGACGACCGCGGCGAGGATGCCGGAGACGCCGATCTCCTCGGCGCCGATGTAGGCGCCGTAGGCGGTGAGGACGGAGAGGAAGATCGAGAGGCCGGCGTCGCTCTGGCGCCGGATCACCCGGTTGGAGAGCCAACCGACCGCGAGCCCGGCGGCGATGCCGCCGACGGAGACGGCGACGAACTCCAGCGCGGCGCCGCCGAAGCTGAAGGCGCTGCCGGTCGCCACTCCGACCGCGATCCGGTAGAGGACGAGGGCGGTGCCGTCGTTGATCATCGACTCCCCTTCGACCAGCAGCCGCACCCGTTCGGGGGCGCCGAGCCGGCGGAAGATCGAGGTCGCGGAGACGGCGTCGGTGGGGGCGAGGACGGCGCCGAGGACCGCCGCCTCGGCCCAGCTCAGCTCCGGGACGAGGGCGTGGGCGACGAGGGCGACCACGGCGGCGGTGAGGAAGACCAGGCCGATCGCGAGCAGTCCGAGTGGCAGCATCAGCGCTCGCAGCTCCTGGGGCGAGGTGCGCCAGCCGGCGGAGTAGACCAGCGGCGGCAGGAAGACGAGGAAGATCGTGTCGGGGTCGAGTTCGACCTCCGGCAGGCCTGGGATCAGGGCGATCGCGAGGCCGCCGAGCACGAGCACGATCGGCGCCGGGATCTTGCCGAAGTCGGCGAGGCGGACCAGCAGCGCCGCCGCCAGCAGCAGCACGAGGATTGACTCGATGTCGTGCACCAGCACATAACATCGGGTTCGGTGGCGGAACGGCTCTCACCCCCGTTGGAGGACATCGATCACGTGCGTGGCGAGCCCGACGCGCCGCTCGAGCTGGTGATGTTCGGGGACTTCCAGTGCCCCTTCTGCCTTGGCGCCCAGTCGGTCCTGCGCCGGGTCCACGAGCGGCTCGACGGTCGCCTGCTCTTCGGCTTCCGCCACCTGCCGATCCCCGAGCGCCACCCGCTGGCGCCGCTGGCGGCCGAAGCAAGCGAGGCGGCCGCCGCCCAGGGTGACTTCTGGGAGTACCACGACGCCCTCTTCGCGGCGCAGCCGCGGCTCTCGCGGGAGACGATGCTGGAGGTCGGGCGCGATCTCGGCCTCGACGCCGAGCGGATGGCGAGCGAGATCGACTCCGGCGCCCATCGCGACCGCGTCGCCCGCGACATCGCCTCCGCCGAGGCCAGCGGCGCCACCGGTACGCCCACCTTCTTCGTCAACGGCGAGCGCTTCTTCGGCGCCTACGACGCCTCCTCGCTGGTCGAGGCTCTGGAGTCCTCGTCGGGGTGAGGGCGCTGGTCCAGCGGGTGAGCCAGGCGGCGGTCGACGTCGAGGGGGAGCGGGTTGCGCAGATCGGGCCGGGGATGCTGGTCTTGCTGGGGGTCGGCAACGGTGACACCAAGGCTCAGGCGGACCGGCTCGCCGACAAGCTGCGGGCGCTGCGGATCTTCGACGACGCCGAGGGGCGGATGAACGAGCCGCTCGGAGAGCGCGAGATCCTCTGCGTCAGCCAGTTCACCCTCTACGGGGACGCTCGCAAGGGCAATCGGCCCAGCTATGTCGATGCTGCCCGGCCGGAGGTCGCCGAGCCGCTGTACGACCGGGTCTGCGAACGGCTTGGTGCTGCGAAGGGGGTCTTCGGCGCCTGTATGGGCGTGGCGCTGATCAACGACGGCCCGGTGACGTTGATCCTGGAGGTATGAACGGGTGGAGCCGCTGCTGCTGATCAACGGCTACGCGGCGACCGGATCCGATTGGGATCCCACCTTCCTCGCCGAGCTCGGCCGCTCCTTCAACGTCCTCTATCCCGACAACCGCGGCGTCGGCGGTTCCGAACTGGGGGAGGAGCTGAGCGTCGAGGCGATGGCGGCCGATATGGAGGCCCTGCTCGACTCGCTCGGGGTCGGGGCGTTGCCGGTGGTGGGCTGGTCGATGGGCGGGTTCGTGGCCCAGGCGCTGGCGATGCGGGCGCCGCAGCGGGTCTCGGCCCTGGCGCTGCTCGCCACCGACCCCGGCGGGCCCGAGGCGGTGCAGGCGGATCCGGCGGTCTGGGCCCGGCTCTGCGACCACTCCGGGACCCCGCGCGAGCAGGCGGCCCGGCTGATCTCCTTGCTTTTCCCGCCGCCGCTGGCGGCCGAGATCGACCGCGAGTTCGGCGAGGTGGTCGGGGAGGCGCGCGCCGGTCTCTCGACGCAAACGCTGCTGGCCCAGGAGCGGGCGATGGAGGCGTGGCACCAGCGGCAGCAGCCGCTCGACGTGGCGATGCCGGTGACCGTGATCCATGGCGAGCTCGACGAGGTGATCCCCGCCGCCAACGCGGAGTTGCTCGGCGCGCGCTTGCCCGGGGCTCGGGTCGAGGTACTCGAGGGCTGCGGCCACGCGCTGATGGCGCAGGAGCCGGCGCGGGTCGCAGCGGCGATCCGCGAGCTGGCGGCCTAGGAGGTTTGGCTACTCGGCGTCGCGCTCTCGGGGGGGCCAACTTGGCAGCCCGTCGAAGCGGCCTGGAGTAGATCGGTCGTCCAGCGCGTGAACCCAGTGCCGGGGGCGGCCGCTATGCCGCTCTGCCTTGTCCGCCCGTCTCAGCCTTCGCATCGCACTCGTGCTCGTCGCATTCGCGGCGTCCGCGGCTGCTTTCGGCGCGCTCGGGGTCGGGGATTCCGCCCGCGCCGCAGGTGGCGGGAGCTGCCAAGGCAAACGGGCGACGATCGCCTCCGCCGCGAAGCGGATCGTCGGCACCAAGAACGCCGACACGATCGTGGTCAAGGGCGGAGGCAGCCACGTGGTTTCCGGCCTCGGCGGCGATGACCGAATCTGCGGCGGTTCCGGCGACGACGAGATCGACGGCGGCAAGGGCAGCGACAGCATCGACGGCAGTGGTGGCGACGACACGATCGTCGGCTACAAGGGCGCCGACCAGCTCAGTGGTGGCGCCGGCGACGACGTGATCGACGGCGAACAGGGCAGCGACAAGATCAAAGGCGCTGGTGGCGCCGACCAGTTGCTCGGTGGCAAGGGCAACGACGCGGTCGGCGGCGCGGCGGGCGACGACGAGATCGACGGCGGCGCCGGCGACGACACCCCGCTCGACGGCGGCCCCGGCGTGGACGTGGTGATCGGCGGTGCTGGGATCGACCGCGCAAGTGGGGGCCCGGGCGACGGCGACGTCGTCCGCGGCGACGGCGGCAAAGACTCCCTCTCAGGCGGCCCCGGGGTCCAGGACATCGTCTCCTTCACCAGCGCCACCCGCAGCGGAATCGTGATCAGCCTCGGCGCGCAGCTGGCAAAGGGCGATGGCCACGACACCCTCAGTGAGTTCGAGGACGTGGTCGGCTCGTCTCAGGGCGACACGATCAGCGGCGACGCCGGGCCGAACCGGATCGACGGCGGCGTCGGTGACGACACGCTGGTCGAGGGTGGCGGCGGTGGCGAAGCGTTCGGCGGTCCTGGCAGCGACAGCTGCACCGGCTTCGCCGTGCAGAGCTCCTGCGGTCCGGAAGCGGCACCGCCCGCCGACGCGGCCTTCGTGATCCTCAACCGCGGCCTCGACGGTTCCAGTCTGATCGTGCAGGGGGGTCCCGGTGCCGACCACATGCGGATCTCGGGCGGCGGCGACAGTTGGGCCGTCGGCAACGACGGGCGCACGGTCGCCGGCGACGGCTGCGCCGCTGCGCCCGGCTCGACCGCTGTCACCTGCGCCGGTGCAGGCGTGGCGCTGATCGTCGTGACCGGCGGCGCGGGTGACGACTCCGTCACGATCGACCCCGGCGTTCCGACCGACGTGACGGTGCGGGTCAACGGCGGCGCGGGCGGTGACCTCATCGTCGGCGGCAACGGCGACGACGTGCTCGAAGCCGGCGAGACCTTCGTCAGCCCGACCACCGGTGCCGACATCCTCGAAGGCAGCGGTGGCAGCGACGCGCTCTTCGCCGACCCGGGCGGCGACCAGTTGCGCGGCGGCGCCGGCAACGACCTCCTGGTCTCCTCGGCCCAGCTCTGCCAGGCCCACAGCTTCGACGGCGGCAGCGGCGAGGACACCGTCTCCTACGCCCGCTCCAAAGAAGGCGTCCACGCAACACTAGGCGGAACCGGCGGCCCTCCCGGCTGCGCCAGCCTCGACCAGATCGTCGCCGACGAGGGCCTCGAGGGCTCCGACGGAGCCGACGTCCTGATCGGCGACTCCCGCAACAACGGCATGCTCGGCCATCTCGGCGCCGACACGATGATCGGCAAGGGTGGCAACGACTTCCTCGACGCCAGCGACGGCGGCCGCGACACCCGGATCGATTGCGGCCCCGGCGGCCTCGACGAAGCGATCGTCGACGGCGGCGACCCCAGCCCGATCAGCTGCTGAGGCGGCGTTAGGGGAGCGGGGCGATAGAGGCCTCGACGGCGGTACCGACCTCGATGCTGGCGGCCTCGCGGAAGGCGGCGTTGAGGACCAGGAAGGCCTGGCCGTTGCGGATCCCGATCGTGCCCTCGAAGGCCTCGCCGGCGATCATGCCGGCGACCTTGGCGCGGGCGCCGGCGTTCCACTCCTCGCGCGGGTCGAAGGGGAAGGGGAGGCGGACGTGTCCGCGGTCGGTGACCACGGGGGTCGACTCGAAGGTTCTGGTCTGGTCGCTCATCGCGCGGCAGTCTAGGCAACCGATTTAGGGCTTGCCGCGTGCGTGAGCACGCACTAGTCTCAAAAGATGACCGACAGTGGATCACGACGCGGAGTCGGCGGTCGGATGCGCTGGGAGGACGGTGTGATTTACGCCCTGATCCTCGCCGGCATCTACCTCCTGGTCGGCGTCCTCTTCTTCTATGCCGGGAAGGAGAAGATCTTCGATGGCATCGGCGCGCCGATGCCGATCGAGAAGCAGTTCAGCGGCACCTTCCTCGACACGATCCCCGGGGTCGACGCGGCCTGGACGATCCTCGGCATCCTCGAGTTCGCGATCTTCCTCCTCACCGCGGTCAGCCTGATCCGGCTCGAGTTCCTGCCCGACCGGCGTAAGCCGTTCCTGCTCTGTGCCTTGGCGTTGGCGATCTTCACCTTCTCGATCCTCGCGATCGGCCAGAACGTGGTCGGCGAAAACACCGGCGTCGCCGAGTTGTTCCTCTACGCAGGCGCGACCGGCGTGCTGCTCGCGCTGGTCCTGCTGCTGCCGCCTTTCCGACCTGCCAACTGGATCAGCGGCCGGGGCGAGGGGCAGTGATCGAGCGAATCGATGCGATGCCGAGCGGGACGATCGGGCTGCGGTCCAGCGGCAAGCTCTCCCGCGAGGACTACACGCAGGTGCTGGAGCCGGCCCTGAACGGGGCGATCGAGTCGGGGGAAATCCGCCTCCTCTTCCTGCTCAGTGATTTCGACGGCCTGGAGCCGGGTGCCTGGATCGAGGACGCGAAGACCGGCCTCAGCGCCTGGGCTAAGCACCACTCCGCCTGGAAGCGCTTCGCCCTCGTCACCGACGTCGAGTGGGTCGCGAAGGCGATGCGCACCTTCACCTGGCTCGCCCCCGGCGAAGTCAGGGTCTTCCCACCGGCGGAGCTGGACGCGGCGAAGTCCTGGGTCGCCGGCTGACGAGGCCTACAGCAACCCGAGCTCGCCGGCGCGGTGGCTGGCCTCGACCCGGGAGCGGCAGTCGAGCTTGCCGAGCAGGTTGCGGACGTGCATGTCGACCGTGCGCGGGCTGAGGAACAGCTCCTGGGCGATCTCGCGGTTGGTGCGGCCGACGGCGACGTGGCGCAGGACCTCGAGCTCGCGCCGGGTCAGGCCGGGGCCGTCCGCCGCGGCCGCGGCGCGGCTGCCGAGGCGCTGGGCCACCGACTCCCCCATATCGGCGACCCGCTGCGCCGCTTCGGCGGCGAGCGGCCGGGCGCCGAGCTTGGTGGCGCTGCGGTAGGAGTCGCAGAGCCGCTCCAGCGCCGCCTCGCGCTCGCCCGCGGCGGCCAGGGCGACGCCGGCGCGGAGCTCGATCTGGGCCCGCTCGTAGGGGATCGCCAGGCCCTGGTGCAGCTCGACCGCGCGCGCCAGGTGCTCGGCCCCGGCCGCCGCGTCCCCTTCCAGCAGCGCCAGCTCGCCGATCGCCTGCGCCAGCGCGGCCAGGGCGTCGGGGTGTCCGGCCCGCGAGGCCATCTGCCCAAGCGCCTCGGCGCAGGCGTTGGCGCCGGCCCGCTCGCCGCGCCCGGCGTGCCAGCCGGCGGCCCAGCGGATTCCCCAGATCGCGTAATGGTGGTCCTCGCTCTGTTCCCAGCGGGCGAGCAGCTCCTGGCAGTGGCGGGCCGCCTCGTCGTCGAGGCCTTCGGCGGCGGCCACCATCGCCAGCCCGGTGGTCGAGTCGACGTACATGTTGTAGTGGCCGAGCGAGGAGGAGATCGCGCGCGAGGCGGTGAGCATGCGGCGAGCCGAGGTCAGCTTGCCCTGGAAGGCGTGGATCGCCCCGATCAGCCCCTCCGCCACCCAGACCGCGGTCCCGGCGTCGATCAGCTCGTGGCCGAGCTCCTCGGCGCGCGGCCACTCGCCGCGCTGGCGCAGCACGTAGACGAGGCAGGTGACGCAGGCGAGCTCGGTGTCGGCGTCGCCGCCGGTGCGGCACAGCCCGAGGGCGGTGTCGAGCGCCTCCTCGGCGCGGCGGTAGTCGGCCCCTTGGTAGAGCACCAGGCTGAGCCGCTGGTAGAGCTCGGCCGCGACTGGGGTCATGTCCTCCTCGAGTGCCAGCGCCAGGCCGGATTGCACCGACGCGAGTCCCTCGTCGAACTGGCCGCCCTTGGCCTGGGCGACGCCGCGCAGCCCCAGCACTCGCGCCCGCAGGTCGGTGCGGCCGGCCGCGCTCGCCTCCTCGGCGGCGACGGCAGTGAGCTCGATCGCTTCCTCGTAGTTGCCGCTGCGACGGTGGTGGTCGGCCATCGCCAGGCGATCCAGCGTCGCCTCGGCGGCGAGGCCGGCCTGGGAGAAGGCGTCGGCGGCGAGTCGCCGCGAGGCGAAGGCGGAGTCCCGTTCGCCGGCCAGGTCCTGCACCGCCGCCAGGCGGCGCTGCGCCTGTGCATAGCCGGCGAGGTCGCCGTTTGCGTCGCAGCCGCGGGCGAGTTCCCGCCAGGCTTTCGTCGCTTCGGACAGCTCGCCGGCCAGCTCGGAGCAGCGGCCGTAGCGCTCCAGCGTCTCCTCGCGCAGCTCCTCGTCCTCGGCGTCCGGCCAAAGCTCCAGGGCGCGTTGCGCGGCGCGGGCGGCGTCGCGGTGGGCCTGGACCCGCTCGGACTCACGGGCGGCGCGGACGAGGGCCTCGCGGCCGCGGTCGGTGTTGCCGGCACCGAGCCAATGGGTCGCGACCTCGTAGCCTGGACCGTCGGCGGCTTCGAGCGCCTCGGCGAGGCGGCGATGGAGATCGTGCCGGCGTGCCCAGGGGACGTCGAGGTAGAGGGCCTCCTGGGTCAGCGCGTGGCGGAAGGCGGCATGGCCCGGTTCGCGCTCCTCCAACAGCCCGACTTCGACCAGCTCGGTGAGGCCGGCCGCCGGGGCGAGCTCCGCCGCCAGCCGCAGATCGACCTGCTGGCCGAGGACGGCCGCCGCGGCGGCGGCTTCGCGCGCCTCGTCGGAGAGCTCGGAGGCGCCGACGAGGACGGCTTCGCGGATCGTGTCGGGGATCGGGATCTCGCCTCCCTCCGCCAACTCGACGCCTTTCGGCCCGCTCTGCAGGGAATCCCGCAGGCGCAGCGCCGCGACCATCTCCTCGACGAAGAAGGGCGAACCCATGGTGCGGTGGTGGATCGTCTCGACCAGGGAGGGGGACGGCTGCTCGGGCAGCAACTCGCCGAGCAGCTCGCCGACCCCGTCGCGGTCGAGGGGCTCCAGGACCAGCTCCTGCAGATGGCCACCACGGCGCAGCTCGTTGCGCAGCCAGCGCAGTCGGTGGTCGCGCGGCAGTCCGTCGGAGCGGTAGCCGGCAATGACCAGGACCGACATCTCGGGCAGCGCGGGGGCGAGCGCCGCGAGCAGCTCGATCGTCGTTTCATCCGACCAGTGCAAGTCGTCGAGGAGAACGGTCAGTTGCTGGTCGGTGCTGAGGTGGGCGAGCGCGCAGCGCACCGCCTCGAAGATCGTCGCCTTTTCGGTGTCGTCGGCGGCGGGGCCGAGCTCCGGGAGCAAGAGGGCGAGGTGGGGGAGGAGCGGGCCGCAGCGCGAGAGCGCCTCTGGGTCGGTGCGCAGCCGCGAGCGCAGCGCGTCGACGACCGGGCCGTAGGGGACGGTGAGGCCGCTGGCGGCAGCGCCGCGCAGGACCAGGTCGGCCTGGGCCGCGCCCTCCTCGGCGAGCCTGCTCTTGCCGACGCCGGCCTCACCGCCGAGCAGCAGCAGCGAGCCGGACCCCTGGCGCGCCCGCTCGGTCGCATCGGCGATCCGGGCCAGCTCGGTCGCCCTGCCCACGAGCGGGGTTTGGGAACTCATCGAGTTCAGTCTAGGCCGGCCCGAACCGGCGCCCAGCGGGTTTCGCCAGGCGCCGGTGTCGAGCTCAGCTTGCGGCCGCGACCGGGTCCGGGCGGACGATCACCGTGTCGGCGATCTCGACGATCTCGTCGCAGGGAAGGCCAGCCGCCTCCGCGTGGGTCCGCACCGTGTCCTTGCTGTCGCCCTCGTAGACGCAGAAGGTCCCGACCTCGCCGCTCTCCTCGGCGATCACGTAACTGCGGATCCAGCGCACGCCCGAACCGGGCTCGTCGCCAACTTCCGCCGACCGTTTACCAGCCACCTCGAGGTCCGCCCCCGTGGCCCAACCGTTGCGCCGAAGAATTCCGTACAGCTGCATTTCATTCCTCCTGATTCGAATAGCTGATTGCCACTCGACCGTACGGCCGAAATCAGCCCTTCGCATCAGCGAAACCACCGTATTTTCGCCTTGGAGATGCCGTATTCGTGCGTGGGGCTCCATTCGGACTACGGTTCAGCAGATGGCGAGCTACAGCAAGACGAAGGTCGATCGAGCCGGTCGTCTTTTCGCGGATCAGATATCGCGCTTCGCGGATGATCCCGACTACTTCGATGACCCGGCCGTGCTCGATCAGGCGCGGGAATCCATAGCTGTCATCGAGTGGTGGCGCTCCGAGCATGCCAAGCCGCTCTCGCGGGTGGCTGCGAACCTGCGGTACTACGTCGGTGAGGTGGGTGACCCCGTCGTCGCTCAGCGCCTGAAGCGCGTACCCACCATTGCGGGCAAGCTGTTGCGAGAGCCGGCGATGAAGCTGTCTCGGATGGCGGATATCGGCGGGGTGCGGGCGATCCTCCCGGACCAAGCGGCCGCGTATCGCGTCGCAAGCAGACTTCGAAGGAACTGGACGATCACCCGGGTCCGCGACTATGTGGCGGAGCCAAAATTGGATGGGTATCGCGCACTTCATCTAATCGGTCGCAATCGCGGCCGGTTGATCGAGATTCAGTGAGGACTCTCCACCAAGACACTTGGGCGAACCTCATTGAGACCTGGTCGCGAACCGCTTTCCCCGGCCTCAAATTCGGCCAGGGTCCGGCTGAACTGCGGGAATTCTTGTTCGACTACGCAGAGATCACCGCGCAAGAGGATTTGGGGCTAGCCTCAAGCGAGGAGACCTTGGCCCGGGTTAAGGAGCGCGCAATCAAACTGATTAAGCTCCGTGGCAGCGATGAGCCCTGACGACATCAAACATTTCCTCATCACCTTCGATCCGTCCACGGGCAATACGGCCGTACGATCCTTCGGGACCGATTACGACGCCGCGCAGGAGTCCTATGCAGAGGCTGAGCAGGCCAACGGCCTAGGGGGCAAGCTTGACATCGTCCTCCTCAGTGCCGACTCGCTAAAGACGATCGAACAGACGCATTCCAGTTATTTCAGCAGCGGGAGCAACAGTCTCAGAGAGCTCCTGACGCGTTAGTCGACTTCGCGCCAGGTCCTAAGAGCGGCTGAGCTGGGCGCGGACGAAGAGCGAAACGGCCACCGAGGCAACCACCGCGACCGCGACCAGGAACGCCCGCGCCTGGCCGGAAGCGGAGAAGAGGCCGATGATCGTGGCCAGAGTGGTGAGCACGACGAGACCCGAGCCGTAGACCTGGAGGTTCGCCAACGCCTCGGCCTGCGTGTCTTCGGCGCGACGGTGCTGTTGAGCGCTGTAGGTGGCGAGGTCCCCCTCGAGATCTTCGAAGAGGCGCTCAGTCCCGAGTTCCTCGCGCAGCCTGGAGACGAGCTCCTGCGGCACCTCGGTGCTGGTCGAGAGCTGCGACCACCAAACCGCATTGCGAAACGTGAGCCAGTCCCGGTGCAGGTCCTCGATTTCCGGCTTGAGCGGATCGCCGACTTCGGCGAGGCGGCGCTGGAAGTCCTCGAGACACTCCTGTTGCAACAGGCCGAAGACGATGCTCTCGGACCAGTAGGAACGGAGGTTGCGGGCGTAGGTGCCGTCGATCGGCCCGGTCACGGTGAAGGCGGTGCACTTGCCGAGGATCAGGCCGGTCGCTCCCGAGTAGTGGACGGTCTGTCGGTCTTCCTTGTCCTGATATTGCTGGTTCCAGACCTTGACCTTGGCCGAGCCGCGGCGCTTGGCGAGCGCTCGCCGCCATGCCTGCTCGTCGGAGGGGATGCTGCCAGGAGGCGGGTACTCGGCCATCAACACCGTGTAGAGGCTCTGCTCAAGGTAGCGATGGGGATCGCCGAACAGCTCCTCGACCAGGGTACGAATGGGGCGTGCCGGGACGAGTTCCTTGTCCCCCAGCACCATTCGCAGCGGTTCCTTTCCCCGGCGGAGGTTCGTCCTAATCGCCCATCCCCACCAGAGCGAGTCCGGTGCCTCGGTCTCGGCGCTCGGCTCCAGTGAGAGGTGAATGAGACCGAAGGTGCAGCCTGGCCTCAAAGGCGTGGTCACCCTCTCGAGCAGATCGACGCGAGCGCGTCGCGAGGACCCGTCCCGTCGGTAGAGGTCGAGAAAGAGATCGTCGGGACAGCAGAGCCAGCGGGCGCCGCCCTTGTTGCCAGGAGGGAAAAGCAACTGGTTGACGTGAGGGTTGAAGTAAGGCCAGTCGTCGTCGGCCGGGAAGCGCTTGAAGGGGGCGAGACTGGCCGGGTTGAGGGGCGCCATCTCATCCAGGCCGTGCGGCCGGGCCCCGACGGCCTCGTCCCAGGGATGCCAGCAGAGGCCGCTCTCGCTGGGCTGGTCAGAGTCCAGGCGTACTACTAGGAGCGCCAGCGCGTCGCAATCAATTCCCACTCAGGAGAGATACGTCAACTCAGGCTCGTTCCCTCCAGTGAATCGTCCGGGTGCTGGTTCATCCTCGGGCGGTGGACTGGACGGCGATCACGGGAATCATCGTCGCGGGTGTGGTTGGACCTGGCGCCACCGGCTACCTGGCGATCCGCCGGCAGGAGGACCAGCAACAGCACGAACGGGCGAGCAAGGACCTTGATGACCTGCGTGCGCTGTTAGCCGAGTCCGCGAAGGAACTGCAGCGCGCGGAAGGGTTGCTCGGCGGCGTCCTGGGGATGCTGGCGGCCTACGGCGAAAGGATGACCACCGACGAGTTGACGGTCCCCCACATCGACGAGTTCAAGGCAACGGGGCGGGAGGTGGTGCTGAACGATGCACGGATCGCGATCCGACTCGACGACACCAATCCGGTCGCCGAAGCACACCGAGACGGAGCTGCGACGCTCGCACACGCAGCGAGAGAAATCGCAGTTGTAGGAACCGGCGGCGGCGCGGACTTGAGCGAGACCGAAGCCGAGCTCACTACGGCCCTCGCCGACCTTGCAGAGGTGAACGAGCGGTTCACGCAGGCCGCTCGGGCCGAGGTGGGCACCGGGGTTCGATCCCGCAGCTAGGTGGGCAAGCCATGCCGGAGGAGGGACTCGAACCCCCGACACGCGGATTATGATTCCGCTGCTCTAACCAGCTGAGCTACTCCGGCGGGAAGGGCATCGTAGTAAGCGGCGGGCTTGGGGGTGCCGCTCGCTGGTGCGTGCGCCGTGGCGACGCGCGGGCGCGGGATCGGTTTTACTTGAGGACTGTTTCTCGGTCGGGGGCGCGTGAGCGGCGGTTGCAGGGGTTTTGAATGGATTGGAAACGGTGAGGGGTAGGGTGAGCGGGTGAGTATGGAGCTGGACAGGGCGGTTCGAACTGTGGTCCGGCAGTGCATGGGGGTCTCGCCTGGTGAGGACGTGCTGGTCGTCTGCAACCAGGTCACCGAAGAGATCGGGGCGCTGATGCGGATCGAGGCGCAGGGCGATGGCGCTGATGCGACCCTGGCCGTCATTTCCGAGCGGGACTCGGCTGCCGGTGAGCCGCCGCGGGCGGTCGCCGCTGCGATGGCCGCCGCTGACGTGGTCCTGGCGCCGACGATCCAGTCGCTCTCCCACACCGCTGCGCGCAAAGTCGCAAGCGAGGCGGGAGTGAGGATCGGCAGCTTGCCCGGGGTTACCGAGGAAATGCTGACGCGGCTGATGAGCGCCGACATGGAGGAGATCCGGCGCCGCGGCTGGGCGATCGTCTCGGCGATGAACTCCGGCTCCGAGGTCCAGATCACCTGCCGACACGGCAGCGACCTGCGGCTCAGCCTGGAGGGGCGGATGGGGATCGTCGACGCCGGCGAACTCAGCAACCGCGGCGCCTTCGGCAACCTGCCCTGCGGCGAGGGCTTCATCGCCCCGATCGAGGGGACCGCCGAAGGCACCCTGGTCATCGACGGCTCGATCGCCGAAGTCGGCCTGCTCGACACGCCGACCTCGCTCAGCATCCGCGATGGGCACCTGGTCGACACCGACGGGCCCGGCGGCGAGAAGCTGATGCAACTGCTGGCGCCGCACGGGCCGGACGCGACCAACGTCGCCGAGCTGGGGATCGGAACCAACGAAGAGGCGATCCTCACCGGCAACGTGCTCGAGGACGAGAAGATCCTCGGCACTGTCCACCTCGCCTTCGGCGCCTCGGCGGCGATCGGCGGCACGGTCCAGGTTCCGGTCCACCTCGACTGCGTCCTGCTGGAGCCGACGGTGGAAATCGACGGCGAGACGATCACCCGCGACGGCGAGCTGCTGGTCTAGGCCGGGGGCAGCGGCTAGCCTGCGGGCATGCCGGCCCTACTCGCCGTCCCCAACGTCGCCGAGGGCAGCGACGAGGAGCGGCTGGGGCTGTTGCAAGAGGCGTTCGGGCGCGGCGCGCGGCTGCTTGACCGCCATACCGACGGCGACCACGACCGCACCGTCTTCACCCTCGCCGGCGAGCCCGGGCCGCTGAGCGAAGCGCTGGTCGCCGGTGCCGAGGAGGCGGCGGAGACGATCGACATGGCGCGCTACGCCGGCGCCCACCCGGCGATCGGGGCGCTCGACGTCTGCCCGGTGGTCTGGTTCGAGGCGGGCGCTCGCGACGCCGCCCGCACCGAGGCGGTCGCGGTCGCGTCCCAGATCGGCGGCCTCGGCATCCCCGTCTTCCTCTACGGCGAGCTGGCGCGTGAGCCGGTGCGGGCCGAGCGCGCCTACTTCCGCAACGGCGGCCTGGCGGAGCTGTGGCTGCGGATGGAGTCCGGCGAGCTGCGGCCCGACTTTGGGCCCGAGATGCCGCACCCGCGCGCCGGCGCCACTCTGGTCACCGCCCGCCCGCCACTGGCCGCCTTCAACCTCGAGCTCGACAGCGGCGACCTCGAGGTCGCGCGCGCCATCGCCGCCGGGCTGCGCGAGGCCGGGGGAGGGCTGCGCGGGGTGCGGGCGATCGGGCTCGTCCTCTCCAGCGGGCGCGCGCAGGTCTCGACCAACGTCCACGACCCGCTGGCGGTGCCGCTGGGCAGAGTGGTGGAGGCGGTGCGGGAGCTGGCGGCGCCGCTCGGCGCCCGGCCGCTGGAGGCGGAGCTGGTCGGGCTGGCCCCGGCGGCGGCGCTCGAGGGCTATCCGGAGGACGTGCCGATCCGCGGCTTCGATCCAGAGCAGCACCTGATCGAGCGGCGGCTCGCGGCCCCGACCGATTAGATTCCGGACATGGCACAGACCAAGAAAAAGCGCCGCCGCAAGCAGCGCGGCACCCAGGGCGGGCGGGTCGACACCCGCGGTCGCGCCGGGCGCCCGCGCAGCCGCGAGGAAGCCCGCGCCCGCGCCCGCTCCAAACGCAAGCCCGGCGCCAAAGCAGACATGCCGCCGACCTGGCGCAGCTCGATCCTGCGCGGCCTCATCGCCGCCGTCGTCTTCTTCGTCCTGCTGCTGCTGGTCTTCAAACGGCCGATGGGCGCCGCCCTCGCGCTCGGCGCCTTCATGCTCGCCTTCTACATCCCCGCCGGCTACTTCATCGATATGACGATGTGGAGGCGGCGCGAGCGAGCGCGGATCCGCGCCCGGGAAGAGCAGTGAGCCTCGAGGTCGAGATGCTGACCGTCGGCCCGGTGGCCGAGAACTGCTTCCTGCTGCGCCAGAGCGGTTCCGACAAGGCCCTGATCGTCGACCCCGGTGAGGAGGCGAAGAGGATCCTCGCGGCGCTGAACGAGATGGGCGCCGAGGCCGAGGCGATCCTGATCACCCACTGCCACTTCGACCACATCGGCGCCGTGGCGCCGGTGGCGGCGGCGACCGGGGCGCCGGTCTACTGCCCCGAGATCGAGGTCCCGATCCTTCGCGACATCATGGCCTTCGTCCCTTGGGAGGGGTTCGGGCCGTTCGAGAGCTACGAGGCCGACGAGACCGTCGCCGGCGGCGAGACCCTGGAGCTGGCGGGGCTGGAGCTCGACGTCGTCTTCACCCCCGGGCACAGCCCCGGCCACGTCACCTACGCGGTCCGCGGCGAGGGCATGATCTTCTCCGGGGACGTGCTTTTCCAGGGCTCGGTCGGCCGCACCGACCTGCCCGGCGCCGACGGGCCGACGCTGCTGGCCTCGATCGGGACGCTGCTCGATTCCTTCCCCGATGAGACGGTCGTCCATCCCGGCCACATGGGGTCGACGACGCTCGGCGCGGAGCGCGCCACGAACCCGTTCCTCGGCTCGCTGGCGCGGTAGGCGGCGGCGCGTCGCTGTCGACTAAGGTCGGCGCCACCATGGCCAGCAAGTACCAGGCGCCGCGCGGGACCTTCGACGTGCTCCCAGAGGGGGCGCGAGCGCGGGCGCGGGTGCAGCGCGCGGCGACCGAGATCTTCGCCCGCGCCGGCTACGAGATGGTGGCGACGCCGGTCTTCGAGGACACCGAGCTGTTCGAGCGTGGCGTCGGCGCCTCGACCGACATCGTCCGCAAGGAGATGTTCACCTTCGAAGACAAGGGCGAACGCAGCCTCACGCTGAGGCCGGAGGGGACGGCGCCGATCTGCCGCGCCTACCTCGAGCACGGGATGCACAAACTGGCGCAGCCGGTGAAGCTCTCCTACTTCGGCCCCTTCTTCCGCCACGAGCGCCCCCAGGCCGGCCGCTACCGCCAGTTCCACCAGCTCGGGGTCGAGTGCATCGGCACCGACTCGCCGCTGGCCGACGCCGAGGCGATCATGCTGCTCTCCGACCTGCTCGGCGAGCTCGGCGTGCCGGGGGTGGAGCTGCGGCTCGGCAGCCTCGGCTCCTTCGCGTCCCGCCAGGCCTACCTGGAGGAGCTGAAGGCGCACCTGCACGCGCACGAGGGCGACCTCTCCAAAGACGTGCGCGAGCGGATCGACGTCAACCCGCTGCGCGCCTTCGACTCCGACGACGAGGGCACCCAGGGCGTGATGGCGAGCGCGCCGACGATCGTCGAGAGCCTCGAAGGCGAGGACGCCGAGCACTTCGCCGAGGTGCGCGGGCTGCTGGACGCGGCCGGCATCTCCTACGTCGTCGACACGACCCTGGTCCGCGGCCTCGACTACTACACGCGCACGATCTTCTCCTTCGTCTGCGACGCCCTCGGCGCCCAGTCGGAGGTCGGTGGCGGCGGCCGCTACGACGGCCTGATCGAGCAGCTCGGCGGGCCGGCGACGCCGGCGGTCGGGTGGGCGGCCGGGATCGAGCGGATCCTGCTGGCACTATACGAGGAGGACGAGCCGGCCGGGCGCGATGCCTTCGTCGCGATCGCCGACCCCGGGCAGCGGCAGCGGGCGATGGCGCTGGTGATCGAGCTGCGCCACGCCGGGCTCTCGGCCGAGGTCGACCTCGCCGGCCGCGGGCTCAAGGGGCAGCTCAAACATGCCAACCGGATCGGCGCCCGCCGGGTGCTGATCCTCGAGGCGGACGGCAGCGCCCAGCTGCGCGACATGGGGAGCGGCGAGCAGCGTGCCGTCGATCCCGGCAACTTGGTGGATGAGATGACCGGAGGAGAATCTTGAGCGACGTCCCGACCCTGAGCCCGAACGAGTACCGCGACACCTGGTGCGGCCAGGTGCTGCCCGATCGGGTCGACTCCGAGGTCCGGGTCGCCGGCTGGGTCAACCGCCGCCGCGATCACGGCGGGCTGATCTTCATCGACCTGCGCGACCGCACCGGGATCGTCCAGCTCGTCTTCCATCCCGACAGCTCCGGCGAGGCGTTCGAGCTCGCCCACAAGCTGCGGGCAGAGGACGTGCTCACTGCGTCCGGTCCGGTCGTCCGCCGCGCCGAGGACACGGTCAACCCGGAGCTGCCGACCGGCGAGGTCGAGCTGAAGGTGGGCGCGGCTGAGCTCCTGGCCGACTCGGAGACGCCGCCCTTCCAGATCGAGGGCTTCTCCGGCGAGGCCGGGGAGGACGCGCGCCTGCGCCACCGCTACCTCGACCTGCGCCGCGAGCAGATGCGGGATGCGCTGATGCTGCGGCACAAGGTCACCGCGGCGATGCGCGAGTGGCTCGACGGCGAGGGCTACGTCGACATCGAGACGCCGATCCTGACCCGCTCGACGCCCGAGGGCGCGCGCGACTTCCTCGTCCCCAGCCGCCAGCAGCAGGGCGCCTTCTACGCACTCCCGCAGTCGCCGCAACTGTTCAAGCAGCTGCTGATGGTGGCCGGGTTCGAGCGCTACTACCAAATCGCCCGCTGCTTCCGGGACGAGTCGACGCGGGCCGACCGCCAGCCCGAGTTCACCCAGCTCGACGTCGAGATGTCCTTCGTCGACGTCGAGGACGTGCTGGCGGCGAACGAGCGGCTGCTGGCCCACGTCTTCGAGCGCGCCGGCGGCCCGGCGATCGAGCTGCCGATGCAGCGGATGGGCTACGACGAGGCGATGGACCGCTTCGGCACTGACCGGCCGGACCTGCGCTTCGGGCTGGAGCTGGTCGACCTCGGCTCGGCCCTGGGCGAGACCGAGTTCAAGGTCTTCCGTTCGGTGCTGGAGGGCGGCGGCTCGATCCGCGGCATCAACGCGGGCAAGCGGGAGATGCCGCGTTCGGAGCTCGACGGCCTGATCTCCCGCGCCCAGGAGCTCGGCGCCAAGGGCTTGGTCTGGGCCTTCCGCGAGGGCGACGGCTGGCGCTCGCCGACCGCCAAGTTCCTCAGTGAGGCCGAGCTGGCGGACCTCAACCGGCTGCTCGGCGCCGAGGAGGGCGACCTGCTGCTGCTGGTCGCCGATGAGCGTGGCGTCACTGACGCGGTCCTGGGCCAGATGCGGCTCGACCTCGGCGAGCGCTTCGGGCTGATCGACGAGAACGAGCACCGCCTTGTCTGGATCGTCGACTGGCCGCTGATGGAGTGGAACGAGGGCGAGAAGCGCTGGGACTCTCTGCACCACCCGTTCACGGCGCCGGCCGGCGAGTTCGACCCGGACAACCCCGGCGCGGCGCGGGCGCAGGCCTACGACGTGGTCTGGAACGGCCAGGAGCTCGGCGGCGGCTCGATCCGTATCAATCGCGCCGACGTCCAGGAGAAGGTCTTCGCGGCGCTGGGGATCGACGCCGAGACGGCCGAGGCGCGGTTCGGCTTCCTGCTCGAGGCGCTGCGCTTCGGGGCGCCGCCGCACGGTGGCATCGCCTACGGCATCGACCGCATCGTCCAGCGACTCTCCGGCGCCGAGACGATCCGCGACGTCATCGCCTTCCCCAAGACTGCCTCCGGCTTCGACCTGCTGACCGGCGCCCCGGCCCCGGTCGAAGACCTGCAGCTGCGCGAGCTCGGGATCGCGATCCACCAGCGCAAACTCGCCGGGCACTGAGATGGGCCTCGGGGACTGGATTCCGCGCAAATGGCGCTCGGGCCCCGGGCCCGGCCAGACCCCGGTCTTCGTCGACGACCCGACATTCGACAGTTGGGAGGTCGTGCGCGATTTCGGCGACCTGCGGACCGCGCGCGCCTGGCACCAGGCGCTGATCGAGGCCGACATCGAGGCCGTTCTCACCTCCGACTGGCCGATCGACCGCTTCGGCCGCGGCGACATCGCGCTGCGGGTCCCGGGCGACCGCTGGAGCGAAGCCGAGTGGCATCTCTCCAACCTCGACGACTAGGCGTCCAGTCACCCACGCCGGAACCCCCAGGCGAGGCCCCGCCGGTGCTACGGTTCGCACCAGGCTCGAGTCCGTACGAGAGCCGTCTCACCGTTTGACCCAACACAAACGGCGCGGGAGCCATCGTCTCAGGGCCTCTTGGGGTCATGAGCAGGCACCCACCTTCATTTGAAGGGATCAAAGCCAGAGGCGGCAACGGCGGACTGGGGCCTTTTTGTTTGGCCGCCTCGTCCCTCAGGGGGCGAGTTCAGATCGAGTCCTGACTTGTGCACCGTATGGGTGCAAAAGACAGGATTCGATCTCCGAGCGCGGCTGAAGAGATTGCTGACGATGGCATCGCGGCGATCGCAGAGCGGCAGCATGGGGTTGTGAGCAGGACGCAGTTGCTTGCAGCGGGGCTCTCAGGACGGGAAATTCAGGGACGACTGGAGCGCGGGTGGCTGCATCGTCTGCACCGGGGTGTGTATGCGGTGGGGCATCGGGCGATCAGCCAAGAAGGACGGTGGATGGCGGCTGTTCTCACCGGCGGCCCGGGGACTGCGCTGAGCCACCGAAGCGCGGGTCACCTGTGGGGGATCGTGCCGAAGACGGAAATCCGGCCGGAAATCACCCGGCCCCGGTCTCATGCACCTCGTTCTCGGATCACGGCCCACCAGGCAGTCTTGCCTGTCGATGAGGTGGACGTGGTCCGGGGCATACGCGTCACTGGGATTTTTCGGACGATCTTCGACTTGGCGAGCTTGGTCTCAATGCAGGAGCTCTCTTTTCGGCAGCTTGAGAGGGCTTTCAACGAGGCCGAAGTGAAGGGGATGACGGACCGGGTGTCGTTGCCGGCGCTCTTGGAGCGATATCCGGGACGCCGCGGCGCTGCCAACATCCGCAAGCTGCTCGCAAGTCGGGAGCCGGTGGGGGTCACGGAGAGTGGGCTGGAGGAGCGGTTCCTTGCGTTTCTTGATGCGCGGGGGTTTCCGCGGCCGCGGCTGAACGGGACGCTGGCGGTGCGGGGGCGGTTGTTGCGGCCGGACTGCATGTGGGAGTGGGAGCGGTTGATCGTCGAGTTGGACGGTCGCCGCGTGCACGGGGGCGATGGCGCTTTTGAGCGCGACCGGCGGCGGGACCGGGAGCTATTGGTGGAGGGATGGCGGTCGTTGCGGATTACCTGGCGGCAGTTGCGGGACGAACCGGATGCAATTGCTGCCGATCTTGCCCGTCTGCTCGCGGTCCCCACTTAGCGGGATCTGGCTTCAGAAGCTGCTTGGCGCTGGACCTCCTACCCTTGTCCAATGGATCGCGAGCTCTTTGAGCACTACCTGAGCGACGCCAGCCGGCTTGGACCGCCGGTCGACGGTGCCTTCACGGGCGCCGCCGGGGGTGCCGCTTGCGGTGACCTCTCACGGATCTCGTTCCTGGTCGAGGCCGGGCGGATCGGTTCGGTCAGCTTCGACGCCGAGGGCTGCGGGGCGACTCGCGCCGCCACGGCGGCTGTTGCGGAGTTCGTTGACGGTGCTCCGGTCTTGGACGCGGCCCGACTCTCGATCGACGACGTCGACGCCGCCATCGGTGGCCTCACTCCCGCCAAGCGCCACGCCGCCCAGCTCGCTACTGATGCTCTGCACCGCGCGCTCTCTGGCGCAGCCGCCTCAAGCCTCGCCTTAACTGACCTCCGGCCGGGAGGGGGAATTGCGACCACCACTGCCCCTGGCGGTCGCAATTCCCCCTCGGACATCCCCCAACGCGTCGCCGTCGCTATGTCCGGGGGCGTCGACTCCGCTGTCGCCGCGCTGCTCGAGCGCGAGCGGGGGGCGGAGGTGGTGGCGATCACGGTCAAGCTCTGGGCCGACCCCGATACCGACGGGGCCAAGGCGTGCTGCTCGCCGGAGGCGGTGCTCGGCGCTCGAGCGCTCGCGCATTCGCTCGGGATCCCGCACTTCACGCTCGACCTCGAGGAGGAATTCCGCCGTCGGGTCGTCGCTCGATTCATCGACGGCTACACCGGTGGCAGCACTCCCAACCCCTGCATCCTCTGCAACGGCGAGGTGCGGCTGGCGGCGATGGTCGACCTCGCCGAGCGGGTCGGCGCCGACCGCCTCCTGACCGGGCACTACGCGCGGATCGTCGAGGACGCGGACGGGCCGCTGCTGGCCGCCGGGGCCGACGCCGCCAAGGACCAGAGCTACATGCTGGCGGCGCTGCCGCCAGACCTTTTGGGACGACTGGGCTTCCCGCTGACCGAGCTGACCAAGCCGGAGGTGCGGGCGATCGCCGAGCGCCACGGCCTCTCCGTCGCCCGCAAGGCCGAGAGCCAGGACCTCTGCTTCCTTGCCGGTCAGGGCAAGCGCGGCTTCCTGCGCCGCCACGGCGGGCTCGAGGACCGCGACGGGGCCGTGCTCGATCCGGCCGGCCGCACCGTCGGCCGCCACCGCGGCCACCACAACTTCACCGTTGGCCAGCGCCGCGGGATCGGCGTCTCGGCGCCGGAGCCGCTTTACGTGCTCGCCACCGACGCCGGCGCCAACACGGTCACCGTCGGCACCCGCGACGACCTGCAGACGCGCCGGGTCCAGGTCCGCAACGCGGTCCTGCACCGCGACGGCAGTCGCGTCGACGCGGTCCGCCTGCGCTACCGCTCGCGGCCGCTGCCGGCCTCGATCGAGCCCGCCGCGAGCGGCCGCCACAAGAGCATCGAGGTCCGGCTGGGCGAGGACTTCGCCGGCGCCTCGCCGGGCCAGACCGCGGTGCTGATGGAAGGCGAGACGATCGTCGGCCACGGCACCATCGCCGTCTGATTCGGCCGGCCCGCGGGAGGGCGAACGCCCTTTGCCGGGGCAATATTTAGGCTTCCTCACATGAAGGCCCAGGAGATCCGCGAGACGTACCTCTCCTTTTTCGAGGAGCGCGGCCACAAGATCGTGCCCTCGGCCTCGCTGGTGCCCGCCTCCCTCGACCCCTCGGTGCTGCTGACGACCGCCGGGATGCAGCCGTTCAAGCCCTACTTCCTCGGCCGCGAAAAGCCGCCCGCGTCGCGCCTCGCCGACGTGCAGAAATGCTTCCGCACGACCGACATCGAGGAGGTCGGCAACACCGCCCGCCACCTGACCTTCTTCGAGATGCTCGGCAACTGGAGCTTCGGGGACTACTTCAAGGCCGAGTCGATCCCCTGGGGCTGGGAGCTGGCGACGCAGGGGTTCGGGATGGACCCGGAGCGGATCTGGGTCACGGTCTTCGGCGGCGACGAGGAGCTCGGGCTCGGCCCCGACGAGGAGGCGATCGAGATCTGGCGCGGGGTCGGCGTCCCCGACGAGCGGATCGTCCAGCTCGGCCTCGACGACAACTTCTGGCAGGGCGGCCCGACCGGCCCCTGCGGCCCTTGCTCCGAGCTCTACCTCGACCGCGGCCCCGAGTTCGGCGACGACGACGAGCGCCCCGGCAGCGACGGCGACCGCTTCCTCGAGTTCTGGAACCACGTCTTCATGAGCTACGACCTGGCCGAAGACGGGAGCCTGACCGAGCTGCCGATGCGCAACATCGACACCGGCATGGGCCTGGACCGGATGGCGGCGGTCCTCCAGGGCGTGCCCTCGGTCTTCGAGACCGACCACGTGCGACCGCTGATCGACCTCGCCGAGGAACTGTCCGGGCATGGCTACGAGGAGGGTGCCGCGGTGACGCGGGCGATGCGGATCGTCGCCGACCACTCGCGCGGCGCCGCCTTCCTGATCGCCGACGGCGTCGTCCCCTCCAACGAGGACCGCGGCTACATCCTGCGGCGGATCATGCGGCGGGCGATCCAGCAGGGCCGCACGCTCGGCCTCGAGGCGCCCTGGCTGGGCCGCTTCGCCGAGCGCACGATCGAGCTGATGGGGGACGCCTACCCGGAGCTGGTGGCCGAGCGGGAGACGATCGCGCGCTGGGTCAACGACGAGGAGGAGAGCTTCGGCCGCACCCTGGAGCGCGGCACCGAGCTGCTGGAGCGGCTGGTCGCCGAGGCGAAGGAGGCCGGGACCTCCTGGATCGACGCCGCCGACGCCTTCAAGCTGCACGACACCTTCGGCTTCCCCTACGACCTGACCAAGGAGCTGCTGGCCGAAGAAGGCCTCTCGGTCGACGACTCCGGCTTCGAGGAGCTGATGGACGAACAGCGCCAGCGCGGCCGCGGCGGTGCCGCCACCGCGCACGGCTCCGAGGACCGGCATGAGCGGGTGATCGATTTCACCTCCTCGGCGCCGCCGACCCGGTTTGTCGGCTACGAGTCGCTGCGGTCGACGACCGGGCTCGCCGCGGTCGCGGTGGAGAACGGCCGCGCCCTCGTCAAGCTCGAGGAGAGCCCCTTCTACGCCGAAGGCGGCGGCCAGGTCGCCGACTCCGGCGTGCTGCGCTGGGACGGCGGCGAGGCTCGCGTGCTCGACGTCTACCGGGTCGGGGAAGACCAGGCCTTGGAGGTCGAGGGCGGGGCGCTGCCCGACGGCGCTGCGGTCGAGGCCGAGGTCGACCGCGAGACCCGCCACGCGACGATGCGCAACCACACCGCGACCCACCTCCTGCACGCGGCGCTGCGCGAGCGGCTCGGCACCCACGTGCGCCAGGCCGGCTCCGCTGTGCGCCCCGACAAGCTGCGCTTCGACTTCACCCACGGCCAGGCGCTCTCCCCGCAGGAGCTGCGCGACGTCGAGGACCAGGTCAACGACTGGGTCAAGGCGAGCGCGCCGGTGCGCTGGATGAACATGGAGCGGGCCGAGGCGGAGAAGCTCGGCGCGATGGCCCTGTTCGGCGAGAAATACGGCGAGTGGGTGCGGGTGGTCGAGGTCGACGGCGTCTCGCGCGAGCTCTGCGGCGGCACCCACGTCGCCAACACCGCCGAGGTCGGCATCTTCAAGATCAGCTCCGAGGGCTCCAGCGCCGCCAACGTGCGCCGGGTCGAGGCGATCACCGGTCCCGAGGCGATTGACTTCTTCCGCCAGCGCGAGGGCGAGCTGCGCGAGGCCGGTGAGCTGCTCGGCAACCCGCAGGACCCGCTCGCCGGTGCCCGCAAGGCCTCGGAGAAGCTGAAGGAGGCCGGCGCCGGCGCCGAGCAGGCGGCGGCGGAGGCGATCGGTCGCGAGGCCGACGAGCTGGCCGAGAGCGGGGTCGAGCTGGACCTGGCCGGAGGCGATGGCAAGCTGGTCCTCGTGCAGGCGAAGGCGACCAGCCCGAGCGACGCGAAGCAGCTTCTCGACCTCGCGAACCGGGTCCAGTCGAAGCTCGGCGGCAGCGGTGTGGTCGTCACCCTCGGCGGCGATTTCGGCGCCAAGGCGGGGCTGGTGGCACTGGCCTCGAAGGACATGGTCGAGCGCGGAGCCTCGGCCGGGGCGCTGGTGCGCGAGGGCGCGCCGCTGATCGGCGGCGGTGGCGGCGGGCGCGACGACATGGCGCAGGCGGGCGGCAAGGACGCCTCGAAGCTGGACGATGCCCTGGCGGCGATGCGCGCCGCGCTCGAGCGGGAGCTCGGCTGAACGCGATGCGGGTCCTGGCGCTCGACCACGGCACCGTGCGGATCGGCTGCGCCATCTCCGACCCGAGCGGCACGCTCTCGCGGCCGCTGCCGGTGATCGAGCCGCCGGAGCCGCGCGCGGTCTCCGAGCTGGTCGAGGAGCACGGGGTGGAGCGGGTCGTCGTCGGCCTGCCGCTGCACCTGAGCGGCGAGGAAGGCAGCCAAGCCGCGCTGGCCCGCAGCTTCTGCGCCGAACTCGAGGCGATGCTGAAGGTCCCGGTCGAGACCTACGACGAGCGCCTGACGACGAAGATGGCCGACGCCAGCCGCCGCGCCGGCGCGAGCGCGGCGCGCGACTCGATCGCCGCCGCGCACCTGCTCGAGGCCTACCTGGCGGCCTCGCCGCCCGACGAAGACGATTACCCCGAGGGGACCGAGGCGTGAGCGACGAGTTGCCCGGCGGCGACCCCTTCGCCGACCCCCAGGACCCAGCCGCGCGCGAGCGCGAGGAACGTCGCCGCGAGCGCGAGGAGAAGCGCCGCAAGCGGGAAGCCAAGAAGCAGAAGAAGGAGGAGGCCGCGCCGCCCCCGCCACCGCAGGCGCCCGCCGAGCCGCCACCTCCGCCGCGCACCCCGGAGGAGGAGTTCTGGGACGAGGACCCGGTCGCCGAGCAGCCGCCCGCGGCTGAGCGCCAGCCCGAGCCGACCCCGCCGGCGCCCGAGCCCGCGGCCGCTCCGTCCCCCGCCGTGCACGACGAGGGCGATCCGGCGATGGCCGGCGCCGCCCGCACCGAGCGCCGCAACGGCGACGGCCACCGCCCACCCCGTGGCGGCGCCGTGCTCGGCGCCCTGCGCCGCCACCCGTTCCTGATCTTTGCCGTGATCGCCGCGCTCTTTGTCGCCTGGCTCCTGATCTCGCTCTTCCAGCCCTTCCACGGCGACGGTTCCGGCGAGGTGCCGGTGACGATCCCGAAAGGTTCGAGCGTCAGCGAGGTCGGCGACCTGCTGAGCGAAAAGGACGTGATCGACAACTCGACCCTGTTCCAGATCCGCGTCACCCTCGCCGGCAAGCGCTCCGAGCTCTACGCCGGCCGCTTCACCCTGGCCGAGGGCATGAGCTACGGCGCCGCGATCGACGCCCTCTCCAAGCCGCCGGTGAAGAAGACGGTCACGGTCACGGTCCCGGAGGGCTACTCGCGCTCGCAGGCGGCGCAGCTTGTCGAGGAAGTCGGCGTGCCCGGCAGCTACACCAAGGCGACGGTGAAATCGAAGTACCTGGACCCGGCCGACTACGGCGGCAAGAAGGCCAAGGACCTCGAGGGCTTCCTCTTCCCGAACACCTTCGAACTGAAGCCGGACGCGCCCGCCGCCGACCTGGTCGAGCTGCAGTTGAAGGACTTCAAGCGCCAGATCAAGCAGGTCGACATGTCCTACGCGAAGTCGAAAAACCTGACGGTCTTCGACGTCTTGACGATCGCCTCGATGATTGAGGACGAGGCCGGTGTCGCCAGCCAGCGCAAGCTGGTCGCCTCGGTGATCTACAACCGCCTGCGCGAAGGGATCCCGCTGGGGATCGACGCGACGATCCGCTTTGCGACCGGCAACTACACCGAGCCGCTGACCGAATCCGAACTGGCGGTCGACTCGCCCTACAACTCGCGCACCAACGCCGGCCTGCCGCCGGGGCCGATCAACAGTCCGGGACTCGACGCAATCGAAGCCGCTGCCCATCCCAAGAAGACGGGCTACATCTTCTACGTCACCGATCCCGGGACTTGCGGCAAGCTGACCTTCGCCAAGACCGAAGCCGAATTCGAAAAGGCGGTCGAGGAATACAACACCGCCCGCGACGAAGCCGGCGGCAACTCTCCCGACACCTGCGGGGAATGAGCTGATGCCGCGACTGGCGGTGATCGGCTTCCCGGTCGGGCACTCGCGCTCGCCGGCGATGCAGAACGCGGCGCTGCAAGCCCTGGGGCTGGGGGAGGAGTGGCGCTACGAGGCGATCGAGGTCGCCCCGGAGGAATTCGAGGCGCGGGTGCGGGCGATGTCAGGGGAAGGCTTCGTCGGGGCCAATGTGACCGTGCCGCACAAGCTGGCGGCGCTGGCGATCGCCGACGTGGCGAGCGAGATGGCGAGCGAGATCGGGGCCGCCAACACGCTGATCTTCAGGGCGAGCGGGATCGAGGCGCACAACACCGACGCCGGCGGCCTGATCGCCTCGCTTCCCGAGCGTCCCACCGGCCACCGGGCGCTGGTCCTGGGGGCCGGGGGGGCCGCGCGGGCGGCGATCTGGGCGCTGGCCACGGTCGGTGCCAGCGTCGAGATCTGGAACCGCACCCCGGCGCGGGCGGAGACGGTCCGGGTCGAGGTGACCGAGCGGGCGCAGGAGCTCGAGGTCTCGATCGAGGTCGGCACGGTCGAGGCGGAGAGCCCACCCGAGATCGACCAGAGCGTCTATGACCTGATCGTCAACACCACCGCGGTCGGCCTCCACGGCGAGGATCCGTTTGTCCACCTGCCCCTGCGACGGGACGGCTTCAGGCCGGGCCAGGTCGTGGTCGACATGGTCTACGGCGACGCGCCCTCGCCGCTCCTCGCCGTCGCCGCCGAGGCCGGCGCGAGCACCGTCGACGGCATCGAGGTCCTGGTCCAGCAGGGCGCGATCTCCCTCCAGGTCTGGACCGACCGCGAGCCGCCGATCGACGTCATGCGCGCCGCGGCGTTGCGCCGATAGCCTTGCGGCCGTGACGAGCTTCCGCTTTACGACCGCTGGCGAGTCGCACGGGCCTGGGCTCGTGGCGATCGTCGAGGGCATGCCCGCCGGCCTCGAGCTCGACCGCGAGGCGCTCGACCGGGACATGGCACGGCGCCAGCTCGGCCATGGGCGCGGCGGCCGGATGAAGATCGAGACCGACACGGTCGAGGTCCGCTCCGGGGTTCGCCACGGCCGCACGCTCGGGGCGCCGATCGCCGTCCTCGTCGCCAACCGCGACTACGCCAACTGGGAGGAGCGGATGAACCCGTGGCCGGTCGAGGGCTTCTCGCCGGACGAGGTCCACCTGCCGCGCCCCGGCCACGCCGACCTCGTCGGCGCCCAGAAATACGGCCACTCGGACATCCGCAACGTCTTGGAGCGGGCCAGCGCCCGCGAGACCGCCGCCCGGGTCGCCGCCGGCACGATCGCCCGCGGCTTCCTCAGCGCGCTCGGAGTGGAGATCCACAGCCACGTGCTGCAGATCGCCTCGGTGAAAGCGAGCGAGCGGCCCGGCCTCACGCCCGCCGACTTCGCCGACGTCGACGAGGACCCGGTGCGCTGCCTCGACCCCGAGGCCAGCAAGGCGATGGTCGCGGAGATCAACCGCCTGCGCAAGGCCAACGAGAGCCTCGGCGGCACCTTCGAGGTGATCGCCTTCGGGCTCGTGCCCGGGCTCGGCTCCCACATCTCCTGGGAAGACCGCCTCGACGGCCGCCTCGCCGGCGCCGTCGCCTCGATCCAGTCGGTCAAGGGGGTGGCGATCGGGGAAGCCTGGGACGTCGCCGGGCGGCCCGGCTCCGAGGCCCACGACGAGATCTTCTGGTCGGAGAAGGACGGCTACTTCCGTGAAACCAACCACGCCGGCGGCCTCGAGGGCGGGATGACCAACGGGCAGCCGCTCTCGGTCCGCGGCGCGATCAAGCCGATCTCCACCCTGACCAAGCCGCTGCGCTCGGTCGACACCGAGACCAAGCAGCCGGCGCAGGCGCTGCGCGAGCGCACCGACTCGACCGTCGTCCCCGCCGCTGCCGTGGTCGCGGAGGCGATGGTCTGCCTGACCCTGGCCCGCGCCTACCGCGAGAAGTTCGGCGGCGACCACATCGACGACGTGCTCGCCGCGCTCGACGCCTACAGGTCCCGCATCGACTGGCGGGGATGACCCGGTGAGCAGGCCGGCGATCGTCTTCATCGGCTTCATGGGAGCCGGCAAGAGCACCGCGCTGGCTGCGGCCCGTCGCTCCGGGCTGGAGGTGACCGAGATCGACGCGCTGATGGAAGCCGAGTTCGGCTCCACGATCCCAGAGGCGTTCGAACAGCACGGCGAGGAGGGCTTCCGTGCCCGCGAGGCCGAGGTAGTGGGCTCCCTGCTGGAGGACGCCGACGGCGGCGCGATCGCGCTCGGCGGCGGCAGCATCCTCTCCGAGCGGGTGCGCGCGGCGCTCGCCGACCACATCGTCGTCCTGCTCGAGGTCGACCCGCAGGAGGCCTGGCGCCGGATCGCCCACAGCAACCGGCCGCTGGCGAAAAGCGAGGAGGACGTGCGTCGTCTGTTCGAGACGCGGCTGCCGCTCTACGAGGAGCTGGCCGACGCGGTGGTGCCGATGGGCGACCGCGACGTGGTCGAGCGGGCGCTGCCGTCGCTGCAGACACTGGCCGAGCTCTCGTCTGGGACGAAGATGCTCTGGGCGTCGAGCGCCTCGGGCGAGTACCCGGTGTATGTAGGGACCGAATTGCTGGGGAGTAAAGCCGGCGCCGCGCCTGGGCGCCGCTTCTGCGTCACCGATTGCGTTGTCGCGACGTACGCTGAGCACCTCGGATCGCTGGAGGCGATGGTCGAAGTCGAGCCCGGCGAGAGCGCGAAGACGATGGCGGAGGCAGAGCGGGTGCTACGCGAGCTGGCCAAGACGGGGATGACCCGTGACGACCACCTCGTCGCCTTCGGCGGCGGCGTCGTCGGCGACCTCGCCGGTCTCTGCGCCCATCTCTACCAGCGCGGCGTGCCTGTGGTCCAGGTGCCGACGACGCTTGTCTCCCAGGTCGACTCCGCCTACGGCGGCAAGACCGGCGTCGACTTGCCGGAGGGCAAGAACTACGCCGGCGCGTACCACCTGCCGGCCGCGGTCGTCGCCGATACCGGCACGCTTGCGACCCTGCCAGCGGAGGAGCTCGCGGCTGGCTTCGTCGAGGCCCTGAAGACGGGCCTGCTCGCGGGTGGCGCTCTCTGGGAGCGGGTGCGGGCGATCGAGTCGCTCGACCCGGCCGCGCTCGACGACGTCGTCTTCGCTTGCGCCCGCTACAAGTGCGAGGTCGTCGCCGCCGACGAGCGCGACGGCGGCCGCCGCCACGTCCTCAACCTTGGCCACACCGTCGGCCACGCGATCGAGGCGGCGACCGAGTACACCCGCTACCGCCACGGCGAGGCGATCGGGATCGGGTTGCTCGCGGCGCTGGACCTTTCCGACGCATCCGAGCTGCGCGACGAGACCGAAGCGATTCTGCGCCGGCACGGGCTGCTGACTCGGCTCGACCCCGGGACCGACGTCGACGCGATCCTCGAGACCCTGCAGCGGGACAAGAAGCGCACCGCCGCCGGGGTCGGCTTCGTCCTCCTCTCCGAGCCGGGCGAGCCCCGCACCGGGCAGTTGGTCGATCCGGCTAAGGTCCGGGCCGCCGTGGAGAAGCTGCTGCCATGACCACCACCAAGAACCGCGTCGCCGTCCTGCACGGGGTCAACTTCAACATCCTCGAGCGCCGCGATGCCAGCGTTTACGGCGGGCTCTCGCTGGCCGAGCTCGAGCACCAGATCGAGGGCTGGGCGCGGGAGCTCGGGCTCGAACCGATCTTCTTCCAGACCAACGCCGAGGGCGAGTTCGTCGAATACCTGCACCGGCTGCCGGATCTGGCCGACTCGGCGCTGATCAACGCCGGCGCCTGGACCCACTACAGCCGCGCGATTGCCGACGCGCTCGACGTCGCCCGCCTGCCGGCGGTCGAGGTCCACCTCTCCGACGTCGAGACCCGCGACGACTGGCGCAAGGTCTCGGTCTTCGACGGGCTGGTGCTGGCGAAGATCTCAGGCAAAGGCGCGGACGGCTACCGCGAGGCACTGGAGCTCTTGGCCAAAGACCTCGGCGTGAGCGGCTGATGCGCGGTCGCGGCGACCGGCTCGAGGGCACGCTCGGCGGGCGCGAGCTGGAGCGGATGCTGGTCACCAACCTCGTCAACGTCCGCTACCTGACCGGCTTCACCGGCACCAACGGCGCCTGCGTCTGCGGGGCCGGCCTGCGCCTCTTCTTCACCGACTTCCGCTACACCGAGCGGGCCGAAAAGGAGATCGAGGGCTGGGAAACGATCACGGTCAGCGGTGACTGGCTGGGCGAGATCGCCGCGCACCTGAGCGGGCGGGTCGGGTTCGAAGACGACCAGATGCCGGTGCGGATGCTGGAGAAACTGAAGGAGAAGCTGGCCGATGGCGTCGAGCCGGTTGCGGCCGGCGGCGTCGTCGGGGAGCTGCGCCGGGTCAAGGACGAGATCGAGCTGGCGGCGATCGCCGAGGCGGCGAAGCTGGCCGACTCGGTCTGGGAATGGACGATCGAACGCGGCCTCGCCGGCCGCAAGGAGCGCGAGGTCGCCCGCGCCGCGGAAGCCCGGATGGTCGAGCTCGGCGACGGTCCCTCGTTCCCGGCGATCGTCGCCGCCGGTGCCAACGGCGCCCTGCCGCACGCCGAGCCCGGAGAGCGCGAGATCGGCCGCGGCGAGCTGGTCGTCTTCGACATGGGCGCCAAGCTCGGCGGCTACTGCTCCGACGGCACCCGCACCTTCGCCACCGGCGACCCCGGCGAGGAGGCGCGCGGCGTCTACGAGGCCGTCCGCAGCGCCCAGCAGGCGTCCCTCGAGGCGATCGCTCCCGGCGCCAAGGGCGAAGACGTCGACACCGTCGCCCGCGAGATCATCGCCGCGGCCGGCCACGGCGACCGCTTCGGGCATGGACTCGGCCACGGAGTCGGCCTCGAGGTCCACGAGGGCCCCCGCCTGACCCAGAAATCCGACGACGTGCTCACCCCGGGTGAAGTTGTCACCGTCGAGCCGGGGATCTACCTGCCCGGCAAGTTCGGGGTGCGGATCGAGGACCTGGTCACCGTCACCGAGGACGGCTACCGCAACTTCAGCGGGCTCTCCAAAGAGCTCACGCTAGTCGACTGAACCGCGCTCAGCGGCTGAGGTCGACGTCGGCGGTCAGCCGGCTCGCGAAGGCCGCGAGGAGGTTCACCACCGCCTCGACGTCGCGCAGATCGACCATCTCGACCGGCGAGTGCATGTAGCGGAGCGGGATCGAGACCAGGCCGGTCGGGATCCCGGAGCGGGAGATCTGCAGCACGTCGGCGTCGGTGCTGGTGCCGCGGCCGCTGGCGCCGATCGAGTACTCGATGCCCTCCGCCTCGGCCGCCTCGACCAGCAGCTCGAAGACCTTGGGGGAGAGGGTGGAGCCGCGGCCGATCACCGGGCCGGAGCCGAGCGGGCTCGTCCCCAGCTCCTTTTCGTCGACGCCGGGGGCGTCGGTGGCGTGGGTGACGTCGACCGCGATCGCGATGTCGGGGCTGACCTCGAAGGCTGCGGTGCGGGCGCCGAACAGACCGATCTCCTCCTGCACGGCGGCGATCGCGGCGAAGGAGCCGCCTTTGGCGCCGGCCTCGTTCCAGCGGCGCAGGGACTCCAGCGCGACGTAGGCGCCGAGCCGGTTGTCCATCGCCCGCGAGACCAGCCGCTCGCCGACCACCGGCATCGGCTCGGCCCGGATCACGACCGGGTCGCCGATGCGGATCAGCTCCGCCGCCTCGTCGCGGTCGCTCGCGCCGATGTCGATGTGCAGGCCCTTGAGTTCGACCACCTTCTTGCGCTGGTCGGGCTCGAGCAGGTGGATCGGCTTGCGCCCGACGACGCCGGGCACGAGCCCGTCCTTGCCGCGGACCTCGACCCGCTGGCCGACCAGGATCTGGGGGTCCCAGCCGCCGATCGAGGTGAACCAGAGGAAGCCCTTCTCGTCGATGTGGGTGATCGCCAGCCCGATCTCGTCGATGTGGCCGACTACGGCAAGCAGCGGCGAGGCGTCGCCGACGCGGGCGATCGAGGAGCCGAGCCCGTCGGCGCTCTGCTCGGCGAAGGAGGCCGCCTCGCGCCAGACCTCGGCGGCGGGTCCCTCGTAGCCCGACGGCGCACCGGCGCGGAGGAGCTGGTCGAGTAGGGGCGGGGTCGCGCTCAAGGTTCCGCAGTATGCCTGACTGGTACGTATCCCTGCACGCAAGCCGCCTCAGGCGGCGCCGTAGGCATCGTGGCGCAGCTGTTCGCGGCGCTCGTCGTAGTTGCGGTGCTCGTAGGCGATCATCGCCCAGATCAGCCCGACGGCGATCGCCACCGTGGCCCAGGCCGGGATCGAGGTCGCGACTGGGATCAGGATCAGCAGCACGATCGCCATCCCCAGCCGGTGCCGGTTGAGCGTGTGCGCCTGGCGGTAGCGGAAGGCGACCAGCCCGAGCAGGTAGAGGGCGACGCCGCCGAGCAGGGCGAAAGCGGGCACGTCGTGCAGGTGCTCGTCGTAGTGGCCGATCGAGGTTTTCAGCCCGAGTGCGACGAGCACGATCCCGGCGACCAGGGCGAAGTGGATGTAGGAGTAGGAGTCGCGGGCGAGCTCGTTCTGGATTCGGCCGACCTCGGCTTCGCTCAGTCGCCGCGCCGAGACCAGGGCGACGACGTCGAAGTAGACCCACCACATCGCCGCCGCCAGGGCGACGCCGAGCACGGCGACGACGCCGATCCCGAGGCTGAGCTCACCGGCGGCGCCGACGCCGATCGCGACGATCGACTCACCGAGGGCGATGATCACGATCAGCCCGTGGCGCTCGGCGAAGTGGCCGGGGACGAGTTTCCAGCCCTCGGAGCCGAAGAAGTAGGGGCCGGCCATGTCGAGGAAGAGGGCGAGCGCCCACAGCGCGCCCTGGGCGAGGCCGTCGAAGAGCGAGGCGAGGGCGAGCAGGCTGACCCCGATCGCGGTGCTGACGGCGAGCCCGAGGATGGAGTGGCGCAGGGCGTCGTCGTCGGGGGTGGCGAGCATGAAGAGCCCGATCTGGGAGACGCGGACGGCGCCGTAGGCGAGGGCAAAGACGAGGCCGAGGTCGCCGAACGCCTCCGGCACGCAGAGGGCGACGATCAGCATCGCGGCCATCGCGCCGAACATGACCAGGCGCACCGCACCCTCCTCGGGGTCGATCACGCTGGTCAGCCAGGCGTACGCGGTCCAGGCCCACCAGAGGACGCCGAGCACCAGCAGCCCCTGGGCCAGGCCCGACCAGGTCGGGTGGTGCGCCATCAGCGCCGTGCACTGGGTCAGCGCCAGCACGAAGACGAGGTCGAAGAAGAGCTCCAGCGGCATCACCCGCTCGCCTTCGCGGCGGGTCGCGCTCAGTCGCGGCGTGTGGCCCCCGGGCTGTGGCACCCGGCCATCCTGGCAGGCAGATCGATCGAGTGATGCATTTGTGGGGCTATAGCGACATCAATGCATCACTCGATGTGGGATACCGTCCCACGCATGGGAATCGCACTGGTGACGGGGGCTTCGACGGGGATCGGCAAGGCGACCGCGGTGCGGCTCTCGCGTGAGCCCGGGACGGAGCTGGTCCTGGTCGCCCGCCGCGAGCCGCTGCTGCGCGAGCTGGCCGAGTCGCTGCCCTGCCCGGCGACCGTGCTCGCCGTCGACCTCACCGCCGCTGATGCGCCCGAGCGCGTCCGTGCCCACCTCGAGGCCGAGCACGGCGGCCGCCTCGACCTCCTGGTCAACAACGCCGGCGCCGCCTGGCGCGGCACCTTCGGCGAGGACGGTTACGCCAACGTCAAGCAAAACATGGACCTCAACTTCGACGCGGTCGTCCGCCTCACCGAGGCGCTGCTGCCGCTGCTCCGCGCCTCGGCGCCGAGCGCGATCGTCAACGTCGCAAGCACCGCCGGCCGGGTCGCCCGCGCCGGCACCGGCGCCTACTCGGCCAGCAAGTTCGCCCTGGCCGGGTGGAGCGACTCGCTCTACGCCGAGGAGAAGCCGCACGGTGTCCACGTCGGCATGGTCCTGCCGGGCTTCATCGAGACCGAGGGATTCCCGGCGACCGAGCTGAAGGCGAAAGCGCTGACCCGGTGGATCGTCTCCAAGCCGGAGAACGTCGCCGCGGCGATCTACGAGGCCGGCCCCGGCGGCAAGCCCGAGCGCTACGTGCCGCGCGGCTACGCGCTCGCCGCGGTCGCCCGCATCGTCGCCCCGCGCCTGGTCCGCCGCGTCCTCACCGGCGGCGCCGCTTCCAGCCTCACCACCAGCACGGGCGCCGAAGCCGGCAACTCATAAGCTGCCTCCGTGCCGACCGTCCTCCTCGTGCGCCACGCGCAGGCGTCGTTCGGAAGCGCCGACTACGACGTGCTCTCGCCGGCCGGCCTCGAACAGTCGGCCCTGCTCGCCGCGGCGCTCGACCGGCGTGAGCTGACGATCGGCCGCGCCGTAGCCGGCACTGCCCGCCGCCAGCGCGAAACCGCCGCCGCCTGCCTCGCCGCCACTGACATCGAGGTTGAGACCGACGAGCGCTGGGACGAGTACGAGACCGAGGAGGTGCTCGCCCACCACGCGACCGCGCCGGCGGCTCTCGACGGCACCGGGATCGGCGGCCAGGAGATCACCTCGCGCGAGTTTCAGGCGATCCTCGACGGCGCCCTCGCCGACTGGGCGGCGAGTGGGGAGGGGACGCCCGCGGGCCAGAGCTGGCCCTTCTTCCTCGAGTCCCGCGCCAGCGCCCTGGGCGAGTTCGCCGCCGGCCTCGGCAGCGGCGAGACCGGCCTCGTCTTCACCTCTGGCGGTGTCATCGCCGCGTGTTGCGCCCGCTTGCTCGGCGGCGACGGCGAGCTCTTCCCACGCCTCAACCGGGTCCTCGTCAACACCGGGATCACCAAGATCGCGGTCGGCCGCTCCGGCGCCTCGCTCGTCACCTTCAACGAGCACGCCCACATCGACGAGGGCGGCGGCGCCCTCCTCACCTACCGCTGAGCGAGGCCTCGCTGGGCCGTGCGGCTCTGAGCACCCGGGTCAGGAACTCGAGTTGGTCGGCGACGAGCGCCTCGTGCTCGGGGCCGTCGTAGACGTCGAAGTGGTCGACGCCGGGGTAGGTGCGCAGCTCGCCGTGTGGCGCCCGCCGTGCCGCCGCGATCGCCGGGCCGGGCTTGGCGACCCGGTCGGCCTCGCCGACGCAGACCAGCCAAGGGCAGTGCAGGGTAGAGGCGTGGCGGACCGGGCGGTAGGGACGACCGAGCAGCCAGCGGGAGGAGACGCGGTTGCGCCAGTGCGAGTCCTCGCCGCCCGCGACCACGGCTCGCCAGCCCTCCTCGCCGCCAGGGGCATTGATCAGCGCCGGCTCGTCGGGCTGGCCGACGGCGGGGAGGTGGCGACCGCGGGCGGCGGCGAGCATGACCGCCGCCGAAACCCGCGGCGAGGAGCGGTGCGCCTGGCGCGGCAGGTCGATGAAGGGGACCTGGCTGATCGCGGCCGCGACGCGCGGGTCTGCGGCCGCAGCGGCGAGCGCGTTGCCGCCGCCCATCGAGGAACCAAAGGTCGCGACCCGCTCGGGGTCGACATCCGGCAGCGTGCGGGCGAAGGCGATCGCCTCCCGCCAGTCCCCGAGCTGCCGCGCCGGCTCGAACAGATCCGGCTCGCCGCCGCTCTCCCCAAAGCCGCGGTGGTCGAAGACGAGCGCCGCGAACCCCGCCGCGGCAAAGCGCTCGGCGAACGGCCCGAGCCGGTCGCGTCGGGTTCCCGAGAGCCCGTGGGCCATGACCACGATCGGCGTGCGGCTGTCAGCCGCCGGGGCGGGGCCCGCTGCGGGCGACGCCGGATACAACCAGGCGGCGCAGCGGTCGGCGCCGGAGCTGAAGTGGAGGTTCTGTCGTTCCATACCGATTCAACGCTGCCGTCGGTCAAAGCGTGAGATCGACCCCCGCATTGGTACTTCTGAGCACCTATAGGATCGTCGCGCGATTTTCACTGCACGAGCTGGGAGGCCTCGATGTCGGTGGCTACGGGTACGGAGACTGCAACGAGAACGGTTGCCTGGGCGGCGACCAGCACCTGGCGCGGTGACCTGAAGCTGTTTGCACGGATCGCCGAGAAGGCTGTGGAAGAGGTCACGCAGGAGGGCCAGCCAGCCAACTGCAAGATCGAGTTTGCGATCCGCGACGACTCCGAAACCTACGACTCGGTGTCGAAGCTGCTCGAGTGGGTGCCGGCGAGCACCGTCCGCTCCTTCAGCTCGGCCCGGATCATCGTCGGCGGGGCCGGTCTCGAAGTAGCAATCTGTTTCGGCAGGAAAAAGCCGCATGATCGGGCGGCGTTCGCGTGCGATCTCGGCGTCGCCATCCGGGTCAGCTCCGATGGCGCGGTCGACGAGGAGACCATCGCCCGCATTCGGACGGGGATGGCGAAGCTGATCGCCCGCGGCGGCTTCCCCTGGGGCGCCCATCCGAGCGAGGGCCCGACCGACGAGAACCCGGACCTGGACGCGGCCCTGAGTAAGCGGTGGCGGGAGCGGCAGGGCTGGTCCCAGGCGATCTTCCTGGCCGTCGCCCTCGCGGTGATCGGACTCGCCTACGCCGTCTACACGCTGGTTGAGCTCGACGCGAAGGACAAGCCGGATGGCCTCCTGGAGCCGGGCAATCCGATCGCCACCGTCATTGTCGTGAGTGTGGTCCAGGTCGCTTCGTTCTTTCTCTCGAACCTGATCTTCCCGGCCATCCAGATCGCCGACGTCACCCCTGGGCGGCGGATCCTGCAGGTGGTGGGTCGTTCCGGTGTGCTCACCGCCGCGGTCGGGATCGCTGGCGCCTACTTCAAATCTAAGTTCGGCTGAGCCGGGATTCGCTGCCCCCGACCGCCCTCTAGGATGGCCGCCGTGAGCATTTCGACGAATCAGTTCAAGAACGGCACCCATATCGAGATCGACGGCAAGATCTGGAAGATCATCGAGTTCCAGCACGTCAAGCCGGGCAAGGGTGGGGCCTTCGTGCGGACCAAGCTGCGCCGGATCGAGGACGGCTCGGTGATCGACAAAACCTTCCGCGCCGGGGAGAAGTTCCGGCCGGTGCGGACGGAATCGAAAAAGATGCAGTACCTCTACGACTCCGGCGACGCGGCGGTCTTCATGGACAGCCACGACTACAATCAGATCGAAATCCCCAGCGGGACGTTGGGTGACTCGATGCAGTGGGTCCTGCCGAACTCCGAGGTCGAGGTGCTGTTCGTCGACGAGCAGGCCTCCGAAGTGCAGGTGCCGAGCGCGATCGACATGAAGGTGACCCAGACCGACCCCGGTCTCAAGGGGGACACCGCCTCCGGCGGCGGCAACAAGCCGGCGACGCTGGAGTCCGGCGTGACGGTGCAGGTGCCGCTCTTCATCGAGGAGGGCGAAACCATCCGCGTCGACACTCGCAAAGGCGAGTACATCTCCCGCGCCTAGCGCGTGACGGCTTACGACCCGAGCCAGTGGAGCGACCTCTTCGTCGCCGCTGCCGGCGCCTCGGCGGCGCTCGCCGGCCTCGTCTTCGTCGCCGTCTCGATCAACATCGAGCGCATCCTCAAGTACCCCGGCCTGCCGGAAAGGGCGCTGGAAACGGTGGTGCTGTTAGTCGGCGTCCTGCTGATCTCCCTGGTCGGGCTGATCCCGGGGCAGAGTCACGTCGCGCTCGGCTTGGAGCTGCTCTTCGTCGGCGGCGCGATCGGGATCGTGGTTGCGCGGCAGCCGGCCACCAGCTCGGACCCAGACACCGTGGCCGATCGCGCCCGGGTGCGGACCCGCTGGGCGGTGCGGATCGCCGGCACCGTGCCGCTGATCATCGGCGGCGCCTCTGTGCTCGCCGAGTGCGGCGGCGGGCTCTACTGGGTCGTCGCCGGCATCGCCTTCGCGATCGTCGGCGCCGTCGCCAACGCCTGGGTGCTGCTGGTCGAGATCCTGCGTTAGGCCTGCTCGCGCCCAGGCTGGGCGGCTCCGTCGATGGAAAGCGCGAGAATAGGCCGATGCGCAGGTCCGACCAACGCCGCGACGCCGTCTTCGCCAACTACCAGCGCGACGTCACCGGCCGCCCGTTGGCGGAGCTGATCGCCGAGGCGAAACCGTTGACCCGGGAACTGGCCGAGGGTGTGGACGAGCACCGCGAAGAACTCGACGAGGAAATCGCCACCCACGCCAAGGGCTGGACGGTGGACCGGATCGCGCCGCTCGACCTCAACGTGATGCGGGTGGCGCTGTATGAGATCGAGGAAGAGCTGGCGCCGGTCGAGGTGGCGATCGACGAGGCGCTGGAAATCGCCAAGGAGTACTGCGGCGCCGACGCTCCCAAATTCATCAACGGCGTGCTCGGCGCGATCGTGCGCGAGCGGGAGCCGGCGAAATGAGCCGGCTGCGGGAGATCGCGGTGCGGCTGCGGGATATCTCGGCCGAGCTGGAGGGTGAGCAGGCGAGCGACGAGCGCGCCGCCGAGCTGGCCGCGGAGGCCGCCGACCTCTCCGCCGAGGCGGTCGAGGAGGCGAACCGCCAGGCCCGCGAACAGGCGAGCGCCGAGTGACGGCAACTCGCGGTTCCTTTTTCGCGCCACAGGTACAAAAGGAACCACGAACTCGATGAGTTACCCCGACGACCTGCGCGCCCTGGTCGATGACGCGCTTGCCGAGCTTCGCTTCGCCGCTTCGCCGCCCACCGCCGGCCTCGAGGAGGCGATGCGCTACTCGCTGCTCGCCGGCGGCAAGCGCGTCCGCCCGGTGCTGTCGCTCTCGACCGCCCGCGCCCTCGGCGCCGACCCGGCGGGCTTCCTGCCGGTCGCCTGTGCGGTTGAGCTGATCCACACCTACTCGCTGATCCACGACGACCTGCCGGCGATGGACGACGACGAGCTGCGCCGCGGCCTGCCGACGTCCCACGTCAAGTACGGGGAGGACGTGGCGATCCTCGCCGGCGATGGCCTCTTCGCCGAGGCGGTGCGCCTCTTCTGCGAGCAGCCCGGTGAGCCGGCGCGGGTGCTCGCCGCCCTGCGTGAGCTCGCCGCCGCGACCGGGGTCGACGGCATGGTCGGCGGCCAGTACGTGGACGTGATCGGCAGGGAGGACGACGCCGACGGCCTGCGTGGGCTGCACGCGCTGAAGACGGGCCGGTTGATCGCCGCCAGCGTCGGTCTCGTACTGATTCTCGAGGGTGTCGGCGAACCTGAGACAATGCCCTATCGCCGTTTTGCGGACGAGCTTGGTGTGCTCTTCCAGATCGTCGACGACATCCTCGACGTGACCGAGAGCGACGAGCAGCTCGGCAAGCCACATGGAAGCGACGCGCGACATGGAAAACTCACCTACGTCAGCCTCTTCGGGCTCGATCGGGCCCGTGAGCTGGCCGCCGAGTCCCACTCCAAGGCAACCACGGCGCTGGCTGAGGCCGGGGGGGAGACCGACGACCTGAGGCGCGTAGCGGACTACATCTTCACGAGGAACGAATGAGCGATCAGCCCCCCACCCAGGGCAACGAGAACGACAAATCGGAGGCGCTGCTCCCCGGCATCGACGGGCCCGCCGACCTGCACGGGTTGAGCGACGAGCAGCTGACCCAGGTGGCGCAGGAGATGCGCACCTACATCATCGACACGATCGGAGAGATCGGCGGCCACTTCGGCGCCAACCTCGGCACCTGCGAGCTCTCGGTTGCGCTGCACAGCCTGATGGACTCCCCGCGCGACAAGGTGCTGTGGGACGTCGGCCACCAGTCCTACCCGCACAAGATCCTCACCGGCCGCCGCGACGAGCTGCCGACGATCCGCCAGTACGAGGGCCTGGCCCCGTTCTGCTCGATCCCCGAGTCCGAGCACGACATCATGGGCGCCGGCCACGCCTCGACCTCGATCGGGTACGCGGTCGGGCTGAAGGAGGCGATGCGCAAGGGGATCGGTCCCGACGGCAAAGTCGCCGCGGTGATCGGCGACGGCGCCCTCACCGGCGGCGTCGCTTACGAGGCCCTGCACGCGGCCGGCGGCCTGCAGACCCCGGTCGTGATCGTGCTCAACGACAACGGGATGTCGATCTCCCCGAACGTCGGCGCCCTCTCGCGCTACTTCAACCGGATCCGGCTCAACCCGCGCCTTTACCACGCCCGCGAGGGGGTCGAGGACCGGCTGACCAAGCTGCCGCTGGGGCTGGGACGGCGGATCGAGCGGCTGGGGCCGGAGATCAAGTCGGCGATCAAGGCCTACTGGGCGCCGGGCCTCTTCTTCGAGGAGCTCGACCTCGCCTACATGGGGGTGATCGACGGCCACGACGTCGGCGCCCTGCGGGCGGCGCTGCGCGAGGCCTTCGAGGCCGAACGGCCGGTCGTCGTCCATATCCACACGGTCAAGGGCAAGGGCTTCGAGCCGGCCGAAGAGGGCGGGCTGGAGTCGATGGAGGAGTGGCACGCGGCCAAGCCGAACTCGATCGTCAACGGCCGCCCGGCCGCGGCCAAGCCGGTCCCGGTGACCGAAACCGACTCGCCGGAGGGCATCGAGCGGCTGGAGAAGCCGCCCGCCGCCGGCTCGCCGCCCCAGTACACGAAGGTCTTCGCCGACGCCATGGTCGCCGAAGCCAAGCGCGACGAGCGGGTGATCGGGATCACCGCGGCGATGGCGGGGGGGACCGGCCTGCAGAAGCTCGCCGACGAGGTGCCGGAGCAGTACTACGACGTCGGGATCGCCGAGCAGAACGCGGTCCTGCTCGCCTCCGGGCTGGCACTGCAGGGGGCGAAGCCGGTCTGCGCGATCTACTCGACCTTCCTCCAGCGCGCCTTCGACCAGATCGTCCACGACGTCTGCTTGCAGGAGCTCAACGTCACCTTCGCGATGGATCGCGCCGGCCTGGTCGGCGACGACGGCCCGACCCACCACGGCGCCTTCGACGTCTCCTACTTCCGCCCGATCCCCAACGTGGTCGTGATGGCGCCGCGCGACGAGGCGATGCTGGTCCACATGCTGCACACCGCCGTCGCCCACGACGGCCCGGCGGCGCTGCGCTACCCGCGCGGCGCCGGCGAGGGGGTCGAGCTGCCGGCGGCGCCGGAGCTGATCCCGATCGGCCGCGGCGAGGTGCTGGCGCAGGGCGAGCGCGTTGCTCTGCTCGGCTACGGCTACGGGGTCGCGGTGGCTCTGGAGGCGGCGGCGATCCTCGCCGACCACGGACTGCGGGTGACGGTCGCCGATGCCCGCTTCGCCAAGCCGCTCGACGGCGAGCTGACGGAGCGGCTGGCCCGCTACCACGAGCTGCTGGTGACGATCGAGGAGAACGTGCTGCCTGGCGGTTTCGGCTCGGCGGTGCTGGAGCACCTCGAGGACGCCTTCGCCGAGGACCCCGCCGAGCGCGCCCGGGTGCTGCGGATCGGTCTGCCCGACCGCTACGTCACCCACGGCAAGCCGGCGCTGCTGCGGGCCGAGGTCGGTCTCACCGGCGAGTCGGTCGCCGAGCGCGTGCTCGCCGCGCGCCCCTCGGCGCAGCCGGTCCTCGGCTAGCTACGCCGTTCGTCCAAGAGCGAACCAGGCATGGCCGGGGCCGGTACACCGGTAGTTGCGACCTCGACGCCTCAAGATCGGCCCTACTCAAGTCATCGCCTGGCTGGCTTTGTTCATCTCGCTCGGCGGCAGCGTCTACGCGGCGGCGAAGATCAACGGCAAGACGATCAAGCAGGGCTCGATCCCGGCTGACCGGCTCAAGACCGACAGCCTGACCGGGGCGCAGATCAAGGAGGCGTCGCTGGGGACGGTGCCGAGGGCGCGGAGCGCGGATGAGGCGAGGACGGCTGACGTCGCGGCGAAGGCGTTGGAAGCTGGCATCGCCGCGGAGGCGTCGAGCGCGACCAGCGCCGACCAGGCGGACAGGGCCGAGACCGCCGACAGCGCCAAAAGGGTCCGCCTCGCGGCCACGGCGGAGGAAGCAGGTGACGCGCTTGCCCTCTCCAGTATCGCGCCGGGCGACTTCCAGAGATCCTGCAGGTCCGGTTCGGTGCTGGCCGCCGCGACTGTGCATCCCGACCCGGATGGGCCAAGGGCGGAAAACCCCGAAGTCAGATCGGAGTTCAACTGCACCGACTCGGGGATATCCGCCACCAGGGCCAAGAACGCGCAGGGAGTGGCCGTGAACGGCGAATACGACGTCGACTTCGGGCCCGCCGCCGCCGGGTTCGCGTTCGTCAGCGCGTTCGGGCCGAACGCGCTCGCTGTCGTTGACTCCCGCGGCTTCGGCAAGTTCAGGGTCAAAGTGTTCGCGAGCAGCTCCGACCAGCTTCTGCGAGTCGAACCGTTCTCGATCGTGGTCCTTGACGGAGCGGAAAGATGAGGGCTCCACGCTTCAGGGTTAATGCGACCCAGGTGATCGCCTGGCTCGCGCTCTTCGTCTCCCTCGGCGGCACCGTCTACGCCGCCGCGAAGATCAACGGCAAGACGATCAAGAAGGGCTCGATCCCGGCCAACCGGATCAAGGCGGACAGCCTCGGCGGGGCGCAGATCGACGAGGGGTCCCTGGGCAGCGTCCCCAGCGCGAACCGGGCGACCGAAGCCGATCGCGCCGCCGAGGCGAAGCTGGCGGAGTTCGCCGACAAGGCTCTGGTGGCGGAGAAAGTCGCCACGGCAGGCACCGCCGCCTCGGCGCTGCGGGCGACGGAGGCCGGCAAAGCCGACGAAGCGGTGACGGCGACCAGGGCGACGCGGACGGACCTGCTCGACGGCCTGTCGGCCAGCGAATACCAGCGGACCTGCGAGCGCGGCGCGATCCTGGCTTCTGCCTTCGTGGAAGTGGGCCGTCCCGAAGGCGGCTCATTCAGTTGCGGCGGAAAAGGCGTGCCGGTTGTGGAACTGAGTCGGGGACGCTTCAGGATGGAATTCCCCGGCTTGTCGCGACCGGTGGTCGCGGTGGCGAACAGCCGCGTTGACGACACCGCCGCCTCGATCGTCCCCGACGAGACGGTTACGGCCGACGCGCCGCCGACCTTCATCCTCACGATCTTCGAAACCTCGACCCAGACCCGCACCCTGGCGGCGCAGGTCCTCGTCTTCTGAGCGCCGGTGAGCTCGAGCAAGCCCCCGAAGCCGCGCCTCAGGATCAACGCCACCCAGGTGGTCGCCTGGCTGGCGCTGTTCGTAACCCTTGGCGGCACGGTCTACGCCGCCGCGAAGATCGACGGCAAGACGATCAAGAAGGGCTCGATTCCGGCCAACCGGATCAAGCCCGACAGCCTCACCGGGGCGCAGATCGACGAGGCGGGGCTGGGGACGGTGGCGCGCGCGAGCAGCGCCACCGAGGCCGCGCGGGCAGGGCGAGCAGGGAGCGCCGTGCGAGCCGCCAAAGCGGATCGGGCGAGCCTGGCCCTGAAAGCGGATGCGGTCAAAGCCGCCGACGTCGCCCAGGAAGCCGACTCGGCATCCACGGCCCGGTTCGCCGACAAGGCCAACAGCGCCGACCGGCTGGGCGGTGCCCGCGCCAACGAGTTCATCAAGGCCTGCGAGGGGGGCGCGGCCCTGGCCGTGATCAGGGTCACCCCCAACGGAACCCCGCAGCCGGGTGCCGAAGGTTTCAACTGCGCGGATCCCGGCAGGTTCAACGCCACCGTGCCCCAGCCCGGCCAGTACCGCGTCTCCCTCGGGTCCGCGCAGTGCTCCCAGGTCTTCGCCTCGACCCAGGGCCTCAACAGCGCCGTGGTGGCGAGCCCCGGGGCGGTCTGCTCGGTCGAAGTCTTCTCGACCCGCACCAACGATCCGCTGCCCGACGAACCCTTCACGATCGTCGTCTACTAGCGTCCGATCCGCGCTGGCCGGTTGTGTGACGACCATCACACATATCCCTTCTATGTAGAAGCGATTTCCACCCGCAGCCCGGCCTAGCTTCTGCCGCCTAATCGACAAGCGGCCCCCGCGCTGCCGAAACAGCCGGGGGCCAGGCACCGAAAGGCGGTCACCTTCCGATGCAGGCCAAGGGTAGTTCGCGCTCTCGAAATGAGCGCGAGGACAAGCGCACGCAACGCGCCGTGCTGTCGCTTCTCCTTCACGAATTCCCGGCGCAGATGACGCGAGAGGGGCTGAGGCTGCGTGGCCTCGGCAGCGGGGAGCCGGTCGAACGGGCGATCTCGGCTCTCGCTCTGGTCGGGCTACTGTGGTGCCGGGGCGAGGTCGTGCTACCGACGACCGCCGCCCGTCACTTCGACTGGCTGGAACTCTCGTGACCGTCGCGGAGCAGTTCGGCCGCAATCTGTTCATGGCTCGCAGGCGCGCCTACATCTCTCAGGAAGCGCTAGGGAGGGCGCCTGGACTTCACCGCACCCACATTGGCCTCTTGGAGAAGGGGACGCGCGAACCGCGCCTCGACACGATCTTGAAGCTCGCCGACGCGCTCGGCGTCGAAGCGGGCGACCTGATCTTCCGAATCAGGAGGAACGCGGGTTAGCCTGTGGCGATGGCAGAGAAGCGGCGCAAGCAGAAGACGGAGAAGGGGCTGGAGATTCCGGTCCCGACCAAAGGCGACTTCGACGCCGCTATAAAGAAGGTCGCTCCCCCAGCAGGTCGTAAACGCCCTGACGGGAAAGACCGGCCTCCAGAGCGATCCGGGTGATCGGCACGCCTGCCGCTTTGGCCTCCGCGCAGTAGCGGCGGAGGTCGTCGGTCGCTTCCCGTTTGGCGGCATCGGCTTTCTCTCGCTTCCGAGCCGCCGCTTTGATCCGCCGCAGAGCGGTGGCCTCGCTCATTGGCTCGCTGCCTCCGCGAGCAGGGCGTGGAACATCGAGCGATGATGGGTGAAGCGGTGGTTGTGGCGCCACGCGTACTCGTCCAAGTAGGACTGGAGCCATTTCTTGGACACCTTCTTGTAGGCGCCGCGCATTCCCGTTTTGAGGTTGCCGAAGAAGCCCTCGATGGTGTTCGTGTAGACGTCGCCTTCGACGTAGGTGCCTGCCGAGTGGTTGATCACGGCGTGGTCGTATTCGCGCCGCAGCGGCTTGTAGGCGGGCCAGTCGTCGGTGAGCAGGAACGCGGATGGGTTCACGTTCGCTCGCACTGCTCCACTCAGTGGCTCGCCCCGCCGTGAGGCGATCACGCGCAGCCGGACTCGGCCTCCGCGCTCGACCATGCCCAGCACGGTCGTCTTGGACTCGCGGAAGGCGGCAAGCTCAGGCGAGCGACCTTTCAGTTTCTTGCGCGGCTTACCGCCCCACGAGGTCTCGTCTACCTCGACCTTGCCTCGTAGCTGGGACTCGCCCTCGTCGGTCATCAACTCGGTCCTGATCTTGTTGAACATGCGCCAGGCGGTCTTGTAGTGGACGCCTAGCTCGCGCTCTAGCTGTTTGGCGGAGATCCCGCAGCGAGTGCTCGTCATCAGGTACATGCCGTGGAACCAAAGCCGCAGCGAGGTTGAGGAGCGGTGGAAGATCGTCCCGGCGGTGGGATGCAGATGGTGGCCGCAGCCCGTGCAGCACCAGGACTGGCGCTGCTGCTTGGTCGCGTAGCGCTTGAAGACCCGCTCGCAGTCGCAGCGCGGGCAGTGGGCGTGTTCGCCATCGGCCGAGTGCCGGGTGCGCCACAGATGCTCAAGGCAGGCGGCGTCATCGGGGAAGTCCCGCAGGAACTCGGTGACCGAGTAGTCCGAAGTCGAGGACTTCGCTCGGCGCGGTTCGTGGCGGTTGGCCGGGGGCATGTTGTAAAGCTACTTGACAGACCAGTATTTGTCAAGCTGCTTTACACGTCCTCAAAGCCCGATATTTCTGTCCGCATCTTGGACGAGCGATTGGCGGGATGCGAGGCGAAGCTGGACAGGGCGGAAGACCTGCGCGCTCAGTTGGAAAAGGAGGTGGAGACCTTCTTTAAAGAGAATGCGCCTTGGGTCGACGGGGACTGGCGACCGAAAAAGAGGGAGTACGCCCTCATCGCCCGCGTTCCGAAGGAGCCGCCATTGCATTGGGGGGTTCTGCTCGGAGACTGGGCGCACAATCTGCGCTCTGCATTGGACCACTTGATGTGGCAGCTCGTCCTTCTACGGGATGGGGAGCCGACTAGGCGAACCCAGTTCCCGATCTTCACCAACCGCGCCCGCTATCGGCTACTGGGGCGCCCCATGATCGATGGGGTTAAGCGGAAGGACCGTGGCACGCTTGAGCGGCTTCAGCCCTATAAGGCCGGCCTCCCAAAATTCGTTCATCCACTCGCCCTTTTGGCGTGGATCTCCAACTTGGATAAACACCGGATCGTTCATCCGACGCTTCTCCACCTCGGTGGCGAATGGGAGGGAATCGAGGATTTCCGGCCCAACGAAGACGCAGGAGAGATCGAAAAGGTGATCTGGCCTCGTGGATCGTGGACCTTCCGGGAGGGGAAGGAGCTAGTCCGACTACGCCTTGCCCCTTCCGGTCCTGCTCCGTCTGTTGATCAGCCGGAGTCTTGGGGCGTCGCGATCGACCTTGCCGAACGGAGTATCGGATTGAGGGACTTGCACAGGATCGAGGTCGGGGTCAGTTATGTCTTCGACGTTCTCGGCCCAGAGTTCGACGCCTAGCTCGTCCGGCTGCCGCTTCCGCTTCTTAGGCGTCATCAGACGCCATCGCTTCTACAGAGAAGGGATATGTGTGACGACCATCACCAAAATTGATGATTGATTCAATCGGCGCAATCGATTAGCCTGCCCCAATCTCTCCGGTGATGTGGGGAGCGAGTCCGCAAGGTCCGCTTCTGGGGAATCACCACAGGGAGGAGAGATGCGTATCTCTATATGTGTGGGTCCGCAAGGGGAGCGGACTTCTCGCGGTCCGGAGCGCTCAGCGCACGGACCGCGAGGCGCGTCTGCCGCCGGTCGCCGGATCGGCGCGGTTTGTGCGGCGAAGCCGAGGGGTAGCCGGCGGGCATGAAGTTCCTCTTCGCCCCTGTCGGGATCATCGCCGGCCTGATCGCCGGCTTTCTCGCCCAGAAGGTCTTCGAGCGGATCTGGGCGGCGATCGACGACGAGGATCCGCCCGAGCCAGATCTCCGCGGGGCGCCGCGGGCGAAACTGATCGCGGCGCTGGCGCTGGAGGGCGCGGTGTTCAAGATCGTCAAAGGGCTGACCGACCGCGGCGCCCGCTCCAGCTTCGCCGCGGTCACGGGCCGCTGGCCGGGGGACGACCCCGAGGCCGAGCGGCCCGCGTAGCGCTCAGCCGTTCAGCGCAGTGGCCTCGGCGGCGAACAGGCAGACGTCGCCGGGGCCGTAGACGCCGTTGCCGGCGGGCAGGTTGCCGTTCTTCGCCCCGAGCTGGAAGTCTCCGCGCAGCGCCGCGCCGCTCGGGGCCATCGCCGTGAACTCGGGGCTGTGAACCCCGAAGTAGGAGGCATCGCCGGCCGCCGCAGACGTGCTGCCAATTTCACGTAGGTTCTCTGCGGTATTGGCGTTGAGGAATTCTGGTGAGCCGATCAGCTCTTCGGAATCGCTGTCGAAGATCGAGCCGTTCTCGCTGGTCCTGATGAAGATTTCGGCGCTCGTCCCGCCGAAGTGGAAGCACTTGCCATAGACGGTGAACGGGCCTGCCGTGACGAGAGGAATCTCCGGGGAGGCGGCGCGAGTGGCTTCGAAGGACGCGCCTTCCGGGCTGGCGGCGACGCGGACCAGGCCCTTGCGGCTGTAGCCCGAGAAGGTGCCCGCGCTGCCCGCCGTGGTTGCCGTCGCGGCGCTCGCCGCTTTGGGGACGGTCCCGAGTGAGGCGACGTCGACCTTTGCGCCCGTCACGGCACCGTTCTTGATCTTCTCCGCCGTGATCGCGTCTTTGGCGATCTTGCTGCCGGTGACGGCGTTGTTCTTCAGTTTCGCCGCGGTCACCGCGTTCTTCTTCAGCTGCTTGCTGCCGACGGTGTTCTTGCCTAGCTGACCGGCCGCAAACGCGGTGGCCCCGCCGAGGACAAGGAATACGGCGATGGACGACATCACGTTCGCGTAGGTGAGTCGTGAACGAAGTGCTCTCAAGGTGCGCCTCCAGGGATCGGATGTGGACCGCGTACTTTTCGGTGCTACGGGTCCGATCGCGCCTGGGTTCGATTCCTGGACGGCTCACCTACTTGACGGCATCCGGGTGAGTATTGGGAGTGAGGTCGGTCAGGAGGCTCTGAGACGAGCTCCTCCCCTGAGCAGCCGCATCGTCAATCCAGCGAGTAGATAGGCGATCGCGGTTGCGAGGAGGACGAACTTGCAGGCGGCGAAGATCGTCGCCAAGAGGGGGAGCGCAGCCCCAGCGCCACCAAGGGTCAAGAGGAGGCAGACGTTCTCGAGCGCATCGAATGCCGCCCCGAGAGCCCCGAACGAGACGACAATGCCGCCGGCCGCAGCCAGGCGGGTCCAGCCTCGCTCCCTGGCGAGGTCGCGAACTGCGGCCAAAGCGAAGCTGAGAAAGGTCCCGTAGGCCAGTAGGAAACCGAAGTCGATCCACAGCGACTCGCGAGCTGCGTCCTGGCCCTCCTCACCCCATTCGGAGAGGATCTCGTCACTGCGGTCCTGGCCACCCGTGAGCTCGAAGGGGATCATCCCTGGACCGCCGGTGTCCTTCATCCGCGACTCGGCCGGTGACATCGCCAAGAGTAGGACCAGCGTCCCGATCCCAGATGCGATCAGTCCCCGCCTCCGCGTCACGAGCGCATCATTGCGTATGACGAAAGTGGGTGACCGCTAGCGACCGCTCGCCTTCGAGGTCGAGATCGCCAATCTCGATTCGGTGCCGCAGAACCTCGCGATCGACTACGTCATCCACCATCAAAAGGCCAACGGCAGCCTCAGCCCCAAGGTCTTCAAGCTGACGACGAGGAAGCTTGGCCCCGGCGAGCGGACCTCCTTGGTCCGCGAGCACTCGTTCAAGCAGATCAGCACCCGCAAGTACCACGTCGGCCCGCACGCGATCGAGCTCCAGCTCAACGGCGTGCGGTACGGCCGGGCCGATTTCGACCTGGTTTGATCTTCGCTAGGACCTGGGCACGTACTCGTCGAAGCGCCCGAGGTCACGGAAGCCGACCCGGGTGTAGATGCCCTCGGCCATCTTCGTCGACTGCAGGCTGGCGGTCGTGCAGCCGCGCTCGATCGCGTCGGTCACCGCGAGCGCCGAGAGTGCGGTGGCGAGGCCATGGCGGCGCGCGGCGGTTGCCGTGCCGACCATGTAGATGCCGCAGTCGCCATCGTGATCGAAGGCCATCAGCGTCGCCGCGTTCTCGCCGTTGAACCGAGAGACGTAGAAGTGCGCTCCCTCGCTCTGCAGCTCCGGGACCATGCCGTCGACGCCGGCTATGGACCAGAACTCCTCGAGACTCGTCTCGACCAGGTCCAGCCCGGAGGTGTCCACCTCGCGAAGGTCGGCGGTCCGCATCGCCAAGGTTCGCGTCGAGGTGTCGTGGTCATAGCGGCGGGCCTTGATCTCGTCTGCGCCGGTCACCTCCGACTCGTGCACCCAGATCGCGTAGCGCTCGACACCCCGATCCGCGTAGGCGCGCTCGATCGTGTCTAGCGTCGCACCGGGGTTCCCGGCGCCCCGCGCAAGCACGGCGTTGTTGAGGAACTCGCGCTCCGGCGAACGGGTGAAGATCGCGGTCGCGGCGCCGTCGGTCTCGATCACCTCGGCCCCGGGCGAGCCGGTGGCGAGATAGGCCCAGGATCGGACCAGCGTCGCGACCGAACGATCGAACAGCTCTTCCGAGTCCGTCAGCCGATCTTCTCCGCCAACTCGACGATGATGCCCTCGGGGCCGCGGACGTAACAGAGCCGGTAGCTGTCCTTGTAGCGCACCAGCTCGCCGACGAGCTCAGTGCCGCGGGCTCGCAGGTCGGTGACCATCGCGTCGATGTCCTCGACGAGGAACGAGACGTGGCGGATGCCCAGTGCGTTCGACGGCGCAGGCGGGTTGTCGCCCTGACTCGGCGGCGAGTGGAACTTCGACAGCTCGATTTCCCCGCGGCCGTCGGGGGACCGAAGCATCACGATCTCCGACCGGACTCCGTCGAGCCCCACGACGCGGTCTACGACACTGCCTTCGACCGACGCTTCGCCCCGCAGCTCGAGTCCGAGCTCGACGAAGAACTCGGTTGCGGCCGCAAGATCGTTCACCACGATGCCGACGTGTTCCATCCGCTGGATCGTCATCTGCTCGATGGTAGGGATGCGCACAGGTAGACGGCCTTCGTGTGGAAGTCTTCGTCCAGTTCCTGCTCGAGAACTCCGTCGGTCTCTCCCTTGACCGCGATGCAATGGAGGCCGACATCGGCAATCGCTTCGAGCACTTCGCGTTCTGAGAAATGGCGTTGGCGGTGACGATGGTCGACCGGTAGGCCCTCTGCCTCCAGGCGAATTTCGCAGGTGGAGCCCGGGGCAACCGCCTCCCGCGTCGCCAGCCCGCGCCAGACGAATCGACGGCCGTCGACCACCCTCACATGGGTTTCGCAGAAAGCAGTCCTGAAAGTGACCAACGTGTTCAGATCGAACATGAGGAATCCACGAGCGCCGAGATTGCGTTTCATCGATGCCAGCGCCTGGCGGAGCTCCGCACGGGTCATCAGGTAGTTAGCGGCATCGTTGACCGCCCAGGCAAGGTCGAAGTGGCCGAGCGCCGGCAGATCCCTCATGTCCGCGACGAGTAGCGACGCGTCCCCGCCGACCTTCGAGCGGGCGATCTCGATCATCGCCGGGGAGATGTCACAGGCGGTTACCTTCCAACCCCGGTCGAGCATGGGGAGGAAGCTAAGTCCGGTTCCGCAGCCGACGTCGAGCAACCGGTCTCCCTCCAGTCCGTGCTGGATCGCCTCGGAGAGCAGGGCCGCTTCTGGGGTTACTGCAGGGAGAAAGCAACCGATGATTTCAGGGCACCACTGGCGCACCACTGGCGCACGGAATCGCTGACCGTTCCTTCCAAGAGATCGAGTCCGGCATCTCATGGGAAAATCGCTTGCCCCCTGTCGTTCCTCTGGGTACTATTGAGTACTCAGGTTAATCAGGGAGATCGTCTGGGGAGGCGACAAAGGTGCGTAAGAGCCTGAAGTGGTTAGGAATTTTCGGGCTTGTGGGGTTTGGAGTTGCAGCTTGGCTGGCCGCCCCAAGCACGGCTTTGGCCACGGAACTGCCGTCAACGATCACCTCAAATACGACCTTGACCACGGCCGGCAGCCCCTACACCGGTTCGCCGACGATCGAATCGGGAACGACGCTCACGATCAAACCCGGGGTCGAACTGACGTTAGGAGGGCTCACGGTCAAAGGCACCCTCATGGCCGAAGGGACGAGCGAAGGCCCCATCGTCTTCAGGCCCGTCAGCAAAGGCTTCAAATGGGCGGGCGTGGTCTTCAAACCGGGCAGCGGGTCCTCGGTCCTCGAACACGTCGAAGTGGTCGAAGCGGGCAATAGCGGGGAAGCAGCGATAGCCATTGATGAATCCTCCCCGAGGATCACCCATTCGGTGGTTACCGAAAGTACCCACTACGGCATCTCAATCAAGCACGGCGGCGCTTCCGAGGTCGACCACAGCACGATCAGTCACAGCGGCAGTATGGGCATCCTGTATCACGAACCCGTGGGCAACGCTGGCGCAGTCAACATCCACGACAACTCGCTCGACCACAACGGCGGCAGTGCGGCGATTTACGTCGAAATCAGCGGCAGCGCCGGCGAAAACATCGTTGGGGGCTCGCTTGGCGGGAACACGCTGACGAAAAACTCCTCGACGGAGGCTCTCTACTGCAACGGCGGCCAGTTGCCGCCAGACATCGCCGACAACACGCTGCTCGAAAACTACGGCAACCACATGACCTTCGGAGGCTGGCTGGAGAAATCGGCAACTTGGACCGATCATGGCGTCCCGCTCTTCATCTCCAACTTGCACGTCGAAACCGGATCCACCCTCGTTGTGAAAGAAGGGGTCACCTTCCGGGGCGGGGCGTTCCTAATCGACGGGACCCTCAAAGCCGAAGGCTCCGCCGAAGACCCGATCTTCTTCAAACGCCAGTCCGAAGTCAGTCAGTATCGGGGGTTGATCTTCGAACCTGGCAGCGGCGCCTCTGTCCTCGAACACGTCGAAGTGATCGAAGGCGGCTATGGCTCCGAAGCCGCTGGGGCGATCGTGATCGACGAAGCCTCGCCACGGATCACGCAGTCGGTGGTTCGCAACAGCGGCTACTGGGGGATCCAGGTCAAGCACGGCGGCGCTCCCGAGATCGACCACAACACGATCAGCGCCAACAACATGGGCGTCGTCTATGCAGAAGCTTCGGGCAACGTCGGCGAAGTCAATATCCACGACAACTCGCTCGACCACAATTACGGCAGCGCGGCGCTTTACGTCGAAATCAGCGGCAGCGCCGGCGAAAACGTCAACGGTGGCTCTCTTGGCGACAACACGCTGACCGAAAACTCCTCGACTTCGGCGATCTCCTACAACGGCGGCGAGCTACCGCCGGATATCGGTGGCAATACCGTCAGCGGCAATTACGACGACCACATTACGCTGAGCGGCATCTGGGCGGAATCAGGAATCTGGACTCCTCATGGTCCCCCTGTTCACGTCGGCAGCATTGAAATCGCCGAAGGTAAGACGATGTCCGTGGAAGCGGGGACGGTCTTTGAAGGTGGGACGATCACGGTCAAGGGCACGCTGAAAGCTGAAGGCACGGCCGAAGAACCTGTCCTCTTCAAATCCCAGAACGGCAGTAGCTGGCGTGGGCTCATCTTTAAACCGAGCAGTGGCGCCTCGGTCCTCGATCATGTGGAAGTTGCAGGTGCTGGGCTGGACTGGGAAGGCGCCGTGACGATCGACGAATCGTCGCCGACGATCACGAACTCGACGATCCGCCAAAGCGCCTACACCGCGATCTGGGTCAGGAACGGCGGCTCACCCGAGATCGCCGACAACGTCATAAGCCATAGCGGCAACGCCGGCATCGTCTATGCCGAACCCGCCGAAAACTCGGGTGAGATCAACATCCACGACAACTACGTCGACCATGCCAGCTGGGCGGGAGCCATCTACGTCGAAATCAGCGGTAGCGCTGGCGAAGACATCACCGCCACCTCGCTTGGAGGCAACACGCTGATCGAAAACGGCTCGGGAGCCGCTCTCTCCTACCACGGCGGCGAGGTCCCGCCGGATATCGACGACAATCTCGTACAAGCAAACGTCGACAACTACATCTCCCTCTCCGGGAATCTCGAGCAGACTGCCACCTGGTCGGACCCGGGCGTACCGATCCGCGTTGGTGGCGCGTTGGTGATCCCCGAAGGTGCGACCCTCAATCTCACCGAAGGGCTCGCCTTCGAGGGCGGTTCGTTCTTCGTCGAAGGCACGCTCCATGCACAGGGCAGCGCCGAAGAGCCGGTCACCTTCCAGCCGCTAGGAAGCAGTACCTGGAACGGGATTACCTTCGAATCAGGCAGCGGGGCCTCCCTCCTCGACTACGTGGAAGTGATCCAGGGCGGCGCGACTTGGGGAGCGGCGATCTCGATGCTCGAATCCTCGCCGACGATCACCCACTCGACGATTCGCAAAAGCGGCCACTACGGCATCTATGTGAGCCCGGGGTCATCGCCGACGATCGAATGGAACATCTTCCGGCAGAACAACTACTCCGTCCTCTACGAAGGCGAAGGCGAACTCTCGGCACCGCACAACGACTGGGGTTGCATAGGGGGGCCGAAATCAGAAGGCTGTGGGGGCAACACTTGGCACGTCGACTGGGAACCCGCGGCCTTTATTGGGGAGGTATCGCGACCCTGTGTGGCCGGTTCGCTGCAACCTGGACCAAGCGTTGACTGCTTGCTCTATCGCTACCAGCCCGAACTCCTGCTCGACAGCACCGAGGACTACCACCCCGATTCGGTCGCCATGATGGTCGAAAACTGGGGCAATGCGTATGGCCTCTGGAGTGAAGACGAAGAAGCTGCCTTGTATGGCAACGGGCTGCGGGATTACGATGAACCGTGGATCGGCGAATACGTTGCGCGCGCAGGTCCGGGTCAGCAAAACGGCGATTTTCATCTAAGCCTGAGGGCCCTCGGCGCGAGCTACCCGAACAAACATAAATCCGACGGCAACGACTGGCTTGTTGAGAACGGCAGCCTCAAAGAAAACTACGCAGAAGTCGCCCAGGAACTAGAGGCACACGGCTTCAAAGATCGCTCCTACGGCATCCTGCTCGAAGACGAAAGCCACAAAATATGGCTTCAGTATTGGTACTTCTACTACTACAACAGCAAGGCGGAAGTCGGTTTCGGATTGCACGAGGGGGATTGGGAGATGGTCGAGATCGGCCTGGACTCCGAATTTAAACCGGAAGTGGTTGTGCTCTCCCAACACTCCGAGTTCGCCACGTGCGACATCGAAGAAATGGAAGAAACCGAAGCTGGCGGGCCGGTCGTGTATGTGGCTCGCGAATCGCACGCCAACTATCCGGAGGCGGGCACCTACGAGACTCCCCCAGTCGGACCTCACAATGGGACGGATGGCGCCGACGGAGAAGGCGACGTCGTCGTGCCGACGCTAGAGAATCTCGGGTTTTCCCAGCCAAGCTGGTTGGAATGGGAAGGACACTGGGGCCACTCGCGTGGCTTTCCCTCCGAAAGTCCGCAGGGTCCGGAATTCCACGGTGCATGGGACTCCCCGGATGGCACTGCGGAATCTGGCCACGGCTGCCTCTCAAATCAGCTGTGAAGGCGCGGATGGACGCCTATCTGGCGGTGCAGGCCGGATAGCTGCCTATCGGTCTTCGATACCTTCAAAGCATCCCTCTAGGGCTGCTTGTTGGAACCGACCCAATAGCCATCGGCATAGGCTTCGGCGACTTCGAACGAGTTAGCACTCGCCGATAGGTGGAATTCCTTGGCGATTCGTTCGCGGGGGTAATTCCCGCAAATGAAGACCGCTATTTCGTAGCCTTCTTCGTACTTCCCGGTGAACCCGGCAGTTTGGGCTGGCGTCTGTTTTTCCGGGCCACCCGGATTACTCGTCTCGCCAGGGCTGCGGTTCTGCTTCCGGGTCGCTGCTTCCCGCTTGATCTGCTTTCGAGCTTCCCGATCCGCTGCGCTCACTTCGGCTTCGGCCTGTCCCTGGCTGAGCCCTAGTTCTTCGAATTCTTCGATGGCCTTGGCATTGGGACCACTGGGCCCAGAGTCCCCACAGCCGGCCAGTGCGAGACCGATTCCTGCCAATAGGCAGGCGACGACCGACCACGAGTCGCAGCATTGACGCCCCCCGTCTAGCTCGAACGATTGACCCGACCGTACCGTATGGCCGAAACTTCGCTGACTGGCGCATTGGCACTTTCGAGCGGGCAGGCGAGAGCGCTGAAAAGTGCCAGATTTGGCTCCACAACAGAAAACGCCCCGCCGGGGAGGCGGGGCGCTTCTGGGGTTACTACAGGGAGGAGAGATATGTATCTCTATATATGTGGATCCGTGGGAGGTAGGTGAGCCCAGTTGTGCTGAGGGCGCCTGCTGTGGGAAGCAGCGGGGGCCATATGTTCAGCGCGGGACTCAGCCAAAAAGTCTTGGTGTTGCTCCTTAATCGGTTGCTCCGAACGAATCCTTGACTCAAGGTACGAACATACGTGCGGTTTGTGTGTGAGGGGGGTCACAGAGACCCCCTGCACGGGGGGGCTTTTGGCCTCTTTCGCGGCTCTGGGCGCCGCTTGGGGCCAAGTAGAGCGGATTTCTCTTTCCCTCCGGTAAAGAATTTGTTGCATTGGCACCCGATACAGGGGAGAAACCGTCGTTCGGGGGGTCTCGCTGTAGCGTTGCGGCGGTGAAGAAGGCCCGGATAGACGCGGTTTTGGCGGAGCAAGGGTTGTTTCCATCGCGTACGGCTGCGGCCGGGGCGGTGCGGGCCGGGGAAGTGCGGGTCGGGCCCGATGGGCCGGTCGCGCTGCGGCCGAGCCAACTGGTCGAGCCGGAGGCGGCGCTGATCGTCGACGCCGGCCCACGCTACGTCTCGCGCGGCGGCACCAAGCTGGAGAACGCGCTCGACGCGCTCGGGATCGACGTCGCCGGGCGTGAGTGCCTCGACGTCGGCGCCTCGACCGGCGGCTTCACCGACTGCATGCTGCAACGGGGCGCGGCGCGGGTGGCGGCGGTCGACGTCGCCTACGGCCAGATCGACGTCAGCCTGCGCGAAGACCCGCGGGTCGCGGTGATCGAGCGACTGAACGCGCGCGAGCTGCTGCCCGGCGATCTTCCCTTCGCGCCCTCCTTCGCCACCGTCGACGTCTCCTTCATCTCGCTGACCAAGATCCTGCCGGCGGTGGCGCGCTGCCTGGCGCCGGGCGGGGAGGCGCTGGCGATGGTCAAGCCGCAGTTCGAGCTCGGCCGCAAGCGGGTTGGGCGCGGCGTCGTCCGCGACGCCGGCGACCGCCGAGAGGCGATCCTCACGGTCGCCGAAGCCGCCCGCGAGATCGGCCTGCCGGTGCGCGGCTTCGCCTCCTCCGGCCTGCCCGGCCCGAAGGGCAACCGCGAGACCTTCGTCCGCTGCGGCGGCGAGGGACCGGTGGTCGACGACCTCGAGGCGGCGATCCTGGCCGCCGAGGAGGCGGAGTGAAGACCGCGGCGCTGCTCACCCACGATCACCCGCCGAAGACCGAGGAGGCGGTGGCGCTCGCCGAGCGCCTCGCCGCCGAGGCCGGGTGGCAGATCGTGCCCGCCGAACAGGCGGACGCGCCCGACCTCTGCCTCGTGCTCGGCGGCGACGGCTCGATCCTCCGCGCCCTGCGCCGCTTCGCCGGCACGGGCGTGCCCGTGTTCGGGGTGAACTTCGGCACCGTCGGCTTCCTCGCCGCGGTCGAGCGCGAGGAGGCCGAGGACGGCGTCCGCCGCGCTCTCGCCGGTGAGCTGGAGACGATCGAGCTGCCCGGCCTCGAGGTCAGCGCCGAGGGCGTCACCGGACTCGGCTTCAACGACGTCACCGTCGCCCGTCGCCCGCACGATCGGGTCGCCGAGCTCAGCTACCGGATCGCCGACAAGGAGGTCGGCCACGTCCGCTGCGACGGCCTCGTCGCCGCGACTCCGGCTGGGTCGACCGGCTACAACCTCGCCAACCAGGGACCGATCCTGGCCTGGGGGGTGAAGGGATACGTGGTCAGCTACATCTCGCCCCACTCGCTGACTGCGCGCGCCCTCGTCGTCGCCCCCGGCGACGTCCTCCACGTCGGCAACGCCGAGGACCGCGAGCCGGTCGACGTGGCGATTGACGGCGAGCCCCTGGGCGACCTCGCCGGCGGGGCGATGCTGGAGGTGCGCTTCGTCGACGGGGCGGGAAAGTTGGCGCAGCTCCCGGGCAGCAGCTTCTACCAGCGCATCCGGGACAAGTTCGGCCACCTCGCGGTCTAGAGCGGTCCCACCGAGCCGACGATGTCGGCTAGGTAGCCTGGCCCGCACCCAGTCACGTCTCGTCCGGAGGTTGCATGGAGCGCAAATGGTGGACCCTCGTCCTGATCTCGACCGCGACGTTCATGTTGCTGTTGGACATCACGGTCGTCAACGTCGCCCTGCCCGACATCCAGCGCGAACTGAACGCCAGCCTCTCCAGTCTGCAGTGGGTTGTCGATGCCTACGCGCTGACGCTGGCCGCCTTCCTGCTCACCGCCGGCTCGCTCGGTGACCGGCTCGGCCGCCGCCGCGTCTTCACCCTCGGTTTTGTCCTCTTCACCTTCGCCTCGTTCCTCTGCGGGATCGCCGGCGACCCGACGCTGCTGAACCTGGCCCGCGGCCTGCAGGGTGTCGGCGGCGCCGCGATGTTCGCCACCTCGCTGGCGCTGATCGGCCAGGAGTTCCACGGCAAAGACCGGGCGACTGCTTTCGGCGTCTGGGGGGCGACGGTCGGTGGCGCCGTCGCGATCGGGCCGCTGGTCGGCGGCCTGATCACCGAGCACCTCGGCTGGGAGTGGATCTTCTTCGTCAACATCCCGATCGGCGTCACCGCGATCATCCTCACCGAGCGCAAAATCGCCAACGTCATCTCCCCTGACCCCGAGCCGGTCGACCTGCCGGGCCTGGTCACCTTCTCCAGTTCCCTCTTCCTGCTGATCTTCGGGTTGATCCGCGGCAATCCGGAGGGGTGGGGGAGCCCGCTGATCGTCGCCTGTCTCGCCGGCGCCGTGGCGCTGATGGCAGCTTTCGTCGCGATCGAGGCGCGCAGCGCCCACCCGATGCTGGACCTGACCCTGTTCCGCAAGCCCGCCTTCAACGGGGTCTCCGCCGTCGCCTTCGGCCTCTCGGCCGGCATGTTCGCGATGTTCCTCTACCTGACCATCTACATGCAGGGCGTGCTCGACTTCTCGCCCCTGGAGGCAGGGCTGCGCTTCCTGCCGCTGACCTTCCTCTCCTTCATCGCCTCGCCGATCGCCGGCACGCTCTCGCACAAAGTCCCGATCCGGATCCTGCTCGGGCTGGGCCTGGGCCTGGTCGGGGTCGGGCTGCTGCTGATGCACGGCGTCGACGCCGACTCGGAGTGGACGGCGCTGCTCGCCGGCTTCCTGATCGCCGGCGTCGGCATCGGCGTCACCAACCCGGGGATCGGCCAGGCCGCGATCGCGGTCGTGCCGGTGGAGAAATCGGGGATGGGGTCGGGCATCAACACGACCTTCCGCCAGGTCGGGATCGCCACCGGCATCGCCGCCCTCGGCGCCGTCTTCCAGTCGCGGGTCGACTCGAAGCTGGCTGAGCTGCTGCCGAACGCCCCCGAGGGGCTCGGCGAACTGGTCGCCTCGGGCGGCTCGAAAGCGGCCGGGGCGGTCGCTCCCGGGCCGGCGCACGACCGTGTCGTCGAGGCCGCCAACACGGCCTTCGTCAGCGGCTTCAACGAGATCATCCTGATCGCCGCGATCCTTTCCTTCGTTGGAGCGGCGCTCGGGTTTTTCCTCGTGCGGTCGCGGGACTTCGTGCAGCCGACGGATGGGCCGGCGGAGCCTGGGGTCGGGTGAGTTGCGGGGAGCGGGGATGGGGTTTCGCTTAACTTTTTTTGTGGGTCCCGCCCCGGCCGTCCGAGCTTGGCGGCGCCAAAAAAGTACAAGACGCTTCACCCCATCCCCGCTCCCCGCAATTAGCGCCGAACCCGGGCTAGTCGGTCCGCTCGCGTTGGTACACAGATCCAATGCTGTGTGAGCTACGGATTGAGAATCTGCTCCTCATAGAGAGGGCGGAACTGCGCTTGGGTGCGGGACTGAATGCGATCACCGGGGAGACCGGGGCCGGGAAGACTGTGCTGGCGCACTCGCTGGACCTGCTGATGGGGGGGAAGGCGAAAGGGCAGATCGTGCGGCCTGGGGCGGGGGAGGCCTGGGTCGAGGGGGTATTCGACTTGCCGGCGGGGCTGTTGGGCGAGCCCGAGTTCGAGGAGTTGGCGGAGCGGTTGCCGGAGGGGGCGGACGAGGTGGTTTTGGGACGGCGGGTCTCGGCTGGGGGGCGGACCAGTGCGTTTGTTGCGGGGCGGGCGGCGACGGCGGCTGACTTGAAATTGCTCGGGGGGCGGCTGCTTGCTTTCTATGGGCAGCACGAGCATCGGAAGCTGACGATTGCTTCGGCGCAGCTTGAGATCCTCGACGGGTTCGCGGGGGCCGAGCATTTAGAGCTGCGGGGGCAGTACCGCGAGGCGCACCGCGAGTGCGGGCTGCTTGCCGCCGAGCTGGCGGAGTTGCGGGAGCGCGAGGGGTCGCGGGAGCGGGATCTCGATCTCTATCGCTACGAGCTTTCGGAGATCGAGGAGGTGGCTCCGGACCCCGAGGAGCGGGCCGGGAGCGCGGCCGAGCGGGAGCGGCTTCGACACGCGGAGGGGCTGCGCGAGGCGGCGACTGGCGCTCACGCCGGGCTGGCCGGGGCCGAAGAGGATGGCGGCGGCGCGACTGCGGCGCTGGCGCAGGCCGAATCGCTGCTCTCGGGCGCGGCCGGGCTCGATCCGAAGCTCGACGCGGTGGCCGAGCGGGTGGCGGCGCTGGCGGTCGAGCTCGGCGACGTCGGCTCGGAGCTGCGCGATTACGCCGAGGGGTTGGAGGCAGACCCGGGGGCGCTGGCGGCGATCGAGGAGCGGCTGGAAGCGATCGACCGGCTCGAGCGCAAGCACGGCGGCAGCGTCGAGTCGGTGCTGGCGCACGCGGAGCGCTGCCGCGAGGAGATCGCGCGGCTGGAGGGCGCCGAGGTGCGGGGCGCCGAGGCGGAGGCGGTGCTGGCCGCGGCCGAGACGCGGCGGGCGGAGTTGGGCGAGCGGCTCAGCGCCGGCCGCGAGAAGGCGGCGCGGCCGCTGGAGAAGCGAGTCGCGGCGGAGCTGGAGCAGCTCTCGATGGCCGGCGCCACGCTGGAGGTCGTGCTGGAGCCGCATCCCGATAGGTACGGCGCCGCGGGCCGCGAGACGGTCGAGCTGCGGGTCGCTCCCAACCCCGGGATCGAGGCGGCGCCGCTGCGCGACGCGGCCTCCGGCGGCGAGCTCTCGCGGGTGATGCTGGCGCTGAGCGGGCTCGGCGCCGCGGCCGAGGCCGGGACCCTGGTCTTCGACGAGATCGACGCCGGGATCGGCGGCAACACGGCCCGGGTCGTCGGCGAGCGGCTGCGGGCGCTGGGCGAGGGGCGACAGGTCCTCTGCATCACCCACCTGCCGCAGGTCGCCTCGCTGGCCGGAGTCCACTTCCGGATCGAGAAGGCGGTCGCCGGCGGCCAGGCGGTGGCGAGCGTGGAGCGGCTAGACGGCGAGGCGGTGGTGGAGGAGATCCGCCGCATGCTCGGCGGGGAACAGGCTGACGAGGCGGCAACCGAGCACGCTCGCCAACTTCTGAAGGCCGCGTGAGCAAGCAGTTCAAGGACGCAGGGAGCGATGCGTGCTCCGCACGCGAGCGACTGAGGACGCCGAAATGCGCCGCTCAGGCGGCCTTCAGGGGCTAGTCTGCCCTGATGGCAACCACCTCCCGCCGGCGTCTCCCAGCACTGCTCGGGCGTCGCAACGGGGCCAGGCCGGACGCGCCGATAGAAGGCACGGCCCGGCTCGGGGAGCGGACCAAGCACCTGGTCAAGCGCCTGCGCCCGGGCGACGTCGCCGTGATCAACCACGTCGACATCGACCGCATCGCCGCCGAGGAGCTGATCGAAGCCAGCGTCGCCGCGGTTCTGAACGCGGCGCCGTCCTCCACCGGCCGTTATCCCAACGCCGGGCCGCTGATGCTGGCGCGGGCGGGGATCCGGTTGATCGACGCGCCCGGCGCCGGGTTGTTCGAGCTCTTGAACGACGGCGAGGAGGTCGTGGTCGACGGCGGCACGGTGCGGATCGCCGACCAGGAGGTGCTGCGCGGCCGCGTGCTCGAGGTCCCCGAGCTCGAACGCCAGCTGCAGGAGCAGAAGCAGCGGATCGACGCGGCGCTGGCCGAGTTCGCCGAGAACACGGTCGCCCACGTGCGCGAAGAGACCGACCTGCTGACCGGTGCCGTCGACTTCCCCTCGACCAAGGCCTCCTTCCGCGACCGCCACGTGCTGATCGTCGTCCGCGGCGAGCGCCACCGCCGCGACCTGAAAGCGCTGCGCGCCTACATCCGCGACGTGCGACCGCTGATCGTCGCCGTCGACGGCGGCGCCGACGGGGTGCTGGAGGCGGGGCTGAGGCCGGACGTGATCCTCGGCGACATGGACTCGGCCTCCGACGCGGCGCTCGGCTGCGGCGCCGAGCTGATCGTCCACGCTTACCCGGACGGGCGCGCCCCTGGCTGCGACCGCCTGCTCGACGCCGGCCTGCCGCACAAGGTCGTGCCCGCCGCCGGGACCAGCGAGGACGTGGCGATGCTGATGGCCTTCGAGAAGGGGGCGGCGCTGATCGTCAGCGTCGGTGCCCACTTCAACCTGATCGAGTTCCTCGACCGCAAGCGCGGCGGCATGTCCTCGACTTTCCTCACCCGACTGCGGATCGGCGAGCGCCTGGTCGACGCCAAGGGCGTCAGCCGGCTCTACAACCCGAGCTCGACCCTGGCCCCGGTCGCCTTCTTCGCGGTCGCCTTCGCGATCCTGCTGACGATCCTGGTCATCACCTCGCCGGCCCTGAACGACGTCTTCGAGCTGTTCTGGCTGAAGGTCCGCATCTGGCTTGGGATTTAGGCTCGCCGTCGCTAACCATCTAGCCTTCGTTCGCTGATGGGATACAGCGCTCGCTACCACACCGCCTCGTTGATCGCGGTCTTTCTCGCGCTCGCGATCGGGATCCTGATCGGCGCCGAGTTCGGCGGCGACGCGCTGACCAATACCCGCAAGGACCTCGAGAACAGCCTCGTCGGCAACCTCCAGGACGCGCGCTCGAAGGCGGGGGACCTGAACGCCGAGCTCGGCCGTTCGAACGAGTTCGCCGAACGCGTCTACCCGGTGCTGACCAGCGAGCGGCTGGAGGGCAAACGGATCGCGATCGTCGCCCTCGGCGGGCTGCCGAGCGAGGTGACCGGCGCGGTCGAGGAGGCGCTGGCGCCGACCGGGGCGCGGCTGGTCGGGGTCGGCGTCGTGCGTGAGCCGGTCGACGTCAACGGCCTCACCGGCGACCTCTCGAAAACCCGTTTCTTCGACCTGGAGACGAACCCCGACCAGCTCACCGCGCTGGGGACCGGGTTGGGACGGCAACTGGTGATCGGCGGCACCCTGCCCGAAGTCGTCCGCGGCCACCTCTTCTCCCGCGCCAGCGGCAGCTTCGGGGCGCTCGACGGGGTGATCGTCGTCCGCGACCAGCCGCAGGACATGGGCCCGGTGCAGAAGGCGAAAGCCGCCCAGTTCGAAGCGGCGCTGATCGGCGGCATCGCGGCGACGCGGACGGCGGCGGTGGGGATCGAGACGACGACCGCCGACCCCTCCTCGATCACCTTCTTCCAGGGCAACGACCTCTCCAGCGTCGACGACGTCGACGTCCCCGCGGGCAAGCTGGCGATGGTCTTCGCGATGCTCGGCGCCGAGGGCAGCTTCGGCGTCAAGGGCAGCGCCGACCGGCTGCTGCCGGACCTGCTGACCCAGGGGGGCTGAGCCGTCTACTGGGTCGGGTTGCCGCTGGCGATCGGCGTCGCGCTGCTGGTCGTCCCCGCCGGGGCGCGCGGCCTGCACGACGCCGGCCTGGTGCGCGAGAACTACCGCGGCGCCAGCCTCGCCTTCCCGCTGGGGGCGGTGCTGGCGACGGCGGCACTGGTGGCGCTGGCGCCGCTCGCCTTCTTCGACGACCGCGCCGACCTCGACCTGCTGGAGCCGGAGCTGCGGCGCTGGCTGCCCTACCTGCTTGGCATCGCTTTCCTCGGCTTCCTCGACGACGCGCTCGGCCAGGGACAGGCGGCGGCGACCCCGCGCGGCTGGCGCGGGCACTGGCGGGCGCTGCGCGAGGGGCGGCTCTCGACCGGGGCGATCAAGGCGATCGGGGCGCTGGCGCTGGCGGCGTACGTGGTCTCGGGGCGCGGGCTGGAGGACTGGCGCTACGTCGCCGACGTCGCCCTGTTGGTCCTCGCCACCAATCTCTTCAACCTCCTCGACCTGCGGCCGGGGCGGGCGGAGAAGGCTCTGGTGCTGCTGGGGGCGGGGCTCTGCCTCGGGGCCTGGACGCTGTCGCCGATCGAGCTGCTGGGGATCTTCGTCGGGCCGGTTCTGGTCGGGGCCTGGTTGACCCTCGGGGAGAAGGCGATGCTGGGGGACACCGGCTCGAACTTGATCGGGGCGATCGCCGGGGTCTGGCTGCTCACCGTTTTGGGCGGGGACGGGCGGCTGATCGCCCTGGCGGCGGTCGCGGCGCTCACCGTTTACGGCGAGATGCGATCTATTTCGGCGACGATCGAATCGGTTCCGCCACTGCGCTGGCTAGACTCGCTCGGCAGAGCATGAGTCCGACCAACAAAGGCGACACGCGGTTCATCTTCGTCACCGGCGGGGTGGTCTCGGCTCTCGGCAAGGGGATCGCCGCGGCCTCGATCGGTCGCCTCCTCGTGTCCCGCGGTTTCCGGGTCCAGCTGCAGAAGTTCGACCCCTACATCAACGTCGATCCGGGGACGATGAGCCCGTTCCAGCACGGCGAGGTCTTCGTCACGGAGGACGGGGCGGAGACCGATCTCGACCTCGGCCACTACGAGCGCTTCACCGACGAGAACACCTCGCGGGCCTCGAACGTGACCGCCGGCGCCGTCTACAACTCGGTGATCCGGCGCGAGCGCCGCGGCGACTACCTCGGCGCCACCGTGCAGGTGATCCCGCACATCACCAACGAGATCAAGCAGAAAATCCTCATCGTCGCCGAGTCGCAGGCGGTCGATTTTGTCATCACCGAGATCGGCGGCACCGTCGGCGACATCGAGTCGCTGCCGTTCCTGGAGTCGATTCGCCAGCTGTACACCGACATCGGCCCGAAGCGGGCGATGTTCATCCACCTGACGCTGGTGCCCTACGTCGGCCACGCCGGCGAACTGAAGACGAAGCCGACCCAGCACTCGGTCAACGAGCTGCGCCGGATCGGGATTCAGCCGCACGCGCTGGTCTGCCGCTCCGAAGGCCGCCTCGACCGTGAGATCCGCAGCAAGATCGCCCTCTTCGCCAGCCTTCCGGTCGATGCGGTGATCTCCGCCCACGACGTCGACAACATCTACAAGGTGCCGCTCGTCTTCCGCGCCGAAGGCGCCGACGACCTCGTCCTCGACCACTTCGGGATGGAGGCGCCCACGCCGGACCTGGCCGAGTGGGAGGCGATGGTGCGCCGCGCCGACTCGGCCAGCGGCGAGGTGAAGATCGCCGTCGTCGGCAAGTACGTGCAGTTGGAAGACGCCTACAAGTCGGTGATCGAGGCGATCGAGCATGGTGGCTTCCACCACGGCGTCAATGTCGAGGTCGCGCTGGTCGACTCCGAGAACTTCGACCCCGAGGAGCTCGAGGGCTGCGACGGAATCCTGATTCCCGGCGGCTTCGGCGAGCGCGGCATCGAGGGCAAGGTGGCGGCGGCGCGGATCGCCCGCGAGCGCTCGATCCCTTACCTGGGGATCTGCCTCGGGATGCAGATCGCCGTGGTCGAGTTCGCCCGCACGGTCTGCGGCATGGAGGGCGCCAACTCGGCCGAGTTCGACCCGGAGACGCCGTTCCCGGTCGTCGACCTGCTGCCGGAGCAGAAGGAGGTCTCCGACATGGGCGGAACGATGCGGCTCGGTGCCGACCCGGTGAAACTGCACGAGGGCACGAAAGCGCGGGAGATCTTCGGCGAGGCCGTCATCTACAAGCGCCACCGCCACCGTTACGAGGTCAACAACCAGCTTCGGCGCCGGCTCGAAGACGAGGGCCTGGTCTGCGGCGGCACCTCGCCGGACGAGCGCCTGGTCGAGATGGTCGAGCTGCCCGACCACCCCTTCTTCGTCGCCTCTCAGTACCACCCGGAGTTCAACTCCCGGCCCAACCGGCCCGAGCCGCTCTTCCGTGAGTTCGTCGGCGCTGCGGCCAGTCACGCCGGCCGGCGCCCGGCCGATGGCGGCGAGCTGGAGTCGGCTGAGGAGCCCGCCGAGCAGGTCGGCGAGCCGGACGCCGGCGTTCAGCGCTCCGCCTGACGCGCGGCGGGGCTCACTCCGGCTAGCCTTGCGGTCGTGGAGAGGCTCTACGAGACCTTCGTCCGGCTCTGCGAGATCCGCAGTCCCACGGGGGAGGAGCGCGAGGTCGCCGACACGGTCGCGGCCGAACTGCGGGCGCTGGGGCTGGAGGTCAGTGAGGACGACGCCGCCGGCCCGGCCGAAGCGGGAGCCGGCAATCTGCTGGCGCGGCTGCCGGGGCAGCGCGACGAGTGGGTGATGTTCTGCGCCCACCTCGACACCGTGCCGCACCGCGGGCGGGTCGAGGTGATCGACGACGAAGGCGTCTTCCGCAGCCGCGGCGACACGATCCTCGGCGCCGACAACAAGGCCGCGGTTGCCGTCTTCATGGAGCTGATTGCGCGCCACGCGTCCTCGCCGCCGCCGATCGGGATCGAGCTGGTGCTGACGGTTGCCGAGGAGCAGGGGCTGCGCGGCGCGAAAGCGTTCGACGTCGGCTCGCTGCGCTCGCGCCAGGGTTTCGTCCTCGATCACGCCGGGCCGGTCGGCGAGGTGATCGTGCAGACGCCGACCCAGCAGAAGATCCTCGCCGACTTCGCCGGGGTCGAGGCCCACGCGGGGATCCGGCCCGAGGACGGCTCCAGCGCGATCGCCGCCGCCGCTGCGGCGATCCACCGCATGGAGCTCGGCCGCCTCGACGAGGGCACGACCGCCAACGTCGGCCTGATCTCCGGCGGCACCTCGGGCAACGTCGTCCCCGGCCACTGCGGCATCCACGCCGAGGCGCGCAGCCTCGACGCGGCGCGCGCGGCCGAGGTCGCCGGCAAGATCTCCGAGGCCTGCGCCTGGGGCGCCAGCGAGCACGGCTGCGACGTCGACGTGCGGATCGAAGAGCTGTTCCGTGGCTACGAAGTGCCGTCGACCTCGGAGGCGCTCGGCTTCGCCGAAGCGGGCCTGCGCGGGGCGGGGCTGGAGCCGGCGCGGGTCGCGATCGGCGGCGGCAGCGACGCCAACGCCTTCCGCCGCGACGACTACGACTGCGTCCTCCTCTCCAACGGCACCGACGCCGTCCACACCTCCGACGAGATGGTCCCGGCGGCGAACCTGGCGAAGATGCTCGAGGTCTGCGAAGGGATCGTCGCCGCGGCGGCTGCGGGCGGGGCGGACCGGGCCGGCGCGGGCGAGGCGTGAGCGGCCGCCTCGAGCTGCGCCGCGGCACCGTCGTCTCCGAGGATCCGCTGCTGGTCGAGGTCGCCGGCGAGCGCCGCCCGGCCTGGGCCGACAAGGTGCTGCTGGGGGAGATGCGCGAGGGCGACGAGGTAGTCGTCAACGTCGCTGCCCTCGATCTAGGGCTTGGCTCCGGCGGCTTCGACGTCGTCCACGTCAATTTGACGCGGGGCCTGGAGTCCCGCGCGGCGGGCGACGAGCACGTGATCAAGCTCAACTACAGCTCACTGCAGCATGCTGTGGAGCCGGTGGAGGAAAAAACGGGGCGAGAAATGGGCGCTATACGCCCAAAAGTCGCCCCAACTTTGGGGGACGGGGTCCCGGTCCTGGTCCTGCCCCTGCATGGGCACCTGGCGCCCGCGGCTTGGGCGGCGGCCGAGGCCGCACCAGGGTTGCGGGCCGGGTACGTGCAGACGGCGGGCGGCGCCCTGCCGGGCTCGCTCTCTCGCGACGTCACCGAGCTGCGCGAGCGCGGCCTGCTCTGCGGCCACATCACCGCCGCTCCGGCCTACGGCGGCGAGTACGAGGCACTCAGCACCGTCGGCGCCCTCGATGCGGCCGCCAACCGCCTCGGCTGGGACGCAATCCTCGCCGGCCCGGGCCCCGGCATCATCGGCTCCAACACCGAGTTCGGCCACGGCGGCGTCGCCGCCCTAGACAGCGCCCACGCGTCCCTCTCCCTAAACCTCCCGACGATCCTCTCTCCACGCCTCTCTTCTTCAGATCCCCGAGACCGCCACCAAGCCCTCAGCCACCACACCCACACCGTCCTGGAACTCCTCTTGGCCTCAGTCACCATCGCGGCGCCAGCCACCCCCGACCTGGAACGCGGCGGGCAGGCCCTCGAAGAACTCCGCTCGTTCGCCCCCCGCCACCAGCCCCACGAAGCCCCGGCGGATCTGGCCGCCTACGCCGCCTCGGGCCTGCCGAGCACGACCATGGGCCGCACCCTCCAGCAAGACCCCCTCTTCTTCGCAGCTCCCCTCGCGGCAGGCCGCTTGCTCGTCGAGTAGCGCACGGTCCCTTGCGGTCAAAGGGGTGCGCCCCCTCAACGCGAACCAACCCTTGTGGCAGTCGCGATCAAACCTGCGCCCTCGTCCGCGCCCGCGTCCCCCGGCGCCGACGCCCGCTTCGAGGGCCTGGTCCTCGACTTCCTCTCCTACCTGGAGCTGGAGCGCGGTCTCTCGCGCAACACCCTCAACGCCTACCGCACCGACCTGCTGCAGTACGGCGAATACCTCTCCGAGCACGAGCTCGACGCGCTGCGGGTCGGTCCCGCCGACGTCGCCGATTTTCTCGCGGTGCTGGCGACCGGGGAGGGGCGGCCCGCCGTTTCCGCCTCGACGATCAACCGCAAGGCCGCTTGCCTGCGCTCCTTCTACAAGCACCTGCGCCGCGACGAGCTGATCGGGGACGACCCGACCGCAGCCCTCAGCGCCCCGCGCCGGGCCAAGAAGCTTCCCCAGGTCCTCAACTACGCCGAGGTCCAGAACCTGCTCGCCTCGCCGCGCGGCAGCGAGCCGACGGCGCTGCGCGACCGGGCGCTGCTGGAGGTGATGTACGCGTGCGGACTGCGGGCCTCGGAGACGATCGGGCTGGAGATGGCCGACGTCGACCTGCGCGAGGGTCTGCTGCGGGCGCGCGGCAAGGGCTCGAAGGAGCGGCTGGTGCCGCTGGGCCGCCAGGCGATCGCGGCGATCTCCGGGTACCTGCGCGGCGGCCGCCCGCAGCTGATCGGCGAGCGCCACGAGGTGAAGCTGTTCGTCAACTTCCGCGGTGGGCCGCTGACCCGCCAGGGGCTCTACAAGATCGTCCAGCGCCACGCCCGCGCCGCCGGGCTCGAAGGCCGCATGAGCCCGCACACCCTGCGCCACTCCTTTGCCACCCACCTCTTGGCCGGCGGCTGCGACCTGCGCGCCGTGCAGGAGATGCTCGGCCACGCCGACATCGCCACCACCCAGATGTACACGCACCTCTCGGGCGACCGCCTCAAAGAGGTCTACTTCCAGGCGCACCCGCGCGCCAGCGAAGACTGATCCCGCCTCCCAACGGGGGTGTCTGACTTTTCCCGCCACATTTGGCGGGGAACGTCAGACACGTCGACTTGGGTAGAACTGGGGGATGCCCGAGCTGCCCGAGGTGGAGACCGTCTGTCGGCAGCTGGAGCCGGAGATCGAAGGGCGGCGGATCGAGGCGCTGGAAGTGCTGGACGAGCGCTGGTCGCGGCCGGTCCCGGGCAGGCGGCTGAGCAAGGCGGTCGAGGGCTCGACGATCGAGGGGTTGGGGCGGCGCGGCAAGTACCTGCTGCTGGCGCTCGACGGCGCCCGCACCCTGGTCATGCACCTGCGGATGACCGGCAACCTGATCCTGGTCGAGGGCGAGGAGATGCTCGACCCCTCCGAGGGGCGGCGGCTGTACGAGGGTGAGCGCTCGACCTCGGCCCGCCACCTGCGCGCCCGCTTCGTGCTCGACGACGGCCGTGAACTCTGGTTCACCGACCCGCGCCGCTTCGGCGAGGCCTTCTTGATCGACGACGGCGACCTCGAGGGACGGTTCGCGGGTCGGGTCGGGATCGAGCCGCTCTCCGACGAGTTCACGCCGGAGGCGCTGGGGGAGATGGCGGCCGGGCGCACGGCGCCGCTGAAGTCCTTCCTGCTCGACCAGAAAGGCATCGCCGGGGTCGGCAACATCTACGCCGACGAGGCGCTCTACCGCGCTCGCTTGCACCCACTCAGCCCCACCGGCTCGATGAAGCCCGAGCACCTGCAGGCGCTGCGCGACGCGGTTGTCGCGGCGCTGGAAGCGGGGATCGATGGCGGCGGCGCCTCGATCGACGACTACCGCGACGGCCGCGGCGAGAAAGGGACGATGCAGGACGAGTTCCTCGTCCACACCCGCGAGGGGGAGCCGTGCCCGTCCTGCGGCGGTGAGATCGTCCGCATCGTCGTCGGCGGCCGCTCGACGTACTTCTGCCCGAATTGCCAGGTGCGGCTGCGTCGCAAACCGCGCCGGCGACGCTGATTGGCGACTTTCTCGGCATATAGCCGAATAAGTCGACATGTCCGGTCCGTCGGTCACCTTTGGTGACGTGTCCGGAACCACGGTCAAGACCGAGGCGGTCGTCCTCCGAAGCATCCGTTACGGGGAGGCGGACCGGATCCTCCACCTTTACTCGAAGCAGCGGGGACGGCTGGGGGCGATCGCGAAGGGGGCGCGCAAACCGCGCTCGCGCTTCGGCGGGCGACTGGAGCCGTTCTTCCGCCTCGACCTGATCCTGCACGAAGGCCGCAGCGACCTGCTGACGGTGACCGGGGTGACCACGCTGGACGGCTACCCGCGGCTGCGCTCCTCCGGCCCGGCGCTGACCGCCGGCGCCCGCGCTTGCGACGCGGTCCTGCGCCTGCTCGACTCCGAAGAGGCCAACCCGCCCGCCTACAACCTGCTCTGCCGCTACCTGGCCCTGCTCGACGACCCGGCGGAGCCGCGCGGCGCCGAGCTCGAAGCGGCGCTCTCGTTCCGGCTGAAGCTGGCCCTGGTGGCGGGGTTCGCGCCCGAGCTCGCCTCCTGCACCCGCTGCGGTGAGGCCGAGCACCTGGCCGGGTTCTCCGGCGCCGCCGGCGGCGTGGTCTGCGCCAGTTGCGAGGCAGGCTCCTTCGAGCTCTCCGAGGAAGCGCACCGGTTCATGGTCGAGGCGCTGGCGAAGCCGCTGGCCGAGGCGCCGGAAGCGGAGCCGCTGGCGCTGCGCCAGGTCGAGCGCGCCGTCAACGAGACCTTGGAGCACCATGCGCACGTTCAGCTTCGCGCTGCGGCGTAGACCCCGGGTTCGAATCTCTCGCCCGCTTATGATCGAAGCGTGCCCGCCACCGCCACCTTCGAGGACCGGATTCGCGCTTTCGAGGACGAGTTCCTCGCCGAGGAGGCGACCCGGTCCTATCCGGCGCGGCGCGCGGTCCCTGAGCTCGACAGCCCGCTGCGGACGCCGTTCCAGCGCGACCGCGACCGCATCGTCCACTCCAAGTCCTTCCGCCGGCTCAAGCACAAGACCCAGGTCTTCGTCGCCCCCGAGGGCGACCATTACCGGACCCGCCTCACGCACACGCTCGAGGCCTGCGGGATTGCCCGCACCGTCGCCCGGGCGCTGCGGCTGAACGAGGACCTGACCGAGGCGATCGGGCTCGGCCATGACCTCGGCCACCCGCCCTTCGGCCACGCCGGCGAGCAGACCCTCGACGCGGCCCTGCGCGAGCGCTGCGGCGCCGGCTTCCGCCACAACGAGCACTCGCTGCGGGTGGTCGAGGTGCTGGAGCGCGACGGCCACGGCCTCAACCTGACCGAGCAGGTGCGCGACGGCATCCTCAACCACACCGGGCCGAACAAGCCGGCGACGCTGGAGGGCCGGATCGTCAAGCTGGTCGACCGCGTCGCCTACATCAACCACGACATCGACGACGCCCTCCGGGCCGGGATCCTGCGCCAGGAGGACCTGCCGACGGCGGAGATCGAGATGCTGGGGCCGACCGGGTCGCTGCGGATCGACACCCTGGTCCGCGACATCGTCGACTGCTCGGCCGGGGCTGGGGACATCGTCCAGAGCCCGGAGGTGGGCGGGGCGATGCTGCGGCTGCGCAAGTTCATGTTCGACCGCGTCTACCTCGGGCCGGAGGCGCGGCGTGAGCACGACCGGGTCGAACGGGCGATGCGCGGCCTGCTCGACCACTACCTCGCCAACCCCGACGAGGTGCCGCGCCGCGACCCCGCGGCGAGCGAGTGCCAGCGCGTCGCCGACTACATCGCCGGGATGACCGACCGCTACTGCATCGCCAAGTTCGCGGAGCTGACGATCCCCGAGGAGTCGCGTTTCTGATGGCGCTGATCTCCCCCGACAGCCTCGAGCGAGTGAAGCAGGCGGCGGACATCGTCGAGGTGATCTCCGCCCATACCGACCTGCGCCGCCAGGGCGCGCGGATGGTCGGGCTCTGCCCCTTCCACGAGGAGCGGACGCCGTCATTCTCGGTCGAGCCGCAGGAAAAGCTCTACCACTGCTTCGGCTGCGGGGTCGGCGGCGACGTGATCAAGTTCGTCGAAGAGAAGGAGGGGCTGGGCTTCGCCGAGGCGGTCGAGGTCCTGGCCGACCGCTACGGGGTCGAGCTGGAGCGCGAGCAGGAGGATCCGCGGGCGGAGGCCAAGCGCCAGCAGCGGCGCCGACTCGAGCAATTGCTGGAGCGGACCGCCTCCTATTACGCCAACTACCTCTGGGAGTCCCAGGAGGCCGAGAAAGCGCGCGAGTACCTGGCCGAGCGCGGGCTGGGGGAGCAGGTGCTGCGGGACTTCGGCGTCGGCTTCGCGCCCAGCGCCTGGGACAAGATCCTCGTCCGCGGCCAGCAGGCCGGGTTCAGCGTCGCCGAGCTGCGCGGGGTCGGGCTGGCGCAGAAGGGCCGCAGCGGTGGCGAGTACGACCGCTTCCGGGCCCGGATCATGTTCCCGATCCGCGACCGCCGCGGCCGCACGCTCGGCTTCGGCGGCCGCGCGATGCGCTCCGACCAGGGCGCCAAGTACGTGAACACGGCGGAGACCGACTTCTTCCACAAGAGCCAGATGCTCTACGGCGTCGACCGGGCTAAAGGCGCGATCGCGAAGGCGGCGCGGGCGGTCGTGGTCGAGGGCTACACCGACGTCCTTGCCCTGCACCAGGCCGGGGTCGAGGAGGCCGTCGGGGTGATGGGGACGGCGATCACCGGCGAGCAGGTGGCGGCGCTCTCGGGCATGGTCGAGGAGGTGGTGCTGGCGCTCGACGCCGACTCCGCCGGCCAGGAGGCGATGCTGCGGGCCCAGCGCGTCGCCGCCGGCAGGCGGATGCGACTGCGGGTGGCGGCGATGCCGGCTGGGGAGGACCCGGCCGAGATGCTGGCCGCCGAGGGCGGGGACGAGCGCTTCCGCGGCCTCGTCTCGGGGGCGGCGGAGCTGGCCGAGTTCCAGGTCGGGCTGGTGCTCGATGCGACCGATGTCGCCTCGCCCGCCGACCGCGACCGGGCGCTGGGCGAGGTGGCGCCGGTGCTGGCCGGGATGGGGGAGTCGGTCAGCCGCGACGAGCTGGTGCGGCGGATCGCCGAACGACTCGACTTGGAGCCGGCGATGGTGATGGGACGGGTGGTGGCGGCGACGCCGGCGAGCGGCGGCGAGCCCGAGCCCGGCCCCGGAAGTGAGCGCCGCAGCAGCGGCGGCGAGCCGGCCCCGCCACCGCGGCGCCAGGCGGAGCTGACCTCGCGCGAACGCCGCGAGCGGGCGCTGCTGGCGATGTGCATCAAGCTGCCCGACGACGGCGCCGAGTTCCTCGGCCAGCTCACCGACGCCCACCTCTCGCCGATGGGCATGCGCGCCCTCGGCTGGCTGCGCAAGCACCCGGATGACCCCGCCTCGAACTTGCCTCACGACGACGCCGAGCTGGCCGGGCTGATCGCCGAGCTGGTGATGCTCGCCTCAGACCAGCCGGCCTCGCGCGAGGCGATGGAGCTCAACTTCCTGCTGCTGGAGCAGCGCCGGCTCGAAGACGAGCTGGCCGCAGCCGGTGAGCGCGGCGACTACGAGCGCCGGGCCGCGCTCAGCCGCGAACGCGCCGCCCTGGTCGAGCGGATCGCTCACACCCAGCGCGTCGAGACCTGAGTCGGTACATTCCGGGCGGGCCGGACGTTGCGCCGGACCGCCGGTCCGGGGTAGCTCAATCGGCAGAGCATTCGACTGTTAATCGAAGGGTTGTGGGTTCGAGTCCCACCCCCGGAGTACAACCCGCAGTTTTGTTCAGAGGCTGGCGTGCCGCAGGGCCAGCCGCTCGACCAGCTCGGCGCCGCGCCGGGCGCCGTCGTTCTCCCGCCCCCAGGCCGCGATCTCCTCGGCCCGGGTGGTGAATCTGCGGTCGGCGAGCAAGCGCCGCGTCGTCCAGCGCAGCGCCGCGGGCCGGCATAGCCGCCAGGGCACCGAGAGCCCGGCGCCGGCCCAGTTGACCCGCATCGCGGTCTCGCTCATGTCGCCGGTGATCGGGCTGATCAGGACCGGGGTGCCGACGCCGAGGGCGCGGGCGACGGTGCCGTGACCGCCGTGGGAGATCACCAGCGAGGCGGCGGGCATCAGCTGCGAGTAGCTCAGCCACTCGACGAGGACGGCGTTGGCGGGGACCTCGATCGGCCGCTGCGGGCGCACCCGGTTGGTGGTCGCCACCACGCGCACCGGCTCCTCGGCCAGCGCCGCCAGGGCGGCGCGGACAAGGTGGTTCTCGGAGTCGTGGGCGGTGCTGGGGGCGACCAGGACCAGCGGCGCGTCCCCGGGCGGCAGCTCGATCTCCGGGTGCGGGATCTCGAAGGTCATCGGTCCAGTCACCTCGACCCCGGCCGGCCACTCGCGCGGGTACTCGAGCTGGGGGAAGGTCCCGACCAGGGCCAGCTCGGAGCTGATGCCGCCGTGGAAGCCCTCGATTGCGGGAAGCCCGAGGCGCTGGCGCTGCAGGTTGAGGTCGCGGCGGCCGTGCTCGAGGCCGACGTTCAGCGCTCGCTGTCCGCCGCGCCAGACGGCGCGGCCGAGCGGCGTGCGCGGCGAGCGCAGCCCGATCGCGAAGAACGGCTGTCCCGGCTCTACCACGGGGTAGATGTGGGGGACGAGGGTGGCCAGCGGCACCCCGGCCTTCTCGGCGGCGAGGGCGGGGGCGAGGGTGAGGATGTCGCTGACGGCGACGTGCGGGCGCATCCGTTCCAGCAGCGGCAGCAGCGCCCGGGCGGCCTCGGCCGCGTGCAGGCCGTCCTCCGAATCGGGTTCGGGCGGCGGGAACATCTGGTATTCCTCGGCCGCTGCGAAGCCCAGCCCGGCGCCCTCGACCGCGGCGCGCCGCTCCTCCCAGGTCTCGACCACGACCTCGTGTCCCCGCTGCGACAGCGCCCGCCCCAGCGCGATCGCCGGAAAGACGTGGCCAGGGTCGCCGAAGGCGGCGACTAGTACCCGCAGCGGTTGGTCAGGGAGCGTCAGGGCCTTCGCCGTCGCGATTGAACACGATCTCGGGAATGTGACAGTTGGGGGAGAGGTGGACCAGGAGTCGCACCGCCTCGCCGATGTCCGAGGGCTGGATCATTTCCTCGGCCGGGACCTGTCCCTTGACGAAGTCGGTCATCGCGGTGTCGACGAAGCCCGGCGCCAGGGCGGTGCACTGGATGCCGTTGCCGCTGGTCTCGCGGGCGGTCGACTGGGTGAAGTTGATCACCGCGGCCTTGGTCGCGGCGTAGACGGAGAGGAAGGGCTGGCCGGCTTTGCCGGCGATCGAGGCGGTGTTGACCAGCAGCGCCTTGTGGTGCTCGGCGCCGGCTTCGCGCAGCAGCGGCAGGCCCTCGCGGGTGGCGACGATCAGCGAGCGCAGGTTGATCCCAAGCTGCATGTCGAGGTGCTTGGTCTGGATTTCGTGCATCGGCGCGCCGATCCCGACCCCGGCGTTGTTGACGAGGGCGTCGAGGCGGCCGTAGCGCTCCTTGTGGGCGGCGAAGACGGAGAGCAGCTCGTCCTCCTCGTTGACGTTGGCAGGGACGGTGAGGACCTCGAAACCGTCGTCGCGCAGCCCCTGCACCTGCTCCTCGAGTTTGTCCGGGCGCCGGGCCGAGAGGGTCAGCGCGTAGCCCTCCTCGCCGAGCGTGCGGGCGATGGCCAGCCCGATCCCGCCGGAACCACCCGTCACCAAAGCCGCTTTGTCCGCCATTCCCACTCCTCCGTTTCGACGACGCGGCCAGCCTATAGATCGATTCGCCTGAGCGCCCCGGGCAGCAACGGCCGCGGCGACTCTGAGAACATGCCGCCGATGCGTGCCACCCGCCTCGCCCCAGCTTTAGCCTGCCTGCTTGCGGTCGCCCTTCTGGCCGGCTGCGGCGGCGATTCCGACTCCTCCAGCTCGACCGCCAGCTCGGGCCCTGTCGAAAGCCGTCCGGCGCCGCCGAAGAGCGCTTTCCCGACGCCCCATGGCCGCAGTCTGGAGGAAGTCCTGAAATTCGCCGACGCGCGCTCGGAACTGGTCGTCTCGCCGGCCGCGATGGTCTTCTACAAAGGCGAAAACCGCTACCCGTTCGGCGTCTTCGAACGCGACCGTACGCAGGTCCCCGACGCGGAAGTGGCGCTCTACTTCGCCAAGGTCCCGAAAGGCAAGCCGGGCGCGAAGAAGGGCAAGTCCGCACCGGGCAGCAAAGGGGCGGAAGCGCAGGCCGAAGCGAACGCCCTGGAAGAGCCGGCGATCGGCCCGTTCCCGGCGAAGATCGAAAGCATCGCCACCCAGCCCGCCTTCCGCGCCCAGACGACGACCGATGACCCCGACGCGGCGACCGTCGCCTACTCGACCCAGATCAACTTCCCCAGCAACGGCGAGTGGCGGATCGCGGCCCTGATCAAGCAGGGGGACGAACTGACCGCGACCCTGCTGCCTAGCGCCGTGGTCGGCGAATTCTCCGGCATCCCGCGGCCCGGCGACCCGGCCCCGAAGATGCACACGCCGACGGCGGACGAAGTCGGCGGCGACCTCTCGAAGATCACCACCAGGATCCCGCCGGACACCCAGAACAAGGTGGATTACGCGGATGCGCTCGGCAAAGAACCGATCGTGCTCTTGTTTGCGACCCCCCAGTTCTGCGAAAGTCGGGTGTGCGGCCCCGTCGTCGACGTGGCCGAGCAGGCGAAGCAGGAATCAGGAGACGAGGCTGCCTTCATCCATATGGAGATCTGGGAAAACAACGAACCGGGTACCAAAGTACGACCGCAGGTGCGCACGTACAAACTGCCGACTGAGCCATGGCTATTCACGATCAACAGCAAGGGTGTGATCAGCTCGGCGGTCGAGGGCGCCTTCGGGCTCGAACTGATGGACGAAGTGCTGCAGAAGGCGGTGGCTGAAGGATGAGCGACAAAGCCGAGAAAGCCGCCCCCGACGACACCGAGCTGCTGGAGTCCTTCGCCGAGGAGGCGCGCCGCCGCTGCGACGTAATCGCCGCCGGCCTCGCCACCGAGACGACCGACTTCGAGACGATGCGGGCCGAAGCCCACGCCCTCCGCGGAACCGCCGGCGTAGTCGGCCTCCGCCGCCTCGCCGAGCTCGCCGGCCTGATGGAGTCCGACCTGGCCGAAGCCAAGAAGACCGGCTCGATCCGCGGTGGCCGCGACCACCAAATAGCCGACGCCGCCAAGGCCCTGGCCGAGGGCGCCGCAGCAGCCGCCCGCGGCGAGGAAGAGCCCCCCGACGTCGGCCGCTCCCTCGCCCAGCTCTTCAGCGCCTGACCCCGCGTTCCCGCGGTACCCTCGCCTGCGTTCGCACTTTCGGCCGCATGCGGTGGATAACTGCGAACGGAGGGGCGGTAGCTCAGTTGGTTAGAGCAGCGGACTCATAATCCGTCGGTCGAAGGTTCGAGTCCTTCCCGCCCCATCGCGAAGATCGGGAGGACGTCACCGGCGCTTGCGGGGCTCGATGGTCCAGTGATCGACGATCGCAGCGGCGTTCAAGTGGAGCGCCGTGAGCCGCTCTTGGAGAACCTTCGGGTCGAGAAACGGCTCGCAGGTGCCGACGGCGGTTGCGAGGGTTTCCAGGGCGCTGAGAAGTCCTGTCAGCTTCTCGAAAGCGAGAATCCGGGTTCCCGTCCGGGCGCTCGCCTTGTGTTCAAGCTGGTGACTCGGGTGGATCAGGACGGGCACTGCGTTGCTCGTCTGGTCGTATGTCTCCTCGAACCAGTCGATCGCCTGTGAGAGCTGGGCCATGTCGCCCTTGCCGATCTCGGTTTGCTCCGACCCGCTCTTGCACTCGATCACAAGATACGACTGGTTGCCGAGGCTCCAGAGAACGTCTGGGCCGCGACCGGCGTCGCGCTCGGGACGCTGGCCGGTGAGCCCGAGATGCCGGCCCAAGTCGAGCACCCCCTGCTCGAATCCCGGGACGCTGGTTGGGTCGGGGTTGGGCGTGAGCTGTTCTCGCAGCGCCCCGACCCCGACGAGCAGTGCGGCGGGATGGTCGTAATGCTCCGCGAGGTAGTCCACCGCGGCCTGCGACTGGGAGCTGGTCGTCGAGCCGAGACGGGAGTACTGCATCGAGTGGCGGGGCCGGGTCAGACTGCGGTTGTCCGTGAAGGCTGAAGTTTGCATCTTCTGGGCTTTGACCGGATCGAAGCGGTGCGTGTAGCTGGCGGCTTCCTGCTTCAGCAGGCCCCTAAGGAGGGGATCTCCAACTTCGTTGGTCACATCTTGCAGGCGCTTCGCCGCCTCCGGAAAGCGCTCGGCGGCGGCGAGTTCGAAGGCCGCGCGCTGGGCCTGCGCGAAGGGCGTGATCTCGCTGGTCTCCGGATAGGTGACCCCGTCGAGAGCGGCGCGGCTGGCCTTGATCCAGTCGGGGTCCCGGCTCAGACACTGGTCGACGACTGCCTCGAGCTCCTCGACCGGCTGGCCGTTCAGCATCTCTGCGACGCGATCAGAAAGGTCCAGCTGGGCTCTGGTTGCGGGACTGAACTTCTCCCTGGCGGCGGCCGGATAGAGACGCGCGGTGAGTTTCCTGCCGAGCAGCAGGACGACGCAGAAGTCGTCATTCGAGCGAACCCCACGCCCCATCCCCTGCTCGATCCGCTGGACCTGACGGGCAAGCAGCGCGTCGCTGTTTTCGAGGGCTTCCATTTCGAGGCGGTCGAGCGTGCCCAGCGCCTCCGGTAGGCCGTCGAGGACGAGAAGATGACAAGCGTCCTCTGGAAGGTCGATCCCGTCGTACTTGTTGACCAGCACGACCAGGCCGACGTGCCCGGCCCGCAGCTCCTCAAGCGCGCCCTGCAGGGTGCCGGCTCTATGCACACCCTGGGCCACATCCTCCCAGGCGGCAGCCCGGCGGATCGACGGGACGATCACGACGACGTTGTGTGTCTTCGCCTTCTCCGCGGCGAAGTCCCTAATCCATTCCTCATCGCAGTCGGGGAACGTCTGCAGGGGGGTGAGGATCATGCGGTCGCCGAGGTCGTTTGCGGTCCGCGGCGTGATCGGGGTCCGGATGCTGTCCGGGTTGGCCCCGAAATGGGTGACCAGGACGCTGTCGTCGGACAGCGTCGCGGTCAGGTACAGGCGACGCTGGGCACGGTCGAAGCTTGGGATCATGTCGATGGGCGGGCAGGCCGGAGCGATCTCGATCGCCTCGGCGGAGACTGCGGCTCGGCAGAGGGGCAGCGAGTCGGCGAGTAGCGGCCACGAAAAGAGCAGCTCATCGTCTTCGCGGTACTGATGGAGGATCGTCATCACCTGCTTCTGCTTGTCAGCCCACGCCCAGAACGGGATCGGCAGCACGACCCCGGGGTCGCCGCCCTCGACTTTGAGGAAGCCCGGGTGGGACTGCAAGGTGAGGTCAGCGGTAAACAGCTCGAAGATTCGGTCGTAGGCGGCGTGCTCCTGGGGGATCGTGAGCGTGTACTGCTCATCAACGGTGGCGAGGCAGGCGTGGGCGTCGTCGATCAGGACTGCCCCCATTTTGGTCGGCTCTCGCCGGCCACCTTTGACGCCGAACTTGGAAAGGCCGTTGAAGAGCTTGTACACGTTTGCGATCAGGATCTCCCGGCCCTGCAGGAAGCGCGGCGACTCCGGGTCGTCGGTGAACTCGAGGCCCAGACCCCGGGCCTCGCTTATCACCTGCCCCGTGAGCGGTTTGTCCGGAGTGATGTAGGCGACCGGCCCGATTCCCTCGTTAAGGCAGGACTTGAGGGCGATCAGCCCGACCACGGTCTTGCCACTCCCGGTATTCAGTTTGATCACCAGGTCGCGCTCGGCGCGACGCTCGTGCCACCGCTCCCAGACTTCGCTCTGCACATCCCTCGGATAGTTGTATTTCCGTTCTTTCGAGGGAAGGGCCGAGAAGATCCGGCGGGGCTCGGTGGCGGAGTCCAGGGTCGAGCCGTCTGAGATTCGGCTGAAGTCGAGACCGTTCAATGTGCCCTGCAGCTTAGTTTCTTCATACCTGCCGAGTACCACGCCAGCCTCATGCGTGGCGCATAAGGCCTTCGGGTGACGGAGCGGGCTGTGTAGGGGTTCGATGTAGCGCGCCGTGCCACGGGGACTCAGGTCCGTTTTCTCAGCGCAAGCAGGCCGACCGCGCCCACGGCGAGAGCCGCAAGGGCGAGAGAGCCGGTGACGAGCTCGGGATTGCGCGCGGCGAACGAGCGGGTGTCCGGTGGGGGTTCGAACGCGGTGTTCTCGTGCTCGGGACCGAGTTGACCGCGCACGACGCGCTCGAGTCCGAGGGCATCCGCCGGGAGGCGCGCTAAATCGTAGCTGGGGGCGTTCGCAAGCGGGCTTCCGTAGTAGGCGGTGTAGGGGAGTGGGTGGCCGCCCTCGAGCAGGAGGGCGCGTGGGTGGCTCCAGGCCGAGACTTCGATGTCGTGCAGCGGTGGGTCGTCGCCGTTGTCGATTTCAATCCGGATGTATCGGTGACGCGCACCGATTGGGATCGGTGCTGAGTCGGATCCAGGGAAGCGGAAGATCCGGGCGGCCGCCAGCGGCACGAACCGGTGTTGAGAGTTCGAGACGATGATCGTCACTGGGCGCTCGTAGCGTGCGGTTCCGGCGGCGATTCGCAGCTCGTCGACCGGAACGTTGCGGTAGCCGAGATCGAGGGTTACAACAGTGCGCGTCCCGCGCCGGCGCTGCGATACCGACCTGACAGAGCGCCGCAAGAGCGGCGGCCGCTCGCTCGTCCCGGACACACTCGCCCCGGTGACACGGCTGACGCCGGTGACTCTTACGAGCAGGTACCGGAAGTCGCTCGGCGGGAAGACGGCGACGGTGCTTCGCGCCGGCTGCGCCCCGCCGACGTCGTAGATCCCGGTCGCCGAGAGCTGCGTGAACGGACCGTCGCGATCGTCGGCGCCGAGGACCACCGCCCGACCGACGAAGTCCCGGTCGGGCGTCTCGAGCGCTACTCGATCCCGGATGCTCCGCTGTGGCCCGAGGTCGAGGAGGGCGACGGCGAAGCGGCCTTGGCGGCCGCTGTTCAGGACCGGCACTGGGGTGGGCCGGGCACTCCGTCCACGCGGAGGCTGGCGCCACGCCACCTCGTGTCCGCGGTCGTCCACGATCCGCAGATCGGCGAAGCCCGGAAGCGAGTGCGCGAAGAGCGGACCGTTGGGCTCAACCAGGACGGGTGCTCCGCCCGGGTCCGCGACGAGCGGCTGCGAATAACGGAATTGGCCACGGTCGACCTCGTCCGCGGCGGCCGACTGGGCGCCGGCCGCGAGCGGAGCGAGAAGGGCGAAAGCGGCGATCAAGGCCCTCATCGAGCCGTCTCCCGCTCGCCGTCTCCCACGCCGATCTGAATCCGCTGGTAGGCGAAGGCGCCGACCAGCAAGAGCAGTCCGAGCGCGACGAACGAGAGCACACGCGAGAGATCGTCCAGCTCGGCGAGGTCGTAGGTGTAGACCTTGGTCACGGCGAGCGCGAGCAGGCCCAGGCCGCCGAGTCGGAGGCGCTTGGAATCCCGCATCAGCCCGTAGACGACCGCCCCGAGGCCGGTCAGCGCCCAGAACGCCGAAAGCACGACCTGGCCGATCTGCCGGGACTCCCCGGAGTCGGTGACGCCGATCGTGTCGACGATCCCGACCGAGGCGAGGTAGACGAGCGTGACGGCAGCGATCGCCTCGCAGACCTGGGCGACGAGGGGATCGAAGTCGCGCAGGGCGAACCGGCCGTAGAGCGCCGCGGCGGCGCACACCCCGAGTCCGGCAAGTGCGGTGCCGAGACTGTCGACCCCGTTCAGGATCGCGGTGGGCGGCGCTTCGAAGGCGACGACATGGCCGAGGGCGAGACCGAGGAACGCACCCGCCCCGAGCAGAAGGCGGTCGGCATTCGATCCGTAGGGCTTGGCGTCTTTGCTTGCCCGGGTCGCCAGGTAGGCGAGCACGACGGCCTGGATTGCCCAGCCGAATACGAGGGCGGGGCCGTCGACCGCGTCGGCGAAGCCGATAGCCGAGATTCCCAGCCCGGCCGCGATCAGCAGCATCCCGATCTCGCGGTTGACCGCCTGGCGGAGCACGGCAGACCCAAGCAGGATGTGGCCGGCTGCCAGGCCCAGGAGCCACGCGACGGCGGCACTCGGGTGGCCGGTTTCGGTGAGGGCGAAGAAACCGGCGCCGGCGATCAACACGATGTTTGCGAACAGCAGGAGCCAGGACGTGAGCGGAGGTTCGTCCGGGGTCCTGGCCCGCAGCTCGTAGCCGATCGCGGCAACTACGTAGAGCGCCCAGAACCCGACCAGCACGCCCAGCGTGAGCGGTAGCTGCTCGTGGTAGTTCTCCATCGCCCAGATGCCGAGCTGCGGTGCGGAGACCGTGAAGGCGCCGAGCGCGAGCCAGTCCCATTTCTGCCAGAGCAGAACCCCGACAGCCGCGATCAGGGCTATCGCCATGAAGGCGAGAGAGAGCCCGGAGGTCCCTGCGCCCACCAGGACCGGCGCCAGCAGCGCGCCGAGGATCCCGATCGCGCCGACGACCGTCGATTTCCAGCGGATCGCAAGCGCCCCGCCGACGACTCCGACCAAACCGGCGCCGGCGAGGCCGACCTCCGAGGGGATCAGGTCATATACCTGCGTCCCGACCAGAAGCGTTGCGTAGAGGCCGGAGATGGCGCTTGCCACGGCTGCCAGCGCCGCCTCGCTGCGGCCCTTGCGCTCGTACAGCCAGACTCCGGACAGCAGGAGCGAGGTCGAGCCGAGCAGGCCGAGGACGAAGCGCATCGGCTCGTCGATCCAGCCGCGGTCGATCGCGATCCCGAGCAGGAAGACGATCCCGAGCAGGATCGCGATCCCGCCGACCCAGGCGAGGATGCGGCCGCCGAAGAGCTCCTCGAAGTCGCGCTGCGGGGGGCTCGGATCAGGCCGGGCGGGTCGCGTGGGGGGTGGGGTGTAGCGGGCAACTGGTGCCTGCCGGCGTGGTGGTGGCGGGGCGGTGGACGGGAATTCCCGGCCCTCCACCCGTTCGAGACGACGCGTCAGATCCGCCAGTCGCGACTCGATCGAGTCCGGCTGGCCTTCAACTGCTCCTTCGTTCATGGCTCTCCCCTTCGCTTTGCTTACTGACCGACGGTCAACAACCTAACAGGCTTGTCAACCGGCGGTCAACAAGCCGCTACACTTAGCCGCGATGGCCGATCCCGCATACCGCCGGCTGCAGGCTGAGGAAAGGCGCCGCCAGCTGCTCGAGCGCGGCGCCGAGCTGTTCGCCCACCACTCCTACGACGAGCTCTCGATGCGAGACATCGCCCGCGAGGCGGGGATCTCCAAAGCGCTGCTCTACCACTACTTTCCGAGCAAGCAGGCCTTCTTCCAGGCGACCCTGGCCCAGGCCGCGGAGGAGCTGCGGGCGCTGACCGAGCCCGACCCGGACCTGCCGCCGGTGGATCAGCTGCGCGGAAGTCTCGAAGCTTTCCTGGCGCTGATCGACGAGAACGCGCTCGCCTATCGCAAGCTGATGCAGAGCGTCAGCAACGTCCCCGAGGTGAGGGAGATCGTCGAAGAGGTCCGGACCAAAACGGCCGCGCGGATCCTCGAGGGCCTGTACCCAGATGGCGCCCCGCCGAAGGCCCGCGCCGCCGCGCACGGCTGGCTCTGGTTCATGGACGGGGCCTGCCTCGACTGGATCGAGCACCGCGATCTCTCTCGCGACGAGCTGCGCGATCTTCTGCTGGGCACCCTGCTCGGCGCACTCACCGCCGCCGACGCAGTGCCGCTGGAGGCGCTGGGCGGAGGGGCGAGCGCCGGGTCCGCTCAATCGAGCTGAAGCGCTCGGGGCGGACACTCAGGTTCTTTGTACTTTACCCAAAATGCGGTATACCGGTCCAAGTATTAGGTAGGGATCTAAAGGTTCAGCTTTAGGACAAAGGTCGGGTGAAGGATGGGTTCTCTAAGGCGTCGCGGGGTCTCGGTCGTTGGAGTTGTTCTGGTCACGTGGGTCGTCGGGGTTCCGACCGCTTCGGCTGGCCTGGTGGAGGAAGTGGTCGAAGCCGGCAAAACGGTTGTCGAGGACGCCACTTCGTCGCTTCCCAACGTGCTGCCGCCGGTGACTGAGCCTGCGCCGGTCGTGCCTTCGAGTGAATCCCAGGTCCCGGTCAATCAAGCTCCGGTCAATCCGCCGGAGGTGATGGCGACGACCCCGTCGGCGTCGCACTCGGCGCCCGCCCAAACGGGCGGCGCGACCGAGGTCGCGAGCCCGGATCCCGGTCTGCCCTCGACTGACCCAGCGTCCCACGCCGATTCGGATGGCATCGGCGCTGTGGCTAGGACCGCGTGGGGTGTAGCGGGGGCAGATCGGTCCGCTCGCGTTGCGGGGGGTTCCGGCGCCGCGCAATCGGCTGGCGTCGCGGAGCGAGCAGTCGCAGCCGCGGCTTCGCCACGGGGGCTGGCTCACCCCGGCCTGGGGGTTGCGCTGGCGCAGCAAGACGCAGTGTCGAACGACACTCCGGCGTCTTCCGCGTTTGACCCCGTGTCGCTCAGCGGCGGGATGGGACTCCTTCTCACGATGGCCACGTGCTTCCTGGCCCTGGTGGGCCTGCTCGCCTTGTTCAGGCTGGTCGTAGGGGAGGAGTTCCGCTCGACCCTGCGTTGGCACCACTGAGAGTCGGGTCGACGCGAGATCGCCGTCCCCGACCAGGACTCCTTGCCTACGCCTTCTTGACGTTGGCGGCGAGCAGGTCCCGCACCTCGGCGACAGCGGCTGGATCCAGGCCGCGCTTGGGCAGGAGGAAGTACGAGCTCTTCGAGCCGCCCAGCAGGAACGCCCGGTCGGTCTCGCGAACGCTGGTCACGTAGTTCCAGCTCAGATCGGAGCTGACGAGCGGTGCGCCGTCGGAGTCCGTCGCCTCGAAGCTCGCCCCGTCGCCCCCGAGCACCCAGCGGTGTTGGCCGCGGAGGTGGGGCGTGGTTCGGAAGGCCCGGCGAGGTTGGAAGTAGAGGAGCCAGGACCCGAACAGGCCGCCGAACACCCCGATCCACAGAACGGCCGAGAGCGGGCCCTCGATCACCGCCCAGGCGAACGCCGTGAGGAAGAACACCAGCAGCGTCGACCATCGGAAGACGAAGTACCGGCGTGCGGCCAGCACGTCCGAGAGCGACAGCTCGAATGACAGCTCGACCTTTCGGGGATCGCCGGACACGGCGGCGGACCCTACGCAGGGTTGGGCGGACTTCAATCGAGCTTCGACGAATTGACAGGCAGCTAGACGGGCTCGACGCGGGCGTCGAAGGCCTCGCGGGCGGCGGCGATTTCGTCCATGTGGGCGTAGGCCCAGGTGCGCAGGGCGGCGATCTCCATCGTCAGGCTGGTGCCGAGGGCGGTGAGGGAGTACTCGACCTTGGGCGGGACCACCGGGTAGACGCGGCGGTCGACGAGGCCGTCGCGCTCGAGCGCGCGCAGGGTCTGGGTCAGCATCTTCTGGCTGATCCCGTCGACGTCGCCACGCAGCTGGGAGAAGCGGCGGGTGCCCTGGCCGAGGGCGAAGAGGACAAGCAGGGTCCAGCGGTCGCCGATGCGGCCGACCACCTGGCGGGTGGGGCAGGCAGACGCCATCACGTCGAAGCGGCCGTCGGCGGAGGCGGTTTGCTCGCTCACAGTCACTAAAAAGTGTGTATAGCACTTTTTGCTGCTCTCTTCCCAAAAGAGAGTTGGGTTGCCAGAATGCCGCGCCGTGCAAGCCCTCGTCCCCTCAGCCGGACTCCACCCGAGCGTCGAGCTCGCCGAGGTGCAGGAGCCGCGGCCGCGCGAAGACGAGCTGGTCGTCGCGGTCTCGGCCTTCTCGGTCAACCGCGGCGAGACGTTCCTGCTCGAGCGCCCGCAACCAGGCTGGCGGCCGGGCAAGGACGTCGTCGGCACGGTCGTCGAGTCGGCTGCCTGTGGCGGCGGGCCGCGGGTCGGCGAGCGAGTCGTCGGCCACCCGGAAGCGTGCGGCTGGGCCGAGCGGGTTGCGGTCCCGCTCGCCAAGCTCGCGCCGCTGCCCGACCACGTCGCCTTCGAGAGCGCGGCGGCCCTGCCCTTGGCCGGACTGACGGCGCTGCGCTTGGCACGGGCCGCGGGCCCGCTGGGCTCCCGCCGCGTCCTCCTCACCGGCGCCTCCGGCGGCGTCGGCCACTACTTCGTCGAGCTCGCGGCCGCCCAGGGCGCCGCCGTCACCGCCGTCTCCTCGGCGGGGAGGGGTGAGCGGCTGCGGGAGCTCGGCGCGGTGGAGGTCGTCGCGGACGTCGAGCAGGCGGAGGGCCCCTTCGATGTCGGCCTTGACTCCGTAGGCGGCGCCAGCACCGGAGCGGTCCTGCGCCGGCTCCGCGACGACGGTCTCCTCATCTGGTTCGGCCAGGCCAGCCGCGAGGCCCCACAGCTCGACTTCTTCGACTGGAACGGCGGCGCCAACGCGACGATCCGCAAGTACCACTACGCCGAGAGCGATGTCAGCGATGGCGAGGACTTGGCGACGCTGGTCCGGCTCCTCGCCGCCGGCCGCCTCAACCCGGAGATCGGGTTCCACGCCGACTGGACCCGGACCGCGGACGCGATCGCCGAGCTGCTGGCGCGTCAGGTCCGCGGCAACGCCGTACTCACTGTCAGTTCCAACTGAGCCTCAATCAACCGAAAGGAATGGAGATGGAGAAGAGTTCGAAGGAGGTGGTTCGCCACTACCTCGACGTCCTGCTTGCCGGCGACATCGAGGCGATCCGCGACTGCTTCGCCGAGGACGCCGTCTGGACGATGCACGCCGACCTGCCGATGGCCGGCCCCTGGAAGGGCCGGAACGCGATCGTCGACGACTTCCTCGTCCACTTCGGCGGCACCCTCTACCAGCAGGGCAGCCAGGAGTTTGAGTTCCCGACCCTGATCGGCGAAGGCGAGACGGTGTCCCTGGAGTGGAGGGTGCGCGCACTGACCGCCCGCGGCGAGGACTACGACAACTCCTACTGCGGCATCTTCATCGTCCGCGACGGCAAGATCCAGGAAGTCCGCGAGTACTTCGACACCGCGTACGCGGAGCGCACCCTTTTCGCGTCGTCGTAGGGAAAGGCTGCGCGTGGGGCCGGTGTCAGGGGGTCGACTGAAACCGCCTGGCGTTCGCCAGGTCGATGTCAGTGTCGGGCGGGTCATAGAAGCGCCACAGCGATCGCTTGTTTGACGTCGACGACATCACGAGGGCGACCGAACCAAGTGGGTTCCCCTGGTCGTCTTCGCCGCCGGTGAGGTGAATGCCCAGCTCGTGGTCGGGCTTGTGCTCACCGTCGACACTTCCCGCGATGGCGTTCCTGGCCTCGCGGATCGACTCGAGGCTCAAAAGGTGGGGAAAGTTGTACTTGCCGGCACCCGAGACCGAAGAGATCAGTGAGATCGCCGGTTTGATCGTCTCGACAAGCTCCAGGTTGAGGCCGTGCTTGGAGCCGTGGTGGGGGACCTTGAACACGTCGGCCTGCAGCGGGTAGCTGCCCTGAGCGCGGCCCATTGCTTCTGCGACCGGCGAGTCACTGGGGCGAAGTTCAGGGAAGTCGGCCATCGCGCGTCCCCAGGACACCGTCTGGGCGTCGGCACCGAGGATGAGCGACTGGGTCCGGGTCTTGAAGAGGGAGCGATCCTTGTCGCGTTGGACGACTCGCGAGGCGGGAAACTCGAGCTTCAACGAGATCGAGGAATTATTGAGGTCGATGCCGTAGGTGTCGTAGCTGTTCTTGAGCCCGATAGCCGGGGTCAGTACCGTCAGCTTCACCTGGCCGATGAACCGGACAGCGCCGCTGGTGGGTTGAACGACCGCGAGCCGCGCGCCGTTGTGATCCTCGAGCGCGGTCATCGTCCTCTGGTAGCCGGAGCTGGTGTGGTAATACCCGGAGTCCCAGTACTCGCCGATCAGGTCGCCGTAACGGTCCAGAAACTGGGGCATGCCGGCGATGTGGTCGGCGTGGGGGTGGGTGCCGACGACGACAGTGAACGGCTCACTCGTCGCGGCGACTTGCTCCGAGAAGAGATCGGTCGTCTCCAGGACTCCGAGAAGCCCGTCGAGCTTCCGGAAGCTGGCGATGTCGACCACGATCGCCTGGCGTCGCTTGGTCTTCGCATCGAGCGGCAGCAGGATGAACTGGCAGTCGCCGTCTCCGACGTTAAGGAGGAAATAGACCAGGTCGGTGTCGCTGACTGAATCGACAAAGCTGCTTCCGTCGTCGACCATCAAGTCGTGCGGGAGGGGCTTTACGTAGGGGCTCGGCATCAGACCGTCAGCTCCGCGACCTGCTCAGCGGGAACGACCACTCCACCCGGGCCGGCACCGACCGGTTTCGGTTCCTCGGGCGGCTGCGAACCGCCGGGTCCGTCGTCGCCGGGACCGTCCTCATGGGTGGTGTCCCCATCAGCACCTTCGTCGCCGAGAAAGCGACGGGCCTCCTCGTGGTCGAGCGGCGGCGCCACGGCAGCCGCCCCGGCGAGCTTTGCCTGTTCGCGAGCCTCAAAAGAGATGTCGTAGATCGGGGTCCCGTCTGGAGCTTCGAACTCGTGCACTCCGCTATCGGCCCCGCTCGTCGAATCGTTGATCACGGATCGTGGAATCGCGAAGACATCGCCGATCCGCAGGTTCCTTTCGCTAAGGGCGTCGGCGGCGCCGGGATCGAGTTCCCCCGATGGCGCCATCACCATGACGAAACGATGGAGCCGGACGAATTCTCTGAAGTTCTCGAGTGACGCACCGAGAAGTTCGTCCTCGGAGGAATCCGCAAACCGAAGCCGTCCGTGATCGTCCACGCCGGGCCATCGCGCGACGCTTAGGCCGACGCGATCGCCGACGATCTCGTCGACTGCCAGGTAGACCCAGGATTCCGCAAGCTCGGCAGGGTCGACCACACCCTCAAGGGTCTGCGGAATCCACGGCGAGTACTGGTTCTCGTCTTCCCCTGGCTCCGGCCCCCGTGGAAGCCACCCCCTATTGGGCATCACTAGTCGATCCTTACCGGGAGCGGCTGGCCGTGGGTCAGGGTGAAGTGGAAGGCGTCGGGGTGGGCTGCATGTTCGCCTCCGCCGGTGCAGTGGTTCATGTTGGGCTCGGTGGAGCGGGAGTAGAAGAGCACGTTGCACTTCGTGCAGAACTCCCAACCCGCTTGGACGTGCTCGGTTTCCGGGCGGCCGTGGGGAATCGAGAGGTCGCGAGAATCGTCCGGGGTGTGATGTGCCTGTGCGTTGGGGTCGGCGGCGCACCTGCCCTTCCGGTCGCCACTGAAGTAGATGGCCTCGCATTTCGTGCAGCGCCGCCATGCCGGCTGAGCATCCGAGGTGGGAATGCCGAACGTAAGCTGATAGTTGAGGCCGGATCTTTCGTGCGTGCCGCCATCTGCTGGGCAGAAGCCCTTCGAGGAGGAGCTGTCTCTGTAGAGGGTCTGACACTTCTTGCAACGGCGCAGCCCGTCGATTGCGATAGTGGACACTTCCATTCCCTTCATCGTGATGGGCAAATCCCGCCGGTCTTCACCGCAGTTGCTGACCCCCGACGGCGATGGTAGCCGCCCTTTGAACGCTACGGTGAATTTCTTTAGTGACCCGAAGACGATGTTCGACTGACACCAACGCTCGGTCGATGTGGAGGTGCGGGTTCACTAACGGGACTCACATGGGAGTGAGCAATTCCCAGGAGGGTGCCGACCTCGCCGCCGATCAGCTCCAGCAGGCGACGAGCGCCAGCAGTACGCCGACCTCCGCGAGGGCGACGGTGGCGCCGAGGGTGTCGCCGGTGCGGCCGCCGAGGGTTTGGCGGGACCAGAGGGTGACGAGGGCGGTGGCGATGAGGGCGGCGCCGATGGCGGCGAGGCCGGGGAGGGCGCCGCAGGAGAGGACGGCGATCGCCAGGGCGATCACGGTGGCGATCGCCAGTGGGGTCTGGGCCGGGGCGAAGCCGGCGCCGAGGCCGTTGGTGCGGGCGGGGGGCGCGGCGGCGGCGTGGAGCAGGGCGGCCCAGCGGGCGAGGGTCGCGGCGGCGATCAGGGCCAGGATCGCCTCGCCGTCGTCGAGCGCGGCCAGGGTGGTGACCATCAGCAGGGCCCACCCGACCAGGGCGAGGACGCCGAAGGCGCCGACGGCGGAGTCGCGCATGACCGCGAGGCGTCGCTCGCGATCTCCGCGGACGCCGAGACCGTCGGCGGCATCGGCGAGGCCGTCCTGGTGCAGGGCGCCGGTGATCGCGACCAGGGCGATCAGGGCCAGGACCGAGGCGGCGCTCGCTCCGACCAGCGGGGCGGCGCCGACCCGGACGCCGCCGGCGAAGGCGCCGACCAAGGCGCCGACCAGGGGAAACCAAGCGGCGTAGGCACCGAGGCCGCCCGGGCCGGGCTCGCCGGTCCGCACCGGCACGATCGTCAGGAAGGAGACGGCGAGGGTGAACCCACCGAGGGCGCGGCGCACGGATCCTTCGCTCATCGGGCGCGCTCTACGGCGGACTCCTCGAAGGTCCCCATCTGCCGGTGCAGTGCGCCCATCGACTCGATCAGGGAGAGCGCCAGCAACCCGCCGGAGGCCTCGCCGAGGCGCAGCCGCAGGTCGAGCAGCGGCTCCAGGCCGAGCTCGGAGAGGACCAGTTGGTGCCCCGGCTCGGCCGAGCGGTGGCTGGCGATGAGGACCTCGCCGGCGGCTGGTTCGAGCAGGGTTGCCGCCAGCGCCGAGGTGCCGACCGCGTAGCCGTCAAGCACCACCGGCAGCCGTCGCCGCGCGGCCTCGCCGATCGCCCCGGCGAGCGCCGCCAACTCGAGGCCGCCGACCGCGAGCAGCGCCTCGCGCGCCGGCAGCGGGGCTCCGTGCAGGGCGCGGGCGTCGTCGACCAGCGCGCGCTTGCGTTCGATCCCGGCGCTGTCGACCCCGGCGCCGCGGCCGACCGTGAGCGCGGCAGGAGCCCCGGTGAGGGCCGAGGCGAGGGCCGCGGTCGTGGTCGTGTTGCCGATCCCGATCTCGCCGAGGACGAGGCAATCGACGCCGCGCTCGGCCAGCTCGGCGGCGAGCGCGGCGCCGGCGGCGAGCGCTTCGGCCAGATGTGCCTCGGTCAGGGCCGGGCCGGCGGAGAGGTCGGCGGAGCCCTCCGCGACCTTCGCGTCCCGCACCCCCTCCGGCGTCTCCCCGCTCAGCCCGAGGTCGGCAACCAGCAGCTCGTGCTCGCCGCGGCGGGCGAGGACCCCGGCCGCGGTCTCACCGGCGACCGCGGCGGCCGCGACCTGCGAGGAGACGCGCGAGGAGTAGAGGCTGGTCCCGTGGCCGACGTTGCCGTGGTCGGCGCAGCAGATCAGTACACCGGCGCGCAGCTCCGCGGGCGGCGGTTCGCCGGTGATTGAGGCCCAGCGCTCGACCAGGCCCTCGAGCGCACCGAGGCTTCCCGGTGGCTTCACCAGCTGGTCGGATCGGTCGCGAGCCGCGATCGCCGCGGCCCGGTCGGGCCCGGCCGAAGCCGCATCTCCGTTTCGTGGTTCCTTTTTCGCCCCCTGGGGCGAAAAGGAACCACGCGATGGCTCGTCCTGGTGCGACGCCTCGTCCTGGCGCCAGCGCTCGTCCATGACCACGTCGTCGAGCGGCATGCGCGAGGACCAGCCGGAGGCCTCGAGGCCGGGGCGGACCGGGCGCTCGTCGGGCCAGCCGAGGCAGAGGTAGGCGATCGGGTCGACGCGGGCGGGGATCTCGAGCAGGGCGCGCATATCCTCGGGGCGGTAGAAGCTGACCCAGCCGACGCCGAGGCCCTCGGCGCGGGCCGCCAGCCAGAGGTTCTCGATCGCGCAGGCGGTGCTGTAGACGTCGGTCTCGGGGATCGTGCCGCGGCCGAGCACCTCCTCGTCGGGCTCGCCGTGGTCGCAGCAGACGCAGATCCCCAGTGGCGACTCGACCACGCCCTCGACCTTCTGGTCGAGGAACTGGGCGGCGCGGCCCTCGAACTTGCCGCCCTGGCGCAGGCGCTCGCGCTGGGCCAGCCGCCGTACCTCCATCCGCGTCTCCATCGAGCGGATGACGATCATCCGCCAGGGCTGCATCAGTCCCACGGATGGCGCCCGGTGGGCCGCCTCCAGCACTCGCCGCAGGACGTCCTCGGGGATCTCGTCGGGACGGAAGCGGCGGACGTCGCGGCGCTCGGCGATCACCCGGTGGACCGCCTCGCGGTCGTCCCCCTCATAAGCCCAGCCGCGCGGGTCCTCGGCCCGCTCGGCGGCCCGCGAGGGGTCGAAGCCGGGTGGGGTCGGCGGTCGCTGCAGGCGATCCTCGGCGCTCACAGCGCCAACACTAAAGCGCCTCCGCGCCGGGGCCAGGGGAGGGATAGACTGGCGGCGTCAGCGCGGCGGCGCGAGGAAGCCGGTGAAAGTCCGGAACGGTGGCGCCACTGTAACCGGGGAGCGAACCCCATCAAGCCACTGGGCGAACGGCCTGGGAAGGCGGGGGAAACGAGGATCCGGGAGTCAGGACACTTGTCCGCCGCGGATCCTTCGAATGGGGACGCTCGATCCCCGGGAGGTGCGGTTTTCCAGATGAAGCGGCTGCTCCTCGTGCGCCACGCGCCGACTGCCGCGACGAAGGCCGCCGCGTTCCCGCTCGACGAGCGGCCGGACGAGTCTGCGTTGGCTGCGGCAAGCCGCCTTGCCGAGGTCGTCCCTCGTCAAGCCGACGCCTGCGCCAGCCCCGCCCTGCGCTGCCTGGAGACGGCTCGCGCCGCCGGGCTCGACCCGGTCACGGTGCCGGAGCTGGCCGAGTGCGACTTTGGCGAGTGGGGAGGGCGCTCGCTGGAGGATGTCTGCCGCGAGGACCCGGCCGGCTCAGAGGCCTGGATGACCGATCCCGAGGCGTGCCCGCACGGTGGCGAGAGCCTGTCCGGCTTCGTCGACCGGGTCGCCGGCTGGCTGGGCGGCGAGGCTGCGGGCGACGGCTCGACCTTCGCGATCACCCACGGTGGCGTCGTCAAGGCGGCGATCGTCTCCGCCCTCGGCGCGCCGTTGCTCTCCTTCTGGCGGGTCGACGTGGCGCCGCTGTCCCTGACCGAGCTGCACGCCCACGACGGTCGCTGGACCCTGGTCCGCGCCAACGTCGCCCTGGAGAAGTCCACCGAGGTTGAGGTCGCAGTTGGTCCCGGTATGCGGGACGAACTACGACCTCAACCGGGGGCGGCGGCGTGAGCGGGGGGGCGCTGGCGGTGGGGTACGGGGCGGACCTCGTGCTCGGCGACCCGCGGCGGCATCACCCGGTGGCCGGGTTCGGGCAGCTGGCTACTGCGCTGGAGTCGCCTCTGTACGCGCCGAGTCGACGCAGCGGGGCGCTGTACACCGCGATCCTGGTCGCGTCGGCGGCGCTGGCCGGGGAGCTTGCGGCGCGGCTCTGCCGTCGGCTTGGCGCCGGCGAAGGACCGGCGTTGGCGGCGGTCTGCTGGGTCGCGCTCGGCGGCCGCTCGCTGGTCCGCGAGGCCGAGCGGGTGGCGGGACACCTCGACCGCGGCGACCTCGATGGAGCGCGAGCGGCGCTGCCGGCGCTGGTCGGCCGCGACCCGGCCGGACTCAGCGAAGCCGAGATCTGCCGCGCCACGGTCGAGTCGGTTGCCGAGAACACCGGTGATGCAGTGCTGGCACCGCTCTTCTGGGGCGCCGTCGCCGGTCCGGCCGGGATCGCCGCTTACCGGGCCGCGAACACGCTCGACGCGATGGTCGGCAACCGCAGCGAGCGCTATCTGCGCTTCGGCTGGGCCGCCGCCCGCCTCGACGACGGCCTCAACCTCGCCCCGGCCCGGCTCGGCGCCGGCCTCACCGCGCTCTGCGCGCCGCTGGTCGGCGGCTCTCCCGCCGCCGCCTGGGCCGCGGTCCGCCGCGACGCCAGCGCGCATCCCAGCCCCAATGCCGGCCAGCTCGAGGCCGCCTTCGCCGGCGCCCTCGGCCTTCGCCTCGGCGGTCCGCTGGCCTATGGCGGCAGGGTCGAGAACCGGCCGCCGCTCGGCGACGGCCGCCCGCCGGAGCGCGCCGACGTCCACCGCGCCGCCCGGCTCTCGCTCGCGGTCGGGATCTGTGGCGCCGGTCTCTGCGCCGCCCTCCGCACCCGCACCCGGAGGCGGCGATGAAGGGCGCGATCCTCGTCTGCGGCACCCACTCCGACGCCGGCAAGTCGGTGGTCGCCGCCGGCATCTGCCGCTGGCTGCACCGCCAGGGCGTCAGCGTCGCCCCCTTCAAGGCCCAGAACATGGCGCTGAACTCGGTCGTCACCCTCGACGGCGGCGAGATCGGACGGGCCCAGGCGATGCAGGCGGCGGCCGCCGGGGTCGAGCCGGAGGCGGCGATGAATCCGGTGCTGCTGAAGCCGACGGGCGAGCGCCGCAGCCAGGTGATGGTGATGGGACGCTCGCGCGGCGAGGCCGACGCCCGCTCCTACCAGGGTCTGAAGGGCGAGCTGGCGCCGCTCGTCGCCGAGGCCCTGGCCGACCTGCGCGAGCGTTTCGACGTCGTCGTCTGCGAGGGCGCCGGCAGCCCGGCGGAGATCAACCTGCGCCAGGGCGACCTCGCCAACATGGGACTGGCGCGGGCGGCGAACCTGCCGGTGCTGGTCGTCTCCGACATCGACCGCGGCGGCGCCTTCGCCTCGATGCTCGGCACCCTGGCCCTGCTCGACGCCGGAGACCAGGCGCAATTGGCCGGGTTCGTGATCAACAAGTTCCGCGGCGACGAGGCGCTGCTGGCGCCGGCGATCGAGACCCTGACCGCGGCCACCGGCCGGCCGACCCTGGGCGTGCTGCCCTGGCTGGAGGGCATCGCCTTCGAAGCCGAGGACTCGCTCGCCCTGCAGGGGCCGGCAGCCGAACCGGAGGCCGGGGAGGACGCGCTCGACGTCGCCGTCGTCCGCCTGCGCTGGATCAGCAACTTCACCGACTTCGACGCGCTCGCCGCCGAACCCGGCGTGCGCCTTCGCTACACCCGCTCCGCCGCCGACATCGAGCGCGCCGACCTGGTTGTCCTCCCCGGGACGAAGGCGACCGTGCGCGACCTCGAGGAGCTGCGGGCCGACGGTCTCGACCGCGCCCTCGCCCGCCGTGCCGCTGCCGGCGCGCCGCTGCTGGGCATCTGCGGCGGCTACCAGATGCTGGGCGAGCGGATCGCCGACCGGGTCGAGTCCGGCGAGGGCGAGAGCACTGGCCTCGGCCTGCTTCCCGTCACTACCGAGTTCGAGCCGGAGAAGCTGCTGCGCCGCCCCGCTGGTCGCAGCGAGTGGCTCGGGGCCGACGCCACCGGCTATGAGATCCGCCACGGCCGCGTCACCCGCCAAGGCGGCGAGCCGCTGCTCGGCGCCGACGACGGCGAGGAGGAGGGCTGCCGGGTCGACAGCGTTGCCGGCACCTCCTGGCACGGACTGCTGGAGGGGGACGAGTTGCGGCGCTCGCTGCTCTCCTGGGTGGCCGAGCAGCGCGGCCGCGCCTTCGAGCCCGGCGAGCGTCCCTTCGCCGCGGTGCGCGAGGCTCGGCTCGACGCGCTCGGCAATCTCGTCGCCGACCATCTCGACACCACCCGCCTTGAAGACCTGATCGAAAATGGGCCGCCGGCCGATCTGCCGAGCCTGAGAACGGAGATGAGCGCTTGCTTCGCTTCCTGACCACCGCCGACACCGAGATCCTCGCCACGGCCGAAGCCGTGCGGCGGCTGCCCGACGAGTTCCCCGAGGTGCGCTGCGCCAACCCGGCGCTGAGCGCCGACCCGGTGGCCCTGGCCGAGGAGCTGCTCGACGGCGCCCGGGTCGTCCTCTGCCGCATCCTCGGTGGCCGCCGCGGCTGGCCGGAGGGCTTCGACGCGCTGCGCGCCGGCTGTCAGGAGCGCGGCATCGTCCTGCTCGCGCTCGGCGGTGAGGCCGAGCCCGACGCCGAGATGACGGCGCTCTCCACGGCCCCGGCCGGGGCCGTCGCCGAGGCCGGCGAGTACCTGCGCCACGGCGACATCGACAACGTCGAGCAGTTGCTGCGCTTCCTCGCCGACACCTTCCTGCTCGAAGGTCACGGCTTCGAGCCGCCGCGCGAGCTGCCGGAGCTGGGGATCTACCTGCCCGGCACGGGCGACGTCAGCCTGGAGGAGGCCAAAGCCGGGCGCGATCCCGCGCGCCCGACCGTCGCCGTCTGCTTCTACCGCTCGCACCGGATCACCGGCAACACCGAGTTCGTGGACGCGATCTGCGCCTCGATCGAGGCCGCCGGCGCCAACCCGCTCGCGGTCTGGAGCTACAGCCTCCGTCCCGATCCCGAGCGCAAGGTCCCGGTCTTCGACCTGCTGGCCGGCGAGGTCGACGCGCTGCTGGTGACGATGCTGGCCAGCGGCGGCTCCGGCGCCGGCCAGGCCGCCCACGCCGAGGGCGAGGGAGTTGGCGAGCAGTGGCAGAGCTGGGACTCGGCGGCGCTGGAGTCGCTCGGCGTCCCCGCCTTCCAGGCCGTCTGCACGACCGCTTCGCGGGCGGCTTGGGAGGCCTCGGATTCCGGGCTCTCGCCGCTCGATGCCGCCACCCAGGTGGCGATCCCCGAGTTCGACGGCCGCCTGCTGGGCGGCGTCGTCTCCTTCAAGGAGCGCTCGGCCGAGGACTCGCCGGTGGCGGCGCCGCTGGCCCGCTACGTCGCCGACCCGGAGCGCTGCGCCCGCGTCGCCGGGCTCGCCGTCCGCGCCGCCAAGCTGCGCCACACCCCGCCGGCCGAGCGTCGGGTCGCGGTGATGATGACCAGCTTCCCGACCCGCCACGCCCGGGTCGGGATGGCGGTCGGGCTCGACACCCCGGCCAGCGCCCTGCGCCTGCTCGACGCATTCGCTGCGGAGGGGATGAAAGTCGAGAACCGGTTCGAGAGCGGCGACGAGCTGATGCACGAGCTGATCGCGGCCGGCGGCCACGACCCCGACTCGATCACCGACGAGCAGCTTTCGTCCTCCTCGTTGCGGCTCCCGGTCGCCGAGTACAGGCGCTGGTTCGAGGGCCTGCCCGCCGCGCTGCGCGAGGCGGTCGAGGAGCGCTGGGGACCGGCCCCGGGCGACCTCTTCGTCGACGGCGATGACTTCGTCTTCGGCGGGGTCGAGCTCGGCAACGCGCTGGTCGCGATCCAGCCGCCGCGCGGCCACGGCGAGGACCCGGTCGGGATCTACCACGACCCGGAGCTGCCGCCGACCCACCACTACCTCGCCTGCTACCGCTGGATCGACAGCGGCTGGGGCGCCGACGCGATCGTCCACCTCGGCAAGCACGGCACCCTGGAGTGGCTGCCGGGCAAGATGCTGGCGCTCTCGGAGGGCTGCGGCCCCGACGCGGCCCTCGCCGACGTCCCGCTCGTCTATCCCTACCTGGTCAGCGACCCGGGCGAGGGCATGGCGGCCAAGCGGCGCGCCCACGCGGCGATCGTCGACCACATGGTGCCGCCGATGACCCGGGCCGGGACCTACGACGAGCTGGCCGAGCTGGAGTCCCTGCTCGACGAACACGCGCGGGTGGAGGTGCTCGACCCGAGTAAGCTGCCGGCGCTGGCGGCGCAGATCTGGTCGGCGATCGAGCGCGCCAACCTGCAGGCCGACCTCGGGGTCGAGGAGCGGCCCGAGGACCTCGGCGCCCTGGTCGAGCACATCGACGGCTACATCTGCGAGGTCAAAGACATCCAGATCCGCGACGGGCTGCACGTGCTCGGCGCCGTGCCCGAGGGCGAGCAGCTGCGCAACCTGGCGGCGGCGATGCTGCGGCTCGGCTCCGGCGAGGTTCCGGGGCTGCGGCGCGCGGTCGGGGCGTCATTTGGGCTGGACGAGCCGGCGCTGGTCGCGGCGCCGGGCGAGCCCTGCGGGGACGCGCCGAGCGCGCTGACGCAGCGCTTCCCGGGCCCGGCGGCGAGCAACGGCGACCTGGTCGACCGCTTGGAGGACGCCCAGGCGGCGCTGCTGCTGGCGCTGGAGGAGCGCGGCTGGGACCCGGCCGCGGTCGGCGAGGCCTGCGAGGCGGCGCTGGGCCGCCACGACGCCGGCGTCGAGCGCACGCTCGCCTTCGCCGCGACCGACCTGGTTCCGCGCCTGCGCCGGACCGGGGAGGAGGTCGGCAACGTCCTCGCCGCCCTGAACGGCCGCCACGTTCCCGCCGGCCCCGCCGGGGCGCCGACCCGCGGCCGCCTAGACGTGCTGCCGACCGGGCGCAACTTCTATTCGGTCGACCCGCGCGCGGTCCCCTCCGAACTCTCCTGGGAGGTCGGCAAGCGTCTCGCCGACGCCCTGCTCGACCGCCACCGCCGCGACACCGGCGAGCTGCCGAAGATGGTCGGGGTCGTCGCCTGGGCCAGCCCGGCGATGCGGACCCAGGGCGACGACGTCGCCGAGATCCTCGCCCTGCTCGGGGTGCGCCCGACCTGGAACAAGGAATCGCGCCGCGTCACCGGCTTCGAGGTCGTCCCGCTGGGGGAGTTGGGACGGCCGCGGATCGACGTCACCATCCGCATCTCCGGCTTCTTCCGCGACGCCTTCCCGCACCTGATCCGGCTGCTCGACGATGCCGTCGCCGCGGTTGCCGCGCTGGACGAGCCGGCGGAGCAGAACTACGTCGCCGCCCACGCCCGCGAGGACGCGGAGCGGCTCACCGCCGAGCTCGGCGACGGCGCCTGGCGGCGGGCGACCGCGCGCGTCTTCGGCTCCAAGCCGGGCGCCTACGGGGCCGGCCTGATGCAGTTGGTCGAAGCCCGCGACTGGCGCGATGACGGCGACATCGCCGAGGTCTACGAGGCCTGGGGCGGGCACGCCTACGGCCGAGGCCTCGAGGGCGCTCCGGCGCGGGAGGCGATGCGCGACTGCCACGCCCGGATCGAGGCGGCGGTGAAGAACGTCGACAACGCAGAGCACGACATCCTCGATTCCGGCGACTACTTCCAGTACCACGGCGGCATGGTGGCGACGGTTCGGGCGCTCTCTGGGCGCGAGCCCGCCGCCTACCTCGGCGACAGCTCCGACCCGTCGCGGACCCAGACCCGGACCCTGGCCGAGGAGACGCGCCGCGTCTTCCGTGCCCGCGTCGCCAACCCGCGCTGGATCGCCTCGATGATCCGCCACGGCTACAAGGGCGCAGCCGAGCTGGCGGCCACTGTCGATCACCTCTTCGGCTATGACGCCACGGCCGGCGTCGCCGAGGACTGGATGTACGAGCGGGTGGCGGAGAGCTACCTGCTCGATCCCGACGTCGCCGAGTTCATGGCCCGCTCCAACCCCTGGGCCGGGCGGGCGATCGCCGAGCGCCTGCTGGAGGCGGCCGAGCGCGGCCTCTGGGCGGAGCCGGAGGATGGGACCCTGGACGCGATCCGCGACCGCTTCCTCGCCCTCGAGGGCGAGCTCGAGGAGGCTGGCACGTGAGCGCCGCCTACCCACTGAGCGCGATCGTCGGCCAGCGCGACTTGCTCGACGCGCTGCTGGTCAACGCCGTCTCGCCGGAGATCGGCGGCGTGCTGGTGCGCGGCGAGCGCGGCACCGCCAAGTCGACCGCGGTGCGCGGCCTGGCGCCGCTCTTACCGCCGGTCGCGGCGGCGGCTGGCCAGCCGTACGCCTTCATCCCCGGCGAGCTCGGCCCGCACGGGACGGTTCCCGCGGACGCCGCGACGGAGTCGCGCCCGGCGCCGCTGGTCGAGCTCCCGCTCGGGGCCACGCTCGACCGCCTGATCGGCTCGCTCGACCTCGGCCGCGCGGTCGACGGCGAGCGCGCCTTCGAGCCGGGCCTGCTGGCCCGCGCCCACAACGGGATCCTTTATGTGGACGAGGTGAACCTGCTGCCCGACCACCTGGTCGACGCGCTGCTCGACGCCGCCGCCTCCGGGGTCGCCCGGGTCGAGCGCGAGGCGGTTTCCGCCGAGCACGCCTCCCGCTTCCTCCTGGTCGGGACGATGAACGTCGAGGAGGGCGAGCTGCGGCCGCAACTGCTCGACCGCTTCGGGCTCGGGGTCGAGGTGCGGGCACCGGCCGAGCCGGCGCAGCGGGCCGAGATCGTCCGCCGCCGCCTCGCCTTCGAGCGTGACCCGGATGCCTTCGCCGCTGGCTGGGAGGCAGAGGAGCGCGAGCTGGCCGGGCGGATCGCCGCCGCCTGCGAGCGGCTCCCCGCGGTCCGCCTTGGCGAGCGCGAGCTGACCCGGATCACGATCGCCTGCGCCAGGCTCGGCGTCGACGGGGTCCGCGGCGACATCGTCTCGGCGCGGACGGCGCGGGCCCTGGCTGCGCTCGACGGCGAGCAGGACGTCAACGACGAGCACCTGCGCCGGGCGGTGCTGCTGGCGCTCGCGCACCGCCGCCGCAGCGACCCGCTCGACGGGACGCCGCAGGACCCGGCGGAGATCGAACGCGCTTTGGAGAGTGCCGGTCCCGATGACGAGGGGCCGGACGACGACGGGCCCGCGGGCGGTCCGCCGCGGGGCCGCGGCTCGGGCGGCAAGAGCGACGGCAACGGCGCCGACCCCTCCGCGGATCCGCAGCGAGCCGAGGGGGGGCGCGAGGACGGCGCCCCGGAGCAGACCCCGGCCGCCGAGGCCGATGTGCCGGCGGATCCCACGATCCCGGCGCGCGAGCGCCGCGACGCGCCGACCTCGGCGCTGCTGCCGCCCGAGGCACTGACCTTGGTCGGCGCCGGTGGCGGGCCCAGCGGCCGCCGCGCCCGCAGTCACTCCGCCCAGTCGGGCTCGATCGACTCCGCTCCGGCCCGTCTCGAGAGCGAGGACCTGGCGGTCCTGGCGACGCTGCGCGCACGCCTGCTCGGAGCCGAGCCCGGCAGCCTGCGCGAGCACGTGCGGGCGGGGCGCGAGGGGGCGCTGATCTGCCTCGTCCTCGATGCCTCCGGCTCGATGGGCGCGCGCCGCCGCCTCGCCCGGGTCAAGGGCGCCGTGCTCGATCTTCTGCGCGAATCCCACGCCCGCCGCGACCGCGTCGCCGTCGTCGCCTTCCGGGACAGCGAGGCCCAGGTCGTGGTCGCCCCGGGGGCGCCGCTGGAGCGCGCCGCCGAGGCGGTGCGCGGGCTCGGCACCGGCGGTCGCTCGCCGCTCGACGCCGGCCTGCGGCTCGCCGCCGAGGAGCTGGCGCGGGATCGCCGCCGCGAGTCCGGCCGCCGCGCGATCGCGATCGTCGTCACCGACGGCCGCGTCGCCGACCCCGACGGAGCCGCGCGCCGCGCCGCCCAGCGCCTCGGCCGCGCCGCCGACGCCGTCCACATCGTCGACACCGAGGAAGGCATGGTGCGATTCGGGATCGCGCCGGACCTGGCCCGCGCGGCCGGCGGCTCCCTGCACCGCCTCGCAACGCCCGCGACCGAGCGAAGGAGAGCCGCATGAGCGAGCAGACGCCCGCGACCGAGGAGAAGCCGAAGCGCCGCAAGCCGCGCGACGAGCCGCTGACCATTGTCATAACCGGCCATGGAAAGGGAAAGAGCAGCTCCGCCTTCGGCATGCTGATGCGCTCCTGGGCCCGCGGCTACCGCTGCGGCGTCTTCCAGTTCGTCAAGTCGGCGAAGTGGAAGGTGGGGGAGGCGAAAGCCGCGGAGGCGCTGGGAGGGATCGACTGGGAGAAGATGGGCGACGGCTGGTCCTGGACCTCGCGCGACCTCGAGCAGTCGGCCGACATGGCCCGCGAGGGCTGGGAGGGAGTGAAGCGGGCGATCGCCGGGGAGCGCTACGAGTTCCTCGTCCTCGACGAGATCACCTACCCGATCAACTGGGAGTGGATCGACATCGACGAGGTCGTCGAGGTGCTCGCCAACCGTCCCGGCTTCCAGCACATCGTCCTCACCGGCCGCGACGCCGACCCGAAGCTGGTCGAGGCGGCCGACCTGGTGACCGAAGTGCAGAAGGTCAAGCACCCGTTCGACGCCGGAATCCGCGCCCAGCAGGGGATCGAGTGGTAGAGGTCCTGCTGATCCTCGACGGCGCGAGCGAGCCGCTCGAGGGCGAGACGAGCCTGGAGGCGGCGTACAGCCCGAACCTCGACCGGCTTGCGGCCGCGGGCAAGCTGAGCCGGCTGCGGACGGTGCCGGAGGGACTGCCGATCGGGTCGGAGACGGCGATCCCGGCGCTGCTGGGGTGGACGCCGCCGGCCGCGGTCGACCGCGGGGCGCTGGAAGCGGCGGCGCTGGGGTTGGAACTAGGCGAGGACGAGCAGGCTTGGCGGGTGGATGTGCTGGTGCGCGGCGATGTGCGGGCGAGCGATGAGGTCGCGGGAAGGGCGACGGACGAACTGGCGGGGCGGCTGCCTGGCTACGCGGTCCGCCACCTGCGCGGCCATCGGCTGCTGGTGATTGGGCCGCCACCGCTCGCGGGGCTGGGTAGGGATGAGGGTCCAGGCATTGCCGTGGTGGGTCGAGCCGAGGGCGTTGAGTTCCCAGGTGAGGTCGCCGAGCTGCGGGTGTGGCCCGAGGGCGCGGTACCGCCGCAGATCCTCGACGCGCGCACGGTGATGGTCTCGGCTGCCGGCGCTGCAGCGGGGGCGGCGCGGCTGCTTGGCGCTGCGGTCGTCGTCCCACCCGGCGCGACTGGCGGTGTCGACACGGACCTGGGTGCCAAGGCCGAGGCGGCGGAGTGCGCGATCGCCGATGGGGCGGAGCGCGTCGTAGTCCACGTCGGCGCCCCCGATGAGGCCAGCCACGTCGGCGACCGCGCCGCCAAGGTCGCCTCCCTGGAGCGAATTGACGTCGAGCTGACGCCGCGCCTGGCCGAGGCTGTCGCCGCAATGGGCGGCCGCCTCCGCATCTGCCCCGACCACGGCTGCGACCCGCGCACCGGCGAGCACTGCGCCGACCCCGTCCCCTGTCTCGACTGGGACGGCGAGGGAGCCGGGGTCGCACGTGCTCGGCTGACCGAGCGCAGCGCTGCGACTTATGGTCCCTCTAAGGGACAAAAGGAACACCGCTGCGGGGTGGCCGCGTGAGTGCGCGCGTTGTTATTGCGGGGACTGCCTCCAACGTTGGCAAGACGACGGTGGCGAGCGGGTTGATTGCGGCGCTGCGGGCTCGCGGGCTCGCGGTGCAGGGATTCAAGGTCGGGCCCGACTACATCGACCCCGGCTTTCACACGCTCGCTTCCGGCCGGCCGGGGCGGAACCTCGACGCTTACCTCTGCGGTCCCGAGTTGATCGCGCCGTTGGCGCGGCACGGCAGCGCCGGGGCCGACGTCTCCGTGGTCGAGGGGGTGATGGGACTCTTCGACGGCGCTTCGCAGCGGGGCGAGCTGGCATCGACGGCGCAGGTCGCGAAGCTGTTGGGGGCGCCAGTGGTGCTTGTCCTCGATGCGGCTTCGATGTCGCGTTCGGTGGCGGCGATCGTCCATGGGTACCGGGAGTTCGACCCCGAGCTCGACCTCGCCGGGGTGATTCTCAACCGGGTCGGGTCCGAGCGGCACGAGCTGCTGCTGCGGGAAGCGATCGAGCCGCTCGGGGTGCCGGTGCTCGGCTGCCTGCGGCGCGACGAGAGCCTGGCGGTGCCTGAGCGCCATCTCGGCCTGGTCCCGGCGGGGGAGCGCGAGGGGGAGAGCCGGGCGATGCTCGCTGCGCTTGCCGCGGCGCTGGAGCGCAGTGTCGAGGTCGAGCAGATCCTGGGTCTGGCGCGGGCGGCGGCGCCGCTGAGCGCAGTGCCGTGGAGTCCCGAGCCGGCGCAGCCGGTGCCCGGCCGGCCGCGGATCGCGGTTGCCGAGAGCGCCGCTTTCAGCTTCCACTACGAGGAGAACCTGGAATTGCTGCGCGCCGCCGGCGCCGAGTTGGTTCCCTTCGACCCGCTGCGCGAGCCACGCCTGCCCGAGGGCACGGGCGCGCTGCTGCTTGCCGGAGGCTTTCCCGAGGTCTTCACCGCCGAGCTCTCGGCCAACCGACCGCTGCGCGAGGAGGTCGCCGCTTTCGCCCGATCCGGCCGGCCGGTCCTGGCCGAGTGCGGCGGACTGCTGTACCTCTGTGAGGAGCTCGACGGCAGACCGATGTGCGGTGTGCTGCCCGCGAAGGGCCAGATGGGGCGCCGCCTCACCCTCGGCTATCGCGAGGCGACCGCGGTTGCCGCGGGCCCGCTCTGCGAGCCCGGCGACGCACTGCGCGGGCACGAGTTCCACTACTCGGCGATCGAGCCGCTGTCCGCCCCCGAGACCGCCGCCTGGAAGCTCGCCGCCGGCGGCACCGAGTGGAGCGAGGGCTTTGTCCGCGACGGCGTCCACGCCAGCTACCTGCACCTGCACTGGGCGGCCTTTCCGCAGCTCGCGCACCGTCTCGTCTCCGCCGCCGCCCGCGCCCGCGCCCTCACCACATGAGCCTGACCGTGGTCATCGGCGGCACCCGCTCCGGCAAGAGCGCCCGGGCCGAGCAGCTGGCCGCCGCCAGTGGCCTCCCGGTCCACTACCTCGCCACTGCCGACTCCACCGACCCTTCGATGGCGGAGCGGATCCGCGGCCACGTCGAGCGCCGCCCGCCCGAGTGGAGCACCGCTGAGGTCAACGGCTCGCTGGCCGAGGCGCTCGCCGCCGCGCCCGCCGGTGCCTGTGTCCTGCTCGACGGCCTCGGCCCCTGGATCGCCACCGCGATGCACCGGGCCGGCGCTTTCGAGGAAGGCTTTGAGACGGAGCAGGGACGGCGGCTGCACGAGCGGCTGATCGGAGACGTTGCAGCGCTCGGCGACGCCGACGGCGGCGAGCTGATCGTCGTCGCCGAGGAGGCGGGGCAGGGAGTGCTCCCACCCGACGCGCCGTCCCGCGCCTGGCTCGACCTGCTCGGCGAGGCGGTGCAGCTGCTCTCGGCCCGGGCCGACCGTGTCGAGTTCATGGTCGCCGGCCGGCCGCTGGCGCTGGACGGGTCGGGCTCCGCCGGAGAGGAGACGAGCGCCGCCGGCGCGCCTGCCGTGAGGTCCCACTTCGTCCCGCATACCGGGATCAACTGCGACCACAACGAGCTGCGAAGCCATGGCGACACCGAGTTGCGGCCCGGCGACGCGGACCACGCGGTCAACGTGCTGGCCGGGGGCCCGCCGGAGTGGCTGCGGGAGGCGCTGCACGCGACGCTCGACGCCGGCGCCGAGCGTTACCCGGACGAGTCCGCGGCGGTGACGGCGCTCGCCGCGCTGCACGATCGCGACGCGGCCGAAGTCGTCCCCACCAACGGCGCCGCCGAGGCGCTCTGGCTGCTGCCGGCGGCGCTCCGGCCGCGGCTCGCCGCCTGTGTCCACCCGGCCTTCACCGAGGGCGAGGCGGCGCTGCGCGCTCACGGCGTCGCCGTCGCCCGCGTCCAGCGGGACGCCGAGCGCGGCTTCGCCTTCGACCCAGGCGCTGTCCCAGATGAGGCCGACCTGGTGATCGTCGGCAACCCGGCTTCGCCCAGCGGCACCCTCGACCCGGCGGCGGCGCTGCTTGCCGCCCGGCGCCCGGGTCGCGTCCTCGTCGTCGACGAGGCCTTCATGGACATGGTCCCCGGTGAGCCCGGCTCGCTGGTCGGCGAGCGCCTCGAGGACACGATCGTGCTGCGCAGCCTGACCAAGTCCCTGGCGATCCCCGGCCTGCGCGCCGGCTACGCGCTGGCCCCGCCGCCGCTGGCGGAGCGGCTGCGGGCGGTGCGGCCGCCCTGGTCGGCGAACGCGCTGGCGCTGGCGGCGCTCGCGGCCGCGGCGGTGCGTCCCGACGTCTGTGCCGACGTTGCCGAGCGCGCCCGGTCCGAGCGCGAGGACCTGGAGCGCTGGCTCGCGACGCTCCCCGGCCTGCGCACCTGGCCCGCCGCGGCCAATTTCTGCCTGGTCCATGTCCCCGACGGCCCTGCCGCACTGGCGGCCCTCCGCGCCGCCGGCATCGCCGTCCGCCCGGCCGCGTCCTTCCCCGGCCTCGGTCCCAACCACCTGCGGATCACCGCCCGCGGCCCCGCCGAGAACGAGCGCTTGGCCCAGGTGCTGGGGAAGGCCCTGGGATGAGCGCCCCCGCGACCCTGACCGTGGTCGGGATCGGTGCCGACGGCTGGACCGGGCTCGGCGAGCCGGCGCGCGAGGCACTGGCCGCGGCCGAGTTGATCGTCGGTTCCGCCCGCCAGCTCGAGCTGCTGCCGCCCGGCGAGGCGGAACTGCGTCCCTGGCCCTCGCCGCTGGAGCCGCTGCTGGAGGAGCTCGCTGCCGGTGTCGAGCGCCCGACCTGCGTCCTCGCCAGCGGCGACCCGATGCTGCACGGGGTCGGCGCCAGCCTCGCCCGACGCGCGCCCGACGCCGCCCTGACCGTCCACCCGCACCCCTCGGCCCTCGCATACACCTGCGCCCGGCTCGGCTGGCCGGCGGCCGAGGTCGAGCTGGTCAGCGCCGTCGGCCGGCCCGCCGACGTGCTGGCCCGCGACCTGCAGCCGGGCCGGCGCATCGTCGCCTACGCCAGCGGCGAGGACGGCGCGGCGTCGCTCGCCGCGGTCGCCCGCGCCCACGGCTATGGCCCCAGCCGTTTCGTCGTCCTCGAGCAGCTCGGCGGTCCCGGCGAGCAGGTCCACGAGAGCACCGCCGAGCAGTGGGGGACGCGCCCGGCTGACCCCCTACACGCGGTCGCGATCGAGTGCCGGCCGGAGCCCGGCGCGCCGCTCCTCCAGCGCACGCCCGGCCTGCCCGACGATGCCTTCGAGAACGACGGCCAGCTGACCAAGCAGCCGGTGCGGGCGCTGGCGCTGGCGGCGCTGGCGCCGTCCCCACGCCAATTGCTCTGGGACGTCGGTGCCGGCTCGGGCTCAATCGGGATCGAGTGGCTGCGGGCCGAGCCCAGCGCGGAGGCGGTGGCGATCGAGCCGCGCCCCGAGCGCGCCCAGCGCGCCGCCGCCAACGCAACCCGGCTCGGGGTGCCGCGGCTGCGGGTCGTCGAAGGCAGCGCCCCCGACGCCCTCGCCGATCTCGACTCGCCCGACGCGGTCTTCGTCGGCGGCGGCGTCACCGAGCCCGGCCTGCTCGAGCGCTGCTGGGAGGTGCTGCGCCCCGGCGGCCGCCTGGTCGCCGACGCGGTCACGCTCGAGGGCGAGGCGGCGCTGATCGCCGCCCAGTCCGCGCACGGCGGTGAGCTGACCCGGCTCGAGATCGCCACCGCCGAGCCGCTCGGCTCCTTCTCCGGCTGGTCTCCCCGGCGCCCGATCGTGCAGTGGGCCGCCCGCAAGGAGGACTCATGACTGTCCATTTCATCGGCGCCGGCCCCGGCGACCCGGAACTGCTGACCCTGCGCGCGGCGCGGCTGATCGAACGCTGCCCGGTCTGCCTCTACGCCGGCGCCCTGGTCCCGACCGAGGTGCTGGAGCTCGCACCCGACGGCGCTCTCTTGCTCGACACCCAGGACCTCGACCTCGACCAGATCGTTGAGGCGATGCGCGAAGCGCACGAGCGCGGCGACGACGTCGCCCGCCTGCACTCCGGCGACCTCTCGATCTACAGCGCCGTCGCCGAGCAGGCGCGCCGGCTCGACCGGCTCGAGATCCCCTGGAAGATGACGCCCGGCGTGCCCGCCTTCGGCGCCGTCGCGGCGACGCTCGGTCGCGAGCTGACCGTGCCGGCTCTGGCCCAGACCGTGATCCTCACCCGCTACAGCCGCCGCGCCTCTCCGATGCCGGAGGGGGAGGAGATGGCCTCGCTGGCCGCCCACGGAGCCACCCTCGTGATCCACCTCGGCGCCGCGGCGATCGAGGAGATCGTCGCCGTGCTCGCGCCCCACTACGGCGAGCACTGCCCGGCCGCGGTCGTCGCCCGCGCCAGCATGCCCGACGAGCTGGTCCTGCGCGGGACCCTGGCGACGATCGCCGCCCAGGTCACCGACGCAGGCGTCAAGCGCACCGCGACGATCGTCGTCGGTCCGGCTCTCGCCGCCAGCGGCTTCCGCGACAGCCACCTCTACTCGACCGAGCGCGAGCGCTCGCCGCGATGAGGAAGCTCTCCGCGATCGGGATCGGCGCCGGCGACCCCGAGCAGCTCACGGTGGAGGCGGTGCGGGCGCTGAACGGGCTCGACGTCGTCTTTGTCGTCGACAAGGGCGAGGAGGTGGCTGAGCTGGCGGCGCTGCGCGAGGAGATCTGCCGCCGCTACGTCGAGGGCGAGTTCCGCACCGTGTTCATCCCCGACCCGAAGCGCGACCGCACCGCCGCCGCCTACAGCGAGGCGGTCGAGGCCTGGCGCCAGGCGCGCGCCGACGCCTGGGGCGCGGCGATCGCGGCCGAGCTGGGGGAGGGGGAGCGCGGCGCCTTCCTCGTCTGGGGCGACCCGGCGCTCTACGACTCGACCCTGGCGGTGCTGGAGCGGATCGCCGCGACCGGCGAGCCGGCGCTGGAGTACGACTCGATCCCGGGGATCAGCAGCGTGCAGTCGCTCGCCGCCCGCCACCGGATCTCGCTGACCCGGGTCGCCGCTTCGGTGCTGGTGACGACCGGCCGCCGCCTCGCCGCCGAGGGGCTGCCGGAGGATGCCGATGTCGTCGTCATGCTCGACGCCGGCTGCGCCTTCAACCAGTTCACCGCCGAGGACCTCGACATCTACTGGGGCGCCTACCTCGGCACCGCCGACGAGATCCTCGTCGGCGGCCCTCTCGCCGAGGTCGCCGCGCAGATCGAGACGGTCCGCGCCGAGGCGCGCGAGCGCAAGGGCTGGATCATGGACACCTACCTGCTGCGACGGCGGTGAGCGGCCCGGCGGTTCTGGTGCTCGGCGGCACCGCCGAGGCGCGCCGCCTCGCCGCCGAGCTCGACGCTGCCGGCATCGCCGTCGTCTCCTCGCTGGCCGGCCGGGTGAAGCGGCCGCGGTTGCCGGTGGGCGAGGTCCGGATCGGCGGCTTCGGTGGGCCGGTGGGCCTGGAGCGCTGGCTGCGGGAGCAGGGGACGGACGCCGTCGTCGACGCCACCCACCCCTTCGCCGAGGGCATCGCCCGCACCGCCGCCGAGGGCTGCGCGTTGGCCGGGACGCCGCTGCTGCGCCTGCAGCGGCCGGGCTGGAGCGCCGGCCCCGGCGACGACTGGCACTGGGTCGACGACCTCGACGCGGCCGCCGCCGCGGTCGCCGAACTCGGCTCCCGCGTCTTTCTGACCAGCGGGCGCCAGGGCCTCGCCGCCTTCGCCGCCAACGCCGAGGCCTGGTTCCTGATCCGCTGCGTCGACCCGCCCGAGGCGCCGCTCCCGCCTCAGCACGAGGTGCTGCTCGACCGCGGCCCCTACGAGATCGAGGGCGAGCTCGCCCTGATCGACTCCCACAGGATCGATCTGCTGGTGACCAAGGACAGCGGCGGCGATCTGACCGCCGCCAAGCTGGCCGCCGCCCGCGAGCGCGGCCTGCCGGTGATCGTCGTGCGGCGGCCGCCACGGCCCGAGGTGCCGACCGTCGCCAGCGTCGCCGAGGCAGTCGCGTGGGTCAGTCGTAACGCCGTGGGGTGAAGACGCGGGCTCGGCCCGCGCTGTCCTCAAACGTCCTCGTCCGCGAGGAGCCGACGATGATCAGCGTGCGCATGTCGACCGCCGCGGCCTCGAACCCGCCCAGGGTCTCGACCCGCACCGACTCCTCGGCGCTGCCGACGGCGCGGGCGAGCACGACCGGGGTCTCGGCGTCGCGGTGGCGCAGCAGCACCTTGCGCGCCCGCTCGAGCTGCTCGCGGCGGGTCTTCGAGGCGGGGTTGTAGAGGGCGAGGACGAAGTCGGCGGTGGCGGCCGCGTCGAGCCGCCGCTCGACCGCCTCCCACGGCTTCAGCCGGTCGGAGAGGGAGATCGCGCAGAAGTCATGGCCGAGCGGCGCACCGACCCGGGCGGCCGCAACCTGCATCGCCGAGACGCCGGGGACGACGCGGACGTCGAGGTCGCCGAAGCGCTCGCCGTCCTCGGCCACGGCCTCCAGCACCGCGGTCGCCATCGCGAAGATCCCGGGGTCGCCGGAGGAGACGACGGCGACGCGCGCCCCGCCGGCGGCCAGCTCCAGCGCGTGCAGCGCCCGCGCGGCCTCCTCGCGGTTGTCGCTGGCGTGCCGGCGCTGGCCGGCGCGTTGCGGCACCCGTGCCAGGTAGGTCTCGTACCCGACCAGCTCCTCGGCGGCGGCAAGCTCGGCCCGCGCTTCCGGGGTCAGCCAGTCCGGCCCCGCCGGCCCGAGCCCGACCACGGCGACGGAGCCGCCGGTCGGGCGTTTGCCGTTGGCGGCAGCGCTCGGCAGCAGCAGCAGGGACATGTAGGGGACCTCGCCCTCGACTGCGGCCAGCCGCTCGACCCGCTGCGCCTCGCCGCTGGCCCGCTCGACGTAGATCGCGCGCTCGCCGGCGCCGGCTCGCTCGGCCGCCTCGCGCACACTCGGCAGGTTGCCGCCCAGCTTCAGCACCGCGGCGGCGTCGCTCTGCTCCAGCGCCCGCTGCAGATCGGCCTCGGGCAGCGTCCCCGGCAGGACCGAGAAGACCTCGTCGCGCCTGACCAGCGGCGTGCCCGCCGCCGCCGCGGCGGCGCTGAACGACGTGACCCCGGGGATCACCTCGGTCGGGTAGCGCCCGGCCAGCCGCTCGTGCAGGTACATGTAGGAGCCGTAGAAGAGCGGGTCGCCGCCGCAGAGCACGACGACGTCGCGGCCGGCGTCGAGGTGCTCGGCCAGTTGCTCGGCGCTGCGGTCGTAGAACTCCTCCAACGCCGCCTCGTAGCCGCCAGGGTGGTCGCTCTCCTCGGTGGTCACCGGGAAGGTCAGCGGCAGCTCGATCTGGTCGCCGGAGAGATAGGGATCGGCGGTGCGGCGAGCGACGCCGTTGCCGTGCTTCGCGGTCGGGTAGGCCAGCACCTCGGCCGCTTCGATCGCCCGCTGCGCCTTCACCGTGACCAGGTCCGGGTCGCCGGGCCCCGTGCCGACGCCGATCAGCCGGCCGCTCACTCGCGCTCCGTCGCCAGGGCGTTGACGGCAGCGGCGGCGATCGCGCTGCCGCCGCGCCGGCCGCGCACGACCAGGTGCCCGAGGTCACTCTCCGCCAACGCCTGCTTGGACTCGGCGGCGCCGACGAACCCGACCGGGACGCCGATCACCGCGGCCGGCCGCGGTGCCCCCGAGTCGATCATCTCCAGCAGCCGGAAGAGCGCGGTGGGGGCGTTGCCGACGACAACCACGCCGCCGTCGAGCCGGTCGCCCCAGAGGTCGAGCGCCGCCGCCGAGCGGGTCGTCCCCAGCTCTTTCGCCAGTTCCGGCACGCCCGGCTCGCCGATAGTGCAGACGACCTCGTTGTCGGCCTCGAGGCGCGAGCGGGTGATCCCGGCGGCGACCATCGCCGTGTCGCAGAGGATCGGCGCGCCGGCCGCAAGCGCAATGGTGGCGGCGGTGCCGAAGCCAGGGGAGGCACCGACGTCAGCGCGCAGGTCGACCATGCCGCAGGCGTGGATCATCCGCACCACGGTCCGCTCCATCACCGGGCCCAGCCCTGCGAGATCGGCCTCGGCGCGGATCGTCGCGAACGAGCGCAGATAGATCTCGGCCCCGTCGCGCAGGTAGTCGCTCACGAGCCCACCTCGGCCAGCATCGCCAGCGCCTCGCGCTCGTCGGCGGCGAGGCGGCTGCGGCCCCCGGCGCGGACGGAGATCGCGCCGCCCTCGGCAGCGACCGCGATCGGCGCCTTCGCGGGCTCGCCGCAGCGACGGTCGCAGGCGGACCAGTGCTCGGCCGGGGCGCCGCCGCGGCGCTCGGAGGCGCGCCGCTCCGCCGCCGCGCGCACGTCGAAGCGCGCCTTCGAGCAGTAGCCGAGCCCGGCGCAGGCGGAGAGCCCCTCCCAGACCGAGTCGGGCTCGGCGATCAGGTCGACCAGCTCCAGCGAGGCGGCGAGGGAGCGCGCCTGCTCCGGCTCGAGATCGGCGACGGTGAGGGTGCGCCAGCGCGAGAGCCGCGCCTCGGCCCCGAGCTCGCCGAGCAGCTCCGCCAGCCGGGCCAGCGCCGCCGCGTCGAGGCGCCCGAGTGGGGCCAGTGCGGTGACCGCTTCGCGGCCGTCGCGCTGGCCCTGGAAGCCGGGGCGGAGGCCGGGGACCGGTGCGCTCGCGCGCTTGCCTGCGGCATCGACCAGTGCCAGCCCGAGCGCCGCAGCAACCCGCTTGCGCCCGCTCTCCAGCTCACGCACGTGCCAGGCGACGACATCGTCCGCGGCGCAGAGATCGAGGAAGGCAAGGGCGGCGCGGCACGCCAGCGCCGGCGCCTCGGCCGCGCTCACCAAGGCATCGGTCTCGGCGCCGCCGATCCAGAACCGCAGCGCCTCGGGCGACTCCGACCGCGGCGCCAGCGCCAGATCGGCCCCACCGAAGAGCCCGAGTCCGCTGCCGTCATCCACCGCAAAGAGAAAGCGCCCCGGCAACCCGGCCAGCCGCGGCTCGGCGCAGATCGCCGCATCGATCCCGGCGACGATCCCGTCGGTCTCGATCAGCGAGTCAGGGTGCCGCCCGGCCAGCGGGCTGGCGAGCAGGTTGCGGGCGCGGTCGTGCGGGCGCGAGGGCAGGAGGCCAGCGGCTTCGAGCGCCTCGGCGAGCTCCGCCTCGGCGCCCTCGGGCAGTCCCCGCACCTGCAGGTTGGCGCGCCCGGTGATCTCGACCAGGCCGCTGCCGGCCTGTGCCGCCGCGGCGACCGCGGCAAGCTGGGGGGCCGAGATCCGCCCCCCGGCGAGGCGGATTCGGGCGAGGCCGCCGTCCTCCGCCTCGTGGACGGCGAGGACGCCTGGACAGCGGTCCTCGCTCGTCCGTTGGGGGCTGCAGCGGCTCACCTCTGCAGTATCGGCTTACCGGCGAGCACGCGCGGAGCGGTGACCGCCATCACCAGGCCCATCGTCGTCCACAGCACCGCCTGGGTCCCGATCGAGGCCGTGCGGAACTTCCACAGCTCGTTGGCGGGGAAGCCGGCCGGGATCTCGTCGACCGCCGGCAGGGCGATGCCTGCGACCACGACGATCGCCAGGAAGACCCCGATCGCCAACACGGTCGCGGTGCCTGGCGCGTAGCGCTTGATCATCGAGGTCCGCACCCGCGCCGCCGCCACTCCGGCCAGCAGCGAGGTGACGAGCATCGTCAGGAACAGCAGCGTGCGTTCGCCGACCGTGTTCGGGTCGCCGGTGGCCGGCGGGTTGGCCGGGTACTTGAGGAACGGCACCAGGAAGAACACGATGAAGCCCAGGAGAGCCATCCACAGCGCCGTCTTGGCCGGGCTGGCGTCGCCGACGCGGCCGTAGGCGAAGGCGAAGGCGAGCGCAAAGAGGCCGCCGATCGCGAGCCCGTAGATCGTCGCCGCCAAGGGCAGGCCGACGAAGCGCTGCACGTCGCGGGAGACCGGTGGGGCCTCCTCGTGTTCATGGCCACCGACGGCGGCGCCATGCTCGTGCTCGGACTGCGCTTCCTCGAAGGCGATCGACTGTTCCAGCGGCGGCTCGCCGACGATCTCACCGAATCCGGCCGCGAGCAGCCCGCCGCAAGCGCCGGCTATCAGCCCGCAGATAAGCAGGGAGCGAATCATCTCTCAGCCCCCGCTCAGTGACAGGGGAAGCCGAGCAGATGGCGCCCGTCGTGCACCAGCTCGTGAATGAAGGTGCCCTGGACGATCGCGGTTGCTCCCTCTTCCATGCCGACGAAGTAGAAGAGCAGCAGCAGGGCGCCGGCAAACAGCGTCCACGGCGCCAGCTCGCGAAGGTCGATCGCGGGCGGGTTGACCGTCTGTGGGGCGGGAGTAGCTAGGTTCGACATCTGATCCTCCTTGGGATTACGCGTCCCATTCAGTGGTTCTTTTCGCGACGGCCAAGTGTCCTGGCTTCCGGATCCCCGCTTTTCCTCGCCTTCCAGGCTCTCGCCCGTGGCATTTGAGGAAGCGCTCCCCGGTTACAGTGGCGCGACCACGTCGGACTTGCACCGACTTCCTCGCACCGCCGCTCGATTGCGCCCGCACTCTATCGCGCCCGTCCCCGGCCATCGTCGCCAAGGACCGGGCTCATCTCGGGTGGATCTTCGTCCGCAGTTGAACCCCTGGCACGCGGACCCGTATTGGGAGGTATCGAGCGCCTGCGTCCCAAACTACGGAGTCGTGATCGAGCGCGACTTCCCAGGCCGGTTCACCCTGGCGATTCTCTAGCTCGGAAAGGGATCTGATGAAAAAGATGAAGAACCGCCTCACGACCCTGGCCCTGAGCGCCTGCGCCGGACTCCTGCTCCTGCCCGCGGCCGGTCAGGCCGCGACGACGTTCGGCAGCCGGCTCGACCACGAACCGGCCAACTCGGGCGAGTGCGTCGAACTCGGCCCCTGCACGATCGCGGCCTTCATCCAGCCGCAGGGCCCGGGGGACATGTACTCCGGCGGTGCCCCGGTCGACGGGGTGATCACCGAGTTCCGCATCCGCGCCGCCATCTCGGAAGACCCGACCCAGGTCACTTTCCGGGTCGTCGACCTGACCCGCACCGCCGAAGAGTCGGCGCTTGCGACCGGGGGCTTGACCGGCCCGACGGTGAGGCTGCCGCCCGGCGACCCCGAAGACGAAGCACCGATCCGCGCCTTCGGCGCTCGCGTCCCGGTCAAGAAAGGGCAGCAGTTGGCGATCGACGGCACCGACGTGCAGGCCACGGTCAACAACAGCGGCGACGACTTCAGCTTCGTCTACGCGCCGCCGCTGGTCAACGGAGCTGGCGCCCGCGGCTCGGTGCAATCGACCGGTGAGCTGCTGGTCGCGGCGACGATCGAGCCCGACGCCGACAAAGACGGCTTCGGCGACGAGACCCAGGACAAATGCCCGACCCAGGCGACGACGCAGGGTGCCTGTGACCTGACTGCGCCCACGATCGCCGGCCTCAAGGTCAGCGGCGGCACGGTCTCCTACACGCTCTCGGAGGCCGCGACCGTCAGCTTCCAGTTGGAGAAGAAGCTGCCGGGTCGCAAGCTCGGCAAGAAGTGCGTCCCCCAGTCGGCGAAGAACAAGAAGCGCAAGCGCTGCGCCCGGTTCAAGGCCGTCGGCACCGCCTTCGCCGGCCCCGGCAGCGCCGGCGCCAACACGGCAGCGCTGCCGAAGAACGGCAAGCTCACCCCCGGTGCCTACCGGCTGACGATGACCGTCCGCGACGCGGCCGGCAACCAGTCGACCGCGACCACGAGCTTCACGGTCGGCAAGAAGAAGACGGCGAAAAAGGGCCGCTGAGGCCCGGTTGCAGGCTAGGCTGGCGCGGAGTGGACGCTTCGCGCCAGCCCGAGCAGTTGAACCAGGAGGGGTTCGCCGCCTTTGCGGCGCGCGCCGACGACGGCGCCCCGGTGGTGATGCTGAACCTGCTCGCCTTCCAAGCCGAGGGCGGCCGCGAGCGCTATGCCGAATACGGCGCCGCGGTGGCACCGCTGCTGGAGCAGGCCGGCGGCCGGGTCGTCTACTTCGCCGAGCCGGCGGCGGCGCTGCTCGGGGGCGATAGCTGGGACCAGGTGCTGCTGGTCGAATACCCGACCCGGCGCGCCTTCCTGGAGATGATCGGGTCCGACGAGTACCAGGCGATCGCCCACCTCCGCACCGAGGCCTTGAGCAAGGGCGAGCTGCACCCGATGGACCCCGCCGACCTTCCCGGTTAGGGCTGGATCGGCGGCTGTGCCCGATTAGGTGTCCATCCAGCTCCTTCTCGTTCGTCTAAGCGGTGTTCACACTCTGCAAAAGGAGGAAGGATGAAATACCTGCTGCTGATCCACCAGGGAACGACCCCGCTGCCGGGCACGGAGGAGTGGGACAGCCTCTCCGAGGCCGAGCAGGGCCAGGTCTACGCCGACTACCAGGCGCTCTCCGAGACCCCGGGCGTCACCCCCGGCGTGCGCATGGAGTCGCCCGACACCGCCACCACGGTCCGGGTCTCCGGCGGCGAGACGCTGACCACCGACGGTCCCTTCGTCGAGACCAAGGAGGCGCTTGGCGGCTACTGCCTGTTCGAGGCCGACGACCTCGACGCCGCGATCGAGCTGGCGGCCCGGATCCCGGCCGCGCGGATGGGCGGCGCGATCGAGATCCGCCCGGTGGTGGCAGGCTGATCGAGCGCGTCTTCCGCGAGGAGTGGGGGCGGGTCCTCGCCACCCTGATCGGCCTCCTCGGCGACTTCGACCTCGCCGAGGAGGCCGCCCAGGAGGCCTTCGCGACCGCCGCCGAGCGCTGGCCGCGCGAGGGGACCCCGGCCAACCCGCGCGCCTGGCTGATCTCAATCGGCCGCAACCGCGCGATCGACCGCATCCGCCGCAACCGCACGCTGGCGGAGAAGACCAAGCTGCTGGAGGAGCCGGGATTCGTGCAGAGCGACGAGCTGGAGGAGGCGAGCTGGCCGGACGAGCGCCTGGAGCTGATCTTCACCTGCTGCCACCCGGCGCTCTCGACCGAGGCCCAGGTGGCGCTGACCCTGCGCACCCTCGGCGGCCTCGAGACCGAGCAGATCGCCCGCGCCTTCCTGGTCCCGACGCCGACCATGGCCAAGCGCCTGGTCCGCGCCAAGAAGAAGATCCGCGCCGCCGGCATCCCCTTCCGGGTCCCGCCCGATCACCTGCTGCCCGAGCGCACCGCCGCCGTGCTCGCCGTCGTCTACCTGATCTTCAACGAGGGCTACGGCGGCAGCGAGGAGCTCTCGGCAGAGGCGATCTGGCTGGGACGGGCGCTGGCCGAGCTGATGCCCGACGAGCCCGAGATCCACGGCCTGCTGGCGCTGATGATGCTGCTGGAGGCACGCCGCGCGGCCCGTTTCGCAGATGGGGAGATGGTGCTGCTGGCCGACCAGGACCGCTCGCTCTGGGATGTCGCTGCGGTCGACGCGGGGCGGACGTCCCTCGACCGCGCCCTCGCCCTGCGCGGCGACGGCCCCTACGCGATCCAGGCGGCGATCGCCTCGCTGCACGCCGCCGAGCCGCGCGACTGGCCGCAGATCGCCGCCCTGTACGGGGAGCTCGCGCAGCGCACCGGCTCGCCGGTGGTCGAGCTCAACCGCGCTGTTGCCGTGGCCGAGGTCGAGGGACCGGAGGCGGGACTGGGGCTGATCGCTGCCCTCGACGCCGAGCTCGATTCCTATCCCTTCCTGCACGCGACCCGGGCCGATTTCCTGCGCCGCCTTGAACGGCCGGGGGAGGCCCGCGCCGCTTACGAGCGAGCGCTAGAGCTGACCCACTCCGAGCTCGACCGCCGCTTCCTGCGGCGCCGCTTGGCGCAGCTCGGTTAGGCCGCTACGGTTGAGACGTGGACGCCGCGACCGCCAGCAGCCGCATCCCCGACGGCAGCCAGTTGTATCTCGGCGACGGCGGGTTGGAGACGACGATGATCGGCGAGCGCGGCTTCGAGCTGCCCGAGTTCGCCTCCTTCGTGATGCTGGGAGACCCAGCCGGCCGCGACGCCCTGCGTGCTTATTACCGCGACTACATCGGCATCGCCCGCGAGGGCGGCACCGGCTTCACCCTCGACACTCCGACCTGGCGAGCCAGCCCCGGCTGGGGAGAGAAGCTCGGCTATGCGCCGGCGGCGATCGCCGACGTCAACCGCGACGCGGTTGAGCTGGCGATGGAGATCCGCGCCGACGAGGAGAGCCAGCTAACCCCGATCGCCGTCTGCGGCGCGATCGGTCCCGAGGGCGATGCCTACCAGCCCGAGACGGTGCTCTCGGCGGCCGAAGCCGAGGCTTACCACTCCGACCAGATCCGGGCCTTTGCCGGCGCTGGCGTCGACATGGTCGGCGCCCTGACCCTGCCCTACGCGGACGAGGGCATCGGCATCGTCGCCGCGGCGGTCGCCGAGGGCCTGCCGGTCTCGATCTCCTTCACCCTGGAGACCGACGGGCGCCTGCCGAGCGGCGAAGGGCTGGGGGAGGCGATCGAGAAGGTCGACGCCGCGACCAGCGCGGCCGCCGCCTACTTCATGGTCAACTGCGCTCACCCGACCCACTTCGGGCCGGTGCTTCAGGCCGGTGGGCCCTGGATGGAGCGGCTGGGCGGGATCCGCGCCAACGCCTCCCGCCGCAGCCACGCCGAACTCGATGAGATGACCGAGATCGACAGCGGCGACCCGGAGGAGCTGGGCACCGAATACCGCGCCTTCAAGGAGCTGCTGCCGAACGCACGCGTGCTCGGCGGCTGCTGCGGCACCGACGCCCGCCACGTCGCCAGCGTCTGCCGCCACTGGCAGGCGGCGGGCTAGACCCGCCTAGGAGGCGGTGCCGATCGGCGCTTCCTCCCAGGCCCACTCGAGGAAGGCCGAGAGCTCGTTGTCGAGCCGCTGCGGCCGCAGCCGCCACTCGAAGATCGAGTTAGCCTCGACCAGGGTGGCGCCGGGGATCTCCTCGGCCAGCATGCCGGAGTCGCTGAAGGGGTGGAGGGGATCGTGGCCGTGGCCGACGATCAGCGTCGGCACGTCGATCATCCGCCGCAGCTCGCGGTGCGGCGCCGTCTCGCCCAGCAGCAGTCCCTCCAGCACCGCCAGCGAGGGGCCGGGTCGCTGCCGCACCCAGTCGAGGCCGATGTCGACTAGGTGGTGGGTGCGCGGGATCGCGCTGGTCACCCGCGAGGTCAGCTCGAAGGCGGGCCGCGCCAGCCGCATCCCCAGCATCAGCGGCGCGAAGGTGGCGGCGACGCCGGGCAGCGCGTTGTCCAGCACGGGCATCTCGATGAAGAGCCCGCGGGCGCGATCCGGCTGCCGGGTCGCCAGCTCGAGCCCGACGTTGGCGCCGAGCGAGGTCCCGCCGACCACCGCGTTCTCGAGCTCGAGGTGGTCGAGCAGCGCCGCCACCTGGCGCGCGAACAGCGGCATCGAGTAGAGCCGCAGGTCCTCGGGCCGGTCCGAGCGCCCGTGCCCCAGCAGGTCGACGCAGATCGCCCGGTTGCCGCGCTCGGCCAGCGCCGGCCCCAGCCGCTCGTACATACGGCGATTCATCAGCAGCCCATGGACGAGCACGATCACGCGGTCGCCCTCTCCGTAGGAGTCGTACTCGATCCGGTGCCCCTCGTAGGAGAGCTCGCCCATGGCCCCCAGGGTACGGACCCATCGGGAGCGCTCCACTTGGACCTTTCGTCCAGGGCGTGAACGGGAGCAGCCCTGGGCCGGTAACGCCACACATAAAACGCCTGCTCCCAAAGCTGAACTTCGCCACGGTGATCGCCGCGATCGCGCTCTTCGTCTCGCTCGGCGGAACCGTCTACGCGGCCGCCAAAATCGACGGCAAGAGCATCCGCAAGGGCACGATCCCCGGCAACCGCGTGCAGGAACAGGCCCTGACCGGGGCTCTGATCAACGAGAGCTCGCTCGCCCCGGTGCCGAGCGCGGCCGTGGCCAACGAAGCCGTGCGGGCGGACTCGGCGAACCGAGCGGACCGAGCCGACATGGCGGCTCGGGCGAAGAAAGTGAGCAGGGCGACGACGGCGAAAGCCGCGGACTCGGTGCCCTTCGCCGACCGCGTCGAGCAGGCCGATTCGGCCGCGCAGGCGCCCAATGCCGCCAGCCTGGGCCAGGCGAACCTCGTAGCCGACGACCTCGTCCAACGCTGCCAGCCCGGATCCGTCCGCGCCGCGATCGAAGTCGATCCCAGGCCCGCGACCCCGGTGAAAGTGGGATTCAACTGCGTCAGCCGTGACGACATCGGCGTCCGTAGGATCCAGGGCGGCGAATACGAAATCTCCCTGCCGGGAATCGGAAACGCCGCCGCGACCGCCAGCGCCTTCGGCCGGTCCAGCGCCGCTTCCATCGCCGGAAGCGGCCCCAACTTCGTGGTCAAGGTCTACTCGATCGCGAATGGCGCCCTGCTTCCCCCCGAACGCTTCCTGGTCGCGGTCTTCTGAGGGAGTTGAAGATGCGAACCCCAAAGCTCACCTTCGCCAACGCGATCGCGCTGATCGCCCTCTTCGCCTCGCTCGGCGGCACCGTCTACGCGGCGGCGAAGATCGACGGCAAGACGATCCGCAAGGCCTCGATCCCGGCCGACCGCTTCAAGCCCGACAGCCTGACCGGTGCGCAGATCGATGAGGGGACGCTCGACACGGTGCCGAGAGCCGATCGCGTTTCCCATGTTGGCAGCGTCCCGCAGGCGGGCTTCGTGCCGCAGGTGCCGGAAGCCGACGAGGCGGACGTCGCTGACTCCGCCGTCCGCGCACAGACCGCCGATAGGGCCTCCTTCGCCCCCACCGCCTCCCGAGCCGACACCGCCGCGAACGCCGTCAATGCCGAAACGCTGGGCGGACAGGCACCGGGGGCCTACGTCGGCGACTGTGAGGGACGTGGTGCTGTCAAGGGGTACGTGCTCTTCGACCCGCAGCGCGCCGGTGCCCCGAAACTCTCCGAATTCAACTGCTCAGGCCAACGAGTGCAGGTGACCAAAGCTGGGGATTGCGCCTGCTACACGGTGACCTTCCCGGGTACCACCGGGGCGGATATGGGAGTCACCACCGGCTTCGGACTGCACAGCCTGTCGGGTGTCGAGTTCAACGCCACCAGTAAGACCTTCAGCGTTTTCCTCGATTCCAGCGAGGAACTCGGTCGCGATCTCAGCAATGAGAAGTGGAGCCTCGTCGTCTTCTGAGCCGAGCACGAACATGACCCGACCAAAGCTCACCTTCGCCAACGTAATCGCCCTTCTGGCGCTCTTCATCGCCCTCGGCGGCACCGTCTACGCCGCGGCCAAGATCAACGGCAGGACGATCCGCAAGGGCTCGATTCCGGCCGACCGCATGAAGCCCGACAGCCTCACCGGGCTGGAGATCAACGAGCAGCTGCTGGGCACGGTGCCGAGCGCCGTGAGGGCGTCCACGGTGCCACGGGCCGCGCAGGCCGGCCGGGCGTCGAGTGCTGCGCGCGCGACCCGGGCCGCGAACGCTGAGGTGGCGGTGTCGGCGACCAGCGCCGAGAGCGCGCAGAGGGCCGATCGGGCGGGTCAGGCCGCGCAGGCCGGGCTGGTGGCGGACGTGCCGGCGCTGGGCGGCGTGCCCGCGGACAGATACCTGCAGAGGTGCGCAGGACAGACGGTCCTGGCGGCGGTGACCATCGACATCAACTTCCAGTCGAAGTTGCCCTTCGTCGTCGACGATCGGGAGTTCAATTGTGCCGGACCCAAAATCGGAGTCATACGGGAACGGGCAGGGGAAACGATCGTCACCATCCCGAATGTTCCTGCTGGCACCCCCATCGTCTCAGCCGAACACGGCCAGGACGTGGCTTCGGTGGAGCCGCAAGGTGGGGGCAGGTTCAGGGTGAACACGGTCTTCGTCGGCTTCGGCGCCCCAGAACCCGACGACATCCAGTACACGCTCGCGATCTTCGGAACCGCTCCCTAGGTGCTGGCCATGCGACCCAAGCTCAACTTCGCAACCGCGATCGCCGCGATCGCCCTCTTCGTCTCGCTCAGCGGGAGCGTCTACGCGGCTACCAAGATCGAGGGCAAGACCATCCGCAAGGGCTCGATCCCCGGCAACCGGGTGCAGGAACAGAGACTGACCGGGGCCCTGGTCGACGAGAGCACCCTCGCCACGGTTTCGAGCGCAACCGCGGCCAACGAGGTGGCTCGGGCGGACACCGCGAACCGGGTGGATCGGGCCGAGACGGCCGATTTCGCGAAAAGCGCGAAAAGCGCGACGACGGCAGCGATCGCGACTCGGACCACGGAGGTCGAGCGCGCTGATCTCGCCGACACCGCTTCCCAGGCCTCGGACGCCGCTGAACTGACGGGCGGTGTCAAATCGAACGACCTTCTCCAGCGGTGCCAATCCGGAACCGTCCGCGCCGCGATCGTCGTCGACCCCAGCCAGCCCACCGTCACCTTCCAGGGGACCAATTGCGCCGGCGGGATCGACGTCAGGCGGGTGATCCGCAATGGCCAGCCGCAGGGCGGCGAATACCAGGTCACGCTCGGGGGGATCGAAGGAACCGTGGCGACCGCCAGCGCCTTTGGCAAAGGAAGCGAGGCTTCCATCGCCGGCGCCGGGCCCGTCTTCGTGGTCAAAGTTTATTCGGCCAACAGCGGGGACCTGATCCCGACCGAACGCTTCATGGTCGCCGCCTTCTGAGCGATACGAAGATGCGAACCCCGAAATTCACCTTCGCCAACGCGATCGCGCTGATCGCCCTCTTCGCCTCGCTCGGCGGCACCGTCTACGCGGCCGCGAAGATCGACGGCAAGACGATCCGCAAGTCCTCGATCCCGGCCGACCGCTTTCAGGCCGACAGCCTGACCGGGGTCCAGATCAACGAGGGTTCCCTCGACACGGTGGCTAGAGCCGAGCGCGCCGTCGAGGCCAAGAACGCGCTACGGGCGGGCTCGGCGCCTCGGGCCACCGCCGCCGACCAGGCGGACACGGCGGCCTCGGCAGACCGCGCCGCCACCGCCCGCACCGTCCCCGAGGCCAGCCACGCCGGGACCGCGGACACGGCTGGGTTCGCCCAGGTCGCCGAAGCGCTGGGCGGGAGCGCGCCCGGCTCCTACGTCCAGGATTGCGACGGTATTGGAGCGATCAAGGGCTACCTCCTCTTTGACCCACAGGCGCCTGGAGACCACATCGTCTCCAAATACAACTGCGCGGGCGGAATCGTCCAGGTGCAGAAAGTGGAAGGTGACTACAGCGTGACCTTCACCGGCGGGAACCGGGCGAGCATGGGGGCCGGCACGGCCTTTGGCCTTCACAGCCTGCTTGGGGTCAGGTTCGTCGAACCCGGAGTTTTCACTGTCGAGCTCGAGTCCAGCGAGGGTCCCGGTCGCGATCTGAGCAGGGAGCCCTTCTCCCTGATCGTCTTCTGAGCCGAGCACGAACATGACCCGACCAAAGCTCACCTTCGCCAACGTAATCGCCCTCCTGGCGCTCTTCATCGCCCTCGGCGGCACCGTCTACGCCGCGGCCAAGATCAATGGCAGGACGATCCGCAAGGGCTCGATTCCGGCCGACCGCCTGAGGCCCGACAGCCTCACGGGCCTCGAGATCAACGAGCAGCTGCTGGGAACGGTGCCGAGCGCCGTGAGGGCGTCCACGGCGAGCCGTGCGTCCCAGGCGAGCCAGGCGGCAAGCGTCGCCCGGGCGGTAAGGGCGACGAACGCAGGGGCCGTCGAGATCGCGGACAGCGCCAAGCGCGCCGACGAGGCCGATCACGCGAAGCAGGCCACGCGGGCCACCGAAGCTCCGGACGTGTCGGCCCTCGGAGGCGTGCCCGCCGGCGACTACCCTCAGAAATGCGCCCAGCAAACCGTCTTGGCGGCGGCGGCCATCGGCTTCACCGGCCCCTTGGCCCCCCTCGCGATCCGCGGTCGTGAATTCACCTGCGCCGGCGGCGAAAACGATGGCAGGGTGACCGTCCGGTCGGTCCGCACCGGCGAGACCATCGTCAAAGTGGTGGGCGTCCCCGACGGGATTCCCACCGTCACGCCCTTCGATGGTCAGGACACGGCCTCGGTGGCGTCGCTCGGGTCGGGCGAATACCGGGTGACCACCGATCAATCCGCCATTCTCGGGGGCGACCGTGCCTCCGACACGGCCTACGTATTCGCCCTGTTCAGGGCCCCTTAGCCGCTACGCGGCCAGCCGCACCGGCAGCGTTTTCAGCTGGTTGAGGAAGACCGATTCGACGAAGGTCGGGCGGCCGTCGATCGCGATCCGCGGGAAGCGGGCGATCGTCTCCTCGATCAGGATCTTCAGCTCCAGCCGCGCCAGCGCGGTGCCGAGGCAGAAGTGGCGGCCGCCGGCGCCGAAGGCCTGGTGCTCGGGGTTGCGGCGGACGTCGAAGTGGTCGGGGTCCTCGTAGCGGGTCTCGTCGCGGTTGGAGGACGTGTACCAGAGCACGACCTTGTCGCCGTCCTTGATCTCCTGCCCGTTGAGGACCGTGTCGCGGGTGGCGGTGCGACGGAAGTGGCCGAAGGCCGGGAACATGCGCAGCGCCTCCTCGACTGCGCTGGGGACCAGCGAGGGGTCGTCGAGCAGCTGCTGCATCTGCTCCGGGTCTTCCATCAGCGCCCGCATCGCGCTGCAGTAGGTCGCCTTGGTCGAGTCGTTGCCGGCGGCGACCAGGAGGAAGAAGCCCATCACGATCTCGTGTTCCTCCAGCTTCTGCCCTTCGACTTCGGCGTGGACGAGGACGCTGGTCAGGTCGTCGGTCGGGTTCTCGCGGCGCGCGGCGATCATCTTGCCGCAGCGCTCGAAGATTTCCGGCACCGTTTTTTCGATCACGCCCTCCGGGCCGTCGGCGTTGAGGTCGGGGTCGGAGGCGCCGAGCGACGCGTTCATCAGCTCGGCCCAGATGGCGTCGTCCTCGGGCGGGATACCCATGAAGCTGCCGATCACCCGCGAGACCGCCGGCTGGGCGACGTCGTCGACCAGGTCGCAGGTCTCCTTACCCTCCAGCTTGTCCAGGGTGGCGACGACGATGCGGCGGATCTCCTCCTCGTGGGCGGCGATCCGCTTCGGCGTGAACCCGGCCTGGAAGAGCGCCTTGACGCGGTCGTGCTTGGGCGGGTCCATGCCGATGAACATCGCCCGGATCAGCTCCAGCGGGAAGCCGGCGGTGACGGCGACGATGCCGCCCTTTTCGGAGGAGTAGGTCTCCCAGTCGCGGCTGACGGTGTGGACGTCGTCGGCGTTGGTGATCGACCAGTAACCGGCCGATTCGGGGAACTCGGGCACGTGCGAGCTCCAGTGCACCGGGCACTCGCCGCGCATCCGCTTGAAGAGCTCGTGGGGGGGACCGCCGGCCCAGCGCTCGCGCTCGATCACCAGTACGTCTTTGAGGTCCTCCTGCGCGGTGTCCATCTCGCTCCTCCTCTGCCCGGGTCGGTTCCGCCGATCTTACTGGCTGGCTGGCCAGTCGGCGGAGGATCTCACTCCGCTTGTGGAGGATCCCGCTCGTGTTTGTATTTCGAGCGCATCTCTTTGCTTTTCGCTTTCGCGTCGGTGTAGGAGGACTCGACCAGGGCCTTGCCGCCGCTCCAGCCGAAGACCCAGGAGACGAGGGCGACGGCGAAGATCACGTTCCAGGCTGAGGTGACCAACTGCTGGCTGATCGAGTAGGCGGTGGCGGTGGCGGCGCTGGCTTCGCCGGAGAGCGCGACCGAGTTCATCGCCTGGGTGACGCCGACCCCGCCCGGGGTGGCGGAGACGCTGTTGGAGATCGAGTTGGAGGCGGTGACGGTGGCGACGTTGTGGAAGCTGACCGGGATCCCGTAGGCGCCGAGGAAGACGGCGACGATCGCCAGCCGGGCGGCGTAGCTGCCGAACAGCGGCAGGAAGAGGTCGCGGAAGGCGCGCCGGGGCGGCCGCAGGACGGCGCCGCCGAGCACGACCTGCTTGCGCAGTCCCTCCAGCTTGCGCCAGAAGATCCGCGCCAGCAGCACGAGCAGGACGACGGCGCCGACCGCGAGCATGACGACGAGCCCGGTGTGATCGGAGAGGAAGCCGAGCTTGACCGAGAAGGAGCCGCTGACCGAGAGGAAGAGGTAGAGGTAGAGGCTGAGATTGAGGATCGTGAAGGGGATCTTCTCGACGATCAGGCCGGAGAAGACCATCGCGAAGCTGGCGCCGGCGATCAGCGTCGTGAACATCAGCAGCATCGCCCAGGTGCCGATGTTGGCCGGGAGGAAGCTGTTCAGCGCCACGGCGGCGGCGTAGCAGGCGAGCACCAGGCGGTAGGGGATGCCGGCCCGGGGGAGGGCGGCGCGGAGGATGCCCCACCAGGCCGCCGCGGCAAGCGAGGTCTGGGCGCTCTGCAGGACGACGCCGGCGACGACCGCCCAGGCCGGGATCTCGTCCAGCTTGCGGAAGAGGTCGCGGATCCAGTCGTCGACCGGGATCCCGATCAGGTCGAGGACGAAGATCGCCAGCACCACGCCGCCGATCCAGAGCGCGATCCGCTCCAGGCGCCGCCGCAGCGGCTGCGAGGGCTGGGCCGCAGCGGCCTCGGGGACGGCGCTCACGGGCGTCAGCCTAGCCGTGGCTGGCGACACCGCCGCCGCAGTACCGTGTGCTGGTGATCGCGACCCGCCGCCTCCTGCTCGCGACTGTGCTGGCCCTGGCGGCGCTGCCGCTGGCAGCGCCGGGCGCGAGCGCCGCCCCGAAGCTGCACCGCTGTGACCTCGGCCTGCCGCGTCCCTTCCAGTGCGGCGCGATCGAGGTCCCGATGCGCCGCGCCGACGCCGCTCTGGGGACGACGAAGGTGGCCTTCGGCGTTCGCACCCGCGCCGACCGCAGCCACCGCTCGCTGGGCACGATCGTGGCGATGGACGGCGGCCCCGGCTACGCCTCGACCGGGGCGCCCTTCGCGCGCTCGTTGGTCGCGGTGCTGGCGCCGCTGCTGCGCCGCCATGACCTCGTCGTCTTCGACGCCCGCGGCACCGGCCGCTCCGACGCGCTCGATTGCCCGGCGCTGCAGCGCGGCCTGACCCAGGAAGCGATCGCGGTCGGCGAGTGCGCCGATCAGCTCGGGCCCCGCTTCGCCGGCTACACCACCGCCGAAACCGCCCACGACCTCGAGGCCGTCCGCCAGGCCCTCGGCCTCGGCAAGATCTTCTTCTACGGCGACTCCTACGGGACCTACTTCGGTCAGTCCTACGCCGCCCACTACCCCGGCTCGCTGCGCGGCCTCGTCCTCGACTCCGCCTACCCCGGCGACGAGCCCTACTACCGGACGCTGCTGCCGGCGGGGCTCGACGGTCTGCGGATCTCCTGCCGCAACTCGCCGGGGTGCTCCGGCGACCCGGTCGCCCGCCTGGCCCGGGTCGTCCACCGCTTCCACGCCGCCGCACGCTCGACCGACGCGCTGCTCTCGTTCCTGCTGCAGTCGGGGACCCTGGCGCCGCGCTCCTACCTCAGCCTCGACCAGGGCAACCGCCGCTTCCTCGCCGGCGACCCGCGGCGGCTCAACCGCCTGCTCGCCCCGGGCGCCGCTGGCCACGGCCCGCTCTCGGAATTCTCATACGGCCTCGAGATCGCGGTCGAGTGCAACGACTACCCGCTGCTCTGGGACAGGGCAGCACCGGTCCAGGAGCGGATCCGCCAGCTCTCGGCCGCGGTGCAAGGCGTGCCCAAGGACACGTTCGCCCCCTTCGGCCGCCGCGAGTACCTGCTCTCTGAAGCGGCCCACCTGACCAACTGCCTGACCTGGCCGGCGCCGCCGCCGGGCGGGCTGGAGCCGGCGATCCCGGCGGGCTGGCGCGCTCCGACCAGCTTCCCGACCCTGGTCCTCGCCGGTCGGATCGACGACATCACCTCGCCGGCGGAGGCGCGCCAGGTGGCGCAGCGCTTCCCCCGCTCACGTCTCTATGCAGTGCCGAACCGCGGCCACGCCTCGAGCCTGTACTTCCCCTTCCGCTCGCCGGCGGTGGGCGCGATCCGGCACTTCATCGCCGCTAACTAGCCCCCGCAGGGGCGGCGGCTACGGCAAATATTCTTCCGCCTTTTCCTTCGCTTCTTCGACGCCCTTTTCGGCCTGCTTCAGGCCTTCTTCGACGCCCTCTTCGGCCTGCTTCTGGCCCTTTTCGAGGCCCTTCTTGGCGCTGCCCTTGCCTTCTTCGATCTGCTTCTTGGCTTCTTCCAGGCCCTTTTCCGCTTCCTTGGTGCCTTCCTTGATCGCTTCTTCGGCGGTCGAGGCGCCTTCTTCGATCTGCTGCTTGGCGGTTTCGGAGGCGTCGGTGGTGTCGTCGCTGCCGCATCCGGACCAGACGACGCCGCCTGCGACTATCGCCAGCACGGCGACGGCCGTGCGGATGACCCGTGGCCTCGTGGTGGTTCCCGGCTCCAGGTCTTTCATCTTGCTCCCCCCGGTTGGTGGCTGTTTAACGTTTGGCCAGTGAATCAGAATGAGTCGGACGATTTCGAGTCTCTCGTCGCCGACGCGATCGACGGCCTGCCGGTGGAGTTCCAGCGCCTACTCGAGAACGTCGCCGTGGTCGTCTCCGATCTCGGCACCGAGCACCACGCCTACGGCGAGTACATCGGCGACGGCCTCGCCGGCGAGTACTGGGAGGACAAAATTCTGATCTACCGCGACACGCTCGAACGCGATTTCGGCCACGACCGCGCCCTGCTGGCGCGCCAGGTCGAGCAGACGCTGCGCCACGAGCTCGCCCACCACCTCGGCTGGGACGAGCGCGGCGTCGGCGGCCTCGGCCTCTAGCGGCTAGCGGACCCGGCAGGAGCGGGTCAGGGCGATGTCCAAGAGGCGACCGTTGACGAACTCGAAGCTGCCGCGGGCGAAGGGGAAGAGGGCGGTGTTGAAGCCGGCCGGGGCGGAGCAACTGGCGCTGATGAAGCCGAGCCGCTGGCCGCGGTAGGTGTAGGTGCGCCCGATCGCCAACTTGATGTGGGTGACCGAGCCGAGGCCGCCGGCGAGTTTTGGCACCTTGGTCGCCAGCACGGTGCCGAACGGGCCCTTCGGCTGGTGCCTGACCTTCAGCGGCAGGACCAGGGTCGCCTGCACCGGCACGGTTCCGTTGAAGTGGAGGGCGACGCCCGGGCCGCCGCCGACCCGCGAGTTGAAGGCGAGGATCGTCCCTTCCACCGGCAGCCCTTCCTCGCTGATGTCGACATCGGCGCTGAAGCTGCCGCGTCCGACCAGCGCCGGCCCGCAGAGTCGCAGGGCGGCGTCTGTGCTGGTCGACTGCAGGACGGAGACGTCGCACACGGGCAGGCCGCGGGTGGTGAGGATGCCGTTCCGGTTGAGCCCGATTTCGAGGTTGCGCAGCGAGGGCGGGCGGCTGCCGTCGAGGGTGCCGATGCGGCCGTCGATCCTGATCGTGACCGGGACCGGCCGGTCGCGCGGGAGCTGGTGCGGCGTGAAGCCGCCGCTCAGCGTCACCCGCAGGTTGCCGCTCTGGAAGATCTCAGCCTGGGCGGCGCCGCCGGCCAACATCACGGCGACGAAGAGCAGCGTTATGCCAAGTCTCCTGCGCATCCCCCGCCCGCAGTTTAGGCCGCGGAATCGGCGGCTAGGGTTTAGCGATGGTTGAGGGCAACGGCTGGATCGAGCTTGCTGAGGGCGACGAGTTCGCCGGCTACCGGATCGAGCGACGCCTCGGTCGCGGCGGCATGGGGATCCTCTACCTGGCCGTCGAGCCCGGTCTCGACAGGCGCGTGGCGCTGAAGCTGATCGCCCCCGAGGCGGCCGCCGACGACGTCTTCGCCAAGCGCTTCGCCGAGGAGTCGCGGATCGCCGCCTCGATCGAGCACCCCAACGTGGTCCCGATCTACGCCGCCGGCGAGCAGGCGGGGGTGCCCTACATCGCGATGCGCTACGTCGCCGGTTCCGACCTCGGCCGCCGCCTCGCCCGCGAGGGCCGGATCGAGCCGGCGCGGGCGGTGGAGCTGATCGCCCAGATCGGCAACGGGCTCGACGCGATCCACGCCGCCGGCCTCGTCCACCGCGACGTCAAGCCGGCCAACGTCCTGCTCGGCGGCGACGAGGCCGAGGCCCACGCCTACATCACCGACTTCGGCGTCGCCCGCAACGTCGCCACCCAGTCCGGGCTGACCCAGACCGGGCGCTTCGTCGGCACCCTCGATTACGTCGCCCCGGAGCAGATCTCCGGCGGTGAGATCGACGCCAGGGTCGACGTCTACGCACTCGGCTGCCTGCTCTACAAGCTGCTGACCGGGGAGGTGCCGTTCCCCCGCGACGGCGAGGCCGCCCGTCTCTACGCCCACCTGCACGACCCGCCGCCGGCGCCCTCGCTGTATGTGCCCGAGGTCTCGATGGCACTCGACGATGTCGTCGGCAGGGCGATGTCGAAGCCGGCGGGCGATCGCTACCCATCGGCCGGTGACCTCGGCCGCGCCGCCGCCGCGGCGCTGAGTGGGACCGCGGTCGCGATCCCAGAGCGGACCGTCGCCACCGGCGCCGCCGCGACCCGCGAGTCGGAGATAGTGGCGCCACCGACGCCGCCGACCGATCCGACCCGCCAGGTCGAGTCCGACGGTGGCGACGTTCGGCCCAAGCCTTCCGCGTCCCCAGCTCGGCGCCGTGGCCTACTCGCCGGCGGGGTCGCGCTGGGCCTGGGTGCCGCCGTTGCCGTGGCCGCGATTCTGCTCGGTGGAGGCGGCGGTGAGGACCCCAGCACCGCGAGCGGCCAGACGACGGTGAAAGATCAGGGTGGGGGAGAGCAGACGCAGAAGCAGGAAAAACCGAAGCCCGAACCCGATCGGCTCACGAGTTCGCAGTTGGTGACCCAGGGCGACCAGATCTGCGAACGCAGCCAGGAGGCCTTCAAGCAGACCCGCGAAGCGATGCCCGAAGCTGCCACGGAGGAAACGCCGGACGTCGAGTACGCGAAGCAGCTCGTCGCCAACTCCTCCCAGCAGGTCCGGGAAATGGAAAAGCTGGTGCCGCCGAAGAGCAAGCAGGACGAGTTCGACGAATACCTCGAATCGCGCGAAGAAGTGGCCGGGTGGGATCGGGACGCGCTCGCCGCCGCCAAGGCCGGCGACACCCTCGCCTACCAGGAAGCATTCGACAACCGCAACGACACCGAGGACAACCGCAAGCGCATGTCGGAAGCGATCGGCTTCCGCGTCTGCAGCGGCAGCGAACTGTGAGCGGGGCGAGTTTGTTTCCCATAGGCGAACTAAGTCGCCCCGCCGGCGCGCTCGCAGCCCTGGAGCCGCTGGAGCAGCGCCACGCGGAGGAGTTGTGGGAGGCGGCGCAGGACCCGCGCACCTGGAGCTGGCTCGCGAACCTCGCCGACCGCGAGCGCTTCGAGCAGTGGATGCAGCTCTCGCTCGGCGCCGCCGCCGAGGGTCGCGAGGGCGTCTTCGTCGTCCGCCGCCGCGCCGACGGTGTGGTGGTCGGCAGCAGCCGCTACCTGGCGGTGCGCCCGGCCGACAAGGCGCTGGAGATCGGGTGGACCTGGTTCGACCCCTCGGTCTGGCGCACCGGGATCAACCTCGAGACCAAACTTCTGATGCTCGAGCACGCCTTCGAGACGCTCGAGTGCGTCCGCGTCGAGTTCAAGACCGACGCCCGCAACGAACGCTCGCGCAACGCGATTGCCGCTCTGCCGGCCCAGTTCGAGGGCATCTTCCGCAACCACATGATCGTGCCCGACGTCGGCCAGCGCGACTCCGCCTTCTTCAGCGTGATCGACTCCGAGTGGCCCGAGGTCCGCGCCAACCTCGAACGCCGGCTCGCCCGCGACTGAACCTCACTTGTCGGGTTTGTGGTCCTCGGGGTGGGTGATTCTTTCGGCCCGCTGGCGGATTTCCTCGGTCGCCTCCCGGGTCGCCGCGAAGGCCTCCTCTTTGGCCGCGGCGACCCCCTCGCTCGGCTTGCCCCCGACGATGTCGCGGAAGGCGTCCTTGACCCGCTCGGTCCGGCGGTCCGGCGGGAACCGCTCTTCCGCCTTCTGCTGCTTCGCCGGCCGCCGCTCGCCGTAACGGTGCCGCGCCCAGGGCGACCCGGGCTTGCCGATCCGGCAGACGGCATAGAGCGCGATCGGGAAGAAGAAGAAGCCGACGACCCCGTGCATCACCCGCTGCTTGGCGAAGCAGCCGGCGACCAGACCGAAGACGACGATCGCGCTGACGATCGTCCCGATCACGGCGCTCGCCGAACCCGTTTCGACCGTGAACGGGAGGAAGCCGAGCAGGATCAGGCCCATCCCGGCGGCGGCGATCACCGCGGCGTCGATCGAGCTGCGCCCCTCCTCGGCCCAGTAGACGTCGTCGAGGTAGACCCAGAGCGCGAACTCGTCGATCGTCAGCCCGGCGCCGACGCCGAAGAAGAAGGCGCAGATCTCCGCCCAGGGGCTGTGGCCGTGGGCGAGGAAGCCGAGCGACCCGAAGGCCATCATCATCACGATCCCGAAGACCAGGTGGTGGAGGTGGACGCCGCTGTCGCTGACGATGCTGCCCGGCCACCAGGGGACCTTGGGGCTGCGCATCAGCCGCGTGCTCATGCGGATGAAGGCGAAGGAGAGGATGAAGCCGACGAGCACCATGAACAGCGCCTGCTCGTCGTGCTCGACCAGCCGGTCCCAGAAGTCGGTGATCGCGGCCGTGGCGATCACGCCGCGGCCGCCTGCGAGCGCTGGGGCTGGAGGTTGACCGCCGGTGCCTCGCCGTCCTTATCGGCGATCAACTGGACCGTGAGCAGGACGGCGGCGACGGCGAAGACGGGACTGAAGAGGAAGTTCGAGACCGATCCGGCCAGCCAACTGGCGACGAAGGTGTCTCCGAGCAGGCTGTGCACCTCGTGGCCCGCGGCCTCGCCGATCGCGTCGCCGACGATCTCGATCGGGACCAGGATCGCGGCGACGAACCAGAAACGGCCGCGCACGAGGCGCCAGCTCCGTGCGAGCGCGGCGCGGACCCCGTGTCCTTCGATCTCGACCACCGGCCCAGCCAGCCCGAGATAGACGAAGGCGAGCGCGCCCGGGACAAAGAAGACCAGCAGCCCGACCACGACGAGGAGGACGTAGATCAGGTCGACCGCGATCAGGCGCTTGTAATCGAGGCGGCGCGCGACTTCCCGCAGGCTCGGCGCCGGCTCGCCCTCGGGGTGGATCAGGGCGACCGCAATCGCGCCGCTGTAGAAGACCTCGCCGAGCAGGCTGGTCGCGGCGAGGGCGCTGACCGCGGCGATCACTGCGGCGATCTTGAAGCCGCTGTCGAGGTCGAGCGAGTCGACGTCGAGGGTGACGCTGAGCGCGTCGATCAAGCCCAGCGGCAGGAAGACGATCAGCGCCAGCAGCAAAAGCGACGGAGCCCAGGCCCAGTACGTGCGGGCGATCCGCGCGTAGAAGGAGAGGACCCCGCGCACGCCGCTCATCTCAGCGGCGCCGGCGGCCGGAGCGGACGCGGCCCCGCCGCTCCAGCTTCGACTGGCTCGATTCCGAAGCTGGCACCTTCCGCAGGTTGCCGAGCTCGGGGATCAGCCACTCTTCGGCGCATTGCCGGTGCCAGTGATGGTGGTCGGTGCCGCCGAGTCGTCTCACGTACTGGACGATCGTATGGTCCTCGCCGACGGGGATGTCGGTGTGGCAGCCGGGGCAGCGGTAGAGCTTGCGGGCGATCCCGCGGATCAGCCAGGTCTCGTCGCCCTCTTCGTTCAGGCCGCGCAGACTCCAGCGGATGCTGGGCTGGCCGTCGAACTCGGGCATCTCCTCAGCGCCTTTTCGACATCCAGGCGAAGCCGGCGGCCATCGCCACGTTGGCTGCTCCGGCAAGGCAGAGGCCGAGCTTGGCGCCGGGCCTGCTGACCGCCGGAGACCGCGACCAAAGCGCATCGGTAGCGATCTCGGTGCCTCGCAGCCAGGCCAGCGACTGCCAGTCGCCGGAGCTGCCGCGGCGCTCCGCGACGAGGTGCGCGGCGGCGAAGGTGAGCCAGATCGGTCCGCAACGGCGGAACAGGTGGGCGGCGTCCGGGGAGGGCTCGTCGTGACCGAGCACCTTCAGGGTCGCCTCCGGAGCCGCGATCGCCGCGCTGCCCAGCAGCAGGTCGAAGGCAATCATGTTCCGGTTCGTCAAACGCAGGGCTTCTTCGAGGGTCATCTCTCAATCCAACCAGAAGGGAAAGCGTCAGGTTCGGCGAAATGGACCGCCGTGACCAAGACTGCAACGAAGTCCCCACAACTTAAAAGCCTTTCCGACTACATCCAGGAGCGCTTCGAAGACTTCTCGCGCTCCCAGAAAGACGTCGCCCGCTACATCGTCGATCACCTCGACGAGGCAGCTTTCCTCACCGCCGAGGAGCTGGCCAGGAGAGCGAGCACCTCGTCATCGACGGTGGTGCGCTTCTCCCAGGCCCTCGGCTTCGAGGGTTACCCGGAGCTGCAGCAGGCCGCGATCGAGGAGTACCGCTCGACGATCGCCGCCAACAGCAGCGCCGGCAGCGGCGCCCTCTTCTCCTTCGACCACTCCGAGCTCGAGGGCTCGCTCTCGGCCGACTACGCAAACCTCGAGGAAACCGCCCGCAAACTGACCCCCGAGCAGGTCAACGACTCGGTCGCCGCACTGGCGACCGCGCAGCGGATCGTCATCGTCGGCGTCGACCAGATGGCCTTCTTTGCCAGCTACCTGCGCCACACCCTCAGCCTGCTCGACATCCGCGCCGAGATCGTCGCCAGTACCGGCGGCGAGTCCCTGCAGCGGCTGGGCCGGATCGACGAGAACACGCTCGTGATCACGCTCTCCGCCGGCCGCGCGCACCCGCTGCTGCTGCGGGCGATGAAGCTGGCGCTGCACCGCGGCGCCCGCACCCTCTCGATCTCCGACGCGACCATGTCGGAGGTGGGGGAGCACGCCGAGCTGACTCTCTACTTCTCCTCCAACAGCCCATCCTTCGCCCGTTCCAACACTGCTTTGATGGCATTGGTACAGGCTTTGGCCTACGGGTTGTACGCGCGGGATGAAGCTGCGCACAAAGACCGGATCCGCGCCTACAAACTCAAGTAGTCGAGCCGCCTTCCGCGCAGTCGCCCACGTAAGATGGGCGCATGACTGAGCGCGCGACGTTTCGACTGAAGACCGGCCTCGCCGAGATGCTGAAGGGCGGCGTGATCATGGACGTGGTCACGCCCGAGGAGGCGAAGATCGCCGAGGAGGCCGGCGCCTGTGCGGTGATGGCCCTGGAGCGGGTGCCGGCGGACATCCGCCGCGACGGCGGCGTCGCCCGCATGTCGGACCCGGCGATGATCAAAGGGATCCAGGAGGCGGTGACGATCCCGGTGATGGCGAAGGCGCGGATCGGCCACTTCGCCGAGGCCCAGGTCCTGGAAGCGCTCGAGGTCGACTACATCGACGAGTCGGAGGTCCTGACCCCGGCCGACGAGCGCAACCACATCGACAAGCTTGCTTTCGAGGTGCCCTTCGTCTGCGGCGCCACCAATCTCGGCGAGGCGCTGCGGCGGCTCGGCGAGGGGGCGGCGATGATCCGCTCCAAGGGCGAGGCCGGGACCGGCAACGTGGTCGAGGCGGTCCGCCACATGCGCGAGGTCAACTCCGGCATCAAGCGCCTGGCGCAGTTGCGCCCGGAGGAGCTGGCCGCCGCCGCCAAAGAGCACCAGGCGCCGCTGGAAGTCGTGCAGGAGGTCGCCGCCGCGGGGCGCCTGCCGGTGCCGCTGTTCTGCGCCGGCGGCATCGCCACCCCGGCCGACGCGGCGCTGATGATGCAGCTCGGCGCCGAGGGCAACTTCGTCGGCTCCGGAATCTTCAAGAGCGCCAACCCCGAGCGCCGCGCCCGCGCGATCGTCGAGGCGACCACGCACCACAACGACCCGGAGCGAGTCGCCGCCGCCTCGATCGGCCTCGGCGAGGCGATGCCGGGCCTGGAGATCGCCGACCTGGCGGCCGCCGACGCCCTGCTCCAGAACCGCGGAGCCTGACCTGAAGGTCGGCGTCCTAGCCGTCCAGGGCGGCTTCGAGGCGCACGCTCGCACCCTGCGCCAGCTCGGCGCCGAGCCGAGCGAGGTCCGCACCCCCGCGGACATGGAGGGCCTTGACGGCCTGGTCATCCCCGGCGGCGAGAGCACGACGATCGGCAAGGGCATCGAGTCGGCCGGCCTGGAGCCGGCGCTGCGCGCCCACCACGACGCGGGGCGGCCGATCCTGGGTACCTGTGCGGGGATGATCATCTGCGACGCCGACCACCTCGGCTTCATCGATGCCCGGGCGCGCCGCAACGCCTTCGGCCGCCAACTGCAGAGCTTCGAGACCGAGGTCGAGGTCGAGGGGGTCGGCGACGAGCCGCTGCGCGCCGTCTTCATCCGCGCGCCCTGGGTCGAGAGCCACGGGCCCGGGGTGGAGGTGCTGGCTTCTTACGAGGGACATCCGGTGGCGATCCGCGAAGGCAGCGTGCTCGCCTCCGCCTTCCACCCGGAGCTGACCGAGGACCCGCGCTTCCATGCGATCTTCATGGCGATGACCACCACCAGCGCGCGCGAGCGCGAGGAGGAGACGGCACGATGAGCGGGGACCCGAGGACGCAGAACCTGGCGAAGATCCTGGTCGGCTACTCGACCGAAGTGAGGGAGGGCGACGTCGTCGCGATCGACGGCGAGAGCGCCGCCGCGCCGCTGCTGCTGGCCGTCTACGAAGAGGTGCTGCGGGCCGGTGCCAATCCCGTCCTCAACGTCGCCCTCGAGGGCCAGATCGCCGCCTACTTCAAACACGCCTCCGACGCCCAACTGGAATGGATCTCGCCCTTCGCCGAGTGGATGGTCGACAACGTCGACGTGCGGATCGCGATCGGCGCCAGCACCAACACCCGCGAGCTCTCCGGAGTGGCGCCGGAGCGCCAGACCCTGCGCCAGTCGGTCACCGGCGACCTGATGGCGCGGGCGATGAAACGCAGCGCCGAGGGCAGCTTCCGCTGGTGCTACACGCTCTACCCGACCAGCGCCTATGCCTCCGAGGCGGAGATGAGCCTGGCCGACTACGAGGACTTCTACTACGGCGCTTGTCTCGCCACCGACCCCGAGCCGCTGACCGCCTGGAAGCGGGCCTCGGAGGAGACGACGCGGCTGGCCGAGTGGATCGAGGGGCACGAGGAGGTGCGGGTGACGGCGCCGGGCACCGACATCACGCTCGGCGTCGCCGGGCGCAAGTTCATCCCCTGCGTCGGCGACAAGAACATGCCCGACGGCGAGTTCTTCACCGGCCCGGTCGAGGACTCGGTCGAGGGCGAAGTCAGCTTCCACCTGCCGGCGGTGATCGGCGGCCGCGAGGTCTCCGGCGTCCGCCTCCGCTTCGAGGCCGGCAAGGTCGTCGACGCGACCGCCGAGCGCGGCGAGGAGTACCTGCTGAAACTGCTCGACACCGACGAGGGAGCCCGCCGCCTCGGCGAGCTCGGGATCGGCACCAACTACGGGATCGACCGCGGCACCCGCGAGGTCCTGCTCGACGAGAAGATCGGCGGCACCGTGCACATGGCGGTCGGCACCAGCTACCCCGAGTCCGGCGGCGAGAACGAGTCCGCCGTCCACACCGACCTCGTCTGCGACCTCCGCCTCGGCGGCAAGCTCGAAGTCGACGGCGTGGTGATGCAGGAAAACGGCAAGTTCGTCGTCTGACGCTGTCGCGCCGGCGCCGCCAGCGTCAGAGCTTGGTGAAAATGGTGGCGATCACCCCGAGGAATCCGACCAGGGTGGTGACCCAGATGGCGGCAGCCACCTGAAGCATCGCTTGGCGAGAGGCGGCCATCTCGGCTCGTATCGCACGGAATTCGGTTCGCATGTCTGCGAAGCCGGCGTCCATCCCGGCTTTCATGTCGTCGAGCCTCTCGTCGGTCCACGCTTCCCGTGCCATCACCGCCATGATGCCATTTTAGAAAATCGGATGTAACGTGTTGTGCGCGAAACGAAAAAGTTTCGTGCCAACTCTCGCGCGAAAGGCGCTACTGGTTCGGGATCGGCGAGCCGGCGAGCAGGAAGAACCAGAGGCTGAGGGCGACCGCGGCCAGCATCACCGAGCCCATCAGCACCGCCTCGACAACGGTAGTCGTGCCGGCCATCGGGGCGGTGTCGCGCATGCTGCGCAGCCAGGTCGGGCGGATCGGCTCCAGCCGGTTGGTGCCGGTGATGCGGACGTAGAGGTTGTTGAGCCGGCCGATCAGCCAGGCCACAACGAGGACCGAGGCGATGATCCCGACCGCGACCACCGCGTAGGGCCCGCCGCTCGGGAACTGGGTCTGGGAGACCTTGGAGCCGATGTAGACCCAGCTCAGCGGAATCGCCGTCCAGAGCGAGAACGCGGCAAGCAGCATCGCCACGAAAATCGTGCCCGCGGCCAGCGCTCTGCCTGGGCTGTGGGTGTTCGCCTTCGAAGCCATCTCCCTACTCATAGAATGGCAGGCGATGTCCGGACACTCCAAGTGGTCTTCGATTAAGCACAAGAAGGGCGCCGCCGATGCGAAACGCGGCAAGCTCTTCAGCAAGCTCGCGCGCGCGATCACCGTAGCCGCCCGCGACGGCGGTGGCGACCCCGACAACAACCCGACTCTGGGGACCGCGATCCAGAAGGCGCGCGAAGCGTCGATGCCGAAGGACAAAATCCAGAAAGCGATCGACACCGGCACCGGTGCGGGCTCCGACGGCGAGGCGATCGAACGGATCGTCTACGAGGGCTACGGCCCGGCCGGCGTCGCCGTCCTGGTCGAGGCGCTGACCGACAACCGCAACCGCGCCTCCGCCGAGATCCGCTTCGCCTTCTCCAAGCACGGTGGCAGCCTCGGCGAGCCCGGCTCCGTGGCCTGGATCTTCGAGAAAAAAGGCGCGATCGTCGTCGACGCCGGGCGCTACAGCGAGGACGACCTGATCGTCGCCATCGACGCCGGCGCCGAGGACGTGCGCGAGGACGGCGACAAACTCCGTGTGCTCTGCGAGCCGACCGACCTCACCGCCGTGCGGGCGATCCTGGAGGAGTCCGGCGTCGAGATCGAGTCCGCAGGCCTGGCAACCGAACCGAAAAGCAGCGTCGAGGTCAAAGGGCACGACGCCGAGATGCTGCTGAAGCTGCTCGATGACCTTGATGAGCAGGACGATGTCGACGAAGTGTTTGCCAACTTCGACATTCCAGAGGACGTGCTCGAGCAGCTTGCGGCTTAACGGCTGGACTTTTCGCCGTCGTTAGCCCTGGGGAAGGCATCCGATCATCGCCCCAGAATCACTTCCTAATGCAGGTCGTGATGGGGGTTGACCCCGGCGCAGCGAATCTGGGCTTTGGCATCGTCCGAGTCGAGGGCAACCACATGGTCGCTCTCGATGGCGGTGTGGTCGAAACGACCCCTGAGCAGCCGATGGAGCGGCGGTTGGAGCGGATTCATCGGGCACTCTCGGAGCTGATCGCCTGGCACGAGCCGAAGGCGCTGGCGATCGAGGAGGTCTACTTCGGCAAGAACGTGCACTCGGCGATGGCCGTCGGCCAGGCCAGCGGTGTGGCGATGCTGGCCGCGGCGCAGGGCGGCATCGGCTGCTTTGCCTACACGCCACAGGCGATCAAGAAGGCGGTCTGCGGTTCCGGCGGCGCCGACAAGGGACAGGTCCAGCGCATGGTCGGGACCCTGCTCGGGCTGCCCGAGCCGCCGACGCCCGACCACGCCGCTGATGCGCTCGCGGTGGCGATCTGCCACGGCAACGCCAGCGGCCACCGGCGGGCGATCGCGACGGCGCAGGGCATGCCGGCGGGGCAGTTGGCCGGATGATCGCCGCGGTCAAAGGCGAGGTGCTGGTCCGCCGTCCCGACCACGTCGTGATCGACGCCGGCGGCGTCGGCTACCGGCTGGCGGTCTCCTCGGAGACCCTGAAGGCGGTCCCCGCGGCCGGCAGCGAGTGCTTCCTCCATGCCGAGCTGATCGCCCGCGAGGACTCGCTCGCCCTCTACGGCTTCTCCTCCGAGGAGGAGCGCGACCTCTTCCGGATGCTGATCTCGGTCAGCGGCATCGGCCCCAAAGTGGCGATCGCGTCGCTGTCGGGCGGTGCTCCGCGCGAGCTCCTGCGGGCGATCGCGGCCGGCGACGCCAAACGCTTCCAGGCGGTCCCGGGGATCGGCAAACGGACCGCGGAGCGGATCATCGTCGAGCTGCGCGAGAAGGTGACCGGCGCCCTCGAGGAGGCGGTGGCGGTCGCCGTCGCCGAGAGCGGCGACGCCCGCGCCCTCGCCCGCGACGGCCTCGTCAACCTTGGCTACGCGCCGCTGGAAGCCGAGCAACTGCTGGACGGCGTCGACGGTGACGACCCGCAGGAGCTGTTGGCCAGCGCCCTGCGCAAAGCGGGCTCGGCCAAATGAGCGACTCGCCCGACATCGGCGCCAACCGGATCCGCACTCCGGGGGTCGACGAGCCGGTCCCGGTCGACGCCGAGGTCAAGGTCCACGACGCCCGCGCCGAGGCCCCGGACGAGGATCTCGACCGCTCGCTGCGTCCGCCGACGCTGGCGGACTTCGTCAACCAGACGCAGGTCACCGACCAGCTGGCGATCTTCATCGAGGCGGCGCGCGGCCGCGGCGAGCCGCTCGACCACGTCCTGCTCGCCGGCCCGCCCGGGCTCGGCAAGACCTCGCTCGCCAACATCGTCGCCGCCGAGCTCGGCGTGCCGATGGTCCAGACCGCCGGCCCGGCGCTGGAGCGCAAGGCCGACGTCGCCTCCTTCCTGACTTCGCTGGAGCCCGGCAGCGTCTTCTTCATCGACGAGATCCACCGCCTCGGGCGGTCGGTCGAGGAGACGCTCTACCCCGCGATGGAGGACGGCGAGCTCCCGGTCGTGCTCGGCCAGGGCGCCGGCGCCCGCACCGTGACCCTGCCGCTGCCGCCGTTCACCCTGGTCGGGGCGACGACCCGCGCCGGTCTGCTGACGACGCCGCTGCGCGACCGCTTCGGCGTCTCCCACCGGCTCGAGCACTACAGCCCCGATCACCTGGCGCAGATCGTCGAGCGCTCCGCCGGCATCCTCGAGGTCGAGATCGACGCCGAGGGCGCGCACATCATCGCCTCGCGCTCGCGCGGCACCCCGCGCGTCGCCAACCGGCTGCTGAAGCGGGTCCGGGACTTCGCCCAGGTGAAGGGCAGCGGCGCGATCGGCGCCGCCGTCGCCGCCGACGCGCTGGAGATGCTGGAGGTCGACGCCGGCGGCCTCGACCGCGCCGATCGCGCCCTCCTGGACACCGTCGCAAGCAAGTTCGGCGGCGGCCCGGTCGGCCTCTCGACCCTGGCGATCGCGGTCGGGGAGGAGCAGGACACGATCGAGGACGTACTCGAGCCTTATCTACTGCAGCAGGGCCTGCTGAAGCGGACCCCGCGTGGACGGGTGTTGACCCAGCGGGCCTATGACCACCTCGGCCTGCCCGCTCCCGAGGGCGCGGCCAGCCTCTTCTGAGCCGGCGTCGCTAGCCTGTCGAACATGCCGTTCTTCATCTGCCCGAATTGCGGTCACCGCGAGGTGAGTGGTTCCCGCACCGCTGGCTTCAGCACGCGCCCCAAGGGTTGCTCCAAATGCGGATTCGGGTTCGTATTCGAATTACTCGACGATTATTATCCGGCACCTAATGCGGCATTCTTCGTTTGTGACAGGGAGCAGCGCGTGATCGACGCCGGTAAAGGGAGCTACGAGTTGACTGGCCTCACCGACGAGGACGTGATCGGCCGGCCCGTGCGCGAGGTTCTGGGCCTCGACTGGGTCGATGCCGGCGACGGCGACACCGCCTCCGACACCAACGGGGACGGCGTCACCGATCCGATCGAGACCTCGCTGGAGTGGGGCGTGCGATCGCTGGGCAAGCGTGTCTCCGTCAACGCCGAGGGTGACCTGCCGGCGCAGGCCGTCGCCGACGTGTTTCCCGCCTACGACGACGACGGCGGGCTGCTGCTCGTCCTCACCCCGGAGGGCTGAGGGTCATGGCTCAGAGGCGGCGTTACATCTTCGTCCTGCTGTTCGTCCTCGGCCTGGTGATCGTCTCCGGCGTTGTCATCTCCAAACAGGAAACGAAGCTCGGCCTCGACCTGCAGGGCGGGCTCGAGCTCGTCTACCAGGGCCAACCGACCGGGACCTCGACCGAAGTCAGCGGCGAAGACATCGACGACTCGATCTCGATCATCGAAAAGCGGATCAACAGCCTCGGCGTCTCCGAGCCCGAGGTCGCCCGCCTCGGCACCGACGAGATCACGGTCAGCCTGCCGGGCATCACCGACGCCAACCGCGCCGCCGAACAGGTCGGCACCACCGCCCAGCTCTTCTTCTACGACTGGGAGCCGAATCTGATCGGTCCGCAGAAGGCGATCGGCGGCCACCCGGGCCAGGAACCGCCGGAAAAAGTCCTCAAAGAATCGGAAAAACGCTGGGAAGACGCCGGCCGGGAAACCAAAAGCCTCGAGAGCCAGCAGCTGATCTTCGCCGGCGCCTACCCGAACGCCTACGAAGCGGCCCAGTTGGCAGCCGAACAGGAGCCGGTCGAGAACTGCGAGACCTGCTCGGTCGCGAAGCCGCGTTACTACCTCTTCGAAGCGAAAGAGCCGCACAAACTGCTGGCCGGCCCCGAGCTGGAGGAAAAGGACCTCTACCTCAGCCCGACCGGGAAAAAACTGCCGAAAAACGGCGAGGTGATCGAAGTCCCGGCGGGCACGATCCTCGTCTCCGAATTCCCGACCGACCAGGAAGGCAGGGTCGACGAAACGGCGCAGCCCGGCTGGTTCGCGCTGAACGACGAACCGGCGCTCTCGGGCACCGACATCAGCGACCCCGAAGCGGCCCTCGGTCAGTTCGGCGAACCGAACGTCAACTTCAACTTCACCGACAGCGGCCGAGGTGCCTTCCACGACGTCACCCGGCGGATCGCCCAGCGCGGCCAGGAACAAGCGATCGGCCCGGTCACCGGCGAAACGGCGGAAGCTCTCTCCGGTCACTTCGCGGTCGTCCTCGACAACGAAGTCCAGACCCGCCCGATCATCAACTTCGCCGCGAACCCGGACGGGATCGACGGCCGCGAAGGCGCCCAGATCTCGGGTGGCTTCAAAGACCAGCAAGAGGCGCAGGACCTGGCGACGACCCTGAAGATCGGTTCGCTGCCGATCAACCTGAAACTGATCAGCGAGACCCAGGTCTCGGCGAGCCTCGGCTCGCAGGCGCTCGACGACGGCATCAAAGCGGCGCTCATCGGCATCGCCCTGGTTGTCCTCTTCCTGCTCCTCTACTACCGCTTCCTCGGCCTGATCGCCTCGATCGCGCTCGGCGCTTACGGGATCATCTTCTTCGCCCTGATCGACCTGATCCCGATCACCCTGACCCTGCCGGGGATCGCGGGGTTGGTGCTGACGATTGGCGTCGCGGCGGACTCGAACATCGTCATCTTCGAGCGAATAAAGGAGGAGGTCCGGGCTGGGCGGACGATGTCCAGCGCGATCGCCGCCGGTTACAAACGCGGGATCAGCACGATCATCGACGCCAACGTCGTCACCCTGCTGACCGCCTTCATCCTCTTCGTGCTCGCGACCGCCGGCGTCAAGGGCTTCGCCTTCACCCTCGGTGTCGGCACGATCGTCTCGCTGCTCACCGCGGTCGTCTTCACGCAGGCGCTGCTGGGCTCGATGAGCCGCTCGCGCCTGCTGCGCTCACCCAGTGTGCTCGGGGCCTCCGGGCAGGGCAAACGCTGGCACTTCGACTTCATGGGCGCGAGCCGCTGGTTCTTCTCCTTCTCCGGTGTGATCCTCGCGATCGGGGCGATCGCGCTGGCGACCGAGCAGCTCAACTTCGGCATCGACTTCGAGTCTGGGACCCGGATCACCGCCGCCCTGCAGCAGCCGACCGACGAGGAAGGCGTGCGCGACACGCTCGACGCCGCCGGCCTCAGTGGCGAGGAGATCCAGCAGGTCTCAGACCCGGTCCTCGGCGACAACGTCTTCCAGATCCAGTCCCGCGAACTGGGCCCCGGCGAAGTGCGGGAGGCCGAGGCGGCGCTGGCGGATGAGTACGGCGTCGTCAACAACGGCTTCGACAGCACCAGCGTCGGCCCGACCTTCGGCCAGCAGGTGGCGGACAGCGCCCTGAAGGCGCTGATCTTCTCGCTCCTGGTGATCGCCGGCTACGTGGCGCTGCGGTTCGACCCGAAGTTCGCGGTGCCGGTGCTGATCGCGATCTTCCACGACATCCTCATCACCGCCGGCGTCTATTCGCTGACCGGAAAAGAGGTCTCCAGCGGAACCGTCGCCGCCTTCCTGACGATTCTCGGTTACTCGATCTACGACACGATCATCGTCTTCGACCGAATACGCGAGAACGTGCCGCGGATGCCGCGGGCGGCGTTCTCGCAGATCGTCAACCGCTCGATGAGCGAGGTCCTGACCCGGTCGCTGGCGACCAGCTTCTCGACCATCCTCGCGGTGACCTCGCTGCTGATCTTCGGCGGCTCGACCCTGCAGGACTTCGCCTTCGCGATGCTGGTCGGGATCGCCTCCGGCACCTACTCGTCGATCTTCATCGCCTCGCCGGTCCTCACCGCCTGGAAGGAACGCGAGCCCGGATTCATCAGGCGCCGCCTGCGGATCGCCGAAGTCGAGGGCGGCGTCGTCCCGGCCTTCGCCGACGAGATCGAGACCGCCAAACTCGCCGCTGACGACGAACTCGAAGCCGATGCTCCCTTCGAGGCTGAAGTCGAGGAAGTTGCGGCTGAGCCCGAGCCCGGCGCCGTAGCGACGGCGGAGCGGACCGGTGGCGGCAACGGCGGCGACCCGGTGGTCGACGACGGTGCCAACGCCGCCTCGGCCGAGCGCCGGCAGCGCAACGCCGAGCGCAAAGCGCGCCGCCAGGCGCGACGCAAACACGGGAGGAAGCGATGAAGAGGGGGGTCTGCTGATGGCACTGGTCGTCTTCTTCACGATGGGGATCGCCCTTTGGCACTTCACCGTGTTCCTGCCGGAGCGCTTCTGGCAGGGCATCGTCGGTGCCTTCCTCGGCGCAGTTCTCGGCTCCGTGATCTTCGGCCTGATCGTGCAGGAGGCGATGGGCCGCAGCCTTGGCGACACCGATCTGGGGACCGCGCTGCTGGCGATTCCCGGCACGGCGATCGGCCTCTCCATCGTCTGGTTCCTCGGCGTTCGCGAAGAGCGCCAGCTCAGCTAGCGCCCGCGACCCGCATTTCCCTGCATCATGCGGGCGTGGCGGTGCCCGGAATCCGCCGCTTCGGTTCCTAGCCTGGGTGGGTGCCTGAGCCCCTCAAGGCGTTCGCCGCCGAGCCCTACTCCTACGCCGCCGTGCGCGCGGTCGCCGACGACCTCGGCCTGAGCGAGCCGGTCGCGGTGACGCTGGTGCGCCGCGGCTACGACACGCCGGAGCAGGCGCGGGCTTTCCTCGATGCGGACGAGTCGCATCCGGCGTCGGCGTTCGAGGGGATGGACGACGTCGTCGAGCAGATCCAAGCGACGATCACCGCCGAGGAACGGATCACCGTCCACGGCGATTTCGACGTCGACGGCGTCTGCGCGACGGCGTTGATGGTCTCGACCCTGCGCGAGCTGGGAGCGGACTGCGATTGGTTGATCCCGGACCGGCTGGCGGACGGTTACGGGCTGAGCAGCCCCAACGTCGAGAAGCTGGCCGAGCGCGGCACCTCGCTGCTGCTGACGGTCGACTGCGGCATCACCTCGGTTGAGGAGGTGCGGCACGCGCAGCAGCTTGGAATGGATGTGGTGGTCACGGACCATCACCAGGCTGCGGACGCGCTTCCGGACTGCTTGATCCTCCATCCCGAAATCAGCAACTACCCGTTTGTGTCGCTCTGCGGGACGGCGGTTGCCTGGAAGTTGGCCTGTGCGCTGCGGGGGAATGCGGAGGCTGACTTGGATTTGGTGGCCTTGGCGACGGTGGCCGATGTGGTGCCTTTGGTGGGAGAGAACCGGGCGCTGGTGAAGAAGGGGCTGGCGGAGCTCCGGCGGGTGCGGCGGCCGGGGCTGCGGGCGCTGATCGAGTCCTCGAAATGCGAGCCGACGCGGTTGGACGAGGGGGATCTGGCATTCCGCTTGGCGCCGCGGATCAATGCGGCGGGGCGTTTGTATCGCGCCGACGCCGGGGTGGAGCTGCTGTTGACCGAGGACACCGCGAGGGCGGAGCAGATTGCGGAGGAGCTGGGCCGGGCCAATTCGGAGCGGCGGGCCACGGAGCGGGAGGTCGACAATGCGGCGGAGACGGCGCGGCGGGCCCTTTCCGAGGAGCTGCTCGCGGCGCCGGCGCTGGTCGTGGCGGGCGAGGGCTGGCATCCCGGTGTCGTCGGGATCGTTGCTTCGCGCTTGGTCGAGCGCCACCACCGGCCCGCGATCGTGATCTCTCTCAACGAGGAGGGAGAGGGGAGAGGGTCCGGGCGCAGCATCTCGGGCTTCGATCTGCTGGCGGGGCTCGAGGCTTGCTCCGAGCACCTGGAGGGGTTCGGTGGGCACCGGGCCGCCGCCGGGTTGACGCTGAAGGCCGAGAACGTGGACGCGTTCCGCGAGGCGTTTGCCGCGCACGCCTCCTCCGTCCTCGGCCCCGAGGATCTGCTGCGCACTGAGCGGGTCGATGCGATGGTCGGCGGCGCCGGGATCGGCCTTGATCTGGCGGAGGAGCTGGGGCGGTTGGCGCCGTTCGGGATGGGCAACCCGGGCGTGCGGCTGATGGTGCCGGCCGCCAAGGTCAGCGACGTGCGGACGATGGGCGAGGGCAAGCACGCCCGCTTCAGCCTCCACAGCGGCTCCCACCGCGCCCTCGGCGTCGCCTTCGGGCGCTCCTCGCTCGGGGTCGGCGACGGCGAGCCGGTCGACGCCTCGGTGCGGCTCGAGGTCAACCACTGGAACGGCTCGGTCGAGCCGCGCCTGGTCCTGCGCGAGCTCTACCCGCTGGAGGACAAGGAGGACGAAGCGCCCCCCGCCGCGCATTCGTGCGAGTGCGAGGACACGGAGTGGTGGGCACGCTTCGAAACCGAGCTCGCGAGGGACTTGGGAGCGCCGGGCGGGGCGACTTTGTCAACCATAGGTGGACAAAGTCGACACGTCGTCACCAATGGCGGCTCGGCGATCGCGCGGATCGCGGAGTTGGTCTCCAGCGGGGCCGGAGTGCTTGCGGTCTGCGCCGACGCCTCGCGGCGGGCGGAGCTCGCCGGTGGCGCCGCCGGCCTCGCTCGCTTCAACGGCGGCGGTGCTCGGATCGCCTGCAGTCGCTGCGGCGCAGGCGCGCTGGAAGGCCTGGAGGCGAAAGCGAGCGGTGGGCTTGCGCTCGTCGACTACGCGACGCTGGAGCGTGCCGGCGACGCGATCGCCGAGCCCTTCGAGCACGTGATCCTCGTCGACCCGCCGTCGAGCGCCACCGCTGGGGCTCTCGCCGGCGAGGGTTTCCTGCACGAGCTCTGGACCGAGGCCGAGCTCGAGTTCGCGCTCGGCGTCGCTGCTTCACGCGCCCCCTCGCGCGAGGTCATCGCCGGCGTCTACCGCGCCCTCCGCGCCGCCCCCGAGCACGCCGGCGCCGAGTTGCGCGCGGCGCTCAGCGGCGACGGCGCCCACCCGATGGCCGCGGAGACCGCAGCCCGCTGCTTCCGCGTTTTGCGGGAGCTCGAGCTCGTGCGCGGCGAGCCCAACTCGGGCGCTGGCGCCGTTGGGTCCGTATCCTCCGAAGGGACCGATTTGGAGCGCTCAGCCGCGTTCCGCGCCTACAGCGAAGAATTCTCGGAGGCAAAGCGATTCCTCGAAAGACCGAAACAGCCGTAGAGCACTCGGCGCTTCTCGCCGATCTCTTCGCCGTGGTCGAGGAGTTCGACTCGGCCCCGAGTGGGTCCAGTGGCAATGGCGAGGGCCATGGCAACGGCGTCGGCACCGCGGTGGCGGTGGCGACGATCGACCGCGCCAGGGTCGAGCGCGCCTTCGAGTTCGCCTGCGATCGCCACGCCGACCAGCTCCGCCACTCCGGCGACGAGTTCATCACCCACCCGGTCGGGGTGGCGCAGGTCTGCGCCGGGATGCGGCTCGACACCGAGACGCTCTGCGCGGCGCTGCTGCACGACACGGTCGAGGACACCAGCGCCAGCCTGGAGGAGATCCAGGCTGAGTTCGGCGAGGAAATCGCCCAGTTGGTCGACGGCGTCACCAAGCTGACCGGGATCACCTTCGAGAGTCGCGACGAGCACCAGGCCGAGAACTACCGCAAGATGATGGTGGCGATGGCCACTGACGTCAGGGTGATCCTGATCAAGCTGGCCGACCGTCTCCACAACATGCGCACCCTCGGCGCCCTGCCGAAGCAGAAGCAGATGGCGAAGTCCCACGAGACGCTGGAGATCTATGCCCCGCTGGCCCACCGGCTCGGGATCCACGCGATCAAGTGGGAGCTGGAGGACCTCGCCTTCGCGACCCTGCACCCGCGCAAGTACGCGGAAATCAAGCAGCTCGTCGCCCAGCAGCGCGACGAGCGCGAGAACTACGTCGAGGACGCCGGCAGCTTCCTCGGCGAAGAGCTGCAGCACGTCGGCATCGAGGCCGAGATCTCAGGCCGCGCCAAGCACTTCTACTCGATCTACACGAAGATGGCCAAGAAGGGCCGCGAGTTCAACGAGATCTTCGATCTGACCGCGATGCGGGTGATCGTCGGCTCGGTCAAGGACTGCTACGGAGCGATCGGGATCATCCACTCGCTCTGGAAGCCGCTGCCCGGCCGCTTCAAGGACTTCGTCGCGATGCCGAAGGCCAACATGTACCAGGCGCTGCACACGACCGTGATCGGTCCCGAGGGCAAGCCCCTGGAGATCCAGATCCGGACCGAGGAGATGCACAAGCTCGCCGAGTACGGGATCGCCGCCCACGTCGCCTACAAAGAGGGCGGCGGCGCCAACCCGAAGCGGGAGAAGATGACCTGGCTGCGGCAACTGGTCGAGGCCGAGGGCGAACAGGACCCGGCCGAGTTCCTCGAGTCGCTGAAGGTCGACCTGTTCGAGGACGAGGTCTTCGTCTTCACCCCGAAGGGCGAAGTGAAGAACCTCTCCGCCGGCTCGACCCCGCTCGACTTCGCCTACGCGGTCCACACCGAAGTCGGCCATAGCTGCGTCGGCGCCAAGGTCAACGGCAGCATCGTGCCGTTGCACTACCAACTGCGCTCCGGCGACATCGTCGAGGTGATGACCGCGAAGCAGAAGCGCGGACCCTCGATGGACTGGCTGAAACTGGTGCGGACCAGCCGCGCCCGCAACAAGATCCGCGCCTGGTTCAAAGAGGAACGCCGCGAGGACGCCGAGCGCGACGGCCGCGAAGGCCTCGAGGAAGCGCTGCGCACGCGCGGCATCCCGATGCAGAAGGTCGCCGGCTCACCCCTGCTCGCCGACGTGATTCGCGAAATGGGCCACCGCAAAGGGACCGACTTCTACATCGCCCTCGGCCAGGGCAAGATCTCGACGAAGACCGCGGCCAACAAGCTGATGCAGCGGCTGAAGGCGGGCGAGGCGGTCGAGGACGGCCTCGACGAGCCCCAGCACGGCCGCGAGGACCGCGCCCGCCGCACCAAGGACGCCTCCACCTACGGGATCGCCGTCAAGGGCGTCGACAGCGTCGCCGTGCGGCTGGCCAAGTGCTGCCGGCCGGTGCCCGGCGACGAGATCGCCGGCTACGTCTCGCTGGGGCGGGGGATCACGATCCACCGCGCCGACTGCAAGAACGTGAAGGCGCTGCAGAAGGCGCCCGAGCGCTTCGTCGAGGTCGGCTGGGAAGGCGAAAACGAGTCCACCTACCGGGTCGAGCTGCAGATCGACGCATACGACCGCACCCGCCTTCTCGAGGACCTCTCGCGGACCTTCTCGGAGGCGGGCGTCAACATCATCGGCGCCACCTGCACGACCAACCATCCGATGGTCAAGAACAAGTTTGTGATCGAAGTGGGGGATACGGAGCAGCTGAAAAGCACGATCTCCCGCCTTCGCAATGTGGAGAGCGTCTTCGACGCGTACCGCATAACCCCGACCGCTTGATCGACGGCACGGCGGACCGGGGAGATAGATGTCCCTGACCGTCGCCATCACCGGCCCCACCGGGGAGATCGGGCTGCCGTTGCTGGCGGAGCTCGAGAACCAGCCCGAGGTGGGGGAGATCCGGGGGATGGCGCGGCGGCCGTTCGATCCGGGGCGGGAAGGCTGGGAGAAGGTCTCCTACCGGCGTGGGGATGTGCTGGATCGCGGGTCGCTGGCGGCACTCTTTGACGGGGCGGATGTTGCCGTTCACCTTGCGTTCGCGATCTTCGGGGGGCGGGAACAGACTCGGCGGGTCAATCTCGAGGGGAGTCGGAATGTCTTCGAAGCGGCTGTCGCGGCGGGGGTCAAGCGGCTCGTTTATGCCTCTTCGGTGGCTGCCTATGGCTTCTACCCGGACAACCCGCAGCCGCTGACCGAGGACGTGCCGGCACGCGGCAGCGCCGACTTCTACTACTCGGCGCAGAAGGCCGAGCTGGAGGCGGCGCTGGGGGAGATCCTCGCTGGGAGCGAGGTCGACGCCTACGTGTTCCGACCCTGCATCGTCGCCGGGCCGCGGGCGACGATGCTGATCCGCCAGACGGTCGAGAGCGTCCGGCTCGGCGACCCGGCACCGCGTCTGCGCCGCGGGCTCGCCCGGCTGCCGCTGCTGACCCCGATCCTGCCCGACATCGGCGTCCCGATCCAGCTCGTCCACCACGACGACGTCGCCCGCGGGCTCGCCGCCGCAATCGCCGGCGAGGGCCCGGCCGGCGCCTACAACCTCGCCGGCGAGGGCGAGGTCCGGATCGGCGACGTCGCCCGCTCGATCGGGTGGCGCTCGGTCCGAGTCCCGGGCCCGGCCGCCGACCTCGGCGCCGGCGTCGCCAAGCGACTGCGCTTCGCCTCGCCGCAGTTGGAGTGGGCGACCGCGCTCCGCACCCCCGTCCTCATGGACGCCCGCAAAGCCCGCCTCGAGCTCGGCTGGGAGCCCCGCTTCGACGCCGCCGAGACTCTGCTGCAGACGGCGGTCGGCGCCCGCGAAGAGGGCCTGCTCGACTGAGAACGCGCCCGGGCTAGGCGATGATTGTCAGCGCGCCGGGGACAGCGCGCAGCTCGATTTCGGCGTGGTCGCCGATGTAGTCGCCGTCGACCTGGAGCGGGAAGGGGCGGACGGCGCCGTCCTTGTCCTTGCTGATCGAGACGACCCTGGCGGCGCTGACGTCGTCGAAGTGGCAGACCTGGCGGTGGCCGGCGGCGGTTTTCTTGCCGCCGAGCAGGCGGCCGATCAGTCCCGGCATGTCGCGCTGGGTGGCGCGCTTCAGGACCGCCATCGAGAGCGTGCCGTCGTCGATGTCGATCCCCTCGCAGACCCGGATCGGGCGGCTGGCGAAGTAGGTGAGCGGGTCGGAGTTCTGGGCGATCGCGGTGATGCCCTCGACCGGCTCGGCGCCCTCGATCTCGGCCCGCACGCGGACCGCGTTCATCAGATAACGGCGGTAGAAGCCGGAGATGCCGGCCCAGCTGTAGTAGTAGGGGCCGGCTTTGGACTTGATCTTCGGGTGCTCGTCGACCCGTTTGACCACGGTCGCGTCGATCCCGACCCCACAGGCGAAGACGAAGTGGCGCTCGTCGACCTTGCCGAGGTCGATCCGCCGCGGCTTCCAGTCATCGGCGAGCGCGAGCAGGTGCTCGGTCGCGTCGACGACGTCGTTGGGGATCCCCAACGTGCGGCAAACCACATTGGTCGACCCGCCCGGCAGCATCGAGACCGGAACATCGGTCCCGGCCAGCCCGTTGGCAACCTCGTTCAGGGTTCCGTCGCCGCCGAAGGCGACGACCACGTCATAGCCGTGGTCGCGCACCTCGCGCCCGATCTCGGTCGCATGGTTCTGCGCCTCGGTCGAGACCGCCTCGACCTCGTACCGCCCCTGCAGCGCGTAGACAACCAGGTTCCGCAGCCGGTCCGAGACCGTCGTCGCGTACGGATTGACGATGATCAGCATCCGCTTCTTATGCGGCTTGCGGTGGATGCGGTCGCGGATTTTGGCCGTCATTCAGAGGTCGTGCGCCAGTTGGTGCGCCGGCACTCGTGCAGCGTAATGCGATTGAGGCGGGCGAAGCCCCACGCCTTGTCGGCCCACTCGCTCAGCCAGATCGTCAGCGGCGACAACGCAGGATGAATGATTCGGTCTGCTTTTCCTGACCCCGAGTGCTCGCGTTTCCGTAAGTTTGGAGAAACCGAGAGTTGGTGAGTTGGCGGAAACGCCGTTCGACGCACGCCGCCTGCACCGGGGTGGCCCCGGCTTCCAACATCCCTTTCGCCACCGAGCTGGCCACACCCAGCTTGACCTCTGCCAATTCCTGCGAAGTCGCATTTGGGTCGTAGATCCGGGGGTCTGCCCGCTTGCAGTCACGAAGGACCGGTTCCAACAGATCGGCTGCCGCTTGGAGCTGCCGGCTCTGCGGCAGCTCGGCGACGTCTTCCAGTTGCGATAGGGACACCCGCCGTTCCGCTTCCCGCTGTGCGCAGTCCTTGTACGACGACAGATACAGAGGTCCCAAGGACTCCTGAAGGACCGAGTAGGCGCCCTCCTCGGGGGCCGCAGAGGAGCCGCAAGCGGCGACCGCGAGGCCGGATCCCAGAACCGCAGCGACGAGAAGAACGAAGACGATTGGGCGCACGGCGGGTATTACGTCGGTCCCGCCCCCGGGTTCAACCCTTTCCTGCGCTTCCGCGGATCTTCGTAAATTTGGCCATGACCAGTGACAAGCCGAACGCCGCACCCGACTCCCCGTGTCTTTCGCTGACGCTACCCTGAAGACCTATTTCCGGAATGCCAAATCTGGGAGCTTTCGAGACTTGCCCCCTCGGCCGCGAGCTGGCTGAAATCGGCGAAGGCAGAAAGCCGTGGCCGGAAAGCAAGGCGCGGCGCCAGCACTACGTGCCTCGGTTTCAGTTGGCGAAGTTTTCGATTGACGGTAAGACACTCTTCCAGCTGAACACGAAGTCCGGGCAGCCTCGAAAGACGACGCCGACTGACGCCGCCTTCAAGAAGGACTTCTATATCTACAAGGACGAGGACGGCGGCCGGATCAACGTCCTGGAGGGCTTCTTCGCCATGGTCGAGAACCACGCTGCCGATTCGCTGGTCCGCTTGTTGGCCGATGGCGACCTGTCGGCGGAGGACCGCGCGACGATTTCGTTCTTCCTTGCGCTTCAGTGGGCCCGGACCCCAGGGGCGCTGAAGCGCGCGCAAAAACTCGCCTCGGACGTCATGTCCTCTCAGATCGCAACGAAATACAAGGATAAGCGCGCATTTGCAGAGTTGCGGGACCGGCTGAAGGCCGAGGGCAAAGACGACGGGATGACCGAAGCCGAGGCTGAGAATCTCCGGCTCGAAACGGTGCAGATGTTCCGCGACGGGAAGCTGGAGGTCGTCGACCCAACCGGAGGCAACGCGATGGGCCTGCTGATCGGCAACTCTGCTGATACCGCCATGCTCATGTCCGAGGCCATGGAGTGGACGCTGCTGCGCTCCGATGAAGCGGCTTTCGTTACCTCTGATCGTGGCTGCGCAGGCTTCGACCCGACGCCGCAGCACCCTTGGTCCAGCCACGCTCCCTTCAGTTCGCCGAACGCCGAGACGACTTTCCCGCTCAGCGCTGGCGCTTGCCTGGTGCTACAGCCGGGGGAGCCGAAGGTCGTGACCCTCAGCGCCGACCCAGAATTGGTTCAGGCGCTGAACCTCAGAACCTACGGCTGGGCCGAGAAGCTGATTTACGGGCCATGTCAAAGCGGCCTCGCGGCCTTGCGTAAGGCGGCAAAGGATCGGCCCAGCCTCGTCATCCGGCCTAAGCCGCACCGGTACGTCTGGTTGATCGAACGGGACCCTGACGACGACCGCCTCGCCCGCGACCACCTGGCGAAAGGCTGGGACCCCTACATGGTGCACAGCGGCGAGAACGGGAAGCTCGAGGAACTTGACTACATGGTCGTGCGCGAAGACGGCACCGCCGTGGAGGTCGCACTAAGCGCTGATGAATTAGCTAGGCAGCGAGCACGAAAGGCAGCCGGCCTGCCCCCGGATTCTCCGATAGATCCGCCTGGGGGAATGGCGGACAAAGTAATCGAACCCGGGTCGATCAGGCCGACCGCTAGCAATACCTTCCGTGAACGCGGCTGGTGAGTTTCCGCTCTGAGCGCACGGGGATCTAGCTAAGCCAGACGCCGATGCGCGGCCGTGCGCCGTCGGACCCGTGTCGCTCGGTGCCTACCGATGCCAACGAATCAATATCGGCGCCACACTGCGAGGTCCAGCCTGGAAGCGACATCGCGCCGAAAGTTACTAAAGCCGAGCGACGCGACCGAACGCGTGTAGGTTCTGCGCGCCGCCATTGCGAAGCATCAGTGTTGTGCTTTAGCTTTACCAACCATGCCGGGTCAGCAGGGGACCACGAGCGACCGTGCCATTAGCGCCTTGGCGATAGTGAAGGTCGCGTTTGATCGCGATGCGAGCTTCTTGGGGTACTTCGAGCGCTTCCTCGAACACTGCATGCTTAATGCGGAGTCAGACGTGGTGTCGATTCCGGAGCTGCGGGGCGATGTCAAGCGGGAATTCAGCTTGGAACTACCGCACGCAGTCATAAAGACGCTTCTTCGACGGCAGGAACAACATGGCAACGTCGTGGTTGAGAGTAATACCTGCAGGATTCGGCAGGATCGGCTGAAGGGGGCGGATCTGGGCTCGGATCAGGCGGAGGCAATGCGTCAACAGCGTGCGTTAATTGATGCGTTAGTTCGATACGGACAGGATCAGGAGAACCATCAAGACTGGGATCCGGATCGAGCGCAAAAGCTCTTACTTGAGTACGTAGAGGAGTTCTCAGCTCGCCTGCTCGACGCGACGTTAGGAGCAGGAGAGCTTCCTGAGATCGACGAAAACTGGGAACAGGACATGCATGTAGTGCATGGATTCGTTCTTCATGCTGAGAGAGAAGCTCCCAAGTCGTTCGAATTCCTGACCACGTTGGTGAAAGGCAAGATGCTCGTTGACGCCGTTTACCTCGGGGAACCGGAGATCGTGGGAGGAGTGGAGCCTCTTGCCGACGTCGAAGTCTTTCTCGATACGCCGCTCTTGCTCTTACTTCTTGGACACGGCGGGGCTGAGCGTGCGGCGCCCTATCTAGAGCTTTTGGAGATGCTGAAGCGACAGGAGGCGGTTGTGCGCTGCTTTGACGCTAACGTCGCGGAGGCTCAGCGAATACTAGAAATCGCCGAGCAGGGCGCCCGCGGAGTCTTAGGCGAACGGATCCATGGCGATATCGCGGCGCACCTTGCCCTTACTAATGCGCCAGCGGATATCGCGCTGAAGTCGGAACGTCTCGCGTCGGATCTCTTACGGCTCGAAATCCAGCCGATTCCGCTTCCCGCTGCCGACTCGCGAAGCGTTGGTATCGAAAGAGCATTGTCAAAAAGGCTTAGGCGGGAGATGCCCCATTACCGTGAGCGAACCCTGGAGACCGACGTGAGGGTGCTGGTGAGTGTTCATCGCCTTCGGGGCAAGGCATCTGCCAGCTCACTTCCGAAATGCGGGGCCGTTATGGTGACGCGAAATTTCGGTCTGTACAAGATTAGTCGAGAATTTTTCCAAGGCCGCGGTGCGCCGTCAACGATCCCGACGTGCATTCCGATGTCGGCCTTTACCACGATGGTGTGGGTGCGCGAGCCCCTGAGCGCGCCAAACCTTCCGGAGGATCGGGTAATTGCGCACGCGCTAGCCGCTATGAATCCCGAGGAGGGCGAGTGGAGGGAGGTCAATCGACAGGCGAGCCACATTCGGAAGGAAGGAGGAGGCTCCGAGGCGGATGCACATCGCCTCCGGGTGCGAGCTGAGTCAAGGCAGGCCCTTCGGGATGACAATGACGAGGGGCCTGAACCCTATCTTGAGGGCGATAGAGAGCAGGTTCGGAAACGGAAGGAAGAAAATGCGCGTATTGACGCACGCCAACGAAAGCGGCGCATTGAAGGTGCTGCGGCTAAATTCGGACGATTCGTCGCGCGGCTGATTTTCTTACCTGTCATTCCGCTCCTGTGTCTCGGGATCATCTTTGGTCCCCTTGGAGTGCTCGCCGGAGGGGATAGCCCCATCCCCGGTCCAGTCCAAATTGCGGGTACCGTCGTCTTCGGGGTACTTAGCGTGGCTAGTGTCGTTGACGGGCTATCGCTGGGGCGGCGTGTGGAGTGGACCGCGGACCACCTTGAGCAAGTCGCACTGAAAGCCACTCGGCGGTTCTTGGGCTGAGCAGACAGCTCAAGACTCGTCTGGTGCGCCAATTGTGCCCTCCGGCAGTCGGAGATAGCCGGGCTCAGCCGACATCAGTGGCGCTCTGGAAACCCGAACGCAGCTCATTACGAACGAGCCAACCGATGATCAGCATCCGCTTTTTATGCGGCTTGCGGTGGATGCGGTCGCGGATTTTCGCGGTCATTCAGGGGCGGTGCGCCAGCGGGGTGGAGGTGCAGCGTATTGCGATTGAGAATCCCACTAGGCTCCGCCGCCCCGATGGCCGAGATCTTCGTCCGTTTCCTCAAGTTCGGCTGTCTCGCCTGGGGCGGGCCGGCGGCGCAGATCGCGATGATCAAGCGCGAGTGCGTCGACGAACTGGGCTGGACCGACGAGACCAGCTTCAAGAAGACCCTTGCCGTCTACCAGGTGCTCCCGGGGCCGGAGGCGCACGAGCTCTGCGTCTATTTCGGGCGGCTCCAGGGCGGCAAGCTCGGGGGCTTCCTCGCCGGACTCGGCTTCATGCTGCCCGGCTTCGTCCTTATGCTCGGGCTCTCGATTCTCTACGTCGAGGCCGACCTGGCGGGCCATCTCGACTCGCTCTTCTACGGTCTGACCGCAGCGGTCGGAGCGCTCGTCGCCCGCGCCTTGGTTCGGCTCTCGAAAACCTTCATCTCCGACGTGCCGCTCGCGATCCTCGCGCTTGCCGGCTTCGCCGTGACGGTGTTTCTCGATGCGAGCTTCGTCCTCGTCCTGCTCGGCGCCGGCATCGCCTACGAGCTCTGGCAGAACGGCCATCGCTGGACCCACCGCGCCAACTCGATCTCGATCAGCCCACTGGCGGTGGTCCTCGTACTTACCGGGGCGCTGACGGTGTCCCTGACGGCGGAAATCTTCATCGAGGGCCTGAAGGCGGGCCTGCTGACCTTCGGCGGCGCCTTCACCGTGATCCCGTATCTACAAGAGAGTGCCGTCTCGGGCCATCACTGGCTGACCGAAACGCAGTTCGTGGAAGGGCTGGCGATCAGCGGCATCCTGCCGGCGCCGCTGATCATCTTCTCCACCTTCGTCGGCTACATCGCCGGCGGCCTCGTCGGCGCCCTGGTCATCACCCTCGGCATTTTCCTGCCGGCCTTCGTCTTCCCGATCTTCTTCCACCGCCAGCTCGTCGCCGTCGCCGAGAACGACCGACTGCACCCATTCCTACTTGGCGTCGCCGCCGGGGTGATCGGCCTGATCGCCGCGGTGACGGTGACGATCCTCGAAACCAGCGTCGTCGACGTCTGGACGGGCCTGATCGCCCTCGGCGCCTTCGCCGCGCTCAACCGCTGGCACTCGAAACTGACCGTCGTCTACGTGATGGCGGTCGCCGGTCTGGTCGGCATCCTGCTCCAGGCCATCGTGGTCTGAGTCGCCCGCCTCAGGCGGCGGGCGACCCGTTGCGCTGCCGCGTCGGTGCGAACTCGGTGCTGAGCTGCTCGGTGGCCGGCTCGGCGGCGGTTTCGATCGCGGCCAGCTGCGGCGGCTCGGGGACCGGGGGGGCCTGGCGGACCGGCTCGATCTCGCCCGCCTCGCGGACGACGCTGTCGGCGGTGTCGACCAGCTCGCGGGCCAGCTTGCGCACGTTGGCGGCGGCGGCGTCGCGGGTCTGGGCGAGGTCGCCGATCACGGTCTCGATCGCTTCGCGCTGCTTGGTCGCCTCGGCGATCAGCTGCTCTGCCCGCTGTTCGGCGCTGCGCACGGCCTGTTTGGCCTGCTGGGCGGCGTTGTCGAGCAGGTCGTCGCTCTCGCGCTTGGCTTCGAGCCTGGTCTGCTCGGCGTACTCGTCGGCCTTCTCAGTCGTCTCGGAGACGTAGCGGTCGGCCGACTCGCGGGCCGAGGTCGCCTCGGTGCGGGCGTCGCGCAGTTGTTCGCGCGCCTCGGTTTCGGCGTCGGTCCGGTACTCGTCGGCCTCGCTCTTGGACTTGTCGAGCAGCTCGCGCGCCTCGACCTCAGCTTCGCGGCGCAGACCCTCGGCGCCGTCCTCGGCGTCGGCGAGCATCTGCGCGGACTTGTTGGCGATCCGCTCCAGGCGGCGCCGCACGAGGTCGCCGCCGCCTCCCTCGACCCAGCGGGTGACCTCGGTGAGGAACCTGCGCACCTCCTCTTTGTCGAAACCTTTCCGCGCCTCGGAAAAGTCGACGGTGCGCAGTTGAGTGATCATCTCGTCGTCCATCAGCCCTCCGTCGGGGTCACAAGTTTGGACTCGGCGGAGAAAATCGCCAAGCATCGTGCGTCGCACGGACGGAAAAACCTAGTCAACCGGTTACAACTCGGCAATAAGTACGGACGAGGGTTTGAGATGCCGACGTCGAAGAAATCCGGTTGCTATCCGGCGACTTCGTACCGGATCACGCTGCCGTCGTCGACTTCGCGCACCCGGTCTTCGTTGACGAGGATGTCGGCGTGGCCGATCACCTCGGAGAGGGTGAGGAAGGCCTGGGTGACGGCGACGTTGCCCCAGATCGCCTGCGCCAGCTCGTATCCGGTCCGCGGCTTCTCCTCGATCAGCCGGAAGATCTTCTCCTTGCGGCGATCGTGCGAAGCGAGGCGGGTGTCGATCAGCTCGACGTGGTCGACGATCGGCTCGCCGTGCCCGGGGAGGACGATGTCGGCGGGCAATTCGCGCGTCTTGCGCAGCGACTCGATGTAGGTGACGAGCGCCTGCGGCCGGCCCTCGGAGCCGTCCAGGGGGCGGCTGATCAGCGGGTTGGAGGAGATGTGGGCGATCAGGTGGTCGGCGGCGATCAGGATCCGCCGCTCGGCGTCCCAGAAGAGGGTGTCGGAGGGGCTGTGGCCGGGCCGGTGCAGGGTTTCGAGGCGGCGGTCCGCGAACTCGATGACCTCGCCGTCGTCCAGCGGCCGCGTCACCCCGACGTGCGAGCCCCAGCCGCGGAAGCCGCGGCTGACCGTGCGCAGGGCCACGGTCACGTCCTCGGGGATGCCGTTGCGCAGCATCACTTCGACCGCGAACTGGTCCTCCTTCTCGGCGTCCTCGTCGAAGTCGGCCAGCCGCTGTGTGGCAGCGCCCAGGGCGGCCACTTCGGCGCCGGAGTGCTCGACCAGGATCTCGACCAGGCCGAGGTGGTCGATGTGCTGGTGGGTGACGACGATCAGCTCGAGGTCGTCGATCGAGTGGCCGCGGGCGGCGAGCATGGCGCCGATCTCATCCAGCGCCTTGCCGGAGTTGGGCCCGGTGTCGACCAGGGTCAGCGGCTCGTCCTCGATCAGGTAGCAGTTGACTTTGCCGACCGCGAACGGAGTCGAGATCGCGAAGCGGTGGATCCCGGCCAGCGCCGCTTGCTCCAGCGCCTCCTCGGGGGTGGTGCTCACGCCCGGATCAGTCCCAGCACCTCGTCGCGTTTGGACTCCATGTCCTCGCGGGAGACCAACGACTCGAGGTTGAGGCGGAGCAGCGGCTCGGTGTTGGAGGGGCGCACGTTGAAATGCCACTCGGGGAAGTCGATCGAGACGCCGTCGAGGCGGGTGATCTCTCCGTCGCCGTAGCGCTCGGCGATCTCCGCCATCTTCGCCTCCTGGTCGGCGACCTCGGAGTTGATCTCACCGGAGATGAAGTAGCGGGAGCGGAACTCGTCGATCAGCTCGCCGAGGTTGCGGCCGTCGAGCGAGAGCAGCTCCAGGACCAGCAGCGCCGGGATCGTGCCCGAGTCGGCGTTCCAGAAGTCGCGGAAGTAGTAGTGGCCGGAGACCTCGCCGCCGAACGCCGCCTGCTCCTCGCGCATCCGCGCCTTGAAGAAGGCGTGGCCGACGCGGGAGAGGTCCGAGCGGCCGCCCTCGGCGGCGACCAGGTCCGGCACTGCGCGGCTGGAGCGGGGGTCGTAGAGGATCGTCGCGCCCGGGTTCTTGCCCAGGACCGAGCGGGCCAGCAGTGCGCAGATGAAGTCGCCGTCGCAGAACTCGCCGCTGCCGTCGATGAAGAAGCAGCGGTCGGCGTCGCCATCCCAGGCGATGCCGAGGTCGGCCCCGGTCGAGCGCACCCGGTCCATGATCATCTGCCGGTTCTCCGGCAGCAGCGGGTTCGGCTCGTGGTCGGGGAACTCGCCGTTGGGCACGAAGTACATCTCCTCCAGGTCGAGCGGGAGCTTGCCGAGGATCGGGCCGACCATCGGCCCGCCCATGCCGTTGCCACCGTCGACGACAACCTTCATCGGCTTCACCGCCGACGGATCGATGAACGAGAGCGCGTGGGCGCGGAACTCCTCCCAGATGTCGACCTCCTCGAAGGAGCCGCCGCCAGGGGCATGGCCGAGGCCGGCTTCGATCTCCGCCTTGACGTCGCCGATCCCGGCGTCGCCGGAGAGCGGCAGGGCGCCCTCGCGGACCAGCTTCACCCCGGTGTAGGCCTTCGGGTTGTGCGAGGCGGTGACCATCGCGCCGCCGTCGAGCTCCCGCGAGCCGACCAGGTGGTAGAGCATCTCGGTCGCGACCATGCCGGCGTCGAGCACGGTCGCGCCCTCGAAGATCAGGCCGTCGCGCAGCTCCGCCGCCATCGCCGGCGCGGTCAGCCGCATGTCGCGGCCGAGCCCGACCCGCAGCTCGCCCGGCTCTTTGCCGCGCAGCCGGGCCAGCACCCGGGCGAAGGCGCGCCCGATCGCGTGCGCGGTGGTCTCGTCCATCTCGGTGCCGTAGAGGCCGCGGATGTCGTAGGCCTTGAAGATGCCGGCCGGGGCCAGCGGGGCTGCCTCGCTCAAAACGCTCCCTTCAGAGCCGCGTAGCTCTGCTCGATCGATTGCGGCATCACTTTGGTGTCGGCGATCACCGGCATGAAGTTGTTATCGCCCGACCAGCGCGGGACGACGTGCATGTGGATGTGGTGCTCGACCCCGGCGCCGGCGATCCGGCCCTGGTTGAAGCCGACGTTGTAGCCGTGCGGCTCGTACACGCTCTCGAGCCGGTTCATCGCCTGCTGGGCCATGCTCATCATCTCCGCCAGCGTCTCGGCGGGAATCTCCTGCAGGCGCCCGATGTGGTCATAAGGGGCGACCATCAGGTGGCCGTTGGTGTACGGGTAGAGGTTGAGGATGCAGAAGCAGGTCTCGCCGCGGTGGACGATCAGGTTCGCCTCGTCATCTCCCGCTGCCGGCTTGGCGCAGAAGATGCACTCCTCCTCGATGTCCTTCGACGCGTCCTTCACGTAGGCGAGGCGCCAGGGCGCCCAGATGCGGAAATTTGCCACGGGCGAGGCATCCTATGAGAGGGCCGGGCTCAGAGCCAGCCGCGACGGCGGAAGTAACCGACCATGCCGAGCAGCAGCGCGACCATGCTGCCGAGCACGATCCAGAAGGCGGTCATGTCCTCCTCGCCGGGGACGCCGACGTTCATGCCCCAGATGCTGGCGATCAGGGTCAGCGGCAGGACGATGACGCTGATCGAGGTCAGCACCCGGAGGATGTCGTTGACGCGGTGGGAGATCACCGACTCGTTGGTCTCGGCCAGCGCCTCGGAGACCTCCTTGTAGTTCTCGAGCATGTCCCAGATCCGCTCGTGGGCGTCGACGATGTCGTCGAAGTAGATCTCCAGGTCGAGGTCGGTCGCGAGGTAGCGCTGCTTGACCTTCTCGAGGTCGCGCAGGACCGGCCGCTGCGGCCGGATCACCTTGCGGAAGTTGATGATCTCCTGCTTGACGTTGGAGATGTCGCGCACGACCTCCTCGGAGCGGCCGTCGAAGATGTCGTCCTCGAGCGCGTCGAGCTTGTTGCCGATCTTGCGCAGCATCGGGAAGCAGTAGTCGAAGCTGTCGTCGACCAGGCGGTAGAGCAGATAGCCGGAGCCGCGGGCGAAGAGCTGCTCGCGCAGCTCCTCCTTGCTGCGGCAGCGCTCGAACAGGTACTCGACCGGCTGCAGCGGCTGGTTGGGGATCGTGATCAGGTAGTCGGGCCCGACGAATAGGTCGAGCTCGCCGCTGCCGAGGCGGCCGGCGGTGCGGTCGAAGACCGGCAGGTGGAGGACGATGAACAGGTAGTCGTCGTAGATGTCGATCTTCGGCCGCTGGTTGCGGGAGAGCACGTCCTCGAGGTCGAGGGCGTGGAAGTCGTAGTGCTCCTCCAGCCAGGCGCGCTCGAGGGCGCCGGGGCGCTCGATGTTGATCCAGCGCAGCCCGCCGGAGTCGATCTGCTCGACTCGGGGAGTCTGGGGCTCAGGCGCTGCAGCCGGGCCGACGAGATCGCGGCGCCGGCCCGATCGCCGCAGCCTCGGCTTCGGAAGGTTCGGCATCGCTTGGGCCCATCGTCTCGTCGCGCAGGGGGGTCATCGTCGGACAAGGTTAGCCGCCGCGGCCGTTCCTAAAAGGATCGGGAAGGCCCTGGTAAGGTTCTACCCACATAAGCGCCACATCTAGAGGGGTGGAGGGACTGGCCCAGTGAAGCCCCGGCAACCACTTTGAACTTCGGTTCGAAGAGAGGTGCCAACTCCAGCAGGTCGCAGTTTGAGGACCTGGAAGATGTGGGGGACGTCCGATCGGACCTCTGCCCCACAAACAAGGCGGAGGTTTTTTTAGTGGAAACGAGGATCGGATGTCAGTCGAGAATCTGAAGTGCAAGGAGTGCGACAGCGTCTACGAGCTGGACGCCAGTTATTTCTGCGAACAGTGCTTTGGCCCGCTGGAGGTCGTCTACGACCACTCCACGCTGGACGCCGAAGCGGCGAAGCGGCGGATCCAGGCCGGGTCGCAGGGGATCTGGCGCTACGCCGATTTCCTCCCCTTCAAGGGCCGCCCGAACGACCCGCTGGAGCCGGGGCTGACGCCGCTGGTGCGCGCCGACCGGCTGGCCGAGCGGCTCGGCGTCGAGGCGGAGATCTGGATCAAGAACGACGCCGCCAACCCGACCCACTCGTTCAAGGACCGGGTGGTCGCCGTGGCCGTCGCCAAAGCCCAGGAGCTGGGCTACGACACGGTTGCCTGCGCTTCGACCGGCAACCTCGCCAACGCCGTCGCCGCCCACGCGGCTGCGGCCGGGCTCGACTCCTACGTCTTCGTCCCCGCCAACCTGGAGGAGCAGAAGCTGCTCGCCACCGGCGTCTACGGGACCAACCTGGTCGGCGTCCGCGGCAACTACGACGACGTCAACCGGCTCTGTACGCAGCTGGCGGAGACCCGGCCCTGGGCCTTCGTCAACGTCAACCTGCGGCCCTACTACGCCGAGGGCTCGAAGACGCTCGCCTACGAGACCGTCGAGCAGCTCGGTTGGACGCTGCCGGACCGGGTCGTCGCGCCGATCGCCTCCGGCTCGCTCTTCACCAAACTCGGCCGCGGCTTCCAGGAGTGGCTCGACCTCGGCCTCGTCGCCGGCTCGCAGCCGGTCTTCAACGGCGCCCAGGCGGAGGGCTGCAGCCCGGTCGCGACCGCCTTCGCCGAAGGCTGGGACGTCTGCCGGCCGCAGAAGCCGGACACGATCGCCAAAAGCCTGGCGATCGGCGACCCCGCCGACGGCCCCTACGCGGTCGAGCAGGCGCGGCGCAGCGGCGGCGGCATCGACTCGGTCAGCGACGCCGAGATCCGCACCGCGATCAAGCTGCTGGCGGAGACGACCGGGATCTTCACCGAGACCGCCGGCGGCGTCACCGTCGGCGTCCTCCGCAAGCTGGCCGAACGCGGCGAGCTGGCCGACGGCGAGCGGGTTGTCGTCTACATCACCGGCGAGGGGCTGAAGACGCTCGACGCCACTCGCGATACGTTCCAGATGCACGAGATCGACCCCGCCCTCGAGAGCTTCGAGGCCGAGTTCCGCCAGGAGGTAGCAGTCTGATGGCAGTCACCGTGAAGATCCCGACCCAGCTCCGCGCCGCGACCGGCGGGGAGGCAGAGCTAGAGGTTTCCGGGTCGACCGTCGGGGAGGTGCTTGATGCGGTGTTCGATGCGCATGGGGATTTGCGCGAGCGGATCACTGCTGACGGGGACTTGCGGCGGTTCGTCAACGTCTATGTCTCCGGCGAGGACATTCGCTTCCAGCAGGGGCTCGATACCGGGATCAAGGATGGCGACGAGGTCACGATCCTTCCTGCTGTCGCGGGTGGATGAGCCATCGCTGGTGGGCAGACCCATCCCGGTAGGGCTTTCACTTAACTTTTTCGGTGTTGAGTTGGGCTGCTGACGCCTCTTGCCGTGGTGACGAAAAAGTACAAGACGTTTCAGCCCTACCGGGATGGGTCTGCGCGACCGCCGGTGGTCATTCTGTGCGGAGGGCGTGGGACCAGGCTGCGGGAGAGGACCGAGTCGGTGCCGAAGGCGCTGGTGGAGATTGGGGGGCGGCCGATTGTTTGGCACGTGGTCCAGATCTATGCGGCGCAGGGGTTCGATCGGTTTCTGTTGGCGACGGGGTACCTCGGGGAGTCGGTGGAGGAGTTCGTGGCCGAGACGCGTTGGCCCGAGGGGGTTGAGGTGGAGTGCGTCGATACGGGGCTCGATACGCCTACTGGGGGGCGGATCGCTCGGCTTGCGGATCGGCTCGACGTCGGAAGCTTCTGCGTCACCTACGCCGACGGCGTCGCTGACGTTGACCTCGGAGCGCTTCTGGAGTTCCACGCGGACTCGGGCGGGCTGGCGACGCTGACGGCAGTTCGACCCGATTTGCAATGGGGAGTGGCGGAGTTGGACGGCGACCGAGTCAGCGGATTCGTCGAGAAGCCGCGCAGTGAGCACTGGATCAATGGCGGCTTCCTTTGTCTTGAGCCGGGCGCGCTTGGATATCTGGACGCGGAGAGCGTGTTGGAGCGGGAGCCGTTGGCGCGACTGGCAGCGGATGGGGAGCTGCGGGCCTACCGGCACGATGGATTCTGGGACTGCATGGACACCTATAAGGACGCGGTCGAGCTCAATGACCTCTGGAACGGAGGCGAGGCGCCTTGGCGGATTTGGGATGCGGCGGCGGTGGAGGGGTCGTGAAGCGGGCACTTGTCACCGGTGCCCACGGGTTCGTCGCCTCGCGCTTGGCGCGCGGGCTGCTCGAGCGCGGCGATGCCGTGACCGTGCTCGACCTGCCGTCCCAGCGCTCGGGCCTGGCGCTGCAGGGGATCGAGGGCGAGGTCGAGTTGGTCGAGGCCGACCTGCGCGATGCCCGGGCGGTCGGGGCGACGATCGAGGCCGGCGGTTTCGACTCCGTCTTCCACCTCGCCGCGCAGACCCTGGTCGGGCCGGCGATGGCGGACCCGACGGCGACCTTCGAGACCAACGTCGGCGGCACCTGGACCCTGCTCGAGGCCTGCCGGCGTGCGGAGGTGCCGGCGGTCGTCGTCGCCTCCTCCGACAAGGCCTACGGCCCCAGCGACGAGCTGCCCTACCGCGAGGAGATGCGGCTGCGACCCGCCTCGCCGTATGAGGCGAGCAAGGCCGCGGCCGACGCGATCGCGCTCAGCTACTGGCCCGCCTTCGGGCTGCCGGTCGCGGTAACCCGCTTCGCCAACATCTACGGCGGCGGCGACCTCAACTTCAGCCGCCTCATCCCGGAAGCGATCGCCGCCGTGCTCGACGGCCGCCGTCCCCAGATCCGCTCCGACGGCAGCCCCGAACGCGACCTGCTCTACGTAGAAGACGCGGTCTCCGCCTACTTCGCAGTCGAGAGCGCGGTCGGTGCCGGCGGGCCAGGGGCGGGGGAGGCCTTCAACGCCGGCGGCGAGCGCCCCTACTCGGTCGCCGAGATCCTGGGGACGATCGGTGACGTAGCCGGCGGCCTCGACCCCGAGTTCCTCGGCACCGGCAACCCACCGGGCGAGATCGACCGCCAGTACGTCGACTCGACCAAGCTGCGCGAGCTCACCGGCTGGCGCCCCGAGGTAACCCTCCGCGACGGCCTGATCCGCACCCTCGACTGGTATCGGGACCACCCCGAAGTGCGGCCGGCGGCGGCCATCTAATCCTTGCATTGGAGTAATACTCGTATTACTCTTACGGAAATGCGCATCACCAGCAAAGGCCAGGTGACTATCCCGAAGGAGATCCGGGACGAGTTCGGGCTGCTGCCAGGGACCGAGGTCGAGTTCTACAAGAACGGCGGGCAGCTCTTCGTTCGAAAGCAGGCAGGGGCCGATCGACGGCGAGCCGACGAGGTGATCGCTCACCTTCGCGAGGCCGGCAAGAGCTACACGATGACCACCGAGGAAGTCATGCGGCTGACCCGGGGAGAGGATTGGGGCACGGGTCACTTAGAGGAGGGTGACGGCGACCCTCGTTGACTCCAGTGTCCTGATCGACGTATTCGATCCCGATGACCGGGCGACCGCCTGGTCTGTTGCCGCCTTCGCGGAGGCGCTGGAACGCGGGGTCGTCTTCGTCAACCCGATCGTCTTCGCAGAGGTCTCCGTTGGCTTTCTCACTCCAGAGGACTGCGAGTGGGCGCTTGATGTCCAAGGTGTCGAGCGGATTCCCTTGCCATGGCCCGCGGCGTTTCTCGCTGGCCGGGCTTTCGTCGAGTACCGGCGCAGGGGCGGCGGGAAGCGATCTCCGTTGCCCGACTTCTTCATCGGCGCTCATGCCGCAGTCGAAGGATTGCGCCTGCTGACTCGCGATCCCTCCCGTATTCGCACGTACTTCCCGACCGTCGAGCTGGTCTCGCCGGGGTAGGTCCGTGTGCGTCGCCGGCTAGGCTGACGAGCCATGTGCGGACGCTTCACGGTCACCACCAAAGACACGAAGACGATCGCCGATCGCTTCCAGGTCGAGCTGGAGAAGGCACTGCAGAAAGGCGGCGGGGGCGGCGCCAAAGAGCAGGCGAAAGCGGCCAAGGGCGACGGCGGCGCCAAGGCGAAAGCGAAAAAATCCCCGCCGGGGATGGGTCGCTTCAACGTCGCCCCGACCCAGGAGATCCTGGTTGTGCGGGCCTCGCCCGAGCCGGAGGAGGCTGAGGCCGGCGAGCGCGAGATGCGGCTGATGCGCTGGGGCCTGGTGCCGCGCTGGGCCAAGGACCTCAAAGTCGGCTACAAGATGATCAACGCCAAAGCGGAGAACCTGACCTCCAGCCGCGCCTACGGGCCGCTGGTCGGCAAGTACCGCCACCGCTGCCTGATCGTCGCCGACGGCTTCTACGAGTGGATGCGGGCCGAGGACCCGAAGCAGCCGCGCCAGCCCTGGCGCTTCACCGTCGACGGTGGTGCGCCCTTCGCCTTTGCCGGGATCTGCACCCGCAAGGAGTGGGAGGACCCGGAGGACCGTGGCTACGACGAGGACGGTTTCCTCTACAGCGCCACGATCGTCACCACGACGCCGAACGAGGTCGTCGCTCCCGTGCACAACCGAATGCCGGCGATCCTGCCCTCGGCCGAGGCCGAGGCGGCCTGGCTGCGTCCCGACTTGAGCGTCGAGGACGCGGTGGCGATGTGCGGGCCGCTCGACGCGCGGCGGATGTCCAGCGCCCCGGCCAACCCGAAGCTGAACAAGGTCGGCAAAGGGATGGAGGAAGGTCCGGAGCTTCTGGTCGCCCCGGCCTCCTAGCTCATTCGTCCTCGTCGGTCTCTTCGTCTTCGTTGATCGCTTCGGTGCGTTTGTCGAGGGCGCCGCTGGTGCTGACCGAAGCTTTGCCGGCGCCGGTGGTGATCTCGCAGGCGATGCTCGCGGCTGGGACCTTCGTCGTTTTCCAGACCGAGGCGAACGGCAGCACCAGGTCCTGCTTCGGCTTGCCCGGCGGCAGGAACCACTCCCAGGCCTCTTCGCCGACCACGTACTCGGGCCATTCGACCTTGACGTCGCGCTCGGAGGAGAACCCGTTTTCGAACAGGTCGCCGAATTCGAGCACCCCGAGTTCGGCCCCGTGCGAGGCGAACAGCGCCAGCACGACTTCCGGCACCTCTTGGTGGAAGAGGTCGTCGCTGGAGCGCGGGTAGGAGGCGCGCGAGCCCGGCGTCTGCGCGACTTCGGTGCCCTTCGGAACATTGATCGCGCAGCGGATGCGGGCGCTGCCGACCGGCGAGCCGCCGTCGATCCGCAGCACCGCGGCGGAGCGGTACAGCGAGTAGCCGCCCTCGTTGACGCCGGTCGCACGCAGGGCCGCTTCGACCAGCTGCATCTTGCCCTTGCCGCCGGGGACCGTGACCGGGCGCGAGTCCGGCATCGGCTTTTCCTGGACCCATGCGACTTCGGATGAGGAGCCGCTCGACTTGTCGGTAGAGGCGACGGCGGCGACCACGCAGGCGAGCAGGCCGATGGCCACGATCACCAGTGCGCCGCGGGGGATGTTGGAGTCCGCTGAGCTCTCGTCGCTCACGGCCGCGACAGTATTGGAATCCGTCACACAGGGGCGATCCTGCGGTCTTCGGCCGCTGGCGCGGGTACCGTGCGGGCGTGGCCAAGAAAGTGACTCCCCTGAACCGGACCGAAGCGCGGACGATGAGCGCCATGGTCCACGGCCGCAGCGTCAACTACCTCGAAGCGGGGGAGGGGCCGGTGCTGCTGCTGGTCCACGGGATGGCGGGCAGCGCCGAGAACTGGCGCGAGGTTGTGCAGCCGCTGGCCCGCGCCCACACGGTGATCGTCCCTGACCTGCCCGGCCACGGTGAGTCGGAGCCGGGCGGAGGCGATTACTCGCTCGGCGCGCTTGCGGCGGGGCTGCGCGACCTCCTGATCGCGCTCGGCCACGAGCGCGCCACCCTGGTCGGCCACTCGCTCGGCGGCGGCATCGCGATGCAGTTCACCTACCAATTCCCGGAGATGGTCGAGCGCCTGGCGCTGGTCTCCAGCGGCGGCCTCGGCCCCGACGTCAGCTTCGTCCTCCGCGCCGCAGCGCTGCCCGGCGCCGACCTCTTCATCTCCGCCACCGCCGGCCCGGGTCGCTGGGTCGGCTCGGCCGTCGGCCGCGGGCTCGGCGCCTTCGGCCTCGGTCCCAGCGCCGACGTCGCCGAGGTCGCCCGTGGCTACGCCTCGCTGGAGGATCCCGAGCGCCGCGCCGCCTTCCTCGCCACCCTGCGCTCGGTCGTCGGCGTCTCCGGCCAGCGCGTCGCCGCCGGCGACCGCCTCTACCTGGCCGAATCGCTGCCGATCCTGATCCTCTGGGGATCCCGCGACCCGATCATCCCCGTCGCCCACGCCGAAGCCGCCCACGAGACCCTGCCCGACAGCCGCCTCGAGATCTTCGAGGGCGTCGGCCACCTGCCCCAACTCGAGGCCCCGGCCCGCTTCGTCGCCGCCATGGAGCGCTTCCTGGCCGAGACCAAACCCGCCAAGTTCGACCCCAAGGAGTGGCGGGCCCGGTTCAAGACCGCCTGAGGGAGCGCGCCCGGCAGGATTCGAACCTGCGGCCTCTTCCTCCGGAGGGAAGCGCTCTATCCAGCTGAGCTACGGGCGCGAACTGCGGCAAGTCTAGTCGCGCTCGTTGCCGGGAGCCGGTCGCGTAGGCTCGCCTGCCGATGGATCTTTCCGTGACTTTCCTTGGCACCGGCGGCTCGGTGCCCTCGGCGCGGCGTTCGACGGCGAGCGTCTTGGTTGCGCGCGGGGGGGAGCGGTTGCTGTTCGACTGTGGGGAAGGGACGCAGCGGCAGATGCAGCGCTCGCTGGGGCTGGTCCAGGCGGACGAGATCTTTCTTACGCACTTCCATGCCGACCACGTGCTCGGGCTGCCGGGGCTGCTGAAGACCTACGACCTCACCGACCGCCAGGTGCCGCTGACCGTGTTCGGGCCGCCGGGGCTGCGCGAGCTCTTCACGGTGCTGAAACCGATCATCGGCCGGCTCGGCTTCGACCTCGACCTGGTCGAACTGCAGGCGGGGGAGACGGTCGCTCACGACGGCTACGAGGTGCGCGCCTTCGAAGCCGCCCACAGCGCCCGCGCCAATGGCTACGCCCTGGTCGAGGAGACCCGGCCCGGTCGCTTCGACCCCGAGGCCGCGCGCGCCGCCGGGGTCGCCGAAGGCCCGGCCTTCGCGGCGCTGCAGCGCGGGGAGACGGTCGAGGGCTCGAGCGGCCCGGTCGCTCCCGAGCAGGTGATGGGCTCGTCCCGGGCCGGCCGCACGATCGTCGTCACCGGCGACACCGCGCCCTCGCCGGCGACCGTTTCCGCCGCCGCCGACGCCGAGCTGCTGATCCACGACGCCAGCTTCGCCGAGGAGGAGGTCCAGCGCGCCGCCGAAACCGGGCACTCGACCGTCGGCCAGGCGGCCGCCGTCGCCGCCGAGGCCCACGTGAAGCTGCTGGCCCTGGTCCACATCTCCTCCCGCTACCACGTCGGCAAGGTCTTGGAGGAGGCGACAGAGGTGTTCGAGCCGACGATCGCCCCGCGTGACTTCGACGTGATCGAGATCCCCTTTCCGGAGCGCGGCGAGCCGCATCTGGTCCAGAACGGAGCCCGCGAAAAGCGGGAAGATCCGCCCGCGGAGGGCTGACGGCGTCAGCCACCGCTGCTACTCTGCGGTCGTCCTTTAACCCGGTCCTGTGAGGCCAGGAAGGAAGCAAAAAGAGTGAGTGAGAAGGTCGTGCTCGATCACGACGACCTGAGGCGGACGCTGCGGCGGATCGCCCATGAGATTGCGGAGAAGAACGCCGGGCCCGAGGCTCCAGCGGTCGTCGGCATTCACACCCGCGGAGCGATCCTCGCCCGCCGCCTGCACGCGTTGCTCGGCGAGGTCACCGGCGCCGATCTGCCCAGCGGCGACCTCGACATCTCCTTCTACCGCGATGACGTCGGCGCCAAGTCACCCGCCTCACAGCCGGTCGTTCACGCCTCCCACATCGACTTCGACGTCAGCGAGCGCACCGTCGTCCTCGTCGACGACGTCCTCTTCACCGGCCGCACCGTCCGCGCCGCCGTCGACGCCCTCTTCGACTACGGCCGCCCGCGCCGAGTCCAGCTCGCGGTCCTCTGCGACCGCGGCCACCGCGAGCTGCCGATCCGCCCCGACTACGTCGGCAAAAACCTGCCGACCGCGCCCGGCGAGCGGGTCAACGTCAGCCTCGAGGAGACCGACGGGGTCGACCGGGTGACGATCACCGACCTGGAGACCGCGGAGGCGCTGGCATGAAGCACCTGCTGGCGATCGAGCAGTTGCAGCGGGAGGAGATCGAGGCGATCCTCGACCGCGCCGAGAGCTTCGCCGAGGTCGGCCGCCGCGACATCAAGAAGGTGCCGACCCTGCGCGGCCGCACCGTCGTCACCCTCTTCTACGAGTCCAGCACCCGCACCTCGAGCTCCTTCGAGCTGGCCGCGAAGCGGCTCTCCGCCGACCTCGTCTCGGTCAAGGCCGCCGGCTCCTCGGTCGACAAGGGCGAGTCGCTGAAGGACACGGTGGCGACGCTCTCCGCCTACGACCCGGCCGCGATCGTGATCCGCCACCCCTACGCGGGTGCCGCCCAGATGGTCGCCGGCTGGACCGAGGCCTCGGTCGTCAATGCCGGCGACGGCAAGCACGAGCACCCGAGCCAGGCCCTGCTCGACGTCTACACGCTGCGCCGTCGGCTCGGCACCCTGGAGGGCAAGCGGATCTGGATCGTCGGCGACGTCCTCCACAGCCGCGTCGCCCGCTCCAACCTGATCGCCTTCCAGAGAATGGGCGCCGAGGTCACCGTCTGCGGCCCGCCGACCCTGATCCCGCGCGGGATCGAGGAGCTCGGGTGCGAGGTCTCCCACTCCCTTGAGCAGCTCGGCGAGGCCGACGTCGTCTACGCCCTGCGCCTGCAGCAGGAGCGGATGACAGAGAGCTTCGTGCCCTCGCTGCGCGAGTACGCAGCCACCTTCCAGATCGACACCCGCCGCCTCAACCCGCGCCAGTTGCTGATGCACCCGGGCCCGGTCAACCGCGGCGTCGAGCTCTCCGGGGAGGCGATCGACTCGCCGCAGTCGCTGATGACCGAGCAGGTCGCCGCTGGCCTGGTTGTGCGGATGGCGATCCTCTACGAGCTGCTCGCCGGCGGCGAGCGCCCGGCTCCGGTCTCAGAGGGCGAGGGCGCCGGCAGGCCGACCCCGATCGGGCAGCCCGCGTGAGCCTGACCGAGACGCTCGACGTCCGTCCCGGCGAGGCGGCGAACCTGATTCTGCGCCGGGCCACCGTGCTCGACCCGGTTGCCGGCATCGACGGCGTCCACGACGTCATCGTCCGCGATGGCCGCATCGCCGAGCTGGCGGCCCCGGGCGAGGCCGACGCCGACGGGGCCGAGGTGGTCGAGGCCGAGGGCCTGCACGCCTTCCCCGCCTTCTTCGACCCGCACGTCCACCTGCGCACCCCCGGCCAGGAGCACAAGGAGGACGTCGAGACCGGGACCCGCGCCGCCGCGGCCGGCGGCTACTGCGGCATCCTCGCGATGGCCAACACCTCGCCGCCGGTCTCGACCGCCGCCGACATCGCCTCCCTGCGCGAGCAGGCCCGCGCCGGCGCCTCGATCCCGGTTGGCTTCCTCGCCACCGTCACCCGCGGGATGAAGGGGGAGGAGCTGACCGAGATGGTCGAGCTGCGCGAGGCCGGCGCCGTCGGCTTCACCGACGACGGCCTGCCGATCCAAAGCGCCCGGATCATGCGCCGCGCCCTCCAGTACCAGCGGCTCTGCGGCGGCACGATCGCCCTGCACGAGGAGGACCCCGAGCTCTCCGGCGACGGCGTCATGCACGAAGGCCCGGTCTCCGCCGCGGTCGGGCTGGCCGGCATCCCCTCGGTCTCGGAGTCGACGATGATCGCCCGCGACGCCGCCCTCGCCGCCTACGAGCAGGCCCGGATCCACGTCCAGCACGTCTCCGCGGCGGAGTCGGTGGAGATCATCCGCGCCGCCAAGGCAGCCGGCGTCCAGATCAGCGCCGAGGCCAGCCCGCATCACCTTTGCCTGACCGACGAGGAGGTCCGCAGCCTCGATCCCCAGCGCTTCAAGATGAACCCGCCGCTGCGCCGCGAGTCCGATCGCCAGGCGCTGATCGAGGGCCTCCGCGACGGCACCCTGGAGTGCGTCGCCACCGATCACGCTCCGCACCAGGCGGAGGAAAAGGAGGTCCCCTTCGAGCAGGCGGCGATGGGCGTGACCGGCCTCGAGACCGCTTTCGCGGCGCTGCACACCGAGCTCGTCCTGCCGGGCACGATCGAGCTCGGCCTGCTGGTCGAGCGGATGGCCGGCGGCGCCGCCCCGTTCGGGATCGAGCGGCCGACCCTGGTGCCCGGATCGGAGGCCAACATCGCCCTCTGCGACCTCGGCGCCGAGTGGACGGTGGGGGAGGACGGCTACGAGAGCCGCTCCCAGAACTCCTGGTGCGCCGGCCGCACCCTGACCGGCCGCGTCCTCGTCACCCTCGCCGCCGGCCAGGTCGCCTTCCGCCTCCGCTCCTTCTCGCTCGGGGTCGCGGCGTGATGGGCGACTTTGTCAACCACTGGTTGACTAACTCGACCCGGCCGCCGCGGAGGGTCCCTTGAGCGCGTATCTACTGCTCGAGGACGGGACGCGGCTCGATGGGCTCGCCTGCGGGCACGACGCCGCGGTCACCGGCGAGGTCGTCTTCAACACCGCGATGACCGGCTACCAGGAGTCGGTCACCGATCCCTCCTACGCGGGCCAGATCATCGTCTTCACCTACCCCTTGATCGGCAACTACGGGGTCAGCGCGGCGGCGATGGAGTCCGACCGCGTCCACGCCCGCGGCGTCGTCATGCGCGATGCCAAGAACTCCGAGGACGCCGGCAGCGCCGAGGGCGGCTGGCTCGACTGGCTCGGCGACTGCGGCGTGCCGGGGGTCAGCGGCGTCGACACCCGTGCCCTGGTCCGCCACATCCGCGACCGCGGCGCCATGCGCGGCGGCATCTTCCCGGCCGCGACCGCTGAAGCCGAGGCGCGCGAAGCAATCGCGGCCGAGCCGACGATGGACGGCACCGACCTCGCCCGCACCGTCACTCCGCCTGAGGTGATCCGCTTCGACGGCGACGGCCCGCACGTGGTCGGGATCGACACCGGTGTGAAGATGAGCATCATCCGCCAGTTGCGCGAGCGCGGCTGCAAGGTGACGCTCCTGCCCTGTACCTCCAGCTCCGAGCAGGTGCTGGCGGAGGATCCCGACGTCGTCTTCCTCGCCAACGGCCCCGGCGACCCGGCGGCCCTCGGCTACGTCGTCGAGACGGTCCGCGGCCTGGTCGGCAAACGCCCGGTCTTCGGCATCTGCCTCGGCCACCAGCTGCTCTGTCGCGCGGTCGGCCTCGAGACCTACAAGCTCCCCTTCGGCCACCGCGGCGCCAACCACCCGGTCAAGGACCTGGAGACGGGACGGATCGACATCACCTCCCAAAACCACGGCTTCGCGGTCGCGGGGCCGGGCGGCGAGCCGCGGATCGACGGCGACGACCCGGTCCGCTGGGACACCGACTTCGGCGTCGCCGAGCTCTCGCAACTGAACCTCTACGACCGCACGGTCGAGGGCCTGGTCCTGCGCGACGTCGCCGGCGCCACCGTCCAGTACCACCCCGAGGCGGGCCCCGGCCCGCACGACGCCCGCCACCTGTTCGAGAGGTTCCTGGCGCTCGCCGCCTGAGAGAGGACCAAATGCCACGCCGCGACGACATCAACAAGATCCTCCTGATCGGCTCCGGCCCGATCGTGATCGGCCAGGCGGCCGAGTTCGACTACTCCGGCGTGCAGGCCTGCAAGGTGCTGCTGGAGGAGGGCTTCGAAGTCGTCCTGGTCAACTCCAACCCGGCGACGATCATGACCGACCCGGAGTTCGCCACCGCCACCTACATCGAGCCGCTCCTGCCCGGGCCGGTGGCGAAGATCATCGAGAAGGAGCGCCCCGACGCGTTGCTGCCGACGCTCGGCGGTCAGACGGCGCTGAACCTGGCGATGTCGCTGCAGGAGGACGGGACCCTGGAGAAGTACGGGGTCGAGCTGATCGGCGCCGACGCCGCCGCGATCCGCCGCGCCGAGGACCGCGAGGAGTTCCGCACGACGATGAACGAGGCGGGACTGCGGATCCCGTGGTCGATCACGGTCGAGAGCCTCAGCGAGGTCGAGGAGAAGCTCGCCGCCGGCGAGATCGCGCTGCCGGCGATCGTCCGCCCGGCCTTCACGATGGGCGGCCAGGGCGGGGGGGTCGGCTACACCGAGACCGAGCTGCGCCAGGTCGTCTCCGAGGGCCTCGCTGCGAGCCCGATCAACCAGGTCCTGGTCGAGGAGTCGGTGATCGGGTGGGGCGAGTTCGAGCTCGAGGTGATGCGCGATCGCAACGACAACGTCGTGATCATCTGCTCGATCGAGAACGTCGACCCGATGGGCGTGCACACCGGCGACTCGGTCACGGTCGCCCCGGCACAAACGCTGACCGACCCGCTCTACCAGGAGCTGCGCGACCAGGCGATCAAGGTGATCCGCGCGATCGGGGTCGAAACCGGCGGCTCCAACGTCCAGTTCGCGGTCAACCCGCGAGACGGTGAGATCGTCGTGATCGAGATGAACCCGCGCGTCTCGCGCTCCTCGGCGCTCGCCTCGAAGGCAACGGGCTTCCCGATCGCGAAGATGGCGGCGAAACTGGCGGTCGGCTACGCCCTGGAGGAGATCCCCAACGACATCACCCAGGCGACGCCGGCCTCCTTCGAGCCGACGATCGACTACGTCGTCACCAAGATCCCGCGCTTCGCCTTCGAGAAGTTCCCCGGCTCCGAGGGCCGCCTCTCCACCTACATGCAGAGCGTCGGCGAGGCGATGGCGATCGGCCGCACCTTCCGCGAGTCCTTCGCCAAGGCGATGCGCTCGCGCGAGCTCGACACACCCGCCGAATTCCCCGACGACAACCAGGAGCTGTTGGAAGCGCTCGCGATCCCCTGCGCCGAGCGCTTCGACCAGGTGCTGGAGGCATTCCGCCGCGGCCTCGACGTCGAGGCGGTCCACGCCGCCAGCAAGGTCGACCGCTGGTTCCTGCGCGAGCTCGAGGCGCTGGCCCGCGACGGCGACGGCACCGACGGCCTCCTCCGCACCTACAAGGCGGTCGACACCTGCGCCGCCGAGTTCGAGGCGGCGACGCCCTACTACTACTCCGCCCACGAGCGCCCCGGCCCCGGCGGCACCCCGCCTGCCTCCGAGGTGCGCCGCGGCGAGCGCGACTCGGTCGTCATCCTCGGCGCCGGCCCGAACCGGATCGGCCAGGGCATCGAGTTCGACTACTGCTGCGTCCACGCCGCGATGACCGCCCGCGAGCTCGGCCGCGACGCGGTCATGGTCAACTGCAACCCGGAGACGGTCTCGACCGACTACGACACCTCCGACCGCCTCTACTTCGAGCCGCTGACCGCGGAGGACGTGCTCGCGGTCTGCGCCCAGGAGAACCCGGAGGGCGTGATCGTCCAGTTCGGCGGCCAGACCCCGCTGAAGCTGGCGCGGACGCTGGAAGAAGCGGGAGTGCGGCTGCTCGGCACCCCGGTCGACGCGATCGACCTGGCCGAGGACCGCGGCCGTTTCGGCGCTCTGCTGCGCCGGCTCGGGATCAAGCACCCGCCCTACGGCACCGCGCTCTCGGCCGAGGAGGCGGAGGTGATCGCCGGCGAAGTGGGGTTCCCGCTGCTGGTCCGGCCCTCCTACGTGCTCGGCGGCCGGGCGATGGAGATCTGTTACTCGACCGAGGACCTCAACGCCTACCTGGCCGCTCACGTAAAGGCCGATCAGGAGCACCCGCTGCTGCTCGACCGCTTCCTCGAGAACGCGATCGAGGTCGACGTCGACGCGCTCGGCGACGGGGAGCAGGTCTGGGTCGCGGGCATCATGCAGCACGTCGAGGAGGCCGGCGTCCACTCCGGCGACTCCGCCTGCGTGATCCCGCCGCTCAGCCTCGGCGACGAGATGCTGGAGGAGATCCGCGCCACCACCGAGCAGATCGCGCTCGAGCTCGGCGTGATCGGCTTGATCAACATCCAGTTCGCGGTCGCCGGCGGCCAGCTCTACGTGATCGAGGCCAACCCGCGCGCCTCCCGCACCGTGCCCTTCGTCTCCAAGGCGATCGGGGTCCCGCTGGCGAAGATGGCGGCGCGGCTGATGCTGGGTGAGCGGATCGCCGACCAGGAGCTGCCCGAAGGGCCGCCCGAGCACGTCAGCGTCAAGGAGGCGGTGCTGCCCTTCGCCCGCTTCTCCGGCGCCGACTCGGTGCTGGGCCCGGAGATGAAAAGCACCGGCGAGGTGATGGGCATCGCCGCCGACTTCCCGACCGCGTTCGGCAAGGCGCAGGCGGCGGCCGGGGTGCGGCTGCCGGAGCAGGGCTCGGTCTTCATCACCGTCACCGACACCGACAAGCCGGCGGCGACCCAGCTCGCGGCCCGCTTCCACGACCTCGGCTTCGAGGTGATCGCGACCGGCGGCACCGCCCAGGCGATCGCCCGCATGGGCGTGCCGGTGACCCGGATCAACAAACTGGGGGAGGGCTCGCCGCACGTCGTCGACTTGATCCGCAAGCGTCGTTGCGACCTCGTGATCAACACCCCGACCGGCTCCGGCGCCCGCAGCGACGGCTACGAGATCCGCACCGCCGCGGTCCGCCACGGAATCCCCTGCGTGACCACGATGACCGGCGCCACCGCCGCCGCGCGGGCGATCGCCGCCGGCCGCCAGGCGGAGGCCGAGGTGCGCAGCCTGCAGGAGATCCACGGCGCCGCCCGCGCCGCCCAGCCTCGATGAGCGCGCCCTTCGGCCGACGGCTCTGCGCGGTCTCCGAGGGCCGCGACTCGGGCGGTTACCGCGTCTTCTCCCTGCTTGACCGCGAGGGCCCCGAGCCGCTCCCGGGGCAGTTCTACATGCTCGCCGCGGCCGACCGCTGGGCTGAGCGCGGCGGCCGTCCCTTCCTGCCGCGGGCAATCTCGGTGGCGGAGACCGGCCCTGCCGCCCAGGGCATTCGCCTCGACTTCCTGATCGAGGGTGTCGGCCCCGGCACCGACCGGCTCTGCGCCCTGGAGGAGGGGGACGAGGTCTGGGTCACCGGCCCGCTCGGCAACGCCTTCTCCGAGCCGCGCCAGGCGCACCCCGGCGCCGCCGGCGCGATCCTGGTCGGCGGCGGCATCGGCATCGCCCCGCTGGCCCTGCTGCGCCGCTCCTTCACCGAACGCGGCATCGCCCTGCGCGTCCTGCTGGGCTTCCGCAACGAGGCCCACTCGGGCGGCCTCGAGCTCTTCTGCGGCTCCGGCGGCGACCTCTGCCCGGAGGTGCGCCTGGCCACCGAGGACGGCCACCGCGGCCACACCGGCTACGTCACCGACCTGCTGCTGGCGATGCTGGAAGGCGACGACGCCCAATCGGCGGTCGTCTACTCCTGCGGCCCGCCGGCGATGCTGGAAGCGGTGCGTGCGCTCTGCGCCGAGCGCGGGGTCCCCTGCGAACTGGCGCTGGAGTCGCCGATGGCCTGCGGCTTCGGTGCCTGCTTCGGCTGCGTCGTGCCCAAGCCCGACGGCGGCTACATGCGCCTCTGCGTCGACGGCCCGGTGGTGCGCGGCGAGCAGATCGCCGAGGTGACCCATGCCTGAGTTCTGCGGGATCGCGCTCCAGCACCCGGTCGTCAACGGCTCCGGCACCTACGACGCGATCGCCGCCCGCAAGGTCTTCGGCGAGGAGCTGCTCGCCGACTTCCCCTTCTCCGCCTTCGTCTCGAAGACGATCACGCCCGAGCCGCGCGCCGGCAACGCACCGCAGCGGATCTGGGAGACCCCGGCCGGGATGATCAACTCGATCGGGCTCCCGAACAAGGGGCTGGAGGGTTTCCTGGCCGAGGACCTGCCGCAGTTGGCCGAGCTGCCGGTGCCGCTGATCGTCTCGGTGATGGGCACCAGCCGCGAGCAGTTCAGACGCCTGGTCGAGGGCGTCGCCAGCCGCGACGAGGTGGCGGCGATCGAGCTCAACGTCTCCTGCCCCAACGTCCACTCCGGCCTGATCGTCGGCGAGCAGCCGACCGAGACGGCGGCGCTATTGGAGGCGCTGCGGCCGCTGACCCAGAAGCCGCTGATCGTGAAGCTGACGCCGAACGTCGCCGACCCCGCCGCGGTCGCGATCGCCGCCGAGGAGGGGGGAGCCGACGCGGTCTCGCTGATCAACACCCTGAAGGCGAGCGCCTTCGACCCCGCGACCGGCGCGCCGGCGCTCGCCGCCGGCCACGGTGGGCTCTCCGGACCGGCGGTGCGGCCGGTCGCGCTGCAGCAACTGCGCGCGGCGAGCGCCGCGGTTGCGATCCCGGCGATCGGCATGGGCGGGATCTCCAGCGGCGCCGACGCAGCCGAATTCCTCGCCGCCGGAGCGGCCCTGGTCGCGGTCGGAACCGAGAGCTTCCGGGACCCGCGGGCGGGCTCGAGGATCGCCGCTGAGCTCCAATCGGGCCGCCCCGAGATCGTGCCCAGTCCAACCTAGTACTCAACCTCGAGTAGAGGTCGAGGTGAATTCGTGGTCAATTGACGCCTGCGCCCTTGCACCTCCCGGACCCGCGGCTATACTCGCCGCCCACATGCCTGCCACTCCAGTCAAGACGTCCTCGCTCGCGGCCCCCGAAAGGTCCCTCGATCAGAGGATGGAGGCGCTCAAGCGGGCGAACGACATCCGCACCGCCCGCGCCAAACTGAAGAAGGATCTGAAGGCGAGCCGGGCCAGCATCCAGACGATTCTGATCGACCCGCCCGAGTACGTTCTGACCGCGAAGGTCTTCGACATGCTCCTCGCCGTTCCCAAGTACGGCCGGGTCAAGACCAACCGGATCCTCAACCAGTGCCGGATCTCGCCGTCGAAGACGATCGGCGGGCTCTCCGAGCGCCAGCGCACCGAGCTCGTCAGCTTGCTTCGTCGCTAGCCGACCGGCGCTCCCTTCAATATCCGCGGCCGCATGGCCAAAGTCTTCGTCATCACCGGACCCTCGGGGGTCGGCAAGGGCACCCTGATCAAGGAGCTGCTGGCGCGGGTCCCGGACCTCGAGCTCTCGGTCTCGGCGACGACCCGGCAGCCGCGCGAGGGCGAGGTCGACGGCCGCGACTACCACTTCCTCGCAGCCGAGGAATTCGACCGCCGGGTCGAGGAGGAAGACTTCCTCGAGTTCGCGACGTACAGCGGCAACCTCTACGGGACGCTGCGGACCGAGGTCGAGCGCCGGCTCGCCGCCGGCCACTCGGTCGTGCTGGAGATCGAGGTGCAGGGCGCGCGCCAGGTGCGGGCGGCGATGCGCGAGTCGATCCAGGTCTTCATCGCGCCGCCGGCGCCGGCAGTCTTGCGCGAACGCCTCGAGGGCCGTGGCACCGACGCCGCGCACGCGATCGACGCCCGGCTCGAGGTGGCGGCGCAGGAGATGGCCGCCCAGGACGAGTTCGCCTACCGGGTGGTCAACGAGGACCTCGCTCGCGCCAGTGACGAGCTGGAGCAGATCGTGCGTGGCGAGCTTGGCCTGGGCCCGAACGAGTGATCGTCTAGACTCCGTCGCCGATGATCAAACCACGCGTAGACAAGCTTCTGGAGCACGCCGATTCCCACTACGCCGCAGTCGTCGTGTCGGCTAAGCGTGCTCGTCAAATCAACAGCTACTTCCACAACCTCGGCGAGGGTGGCTTTGGCGAGTACCCGCCGCCGATGGTGGAGACCAACGCCGAGCGCAACTACCTCTCGATGGCGCTCGAAGAGCTTGCCGAGGGCAAGCTCAAATACGAGTACCGCACCTAAGAGCGCCCCAGCCGGGGCGCCGTCCCGAGGAGCCGGATGAGATGGCACGAGTCCTGCTTGGTGTCAGCGGTGGCATAGCCGCCTACAAGGCGCTCGAGTTGGCGCGCCTTGCGACCCTCGCCGGCCACGGCGTGCGGGTGCTGATGACCGAGACCTCGACCCACTTCGTCGGCGCCGCCTCCTTCGAGGGCATCGTCGGCGCCCCCGTCCTGATCTCCGAGTTCGAGCGCGACCCGATGCGCGGCGCCTTCCCCGGCGAGCCGCAGCCCGGGCACGACCCGATCGGCCACCTCGAGCTGGCCGCCAACTGCGACGCATACCTCGTCGCGCCCGCCTCGGCCAACACGATCGCCAAGCTCGCCGCCGGCTCGGCCGACTCGATGCTCACGACCTCCTGGCTCGCCTGCGCGGCGCCGCGCCTGCTCGCCCCGGCGATGAACGACCGCATGTACGCCGACGCGGCAACTCAGGCGAACCTGGCGACTCTGCGCGAGCGTGGGGTGGAGGTGATCGAGCCCGAGGAGGGCAAGCTCGCCTCGCGCGGCGAGCACGGCCGCGGCCGCCTGCCCGACCCCGAGCGCCTGCTGGCCCGCCTCGAAGCCTCACTGCCAACGGGCGACCGCCCGTGGGACGGCCTGCGGATCCTGGTCACCGCCGGCGGCACCCGCGAGCCGATCGACCCGGTCCGCTTCATCGGCAACCGCTCCAGCGGCCGCATGGGCATTGCCCTCGCCGCCGCCGCGGCCCGGCGCGGGGCCGAGGTGACCCTGATCGCCGCCAACGTCTCCCTGCCCGAGCCGGCTGGCGTCCGCCGCATCGACGTCGAGACCGCGGCCGAGCTGGCGCACGCTGCCGAGCAGGAGTTCGCCAAGACCCACGTGCTGCTGATGGCAGCGGCCCCGGCCGACTTCCGCGCCGCCGAGGTCGCCGACGGCAAGATCAAGCGCGAAGCAGGCCTGGAGCTGCATCTGGAGGCGACCGAGGACATCCTCGCCGCCCTCTCCGCCGGCCGCAGCGAGGGCCAGACCGTGGTCGGGTTCGCCGCCGAGCACGGCGGCGACGCGGTCTCCCGGGCGCGCGAGAAGCTGACCCGCAAGAAGGCCGATCTGATCGTGCTCAACGACGTCTCCGACCCCGAGATCGGGTTCGAGAGCGAGCGCAACGCGGTCACCCTGATCGACCGCGGCGGCGAGACCGAGGTGCCGATCGCCGCCAAGGACGAGATCGCCGAGGCGATCCTCGCCAAGGTGGACCTGCTGCGCGCAGGCACCGGCGTCCCGGGCCGCTAGTCGTCGTTGCCCGCACCTCGGCTCGGGCTATACTGGGCACAAGCTTTTCTTTCCCTATCGGCGTTGAGCAGTTTGAGAAGTGGGCCTGGCCCACTTTTTTTACGCCCTTGAACAAGGAATGAACGACCTCCAGCAAAACATTCAGCAGCAGCTCGACGAGCTCGATTCCGAGCTCGACCTGGTCGCCCTCGAGCGTCCGGGCAGCGAGTCGCTGCGGATATTCATCGACCACCCGGCAGGCGTCGACCTGGCGCTCTGCGAACAGGTGACCAAGCACCTCAGCCATCTGCTGGTCGACTACACGCTGGAGGTTTCATCGCCGGGAGAGAAGTACCGTCGTCCCAGCACCGCTTCCGAGACCAAGGAGTCCCCCCAGTGAGCAAGGAGATCGTCGACGCAGTCAAAGCGCTCGAGCAGGAGAAGGGCATCTCCGCCGACAAGTTGATGGACGCGCTGGAGGATGCGCTGCTCTCGGCTTACAAGAAGACCCCGGGGGCGGCCAAGTACGCCCGCGTCGACCTCGACCACGAAACCGGTGATTTCCGCGTCTTCGAACTGATCCTGCCGCCGGAGCTGGAGGAGAAGCTCCTGGCCGAAGCCGCCGAGCTGCAGGAGGAGCCCGAGGTCGATCCGGAGACCGGCGAAATGCGCGAGCCGGAGGAGCCGGAGCTGGACCCGGAGATGATCGCTCCTTACGAGGACCAGATCACGACAAGGGACGTGACGCCCGAAGACTTCGGCCGGATCGCCGCCCAGACCGCCAAGCAGGTGATTCTGCAGCGGATCCGCGAGGCCGAGCGGCAGATGATGTACGACGAGTACCAGGACCGGGTCGGCGAGCTGATCACCGGGATCATCCAGCAGTCCGACAAGCGCTACACGCTGGTCCAGTTGCGCGAGCGGGTCGAGGCGCTGCTGCCCAAGTCCGAGCAGGTCTACAACGAGCGCTACGACCACGGGATGCGGGTCAAGGCGGTCATCACCGACGTCTCCGACTCGACCAAAGGGCCGGCGATCGTCGTCTCGCGCCGCAGCCCGGAGCTGATCAAGAGCCTGTTCGAGCTCGAGGTGCCGGAGATCGCCGACAAGCTGGTCGAGATCGTCGGCGTCGCCCGCGAGCCCGGCTACCGCTCGAAGATCGCCGTCGTCTCCCACGCCGACGGGGTCGACCCGGTCGGCGCCTGCGTCGGTCCCCGCGGCTCGCGGGTGCGGATGGTCGTATCCGAGCTGCGCGGCGAGAAGATCGACATCATTCCCCACAACGACGAGCCCGCCCGCTTTGTCGCCAAAGCGCTTTCGCCGGCGCGGGTGCGCGAGGTGATCGTCGACGACGAGGAGCGCCAGGCGACCGTGATCGTGCCCGACGACCAGCTCTCGCTGGCGATCGGCCGCGACGGTCAGAACGCCCGCCTCGCCGCCCGCCTGACCGGCTGGCGCGTCGACATCAAGTCGGAGACCGAGTTCGCCTCCGAGGACACCGAGATCGAGTACGAGGGCGAGGAGCAGTCCGACGGCCGCTGCCTGGCCGTGCTCTCCAACGGCCGTCGCTGCCCCAACGCGGCGGTCCCGGGCTCGACCTACTGCGGCCTCTCGTCCCACCAGGCCCTGACCCGGTTCGAGACCAGCCAGGTCGCTGTGCTCACCGACGTCTCCGAGGCCGAGGTCGAGATCCTCGCCGACCCCGACGCCGATCAGGGCCAGGTCGACGAGATCGTCGAGCGCGCCTCGGCGAACTTCGTCGAGGAAGAGCCTGAGCCTGAGGTCGTCGAGGAGGAGCCGGCCGAGGAGACCGTTGCCGAGGAGACGGCTGAGGTCGCTGAGGCCGAGCCCGCAGCCGAGGCTGAGGAGGTCCCGGTTGAGGAGCCGGTCGCTGAGGACGAGACTCCGGTTGAGGAGCCGGTCGCCGAGGAGGCTGAGCAGGCTTAGTGGCTAAGAAGCGGGTTCACGAGATCGCGAAAGCGCAAGGCGTCAGCTCGAAGGAGTTGCTGGCGGCGCTGAAAGCCGCTGGGATCGAGGCCAAAGCCGCCGCTTCCAGCGTCGAGGTGGGGGAGGCCGTGAAAGCGATCAAAGCCGCCCAGGGCAACGGCAGCTCAGCCCCGGCGGAGAAAGCTCCTGCGCCGAAGAAGAAGCCGGTCCACGTCCCGAAGAAACCTTCGGCCGTGCAGCAGGCAGCCGCCGCCGCAGCCGCCCCCAAAGCGGCACCGGCACCGACCCCGGCTGCTCCCAAACCCTCTTCCAAACCGGTGCGCCCGGCCGGGCCCGCTCAGACCGGCGCCGCAGCCGCTGCCAGCGGCGCCAAAAAACGCCGCGTCGTAATCGATTCCCAGGCTGCCCGCCGCGACCAGATGGGCGGCCCGCCGCCGCAGCGCCCGCCACGCAGACGTGGTGGTCGCCGTCGCCGACCGCTGCTGGAGGAGCCGCCCGCGCAGCCGGACACGCCGGTGGAGCCCGAGGCGACCAAAGTCAACTCCGGCGCCACCGTGCGCGAGGTGGCCGAGTCGCTGGGCCTGGCCCCGGCTGAGGTGATCAAAAAACTGATGATGATGGGCGAGATGGCGACGCTGACCCAGACGCTCACCGACGAGTCGGTGAGAGCCATCGCCGACGAGTACGACCGCAAGCTGGAGATCGTCACCGCGGCCGAAGAGGAGCCCGAGGAGCCGGAATTCGACGACGCCGAGGAGGACCTCACCGACCGGCCGCCGGTGGTCACGATCATGGGTCACGTCGACCACGGCAAGACCTCGCTGCTGGACGCGATCCGCGAGACCGAGGTCGCCGCGGGCGAGGCCGGCGGCATCACCCAGCACATCGGTGCCTACCAGGTCCACCACGACAAGAAGACGATCACCTTCCTCGACACCCCGGGCCACGCCGCCTTCACGGCGATGCGCGCCCGCGGCGCCAAGGTGACCGACGTCGCCGTGGTTGTCGTCGCCGCCGACGACGGCGTGATGCCGCAGACCAAGGAGGCGATCGACCACGCCCGCGCCGCCGACGTGCCGATGCTGATCGCCGTCAACAAGATCGACAAAGAGGGCGCCAACCCCGAAAAAGTCCGCACCGAGCTCGCCACCGAGGGCATCTCCCCGGAGGAGTGGGGCGGCGACACGGTTTTCTGCGAGGTCTCGGCCAAGACCCACGAGGGGCTCGACAACCTGCTCGACATGATCCTGCTGGTGACCGAGCTGGAGGAGCTCGGGGCGAATCCCGAGGCCCCGGCCTCGGGCACCGTGATCGAGTCCCAGCTCGACCCCGGCCGCGGCCCGGTCGTCACCGTCCTGGTCCAGCGCGGCACCCTCAAGATCGGCGATTCGCTGGTCGCCGGGCCGCAGTGGGGCCGGGTCAGAGCGATGCACGACTTCACCGGCGCCCGTGTCGAGGCCGCCGGACCGGGAATGCCGGTAGAGGTGCTCGGGTTCGACGGCGTCTCCGACGCCGGCGAGTTCGTGCAGGCGGTCGAGAACGACCGTCGCGCCCGCCAGCTCGCCCAGGAGCGCGCCGATCGTCTCCAGCGCGAGGCACTGGCCCGTCGCCAGGCCCGCAAGGTCAGCCTCGACGAGGTCTTCGCCCGGGTCCAGGAGGGCGACATCAAGGAGCTCAACATCGTGCTCAAGGCCGATGTGGCCGGCTCCCTGGAGGCGCTCCAGGACGAGATCGCCAAGGTCCCGCAGGAACGGGTCGCGATCGACATCATCCACTCGCAGACCGGCGGCATCAACGAGTCCGACGTGATGCTGGCCTCGGCCTCCGACGCGATCATCATCGGCTTCAACGTGCGGCCGCTGGCCGACGCTCGCCGCGCCGCCGAGCGCGAGGGTGTCGACGTCCGCACCTACTCGGTCATCTACAAAATCACCGAGGACCTGCGCAACGCGATGGAGGGCCTGCTGGAGGCGCTCGAGGTCGAGGAGACGGTCGGAGAGGCGCAGGTCAAACAGACCTTCAAAGCCTCCAAGGTCGGCCGCATCGCCGGCTGCATCGTCACCGACGGCAAAGCGGTGCGCGTCGCCAGCGTCCGCCTGATCCGCGAGGGCACCGTCATCTGGACCGGCAAACTCGGCTCCCTGCGCCGCTTCAAAGACAACGTCCAGGAGGTCGAGGAGGGCCAGGAGTGCGGAATCGTGCTCGACGGCTACGCGGACGTCAAGGAGGAAGACGTGATCGAGTTCTTCCAGACCAAGCAGGTCGAGCAGACGCTGGAGTAAGGAAATGGCCGGCGCTCGCATGCGGCGCATCAACGAGGTCCTACGCGAGGTCGTCGGCGCCTCGATCTCGGGCGACCTCAGCGACCCGCGCATCGGCTTTGTCACCGTGACCTCCGTCGAGACCAGCCCTGATTTGCGCACCGCCAAGGTGTTCGTAAGCGTGCTCGGCGACGAGGAGGAGCGCGAGGCTACGATGGGCGGCCTGCATTCCTCACGCGGATTGATCCAATCGCGGATCGCCGATGAGACGCGGATGAAGCGGACCCCGACCTTGACCTTCCACTACGACGACACGATCGAGCAGGGCGTGCGGATCTCGCAGTTGCTCGAGGAAGAGCCCGCCGCCGGCGGGGCGGACTCGGAGGAGACGCGATGAGCGATGGGACCGGCATCGCCACCACCGATCTCGAGCGCGTCGGCGCCGAGCTGCGAACACGCGACCGCTTCCTGCTGACCGCGCACGAGGGGCCTGACGGCGACGCCCTCGGCTCGCTGCTGGGCATGCACCACCTGCTCACCGCGCTCGGCAAGGACTCGGTGATGTTCCTCGCCGCCAAGGAGTTCCCGCTGCCGATCGAGTACCGCTTCCTGCCGCTGGAGGAGGTCTTCCACGAGTCGCCGGCCGACATGGCCGACCGCACCGTGATTTTCCTCGACTGCGGAAACATCGACCGCATGCCGGTCGACTTCCTCACCAACGGCGACAACTTCGTGATCAACGTCGACCACCACCACGACAACACCCGCTTCGGCGACGTCAACCTGGTCGACGTCGACGCCTCCTGCACGGCGGAGATCGTCTACGACCTCGCCCGCCTGCTCGGGGTCGAGATCACCAAGGAGATGGCGGCAGCGCTCTACGTCGGCCTGATCACCGACACCGGCAAGTTCATGTACGAGAACACCAAGGCCCACACCCACCGGGTCGCGGCGGAGCTGATCGACGCCGGCGTCAACGTCGACGACACCTACCGCCGCCTCTACGAGCACGTGCCGATCGAGAAGCTGCGGCTGGTCTCGCGGGCGCTGGACAAAATCCTCTTGCGCTGCGGCAACCGGCTCGTCCTCACCTACATCACCGCAGAGGACTACGCGGCGACCGGGGCGGGGGAGGAGATGACCGAGGGCGTGATCGACCACCTGCGCTCGATCGAGGGCACCAAGGTCGCCGCCGTGATCCGCGACCTCGGCGACCGCGGCCGCGCCGCCCGCAAGGTCAGCCTGCGCTCCAGCGAGGGCGACGTCGACGTCTCCGCGATCGCCCGCCGCAACGGGGGAGGGGGCCACAAGCGCGCCGCCGGATTCTCAACCGACCTCGAGCTCGACGAACTGATCTCGTTCCTCTGCGACGAGGTCACCGCCCAGCTCGGCAGCTGATGGTTGCCGGCGAGCGCGGCGGAGCGGTGCTGCTCTACGACAAGCCGGCAGGCGTCACCTCGCACGACGTCGTCGCCCTGGTGCGCCGCGAACGCGGCTGCAAGGCAGGCCACGCCGGCACCCTCGACCCCTTCGCCACCGGCCTCCTGTTGATCCTCTTGGGCCGAGCGACGCGGCTGCAGCGCTTCCTCGTCGGCCTGCCGAAGACCTACCTGGCGACGGCGCGGCTGGGCTGGCGCTCGAGCACCGGCGACCCCGACGGCGAGCTGGTCGAGACCGGGGCCGTGCCCGACTCGCTGGCCCTGCCGACCGGGACCGTGCGCCAGCGGGTCCCGATGACCTCGGCGGTGCGGGTCGGCGGCGAGCGCCTCTATCGCAAGGCCCGCCGTGGCGAGGTGGTGGAGACGCCGCTGCGCGACGTCGAGGTCCACAGCGCCGAGCTGCTCTCCAGCGAGGGCGAGTTCGCCCACTACGAAATCGTCTGCTCCGCCGGCACCTACGTCCGCACCCTGGTCGAGACCCTCGGCGACGCCTACTGCTCGGACCTGCGCCGGACCCGGATCGGCCCCTTCGCGGTTGAGAATGCCGGCGAGGAGATCGGGGCCGAACGGGTCGCCGAGCTGGTCCCGGCCGTGGCGGAGGCGCTGCGATGAGCCTCAAGGTGACACCCCTGACCGCGGCCGAGCCGCGCCCGCGCGACGTCGCGATCGGCACCTTCGACGGCGTCCACCTCGGCCACCAGGCGGTGATCGAGGGAGCCGACACCGTGCTCACCTTCGATCCCCACCCGCTGGAGATCCTGCACCCGGCGGCACTGCCGAAGCTGCTGATGCCGTTCGAGGTAAAGCGCGACGTGATCGAAGGCCTCGGCGTGCGCGAGCTGGTCGTGATCGCTTTCGACAAAGGCTTCGCGACCCAGACCGCGGAGGAGTTCATCGAGCACGTGCTGGTCGAGCGCCTCGACGCCAAGCAGGTCTCGGTCGGCGAGAACTTCCGCTTCGGCGCCAAGGCCCAGGGCGACCCGGCGATGCTGAAGGCGCGCCCGGAGTTCGAGACCCGGGTGCAGCGGCTGGTCGAGATCGACGGCGAGACCGTCTCCTCGACCCGTGTCCGCGCCCTTGTCGCCGCCGGCGACATGGAGGGCGCCCGCCACTGCCTCGGCGCCCCCTTCATGGTCGACGGCCTCGTGGTCAAAGGCGACCAGCGCGGCCGCGAGCTCGGCTTCCCGACCGCCAACATCGTCCCCGACGACCGCCTCGCGATCCCCGGCCACGGCGTCTACGCCGCCTTCGCCAACGGCGTCCCCGCCGCCGTCAACGTCGGCATCCGCCCGACCTTCGAGACCGGGAGGGGAGTCCTGATCGAGACCTACCTGATCGACCACGAAGAGGATCTCTACGGCAAGAACCTGCGGGTTGCCTTCGTCGAGCGCCTGCGGGGAGAGAAACGCTACGACGAGGTCGACGAGCTCGTGGCCCAGATGCACAGGGACGTCGAGGACGCGAGGCGTGTCTGTGCTACTTTCCAGCGGCCGTGACCCCCGGGGTGGCGGTATTTTTTTGACGCTGTTGAGACCGAGTGAGATGAATTCGAGATGAGCCTGACCAAAGAGAAGAAGAGCGAGCTGATCGGCAAGTACGGCCGTGCCGATGGCGACACCGGTTCCGCCGAGGTCCAGGTCGCCCTGCTCACCGAGCGCATCAACGAACTCACCGGCCACCTGCGCGAGCACAGCAAAGACCACCACTCGCGCCGCGGCCTGCTGATGCTGGTCGGCAAGCGCCGCCGCATGCTGCGCTATCTCGAAAAGACGGACCTGGAGCGCTACCGCGCTCTGGTCGCCGATCTCGGCCTACGTCGATGATCGCGGTCGGTTCGCCGGCCCCTGAGTTCACGCTTCGCGATCAGGACGGGGAAGAGGTCTCCCTCTCGGGCTATAGGGGCAGCAAGGTCCTGCTGGTCTTCTACCCGATGGACTTCAGCCCGACCTGCTCGGATCAGCTCTCGGTTTACCAGGAAGTCAAGCCGCAGTTGACCGAGAAGGGCGTCGAGCTGGTCGGCGTCAGCGTCGATCACAGCTACGCCCACAAGGCCTTCCAGGAGAAGCTCGGGATCGACACCACGCTGCTCGCCGACTTCGAGCCCAAGGGCGAGGTCGCCAAGGCCTACGGCTCCTATCTCGACCTCGGCTTCGCCAACCGCACCCTCGTCCTCGTCGACGAGGACGGCAACGTCGCCTGGACCTACGAATCGCCCAACCCGGGCGAGTTCCCCGGCGCCAACGTCATCTTCGACGCGCTGGCCTGATCGACCTCACGAGCAAACAGGTCCCGCCCGTAGGCCCGGACGACCACGTCCGCGGCGAGGGGGAGGGGCTGATCGTTTATGCCGACCTCGGTTGCCCGCGCTGCGCCGCTGCCTGGGCCGAGCTCGTCGCCCGGCCCGCGGCGATCGCCTTCCGCCACTTCCCGCTGGCCAGCAAGCACCCGCGGGCGCCGGCCCTGCACGCCGCAGCCGAGGCCGCCGGCCGCCAGGGCGCCTTCTTCGAGATGGTCGACTCGCTCTACGCCGAGCGCGGCCGGGTCGACGATCCGCACCTCTGGGAGCGGGCCGAGCGCTTCGGCCTCGACCTCGAGCGCTTCGAGCGCGACCGCCGCGCCGAGGACCTCGCCGCCCGCGTCCGCCGCGACCTGGAGTCCGGCTTGCGGGGCGGGGTCACCGGCACTCCAGCGGTTTTCGATGCCTGTACCCTTCTGACAGTTAGAGAACGAGAGTTCTGAACGCGAATGGCCGCCACCCGGGCGGCCGGAGGTAGGACAACTACATGAGCATGTTTGACGTAAGCCGAGTCTCGGTGGATGTCGGCGACAGCCAGATTTCCTTCGAGACGGGCAAACTCGCGAAGCAGGCGGGTGGCGCGGTCGTGGTTCAGGCCGGCGACACGATGGTCCTGTGCACCGCAACCGTCGGCAGCCTGCGCGACGTGGACTTCCTTCCCCTCACCGTCGACATCGAGGAGCGGATGTACGCCGCGGGCAAAATCCCCGGCTCGTTCTTCCGTCGCGAGGGCAAATCGAGCGAGAAGGCGACGCTGACCGCGCGCATGATCGATCGCCCGATCCGCCCGCTCTTCCCCAAGGGCTGGCACTACGAGACCCAGCTTGTCGCGATCCCGATGTCGGTTGACCAGGTCAACCCCTACGACGTCCTGGCGATGAACGGCGCCTCCGCCGCGCTGGCGATCTCGCCGGTCCCGGTCGCCGACCACGTCGGTGCCGTCCGCATCGGCAAGCTCGAGGGCGACTTCGTCGTCAACCCGCCCGAGGACCGTCACGAGGAGCTGGATCTCGACCTGATCGTCGCCGGCACCAGCGAGGCGATCCTGATGGTCGAGGCCGGCGCCAACGGCGTCACCGAGGCCGAGATCCTCGACGCGCTCGACATCGCCCATGGCGAGATCAAGAAGCTCTGCGCCGCGATGGAGGAGCTGCAGCAGAAGGTCGGCAAAGAGAAGATCGAGGTCGAGGCCCCGAAGATCGACGAGGGTCTGCTGACCGAGATCCGCGGCTCGCACGGCCAGGCTCTGGTTGACGCGATCGCGACCGAGGGCAAGCTCGAGCGCTACGAGGCGATCGACGGCGTCAAGGACGAGGTCGTCGCCAAGTACGCGCCGGAGAGCGGCGACGACGATGCCGACGGCAAGCGCAAGGCCGAGGTCAAGGCCGCCTTCGGCTCGATCGAGAAGGACACGATCCGCAAGGCGATCGCGGTCGACAAGAAACGCCCCGACGGGCGTGCGCAGGACGAGATCCGGCCGATCGAGTGCGAGGTCGACATCTCCCCGCGCGTGCACGGCTCGGCCCTCTTCACCCGCGGCGAGACCCAGATCCTCTCCAACGTGGCTCTGGGCACGACGCGGATGGACATGCGGATCGACACGCTCGGCCTGCAGACGACCAAACGCTTCTGGCACCACTACAACTTCCCGCCCTTCTCGGTCGGGGAGGCTGGCTTCATGCGCGGCCCGAAGCGACGTGACATCGGCCACGGTGCGCTCGCCGAGCGGGCCCTGGTGGCGACCGTCCCCGACGAAGAGTCGTTCCCGTACGTGATCCGCGCGGTCTCCGAGACGCTCGAGTCCAACGGCTCCTCCTCGATGGGCTCGGTCTGCGCCTCCTCGATGGCCCTGCAGGCAGCGGGCGTCCCGGTCTCCGCACCGGTCGCCGGCGTCGCCATGGGGCTGATCAAAGAGGGCGACGACTACATCGTCCTCACCGATATCGCCGGCGTCGAGGACCACCTCGGCGACATGGACTTCAAGGTCGCCGGCACCAAGGACGGGATCACCGCCCTGCAGATGGACATCAAGATCACCGGCGTCACCTTCGAGATCCTCGAGGACGCGCTGGAGCAGGCCCTCAAGGGCCGGCTCTTCATCCTCGGCAAGATGGCCGAGGCGATCGACGGCCCGCGGGAGAAGCTCTCCAAGCACGCGCCGGCGATCGAGTCGATCAAGATCGACCCGGAGAAGATCGGTGCTGTCATCGGCAAAGGCGGCGAAACCATCCGCGCCCTCTGCGAGGAGTTCGAAGCGGAGATCGACGTCGAGGACGACGGCACGGTGCGGATCTACGCGCCGACCGGCGAGCTCGTCGAGGCCTGTGTCGCCCGCATCAACTCGATGACCAAGGAGGCGGAGATCGGCGATCGCTACAACTCCGCCAAGGTCGTGAAGACGACCACCTTCGGCGCCTTCGTCGAGCTGGTCAAGGGCACCGACGGCCTGCTGCACATCTCCAACGTCAAACCCGGTGAGAGGGTCGACTCCGTCGACGACGTGCTCACCGCCGGCGAGGAGATCGACGTCACCGTGGTCGAGGTCGACAAGGAGCGTGGCCGCATCGGCCTGCGCCTCTCCGACGACCCGTCGGTGGCCGGCAAATCGCCCGAGGAGCTGGCTGCGGTCGGCTCCGGCGACGGCGGCCGGCGCAACGGCGGCGACCGTGGCGGCCAGCGCCGTGACCGCGACCGCGGTGGTCGCGGGCGTGAACGCGAGCGCCGCGGCTAGACGTTGAGCGAGGCCAAGCTCACCGAGCTCGGATCGGGCGTACGGGTCGTGACCGAGGAGGTTCCCTCGGTCCGGTCCGTCGCGCTCGGGCTCTGGGTTCGCACCGGTTCGCGCAACGAGACTCCTGCCCAGGCGGGGGTCTCGCACTTCCTCGAGCACCTGCTGTTCAAGGGGACCGCGCGCTACTCGGCGATCGAGATCTCCGAGCTCTTCGACGGGCTCGGGGCCTCGGTCAACGCCGCAACCGGCAAGGAGACGACGCACCTGCACGCGCGCTTCCTCGACGAGCACACCGACGCCGTCTTCGACCTGCTGGCGGAGATGCTGCTGGCGCCGACCTACCCGGACATCGACTCCGAGCGCCAGGTGGTGCTGGAGGAGATCGCGATGTACGAGGACGAGCCGCAGGACCGCGTCCACGACGTCCTTGCCGAGGCTGTCTTCGGCGAGCACCCGCTGGGCCGCCGGGTGCTGGGCGAGGCCGAGGTGATCGCCTCGATCCCGATCCCGAACATCTCCGCCTACCACCACGCCCGCTACGCCGGCTCGGAGATCGTCGTCGGCGCCGCCGGGCACCTCGACCACGACCGCATCGTCGCCCTCGCCGAACGGCTCGTGCAGCCGCCGGCCGACGGTGGGGGAGTGGCTCCCGCGACCGAGCTCGACGGCCCGGCCCGGCTCTGCTTCCACCCCAAGGAGACCGAGCAGTACCACATCTGCTTCGGGGCGCCCGGACTTAAACGAGAGGACGAGCGGCGCTACCCGCTGGCCGTCCTCGACTCGATCTTCGGCGGCTCGACCTCGTCCCGGCTCTTCCGCGAGGTGCGGGAGAAGCGTGGGCTCGCCTACTCGGTCGGCTCCTACAACGAGCAGTTCACCGACCAGGGCCTGGTCGCGACCTACGTCGGCACCCGCGAGGACAACGTCGAGGAGGCCTGCTCGATCATCGGCACCGAGCTGGCCCGCCTGCGTTCCGAGCCGGTCTCCGACGAGGAGCTGGCACGGGCCAAGGAGAGCGTCAAGGGACGCCTCGTCCTCTCCTCCGAGTCGACGGCGGCGCGGATGACCCGGATCGCGCGCGCGACGCTCTTCGACCTGCCGATCGACAGCCTCGACGAGATGCTGGCCAAGGTGGACGCGGTCGAGGTCGACGACCTCACCGAGCTCGCCGCCGAGCTCTACGGTGCCGAGCGGCTCTCCGCGGCCTGCGTCGGTCGCGGCGAGTCTCGCTTCCGCGAAGCGCTGGCTCCAGTCAG
>DASUZL010000011.1:0-24369 GCA_036376895.1 Solirubrobacterales bacterium
CGGCCGCGCAGCTGGTTGTCGATGCGCCGGCTCTCGTGGCGCTCGGTGCCGATGATGTGCAGGCCGCCCGCCGCCACGACCGCCTCGTGGTCGACGTCGACGATCGCCTTCGCCTCCTCGAGGGCCGCCGCGTACGTCTCCGCGTCGACCTCCGCCGGGTTCAGGCCGCGCTTGTGGAGGATCTCCGAGGCGAAGCCCGCCGCGTCGCCGCCCAGCTTGATGTCCGTGCCGCGGCCGGCCATGTTGGTCGCGATGGTGACGGCGCCGGTGCGGCCGGCCTGCGCGACGACGCCCGCCTCCTTCTCGTGGAACTTGGCGTTGAGCGTCTCGTGCTGGATCCCGCGCCGCTTGAGCAGGGTCGAGAGGACCTCGGACTTCTCGACGGACACCGTGCCGACCAGGACCGGGCGGCCGGCCGTCGTCATCTCCTCGATCTCTTCGATCAGCGCGTTGAACTTGGACGCCTCGTTCTTGTAGACGAGGTCCGGGTAGTCGTCGCGGATCATCGGGCGGTGGGTGGGGATCGCCACCACCTCGAGGGTGTAGATCTTGTGGAACTCCTCGGCCTCGGTCATCGCCGTGCCGGTCATGCCGGCGAGCTTGTCGTACAGGCGGAAGTAGTTCTGGAAGGTGATCGTCGCGAGCGTCCGGCTCTCGCGCTGGACGCGCATGCCCTCCTTCGCCTCGACGGCCTGGTGCAGGCCCTCGCTCCACCGCCGGCCGGGCATCTTGCGGCCGGTGAACTCGTCGACGATGACGATCTCGCCGTCCTCGACGATGTAGTCGCGGTCGCGCTTGTACAGCGCGTGGGCCTTGAGCGCCGAGTCGAAGTGCCGGGCGAGCCGCGGGTCGGCGTCATAGAGGTTCTCGACGCCGAGGAAGCCCTCCATCTTGTCGATGCCGTCTTCGGTCGGGCTGACGGCACGGTCCTTCAGGTCGATGAAGTAGTCGCCGCCCTCCTCCGCGCCCTCCGGCCGGGGCTGGAGCTTGGGCACGAGGCGGGCGAACGTGAAGTACAGGTCGGCCGACTCCTCGGCCTGGCCCGAGATGATGAGCGGGGTCCGCGCCTCGTCGATGAGGATGTTGTCGACCTCGTCCACGATCGCGAATTTGTGGTCGCGCTGGACGCAGTGCTCGAGCGCCGAGGCCATGTTGTCCCGCAGGTAGTCGAAGCCGAACTCGGAGTTGGTCCCGTAAGTGACGTCGCAGGCGTATTTGCGCTGGCGGGTGGCGTGGTCGTCGGCATCCTGGACCGAGGCGACGCTGACGCCGAGCGCGTCGTAGATCGGTTTCATCCATTCGGCGTCGCGACGGGCGAGGTAGTCGTTGACGGTGACCAGGTGGACGCTGCCGCCGGCCAGCGTGTTGAGAAAGACCGGCAGGGTCGCGGTCAGGGTCTTGCCCTCGCCGGTGCGCATCTCGGCGATGGCGCCGTCGTGCAGGACCATGCCGCCGATCAACTGCACGTCGTAGTGGCGCTGGCCGGTGCTGCGGCGCGAGGCCTCGCGGGTCAGCGCGAAGGCCTCCGGCAGCAGATCGTCGAGCGACTCGCCGTTGCGAGCGCGCTCACGCAGGCCGTCGGCCTCCTCCCGGATCTCCGCGTCGGAGAGGGCTTCCATCTCCGGCTCGAACCGGTTAATTGCGTCTGCGCGCTTCTGGTAGGCCTTGAACTTGCGCCCCTCCCCCGCGCGCAGGGCCTTCGACACAAGGTCCATTGCTGGCATTGCTCAAGGGTAGCGGGGCGGTGCCGGCAACCGGCTTGCCCCTTGCCCGGACCGGGTAGCGGGCGTACCATCGATTGAGTAACCAGACAGGAGGCACTCATGCGGATAGAGATTCGGGGCCGGAACGTCGAGATGACGGATGACCTGCGTGAGATGGTGCGGAAGCGATTCCAGCGTCTGGGCCGCCAGGTTTCACCGCTAGCGACGCTCGATGTCGTGCTCTCGGAGGAGCGCAACCCGTCGATCGCCGATAGCCAGGTGGCGGAGGCGACCTTTTACCTCAAAGGCGTGACCCTTCACGCGCGCGAGTGCTCACCGGAGATGACCCACTCAGTTCGGGAACTCGCCGATGACGTGCAGCGACAGGTGAAGAAGCACCGCGAACTGCGCCGCAAGCGCAGCCGCACGCGCAAGTTGGTCGACCAGATGCGGGGTCGGCCGGCAGAGCTACATCCCTAGCGACAACAGCTAGAGGCGGCGGGCAAAGGTCACCGCGACCACGCGGGCGGCCCCCGCCGCTCGCAGCGCCCGCGCGCAGGAGCCGAGCGTGGCGCCGGTGGTGAGCACGTCGTCGACCAGGAGGACGCTGCGAGGGACGGGGCCTAAGGTGCGGATCCGCGGCGGGTGGCCGACCCGCTCGGCCCGCCGCTTGCCGACCTGGCGGCGGCCGCCGCTGCGCGCAAGGCACGGCTCCGCCTCGGTCTCGAGCCGCTCGGCGAGGGCGCCGGCAAGCTCGCCGGCCGGGTCGAAGCCGCGGCGCCGCAGCCGTGCCGGGGCCGGCGGCACCGGCACCACGGCCCCACTCAGCATGTGGGCCGGGGCGAGCCAGTGGATCCGCTCCGCCATCAACTCGGCGACCGGCAGCAGGTGGCGGAACTTCAGCGCCGCGACCAGGTCGCGGGCGACGCCCTCATAGGAAGCCGAGGACCAGGACCGGTCGAGCCCCGGCGCGCCCTTGCCAAACAGCGGCTCCGCCGCCGCCAGCCGGCGGCCGCAGCGGGTGCAGAGCGCCGCCTCGGGTCGGCAGGAGCGCCCGCAGGCGGCGCAGGTCGGCGGCACCAGACCGGCGGCGATTGCTTCGACCAGTTGCATGCGGCGATGCTCGGCGATCGCGACGCACGTGTTGCGCGCAGTTCAGCGAGGTTGTGTCAGAGCTCTCGCGCGAAAGGCGCGTGAGGGGCCGCTAGCCGCGCCGACCGGCGATTGCGCCGATCAGAACGGCGCCGGCGGGGACCTCGGCGCCGGGCAGCGCGATCACTTCGCGCAGGCGGGCGCCGTCGCCGATCCGGGCGCCGTCGCCGATCACGGCGGGGCCGTCGATGCGGACGTCGTCGCCGATCTCGCAGCCCGGGCCGAGCAGGACCGGGCCGCTGAGCTTGCCCTCGTCGCCCTGCGGCGAGCCGCTGCGGAAGCCGTCGACGATCTCGCCCTCGCTCTCCACCCCGACCGCGCCGGCGAGCGCGTCGAGGTTGCCCGAGCGCAGCTCCTCGAGGTTGCCGATGTCGTTCCAGTAGTCGTCGATCTCGTGCGAGTAGAAAGGCACGTCGCCCTCCAGCAGTCGCGGGAAGACGTCCATCGCCCAGTCGGCGAAGGCCTCGGGGTCGCCCGGCCCGGCCGCCAGGCTGGCGCCGGGGGCGGGAAAGAAGTCGAAGATCTCAGAACGGAACATGTAGATCCCGCAGTTGGCGAGGTCGGAGAGCGCTTCGGCCGGGTCGGGCTTCTCCTGGAATCCCTGGATGCGGCCGTCGGCGCCGGTGATCGCGACCCCGAACTGGCTGGTGTCGGTGACCCGCTTCGTCGCCAGCGTCGCGATCCCGTCGTGGGACTCGTGGAACTCGCGCATCGCGGTCAGGTCGATGTCGGTGAGGGCGTCGCCGGAGATCACAAGGAAGGACTCGCCGAGGAACCCGGCCGCCTTGCGGACGCCGCCGGAGGTGCCGAGCAGCTGCTCCTCGGGGCTGTAGGTGAGCTCGACGCCGCAGGCGGAGCCGTCGCCGAAGTGGTCCTGGATCAGCTCCGGGAACCAGTGCAGGTTGGCGATCGTCTCGGTGAAGCCGTGGCGGGCGAGGAGGCGGACGATGTGCTCCATCACCGGGCGGTTGAGAACCGGCACCATCGGCTTCGGCATCTCGTAGGTGATCGGGCGCAGCCGGGTGCCGAGGCCGGCGGCGAGGACCATCGCCCTCATTCAGCCATCGCCTTCTTGAAGCGCTCGATCGCCTCGACAGGCAGCGGCTCGACGCCGCGGCGCTCGGCCATCTGCAGGGAGACTAGGTCGCCCAGCATCGTCGCCCAGAGCAGGCGCTCGAGCCGGGTCTCGCCCTCGGTCTCGATCCGCACCGCGCTGGCCCCGCAGCCGGCGACCGCGGCCGCGGTCAGCTCGAAGCGGCGGCGCTCGCGCGGGTGCTGGTCGGCGTCCTCGAGGAAGACCCCGGCAAAGCCGGCGGCGGCCTCGGCGGTCCAGCCGCAGAGCTCGTTGTGGTCGGCCTCGGGCAGCTCCGAGTAGAAGCAGTGGAGCTCGGCGTTCTCGTTCACCTGGGTCTTCCAGCGGCGTGCGACCGGCGCGGTGAGGTCGGCGCCGTAGACGACCGGGACGGCAGTGCCGAGCTGCTCCGCGACCTCGGCGGCGCGGGTCTGCAGCGCCTCGGAGCGCTCGCTGAGGAAGGCGGCGGCGGCGTCGATCTCGGTGTGGACGCGAGGGGCGACACCGCAGAGGGCGGCGACCTCGGCGACCACGGTGACCATGTAGGCGACGGCGGCGCGGGGCTGGAAGATCCCCGGAAGGCCGACGACCGGGAGCCCGGCCTCGCGCGCTTCCTCGACTAGCTGGCCGCCGGTGCTGACGACCAGGCGGCGGGCGCCGAGCGCCTCGGCGGCGGCGAAGCAGGCCAGCGTCTCCTCGGTGCCGCCGGAGTAGCTGGAGCAGAGCGCCGCCCACTCCGGCGTCACCCAGCTCGGCAGCTCATAGCCGCGGACGGTGAGCAGCGGCCGGGTCAGGCGGTCGCCGAGCGCGGCGGCGGCGAGGTCGGCGCCGATCGCCGAGCCGCCCATGCCGCAGACCATCAGGCCGGCCGCGTCGATTGGCTCCAGGCGCGCCGATTCGACCCGCCAGAGCGCGTCGCGAAGTTGATCGGGGATTCCGAGGACGTCGTCGAGCATCGGTGTGTAGTTAGGCGGGGACCTTCTCATCCCTGCCGAGGACCGCATCCTCGACCGTGGCCCCTGCGGCCACGCTTACCCCGGGAGCGAGGATCGAACCGCCGATTCGGGCCCCCTCGCCGACCTCGCAGCCGTCGAGCAGGACCGAGTCGCGGACCTCCGCCCCGGCCCCCACCGTGCAGCCTGGAGCGAGCACGGCGCGGGGTCCGATCGTGGCGCCGGCGGCGACCTCGGCCCCGGCGCCGACCATCAGGCCCGGCGCGGTCGGGGCGACGCGGGTCTCGACCCGGCCCTCGAGGATGTCCCAGCTCGCCTGCAGGTAGCGCTCGGGGGTGCCGATGTCCATCCAGTAGCCGTCGAGGCGCAGGGCGGTGAGGCCGTCGCCGACCAGCCGCGGGAAGACCTCGCGCTCGATCGAGACCTCGGCTTCGGGCGCGATCAGGTCCAGCACCGAGCGCTCGAGGAAGTAGGCGCCGGCGTTGATCTCGCCGGGCACAGGCTCGCCGGTCTTCTCGACGAAGTCGAGCACGCGGCCCTCAGCGTCGATCTCGACCAGCCCGTAGGCGGCCGAGTCCTCGACCGGGTAGAGGGCGATCGTCGCCCGCGCCGCGCGCTCGGCGTGGGCCCGCATCAGGGAGCTGAGGTCGAGGTCGGTGAGGACGTCGCCGTTGAGGGCGAGGAAGCGATCCTCGAGATCCTCGCCGAGCGCGTCGGCGGCGAAGCGGATCGCCCCGGCGGTGCCGCGGCGGTCGGGCTCGACCACGTAGCGCAGCCGCACGCCGGCGTGTTCGCCGTCGCCCAGCGCCTCGCGCAGAACGTCGGGGAGGAAGCCGCAGGCAAAGACGATCTCGGTCACCCCGTGCGCGGCCAGCCACTCGACCATGTAGGCGAGGAAGGGGCGGTCGACCAGGGTCAGCGCCGGCTTCGGCACGTCGTTGGTGAGCGGGCGCAGCCGCGTCCCCTCCCCACCGACCAGGACGATCGCCTGCATAGCTACTCGGCTATCACCGGGGCTGGGACACCGAGCGCGGGGCGGCCGATGCTCTCGTACTCGAAGCCGGCCTCGACCAAGGCCGCGGCGTCGAGGAAGTTGCGGCCGTCGACCAGCAGCGGGCGGGCCATCCGCGCCGCCGCGTCGGTCCAGTCGAGCTCGCGGAACTCGACCCACTCGGTGACCAGCACCGCGGCGTCGGCGCCATCCAGCGCCTGCGTCGCCGAGGTCGCCATCTCGACCGAGCCGAGCAGCTCGCTGGCGCGGTCGGCGGCGACCGGGTCGTAGCCGACCACCTCCGCCCCCTCGCCCTGCAGCCGCGCCGCCAGCACCAGGCTGGCCGCCTCGCGCATGTCGTCGGTGTCGGGCTTGAAGGCCAGCCCCAGCAGCGCCACGCGCTTGCCGACCAGCGAGCCGAGGTGCTTCTGCAGCTTGCTGACGACGCGCCGCTTCTGCAGCTCGTTGACCTCGATCACCGCGGTCAGCAACTGGAAGTGGTAGCCGGAGTTCCCGGCCAACTGCTTCAGCGCCTTCAAATCCTTAGGAAAACAACTACCCCCCCAGCCGATGCCGGCACGCAGGAAGGCGGGGCCGATGCGGCCGTCGAGGCCCATGCCGCGGGCGACCTCGCCGACGTCGGCGCCGACCTCCTCGCAGACGTTGGCGATCTCGTTGATGAAGGAGATCTTGGTCGCCAGGAAGGCGTTGGAGGCGAGCTTGATCATCTCGGCGCTGGCGACGTCGGTGCGCAGCAGCTCGCCGCCCAGCGGCTCGTACAGCGCCGCCACCGCCGCCGCGGCGCCCTCGTCACCGGGGTCGGCGCCGATCACCACCCGGTCGGGGTGGAGGAAGTCCTCGACCGCCGAGCCCTCCTTGAGGAACTCGGGGCAGGAGACGTAGGCGAGGCCCGGGCGGTCGCGGCGGATCGACTCGCCGGTCCCGGCCGGGACGGTGCTCTTCATCACCAGCACGTGGTCGCTGTCGGCGGGCAGGTCCCCGACCACGGTGCGGACCCGCGAGAGGTCGGCGTCGCCGGAGTAGGTCGGCGGCGTGTCGACGCAAACGAAGAGCAAGCGCGCCCCCTCCAACAGCTCCGACATCTCGGTGGTGAAGGTGATCCGCTCGGCGTTGCGGCGCAGCATCTCCTCCAGGCCGGGCTCGTGGATCGTCGTCTCGCCGCGGGCGAGCGAGTCGACCTTCTCGGCGAGGATGTCCCGGGCGATCACCGGATGCCCCAACTCAGCGAAGCAGACGGCGCTCACCAGGCCGACCCAGCCGACCCCGATCACACCTACCGGCTCACGTCCCTCACTCATCCTTTGCTCCTACCTTTCTTCGGCTTCGTCTTCGGGACCAGGACCGCGGCGGAGCGGGCCATCCCGACCATCTGATCGTTGCTCAAGCTCTCCAACAAGTCATTCGAGATCCAGTAGCTGTTTTCGCCCCGGTGCCAGGCGATCAGCTTGATCAGACCGCCGTCGCTGAAGATTTCGAACTCGCGGCCTTTGATCTCCTTGACTTCGGCAGGATCTTCGAGGATCGGCGGATCCGGCCAGCCGCGGATGCCCTGGACCCCGAAATAGTGGGTGCCATCTGACGCTTCCATCACCAGGACCATCCGGTAGGCCTCGTGCCGCGGGCTGTTTTTGTCGAGACCCTCGCGGATCCCGTAGACCCGCGGGTCGGAGATCTTCTCGTAGGGGTTGCTTTCGACGTAGTAGGCCCCAGCGGGCAGGCGAGTCGGGTAGTAGATCGGGAAATGACCATGGACCCGGCGCCCGGCGATCTTCGCCTCCTCTTCGCCGGCTTCGCGGGCCGGGATGAGGTCGTCGGAACCAGCCGGCGGCGTCTCCACGAACGGCTTGTCCTTCTTCTTCCTTTTCTTGCCCTTCTTTTTCTTGCCCTTCTGCTTGCCCTGTGCCCGCTTGCTTTCTTCGGCGCTCTGGCGATTCTCGGCGCTGTCGGAGGTCGGCTTGACGCCCAGGAATTCATTCACCGCTTCGTTGATCGCCGATTCCGAGGCATAGACGTAGCTCGGCCCGAGTTCGGCCGGGAAGTGGACCTCGTTGATTTTTGCGTTGCGCGCCGCGATCAGCAGTTTCAGCACGTCGAGCAGTTCCCCGCCCTCGCTGATGTCGGAGCTCGTGTATTCGGTGAAGACGTCGATCAGGCTGTCGTCGTCGAAGACCACGTTCTCGGCCAGTTCGTTCGGCGAGATCTGCTGGCGGGCAAAGCCGAGGAAGTCCTGCTGCCGGGCCGAGCGGACGATGTCGGTGTCGGTGTGCCGGTAGCGCACGTAGTCGAGTGCCTGGTTGCCGCACATCGCTTGATAGCCGGGCTGGACGTTGATTTCGGCGTACTGTTCGGATGGCGGCACGCCTTCGTTGGAGTGGTAGTAGCGCCGGTCGACGTCGGTGTAGACGCAGCCGATCGCGTAGACCGCCTGGGCGAAGCCGAGGAAGTCGATGTTGATCAGGTGGTTGATCGGCAGCCCGGTCAGTTCCTTGACGACTTCGGCGGTCCCTTTGGTCCCGCCGTAGAAATACGCTTCGTTGAACTTGCCGGTGCCGACCCCGGGGATTTCGACTTGGAGGTCGCGTGGGATCGAGAGCATCGAGATCAGGCCCTTGTTCGGGTCGACGCGAATCAGGATTGCCGTGTCCGAGCGGCCCTTGTCTTCGGTGAATTCCGCCCCGGCGCGTTTGTCGGAGCCGACCAGGAGGAAGTTCTGGGGCTTGCCGCTCTCAGGCTGGGCGAGGACTTTGTCCAGTGCAGTGCGGATTTTTTTGTTTTCGGGCGAGATCTCGGCCGCGATGCTGTCGAAGAAGTTGAGGATCGAGATCGAGGTCGCCGCGGCGGAGACCGCCATGATGATCACCGAGGCGAGCAGGAAGCGCCACCAGAACCGCTTCGGCTTCGGCGCCGGCTCCGTGTCGCCGCTCGGCGGTGGCTTCTTCGGGGCCCAGCCGGGCCCCAGCGGCTCACTCATCGAGCCGGCCCGGGATCGCTCGCAGGAACGAGTCGAGCGCCTGCCGGTAGGTCTCCAGCGAGGAGACCGAGACCCACTCCTCGGGGCCGTGATGGCCGGCGCCGATCGGGCCGAACTCGACCGCCGGCACGCCGACCCGCAGGAAGGAGACCGCGTCGGAGGCGCCGTCGCGCCCGACGCTCATCGGCTCGCCGTGATGGTGCTCCGTGGTCGAGGCGCGCAGCGCCAGCACAAAGGGGGACTCGCGGTCGACCGTCGCCGGCGGCCGCGCGAACAGCGAGCTCGCCGCGTCGATCCCAGGCAGCGCCTTGACGTCGGCGAGGATCGCGGCGGGGTCCTGTCCAGGCAGGTAGCGGATGTCGACGTCGATCACGCATCGGTCGGGCACCTTGTTCAGCGCGTCGCCGCCCCAGATCCTGCCCAGGTTGATCGAGGGGCGATCGAACAGCTCCGAGCTGTGCCGCGCAAACGGTAGCGACTCGATACTGCGGAAAACGTCGATCGCCTTGAGCACGGCGTTATCGCCCAGCCACGGCGTCGCCCCGTGCGCCGCCGTCCCCCCCACCTCCAGGCGCAGCGCCAGGATGCCCTTGGCCTCGATCCCGATGTGCAGGTCGGTCGGCTCGCCGGTGATCGCGAAGTCGCCGAGCCAGCCGCTGTCGACCAGGTGGTCGGTGCCGCGCTCGGCGTCCTCCTCGGACTCCTCGTCGCCGACGATCCCCAGCCGCACTCGCACCTGCTCCTGGTCGCGAAAGCCGGCGAAGGTGACCAGCATCGCCGCCAGCGCGCCCTTCATGTCGTAGGCGCCGCGCCCGACCAGCTTGTCGCCCTCGATTCGCGGCTCGAACTGCCCGGCCAGACCCGGAACGACGTCGAGGTGCCCGTGCAGCACGACCGTCGGCGCCGTCTCCGGCCCGACTTCGGCCTTGACCACCGGAAGTCCCCGTACCTCGTCCCGCTCAGCCTCGATCCCGCGCGCCTCCAGCCACCCCTCGACGAACCCCGCAGCCTCGGAAATCGCCTCCGGCTCGCAGGTCTCGTAGGAGATCAGGCGTTCGGCGAGGGCTACCAGCTCCGAGCTCATCCCCCAGCGATAGCCAGGAATGCTTCTGCTCGGTCGCGATCTTTCTGCGCGCGGGCGTGCTCGGCGCTGCCATCCTCGGCGTCGGAGAGCCGTTGCTCGGCATCGGAGAGCTGGTCTTTGAGCGTGCCGCTGTCGAGCTCGGCGGGGTCGATCGCCTCCTCGACGAGCAGGCGGGCGCGGTTGCCGAAGACCTGCAGCCAGCCGTGTGCCTGGGCGTAGCGCTTGACCTCGGAGTCGGAGACCTTGAGCCGCAGCTCGGTCGGCAAGAGCGCCGCCAGCAGCGGCGTGTGGTTGGCGAGGATGCCGATCTCGCCGACCTCGGTGCGGGTCGAGACCTGCCGGGCTTCGCCATCGAAGACCTCACCCTCGGGGGTGAGGACCTCGACGTCGATCATGTGCTCCGCAGCCATCTGGGGCTACGCCGCCGCGCCGGCCTTGGCGTTCTCGGTGACCTGGTCGATCGAGCCCTGCATGTAGAAGGCGCCCTCGGACAGGTCGTCGTGCTCGCCGTCGAGGATCTCGCGGAAGCCGCGGACCGTCTCCGACACCGGCACGTACTCGCCGTTGCGGCCGGTGAACTGTTCGGCGACGAAGAACGGCTGCGAGAGGAAGCGCTCGATCTTGCGGGCGCGGGAGACCGTCTGGCGGTCCTCGTCAGAGAGCTCGTCGATCCCGAGGATGGCGATGATGTCCTGCAGCTCCTTGTAGCGCTGCAGCACCTCCTGGACGTCGGTCGCGGTGCGGTAGTGCTCGTCGCCGACGACGTCGGGCTTGAGGATCGTCGAGGTCGAGTCGAGCGGGTCGACGGCCGGGTAGATGCCTTTCTCGGAGATCGACCGCGAGAGCGCCGTGGTCGCGTTGAGGTGGGCGAACACCGAAGCCGGAGCCGGGTCGGTGTAGTCGTCGGCGGGGACGTAGACGGCCTGGATCGAGGTGACCGAGCCGCGGTCCGTCGAGGTGATCCGCTCCTGCAGGCCGCCCATCTCGGTCTCCAGCGTCGGCTGGTAACCGACGGCGGAGGGCATGCGCCCGAGCAGCGCCGAGACCTCGGAGCCGGCCTGGACGAAGCGGAAGATGTTGTCGATGAACAGGAGCACGTCCTGTCCACCCTGCTCGCGGTAGTACTCGGCCATCGTCAGCCCGGAGAGGGCGACGCGCAGACGCGCACCAGGGGGCTCGTTCATCTGACCGAAGACGAGCATCGTCTTGTCGATCACGCCCGACTCTTTCATCTCCAGCCAGAGGTCGTTGCCCTCGCGGGAGCGCTCGCCGACGCCGACGAAGGCGGAGAGGCCGGAGTGCTCCTCGGCGATGTTGCGGATGAGCTCCTGGATCAACACGGTCTTGCCGACGCCGGCACCGCCGAACAGCCCGACCTTGCCGCCTTTGGCGTAAGGGGCGAGCAGGTCGATGACCTTGATCCCGGTCTCGAGGATCTCCTGGGTCGGAGTCAGGTCGGAGGCCTTGGGGGCGGGACGGTGGATCGGCCAGCGCTCGTCGCCCTCGACCTCGGGGCCGTTGTCGATCGGCTCACCGAGCAGGTTGAAGATGCGGCCGAGGGTGGCGTCGCCGACCGGGACCGTGATCGGGCCGCCGGTGTCGGTGACCTTGGCGCCGCGCTGGATCCCGTCGGTGGCGTCCATCGCGACCGCGCGCACGCGGTCGTCGCCGAGGTGCTGCTGCACCTCGCAGACGAGCTGGGTCGGTTCGCCGTCGCCGTCGCCGCCGGTCTCGATCGTCACCGCCGAGTAGATCGCCGGCAGCTTGTCGGGGAAGACGGCGTCGATCACCACGCCGGTGACCTGCTCGACGCGCCCTACGTTGGTTCCACTAGATCCGTTCTCAGCCATGACTTCCTTTTCTCATTTCCAAGGTTTGAATCGCCACTACTACCCGAGCGCCTCGGCGCCGGCGACGACCTCCAAGATCTGCTGCGTGATCTCCGACTGGCGGACCCGGTTCATTTCCAGGGTCAGGTCGTCCATGATCGTTTCCGCGTTCTCAGCGGCGTTGCGCATCGCGGTCATCCGCGCTCCCAGCTCGGAGGCCGCAGACTCGAGCAGCGCCCGGTAGACGGAGATCGTCACGTACTCGGGGATCAGCCGCGCAAGCAGCTCCTCGGGCTCGGGCTCGTAGCTCCACTCCGATTTGATCTGACGCTCCTCGGCCTCGGTCAGCTCGCCGCTGTCCTGCTCCTCGTCAGCGCCCTCGCCGGTCACCTCCGCCTGCTGCAACGGCAACAGGGTCTGGCGCCAGACGTGCTGGGTCAGCGGCGAGACAAAGCGGTTGTAGACGAGTTCGACCCGGTCGAGTTCCTCGTCGACGTAGCGAGCGGTCAGCGCCTCGCCGATTTCACGGGCGTTGGCGAAGGCGGGCCGGTCAGTGAAGCCGACGTAGCTGCCCGTGACCTCCTGTTTGCGGAAGCTCAGGGCGGAGACGCCGCGCTTGCCGACGGCGGCGAAGGACGGCGTCGCCCCCTCGGAGCGAACGGCGCTCGCCATCCGCATGCCCTCGCGGATGATGTTGGTGTTGAAAGCGCCGGCCAGGCCGCGATCGCCGGTGATCAGGAGGATGCCCACCCGCTCGACGTTCTCGCGCTCTGCCATCACCGGCACCCGCGGGATCGCGCCGGCATGGGCGGACGCCTGTCGGGTCAGTTTGCGGATGCCCTCGGCGTAGGGCCGCAGATCGTCGATCCGCTGTTCGGCCCGGCGCAACCGCGCCGCCGCAACCATCTCCATCGCCCGCGTGATCTTGTTGATGTTCTTGATCGACGCAATGCGATTCTTGACTTCCTTCTGACTGGCCATGGGATCGCGGTCCCGGCACTAAGCCGGGGTCGCCTCCTTGGCGTCCTCGGAGGAATCGGCGGTGCGGGCCGGGGCCTCGCGCTCCTCCTGCGACTTGACGCGGTCGGACTCGCCGGCCTCGACCGGGTCGCCGTTCTCGTCGAAGTCGGCGCCGAAATCGTCAACGAAGTCGGCGATCGCGGAACCGAGCGCCTTTTCGTCGTCCTCCTCGAGCTTGCCGGTCTCTTCGATCCGGCCCAGCAGCTCCGCGTTCTCCGTGTGCAGGCGGGTCCGCAGGTCGGCGAGGAACTCGCCGACGCGCTCGACTTTGATCCGGTCGAGGTAGCCGCCGGTGCCCGAGTAGATCGAGGCGACCTGGTCGCCGACGCTGAGCGGCTCACGCTCTTTCTGTTTCAGCAGCTCGACCAGTCGTTCGCCGCGGGTCAGCGCTTTCTGCGTCTCCGCGTCGAGCTCGGAGCCGAACTGGGCGAAGGCCTCGAGGTCGCGGTACTGGGAGAGGTCGAGGCGCAGTTTTCCGGCGACCTTCTTCATCGCCTTGGTCTGCGCGTTGCCGCCCACCCGCGAGACCGAGATGCCGACGTTGATCGCCGGCCGCACTCCTGAGAAGAAGAGGTCGGACTCGAGGAAGATCTGACCGTCGGTGATCGAGATCACGTTGGTCGGGATGTAGGCGGAGACGTCGGAGGCCTGGGTCTCGATGATCGGCAGCGCCGTCAGCGAGCCGCCGCCGAGGTCGTCGTTCAGCTTCACCGCCCGCTCCAGCAGGCGCGAGTGCAGGTAGAAGACGTCTCCCGGGTAAGCCTCGCGACCCGGCGGGCGCCTCAGCAGAAGCGACATCTGGCGGTAGGCGGAAGCGTGTTTGGTCAGGTCGTCGTAGACGCAGAGGGCGGCTTTGCCGTTGTAGAGGAAGTGCTCGCCCATCGCGCAGCCGGCGTAGGGGGCGATGTACTTGATCGGCGCTGCCTCGTCGGCGGGGGCGGCGACGATGATCGTGTTCTCCATCGCCCCGTTCTCCTCCAGCGTCTCTTTGAGCTGGACAACGGTGGACATCCGCTGCCCGATCGCGACGTAGATGCAGATCAGGTCCTTGTCCTTGTTGTTGATGATCGTGTCGATCGCGATCGCCGTCTTGCCGGTCTGGCGGTCGCCGATGATCAGCTCTCGCTGGCCACGACCGATCGGGATCATCCCGTCGATCGACATCAACCCGGTCTGGACGGGTTCCTCGACCGGCTGGCGCTCGACCACGCCGGGAGCTTTGAACTCGGCCGGGCGGGTCTCGGTGGTGATGACCTCGCCGCGGTTGTCGAGCGGGCGGCCGAGCGGGTCGACCATGCGGCCGAGCAGGGCGTCGCCGACCGGGATCTCCAGCAGGTGGCCGGTGCGCTTGACCGTGTCGCCCTCGACGATCTTTTCCCACTCGCCGAACAGCACGGCGCCGACGTTGTCGGCCTCGAGGTTCAGGGCCAGCCCGGTCACCCCGTGCGGCAGGTCGAGCATCTCCAACGCCATCACGTTGTCGAGGCCGTGGATGCGGGCGATGCCGTCCGCCACCGAGAGGATGGTGCCCACCTCGGTGAGGTCGGCGGAGTCGGTCTCCAACCCCTCGATTCGCTCTCGCAGAATGCTTGCGATCTCGTCCGGCTTGATCTCCATCGGGTGCTAGCTCCTCCTTACGCCGCGGTGGCGACGGTCTTTCGAAGTTTCTCCAGGCGACTGCGAATGCTCGCGTCCAAAACCATGTTCCCGACGCGCAGGATGATGCCGCCGAGGATGCCGTCGTCGACGCGGCTCGACAGCTCGACCGCCTCGCCGGTCTGGCGTTCGACCTCTTCGCCGATTTTCTTGACGACGGCTTCGTCGAGTTCGACGGCGCTGACGACGGTGACGTCGAGGCGGCGGTTCTCCTTCTTCCAAAGCTCATCGAGCTCGCGACGGATGCGGAAGATCTCCGGCATCCGGTGCTTGTCGACCAGCAGCTCGAGGAAATTCATCAGCTCCGGCTCGGCACCGGAGATCGCCCTACCGAGGCCCTCGCGCTTGTCGGCGGAGGAGAGGTAGGGGCTGAACAGGAACACCTGCAGCTCCTGGTTGCGGTCGACCGCGTCGACGAACTCGGCCAGCTGCGACTGCAGCGAGTCGAGCTTGCCTTTGTCCTTGCCGGCCTCGAACAGGGCCTCGGCATATACACGGGCGGCCTCGGCCATCTAGTTCTTCTCCGCTCCCGAGAGCGAGGAGAAGTCGACCTCGGCGAGGGCCTCCTCGACGAGCCGTTTCTGGTCCTCGCCGGTAAGGCTCTTGCGGGTGACCTTCTCGGTCGCCAGCACGGTCAGGTCGGCGACCTCGCCGCGGATCTGCTCCAGCGAGCGCCGGGTCTCCGCTTCGATGTCGCGCTTGGCCTGGGAGACCAGCTCCTCGCGTTTCTCGCGACCAGCAGCGGTCGCCTCCGCCTCGGCGGTCTCGGCCGCTTTGCGGGCACGGGCCATGATGTCGTCCGCCTGCTCGCGCGCCTCGGCCAGCCGGCCGCGGTACTCGGCCAGCAGCTCGTCCGATTCACGCCGCTGTCGCTCGGCCGCGTCGATCGACTCGGCGATCACTTTCGCCCGCCGATCCAGGGCCTCCTGGATTTTCGGGAAGGCGAACTTGCTGAGCACCCACATCGTGAACAGGAACAGGACCAGGGTCCAAATCATCAGGCCGAGGCCGGGAGAGACGAGGAAGCTGCCACCGCCTTCCTCGTGACCGGACTCGGCCGCGAGCGGGACTATCGCCGCTATGTAGCCGAGCGGATCCATGTGCCTAGAGGAAGAAGGCGATGAGGCCGAAGATGAACGTGTAGAAGGCCACGGCCTCGGTCAGTGCGAAACCGAGCCAGCGGATGCTCTGGAGCTCGTCTTTCATCTCCGGCTGGCGGGCGACCGACTCGATCTCCTTGCCGAAGATGATGCCGATGCCGATACCGGCGCCGATCGAACCCAGGCCAGCTCCGACGCCGAGGGCGATCGCCTTACCGGCGGATTCGATGCCTTCGTCGGAAATGGCGGCGACGACAGGGGACAGGTCCATTTGAAAAGTGCTCCTTTTCTAGTGACTGGCGGAGGTAGCTCCGCCGAGGTAGATGGCAGTGAGAGTCGAGAAGATGAACGCCTGCAGGGTGGCGATTAGGCCAACCTCGAGGATGAAGAAGAAGAAGGCGAGCGGGAAGGTGAGGGCGCCGAGCGCCGCGATTCCCAGCAGCACCGCCAGCCCGCCGCCCATGAAGAGCAGCAGCAAGTGGCCGGCGAGGATGTTGGCGAAAAGTCGGACGGAGAGCGAGATCAGACGGGCGACGTGGGAGACCGCCTCGATCACGAAGATGAAGGCCTTGGCGCCCGGGTTCATGTCCTCCAGGCCCGGCGGCAGCCAGCTCGCCAGGTACTTGAAGAAGCCCTTGGCCCGCACCCCTTCGACGTGGTAGGAGATCCAGACGACGAGCGTCAGGACCAGGGGAATCGAGAGGTTGGCGGTGGCGGCGTAGATCGCGAAGGAGGGGATTTCGACCCCGAAGACGTTGATCGCGTGCTCGGTGTTGGTCGGCAGCGGCAGGAACCCGATCATGTTCGAGAACCAGATCCAGAAGAAGAGCGCGGCGAGGAAGGGGAACCATTTGCGCGCCATCTTGGTGTCGAGGCTGCCGCCGGCGATCGTGTTTTTGGTCATGTCGTAGGCGACCTCGATCGCGACCTGGACGCGGTTCGGCTTCTGCTGCATCCGTTTCGCGATCCACAGCATCGTGCCGATCGTCAGCCCGCTGGCCAGCAGCAGGTAGAGCACCGCCTTGTTGATCGAGAAGTCGATCCCGCCCAGTTCCAGCGTGATCCACGGTTCGAGTTTGAACTCGTTCTGCGGCTGGAACTCTTCGTTTTTGCCATCGCTGCCGAAGATCAGGAACAGCAGGATCGCGATCCCGAAGTAGACGCCGAGGCCGATGAAGACTTTCGCTTTGGTGCTAAGGCCGCCCGATTTCGGGGCGGGCGACTGGGAGGCGCCGGACGGCGCCTCTACCGCTGCGGAATCGGCGCTCACGCTGCGCCCTGCCCCTCGGGCTCACCGAACAGGTGCGCGAGGCCCTGGGCGGCGAAGGAAACGGTGAAGAGAACGAGGGTCAAGACCGCCGCGGCAAGACCGGCTTCGCGTTCGGCGAGACCGACCAGCAGCACGGCCGTCGCCATCAGCCAGACGCGGCCGAGGGTCGATGCGGCGATGACGCCCATCGCCTTCTGCCGGTTGCCGGCGAGCATCTCCGCCTGGGCCCGCTTCGCGGCGAGCATCTGAATACCGCGCTGAATCAGCCAAACGCCGGCCGCAACCGCGTATCCGAGCATGGGCAGTCCACCGAGCAGAAAGACTGCGAGCGCGGTGGCCAGGAGGACTAGGTCGGCGTACTTGAGAGGAGACATAAATACGTCCGTCTCGGGGCCGAGCGGACGCCTGGGCGACTATACCCAAAAGGTCCCGCGATTGGCTTTGTGAAGCGGGTTAGTGAGGGTTGCCACTACCGCCGGGGGGCTCCAATTCAATTGCCTCGAACTCGCCCGTCTCCGGGTTTATGCGTCCCCGCCTCGACTTGAGGATCTCCAGCACGTAGATCAGGTACACGCTGTAGGCCAGCGCGCCCAGGATCAGGACCGCCATCACCGCGGTCCAGAGCGCGTCGAAGTGGCCGTGGTCGTCGCTGTAGGGGACAAAGCGGAGGGCCAGCGCCAGCGCCGCCATCACCAGGGTCCAGGCGTAGAGGTAAGCGACCGTGCGGCGCTGGGAGAAGCCGATGTTGGCCATCCGGTGGTGGAAGTGCCAGGTGTCGGCCTGGTAGATCGGCTGCCGGTATTTGAGCCGCTTGGCGACGACGAAGCCGGTGTCGAGGATCGGCACCGCGAGCACGATCAGCGGGAAAGCGAGGGCGATCACCGCGTTGGTCTTCAGGGCTCCCTGAACCGAGGCGGTGGCGAGCAGGTAGCCGAGCAGGTTGGAGCCGGTGTCGCCCATGAAGCTGGAGGCAGGCGGGAAGCCGTGGCGGAGGAAGCCGAGCGCGGCGCCGGCCGTGATCGCCGCCAGCACGCCGGCGGCGTTGCGGTCCAGTGAGAGCGCGATCACCGCCAGGGTCAGCGCGGCGATCGTGCAGACCCCCGCCGCCAGCCCGTCGACCCCGTCGAGGAAATTGATCACGTTGACCACGGCGACGATCCCGAGCACGGTCAGCGGGTAGGCGAGCCAGCCGAGCTCGAAGCCGCCGACAAAGGGCAGGGTGAGGTTGTCGACGCGGACGCCGGCGAGGACCGGGATCGTCGCCGCCCCGATCTGGCCGGCAAGCTTCGGCAGCGCCGGCAGCGAGTAGACGTCGTCGAGCACGCCGACCGCGGCGATCGCAACGGCGCCGAGCAGGATCGAGCGGCTCTCCCCTTCCCCCGGCAGCCAGATCCAGCCGGCGACCTCGACCGCGACCAGGATCGCCAGGCCGGAGAGCCGCGGCATCGGTTTGCTGTGAAGGCCGCGCTCCTTCGGGTAGTCGATCGCGCCCACCCGGAAGGCAAGCCGCTCCACGTAGGGAACCAGCAGCCAAGCGATCGCCGCGGCTGCGAGGAAGGCGAGGACGGCGTCGGTGGTCGTGGCCATATCGCTCAGGCCCGGGCGGCTCCAAGCGCCGCCCGGACGAGAATCTCAGGATCGCGCGGGTGGCGGACGCCCACCGGGGAGTCGCGCTTGCGCAGCTCCAGCGCCTCGGGATCCTCCAGCACTTGCAGGCGGCCTTCGGCGATCAGTTGCTCGTCGACTCCGCCCATCTCGCCGCTGAAGGTGGTGAAGACGGGGGTGCCTAGGGCGACGGCCTCGCGGTTCATGGTGCCCCCGGCGCTGACCACGAGGTCGGCGTAGGCGATCAGGCTTTGGGCGTCGATCGCGCGCTCGGGGACGATCAGGTTCGGGGCGCCGAGGGCGCGGGCGGCGGCGCCCTGCTCATCGGTGCGGGGGACGATCACCGCCTGGGCCTGCTCGGCGGCGGCGAGGCGGCGGACGGTTGCCGCGTAGAGGTCGTTGGGGGCGTGGTACTCGGAGGTCTCCGGTGGCGGCCGCACGACCACCGTCACTTTCTCGCGGTCGAGCCCGAGCTCGCCCAGCACCGCTTCGTCGGGCTCGAAATCGGCCAGGTAGTACTCCTCCTTCAGGCCCGGGTAGCGGAACAGCTTCTTCGGCTTGGCGCCGATCTTGGCCAGGCGCTCGACCGGAATCGACTCAGGTGCCAGCACCCGCCGCGCCACCCGGAAGGCGACCTGGCGCTGCAGGCGGGCGAACTCGTAGTCCTGCATCTGCACCGAGGGGATCAGGAAGGAGGCAGAGACAACTGCCAGGTCGACTGAGCCATGACCGATCGCCAACTGCGGCCGGTTGCCCCAGACGAAGCGCGCCAGCCGCGCCGAGCGTCCCCCGAGCGCCCGCACCTTGCCCAGCCGCGAAGCGCCGCCATGCTCGCCGACGGTCGTGTACGGAATCCCCAGCCGCTCGAGGATTCCCAGCGTCTGGCCGTACTCGCGGGCGGTGACAAAGACCTCGTGCCCCTCGGCTTCCAGGCGCTCGATAATCGGCCGCAGCACCAACGGGTGCGCGGCGGCCGTGCAGTCGACCCAGACCCTCAAGCGTTCAGACGGCGCTGGGAGTGAGCTGCGGGTAGAGCGGGAAGCGGTCCATGAGGGCGTCGGCGCGGGCGGCGAGGGAGTCCTTCTCGGACTCGAAGTCGGTGGAGAGGGCACCGCAGATGATCGCGGCGATCTCCGTCATCTCCTCCTCGCCCATGCCCCGCGTGGTCAGCGCCGGGGTGCCGATGCGCAGGCCGGAGGGGTTCATCGGCGGCCGTGGGTCGAAGGGGATCGCGTTGCGGTTGACGGTGATGCCGACCGCGTCGAGCCGGTCCTCGCCGGTCTGGCCGTCGAGCTCGGTCGGGGTCAGGTCGACCAGCACCAGGTGGACGTCGGTGCCGCCGGTGAGGACCGGGATCCCGCCGGCTTCGAGGCCGGCGGCGAGGGCCCGCGCGTTGGCGATCGTCTGCCGCTGGCGCTGGCGGAACTCCTCGCTGGCGGCGATCTTCATTGCCACCGCCTTGGCGGCGACCGTGTGCATCAGCGGCCCGCCCTGCTGGCCGGGGAAGACCGCCTTGTCGATCGCTTTGGCGAACTCCTCGCGACAGAGAATCATGCCGCTGCGGGGGCCGCAGAGCGTCTTGTGGATGGTCGTGGTGACGACGTCGGCGTGCTCGACCGGATTGGGGTGCTCGCCGGCGGCGACGAGGCCGGCGAAGTGGGCCATGTCGACCATCAGCTTGGCGCCGACCGAGTCGGCGATCTCACGGAAGGCGGCGAAATCGAGCTGGCGCGGGTAGGCGGACCAACCGGTGACGATCAGGCTCGGCTTGTGCTCGGCGGCGAGGCGCGCGACCTCGTCCATGTCGACCAGCAGGTCGTCCTCGCGGACGTGGTAGGCGACCGGGTTGTAGAGCTTGCCGGAGACGTTGATTTTCATCCCGTGGCTGAGGTGGCCGCCGTGGTCGAGCGCGAGGCCGAGGAAGGTGTCGCCCGGTTCGATCAGCGCCATGTAGGCGGCGTTGTTGGCCTGGGCGCCGGAGTGAGCCTGGACGTTGGCGTGCTCGGCGCCGAACAGCTCCTTGGCGCGGGCGATCGCCAGCTCCTCGGCGACGTCGACCTCCTCGCAGCCGCCGTAGTAGCGGCGGCCGGGGTAGCCCTCGGCGTACTTGTTGGTGAGGACCGAGCCGACCGCGTCGAGCACCGCCTGCGGCACGAAGTTCTCCGAGGCGATCATCTCCAGCGTCCGCTGCTGGCGCCGCAGCTCGCCGTCGAGGACGGCGGCGATCTCGGGATCGACGTCGACCAAGGGTGCGGTCTGGAAGTTCTCGGGCAGCTCGCTCATCGCAAGCGACGATAGCAACGGGCCGGGATAGTCTGAGCCCGGTGAGAGCGCGAGTCTTCGCCCTTACCGCACTGGCAATCGGCGTCGCCCTAATCGCGACCGCCGCGACCGCGGCGACGCCCGCCGAGAACCCCTGCGAAGGGCCGGAAGCCAAGCAACTGCTCTGCCCGAACCTGCGGATCGGCCCGGCGAGCGAAATGTACGTTCAGGCGAGCGGTCCAGGACGGGTTCTGTTGCGGGCAACCAGCGACGTGCGCAGCCGCGGCCGCGGCCCGATGGAGCTGCGCGGCAAACGCAACGGCTGGCGGACGATGACCACCAACCAGCGCATCTACCGGGTCGGCGGTGGCCACATCGACGTCGACAGCGACGCCACCCTGCGCTTCACCGACGTCGGCGACTACTGGGGCGGCGCCTACTGGAAGGTCCACCAGCTGGCCAGCTTCAACCTGCGCCAGGCCAGCCCCGACGGCAGCGTCGGCAACGTCGTCCGCACCAGTCCCAAGCTCAACTACTGCCTGCGTGATCTCGAGCGCACCCGGCCCGGCCAGCGCTCGCCGGCAAACCGCCACTACCCGGGCTGCAACCAGAACCCCTACCGCAACCGCGTCGCCCTCGGCACCTCGGTTGGGTGGTCGGACATCTACCCCGCCCCCTACCACCAGCAATGGATCAACGTCGCCGGCCTGCGCGGCTGCTTCGCCTTCGAAATGACCGTCGACCCGGAGGAAAACCTGTTCGAGTCCAACGAGGACGACAACAGCTCCCGCCGGCTGGTCCGCCTGCCCTACGACGGCACCCCCGGTTGCTGAGCAGCGTCTCCCCCGGCAGCTAGCCGAGGCCGACGGAGTGCAGGGAGCTGGCGAGGTCGCCGGCGGAGAGGGCGCCGTGGCGCAGCACCGTCCAGCCGCCGTGCTCCTCGATCGAGGCGAGGTCGACAACAGTCGATGGCATGCCCTGGAGCTGACCGCCGTCGATCGCCAGGTCGACCCCGGCGAGGATCGAGTCGGGGACGCGGTCGAAGCTGGCCGGTGGCGGCTCGCCGCTGAGGTTGGCCGAGGTCTGGAAGATCGGGCACATCGTCCCCGCCAGGGGGCCGCCGATCAGGCGCACGCCGAGCCGCTCAGGGTCCTCGCGGCAGGCCAGCGGGTAGCGGCGGCCGGGGTTGGCGACGACCAGCGTCACCGGCCCCGGCAGCAGGGCGCTGACCGCGGCAGCGGTGCGCGGGCCGAGCCCGGCGACCAGCTCGCGCATCGCCAGCGGCGAGAAGTACATGACCGCCGAGGATTTGCCGTCGTCGCGCCCCTTGAGCCGGTGGATGCGAGCGATCGCGCCAGCGTCGAGCGGGTCGCAGGCGAGCCCGTAGAGGCCGTCGGCAGGGAAGACGGCGACACCGCCGGAGGCGATGCACCCTTCCAATGCCGAACGGGCGACGTCGGCCTCGCCGCTGCGCAGCTCGAGGATGCGGGCGGTGCCCTGGGACTCGCTCATCGCGTCCCCACCACCACCCGCTCGATCCCGGCCAGGTCGGGCCGCGTCTCGACCTCAGCGAACCCCGCCGCACGGACGAGCTCCGCCACCGCCTGCGCCTGTCCCTCCCCCACCTCGAGCGCCACCGCCCCCGTTGAGGTCGTACTTAGTCCCGCATACCGGGGCGAAGTACGACCTGAACTGGACGAGCCGAGCAGGGCGCGGTAGGCGTCGAGGCCGTCGGGGCCGGCGAGCAGTGCCTCGCGCGGCTCCCACTGGGTGACCTCGGGTTGCAGGGAGGGCCAGTCGCGCTCGGCGACGTAGGGCAGGTTGGCGAGGATCAGGTCGAAGTTGCCCTCGGGCAGCGTTCCTTCCTCGAAGCGGACCCGGTCGGCAAGGCCGAGGCGGTCGGCGTTGGCCCGCGCCACTTCCAGCGCCGCGGCCGAGGTGTCGGCCGCGGTCACCGCGCAGCCCGGCAGCTCGTCGGCGACCGCGAGCGCGATCGCGCCGGAGCCGGTGCCGACGTCGAGCACGCTCGCGGGTTGGAGCTCCAGTGCCACTTCGACCAGCAGCTCGGTCTCCGGCCGCGGGACCAGGACCCTGCGGTCGACCGCCAGCTCGAGGTGCCGAAACCCTTTCCGCCCCAGGATGTAGGCGACTGGCTCACGCCGCAGCCGCCGCCGCACCATCTCGCCAAACGCCCGCGCTGACCGGGCCGGAACCTCGGCATCCGGCTCCGCCGCCAGCCTTGCCCGCCCGTACCCCGTTGCCTCACCCAGCAGCAGTTCCGCGTCGAGTCGGGCTTCCTCCACGCCGGCAGCCGCCAAGCCGTCGACCGCCGCATCGAGCGCCTCGCGGACGCTGCCAGCTGCCGCCGCCATGGGCATCAGCCGACCGCCGCAGCCTCGAGGCGCTGCCTCTTCTCCTCGGCCTCGAGGGCGTCGGTGAACTCGGAGAGATCGCCGCCGAGCACCCCGTCGAGGTTGTGCGAGGTCAGCTTGATCCGGTGGTCGGTGACCCGGCCCTGGGGGAAGTTGTAGGTGCGGACCTTCTCGGAGCGCTCGCCGCTGCCGACCTGGGCCTTGCGCTCGGAGGCGATCTTCGCCTGCTGTTCGGCCAGCTCGCGCTCGTACAGCCGCGCCCGCAGCACCCGCATCGCCCGCTCCTTGTTTTGCAGCTGCGACTTCTCGTCCTGCATCGAGACGACGATGCCGGTCGGTTTGTGGGTGATCCGCACCGCCGAGTCGGTCGTGTTGACCGACTGGCCGCCGGGCCCGGAAGAGCGGTAGACGTCGATCTGGAGGTCGTTCTGGTTGACGTCGACCTCGACCTCCTCGGCCTCCGGCAAGACCGCGATCGTCGCCGTCGAGGTGTGGATCCGCCCCTGCGACTCGGTCTCCGGCACGCGCTGGACGCGGTGGGTCCCGCCCTCGAACTTGTAGACCGAGAAAGCGCCCTCGCCCTTGACCGCGAAGGTCACCTCCTTGAAGCCGCCGGCCTCGGAGGCGGACTGCGAGAGGACCTCGGTCGAGAAGCCGCGCTCCTCCGCGTACCGGGTCAGCATCTTGTAGAGGTCGCCGGCAAACAGCGCCGCCTCGTCGCCGCCGGTCCCGGCGCGGATCTCGACGATCACGTTCTTGGCGTCGTTGGGGTCGCGCTCGACCATCGCCAGCCGGATCTCCTCTTCGAGCCCCTCGAGGCGGCCGGGAGCCTGCTCGACCACCGCGAGCAGCTCCGGATCCTCGCCATCCTCGGCGAGCAGCTCGCGAGCCCCATCGAGATCGTCCCTGAGCTTGCGGTACTCGACGGCAAGCGCCTGAGCCGGCTGCAGCTCGCGGTACTCGCGACCGACCTCGGCGTAGCGCTCCCTGTCCCCGATCACACCGGGATCCGCCATCTGCGCCTCGAGCTCGGCGAAGCGCGCCTCAATCTGCTCGACCAGGGAGTCGATCACCCTTCACAACATAGACGGGGTCCACCGTTTGCCGCTCCTCGCTAGCTGTGCTAGTTGACTAGCACAATGGTATGAATTACTGTGCTAGCTAGCTATCCGACCTGAAACCGCCCTATTCCAGGCATTGAGATGAAAACCGAAACGCGCGCCCCCTCCCTGCCGGCGCGGGCCCCGTGCCTCGCGCTGCCGAGGCTGCTCAGCGCCGGCAAGCTGGATGCGGCGACAGCATGCTTCG
>DASUZL010000012.1:0-23153 GCA_036376895.1 Solirubrobacterales bacterium
CGAGCCGTGAGGCGAAGACCACAGCACAGGGGTCGACCGGCTCGACCCGCTCGCTGGCGCTGACGACCGCCGGGCGCTCACCCGCTCCAGCCCGCTCCAGAAGCGAGCTCAACTTGGCTAGGAGCGCCTCAGTCGCCGCCGCGAGCAATGGCGATCTCGCCCGTGCGGACCATCTCGATCAGGCCGTGCGGGCGGATCATCCGCTCGAAGGCCTCGATCTTGTCGGCCGAGCCGGTCACCTCGATCGTCATCGCGCGGCGCGAGACGTCGATGATCTTGGCCCGGAAGATCTCGGCGAACTGGATGATCTCGGCGCGGCTCTCGACCGCAGCGGAGACTTTGAACATCGCCATCTCGCGGGCGACGGTCTCATCCGGCTCCATGTCGCGGATTTTCAGCACGTTGACCAGCTTGTGCAGCTGCTTGGTCACCTGGTCGATCGGGTGGACGGCGCCGTCCAGCGTCAGCGTGATCCGCGAGATGCTGGGGTCGTCGGTCGGCCCCACCGCCAGGGTGTCGATGTTGAAGCCGCGGCGGGAGAAGAGGCCGGCGACCCGGGCCAGCACGCCCGGTTTGTTCTCGACCTGAATCGAAAGGATGTGTTTGCGCCCGCTCAATTGCCCCGGCAGGTGCAGGTCGTCGAGCTTGACCGCCTGAGGAGTGCCCGCCTCCATCAGCGCACCGCGCCTCGCGGCGCCTCGACCATGTCGCGGGCGGCCTGGCCCGGCGGGATCATCGGGTAGCAGTTCTCCTCTTTGGCGACGCGGACGTCGAGCAGGACCGGGCCCTCCGTCTCCAGCGCCTTGACCATCGTCTCCTCGAGGTCGGCGGAGTTCTCACAGCGCATGCCGGTGGCGCCGAACGCCTCGGCCAGCTTCACCCAGTCGGGGCTGGCGCCCATCTCGACCGAGCTGTAGCGACCGTTCCAGAAAAGCTCCTGCCACTGGCGGACCATGCCCATGTAGCCGTTGTTCATGAGGAAGACCTTGACCGGGATCCCTTCGGTCACACAGGTCGCCATCTCCTGGATGTTCATCATCAGGCTGCCGTCGCCGGCGAGGCAGACGACTTGCTCGTCAGGGCAGGCCACCTTGGCACCAATCGCCGCCGGCAGACCGAAGCCCATCGTTCCGAGGCCGCCGGAATTGATCCAGCGGCGGGGCTTGTCGAAGCCGTAGTACTGGGCCGCCCACATCTGATGCTGACCCACATCAGAGGTGATGATCGCGTCGCCCTGGGTGGCGCGGTGCATCGCCTTGATCATGAACTGCGGCTTGATCTCGCCGCCCTGGTCAGTCGATTCGTCGTAGTACAGCGCGTGGTCGCTTTCCCAGCCGCGGATCGTCTCCCACCAGGCATCGAGCCGGGTCGAGTCGGTCTGCAGCGCCCGGTACTCGCGGGTCAGCGCCGGCAGCACCAGCTTGACGTCGCCGACGATCGGGATGTGGGCGCCGACGTTCTTCGAGATCTCCGCCGGGTCGATGTCGATGTGGATCACCTTGGCGTTTGGCGCGAAATCGTCGAGCTTGCCCGTGATGCGGTCGTCGAAACGGGCACCGATGGCGACGATCAGGTCGGCTTTGTCCATCGCCCAGTTGGCGGCGACGGTGCCGTGCATGCCGAGCATCCCCAGCCAGTTCTCGTCCGAAGCGGGAAAAGCGCCGAGGCCCATCAGGGTCGAGGTCACCGGGAAGCGGTCGGAGGCGGCGAGCTCGCGCAGCTCGGCTGAGGCGTTCGCGTTGATCACGCCGCCACCGCTGTAGAAGATCGGCCGGCGGGCGTTGGCCAACGCTTTGGCGGCGATCCGGATCTGTTTGATGTTGCCGTCGGTCGACGGCTTGTAGCCGGGCAGTTCGACCGACTCGGTACGCGGCTCGTAGTCGATCTCGACGCGTGAGAGATCCTGGGGGATGTCGAGCAGGACCGGCCCCGGCCGCCCGGTCGAGGCGACGTGGAAGGCCTGGTGCACGTACTCGGGGATCTGGCGCGCATCGGTGACCTGAAAGGAGTGCTTCACGAATGGCAGCGTGGCGCCGAGGATGTCGGCCTCCTGGAAGCCGTCGGTGCCGATCAGCTCGGTGCGGACCTGGCCAGTGATGAAGACGGTCGGGACCGAGTCCATCATCGCGTCGGCGATCGCCGTCACCAGGTTGGTCGCGCCAGGCCCGGACGTGGCGAAGGCGACGCCAACGCGTCCCGAGGCTTGCGCGTAACCCTCGGCGGCGTGGCCGCCGCCCTGCTCGTGGCGCACCTGGACGTGCCGGAAGTCGGCATCGACCATCGCGTCGTAGGTCGGCAGGTTGGCGCCGCCGGGGATCCCGAAGACGTTTTTGACGCCCTCGGCCTTCAGCGATTCCATCAAGGTGTCGGCGGCCCTCATAGGACTGGCGATGGTACCAGTGGACCGCTGCCTGGTAGCGCCGACGCTATGCCTGGGCAGCAGGCGATTTCGCCGGGTTCCAGCGGGTGCGCGGATCGATGTGTCCCTCGATCACGCGCTCCTTGTGGCGCTCGATGATGTGGATCATCGACTCGACCAGCTCCTCGCCCAACAGCGTCGGCTCGAGGCCGAGGTCGAGCAGCTTCGTGTGGATCGCGTTGTAGTAGTGCTCTTCCTTCTCCACGCGCGGGTTCTCGCAGTGCTGGATCTCGACCGCGTAGCCGAGGTGCTCGCCCGCTCCTTTGACCAGGTGCGCCAGCTCCAGGACCGAGAACTGCTCGGTGAACTGGTTGTAGACGCGGAACTCGCCGGCCTCGGCCGGGTTCAGCGCCGCCAGCTCGACGCAGTTGAGGGTGTCGCGGATATTGAGGAAGCCGCGGGTCTGGCCGCCGGAGCCGTAGACGGTCAGCGGATGGCCGATCACCGCCTGCAGGCAGAAGCGGTTGAGCACGGTGCCGAAGATCTCGTCGTAATCGAAGCGGGTGACCAGGCGCTCGTCACCGGCGGTCTCGTCGGTCTCGATCCCGTAGACGACGCCCTGGTTGAGGTCGGTCGCGCGCAGGCCCCAGGTGCGGCAGGCGAAGTGGATGTTGGTCGAGTCGTGGACCTTGGAGCAGTGGTACAGCGAGGCCGGCAGCTTCGGATACGGCAGGGTGTCGCGGCGCCCCTTGTGCTCGATCTCGATGTAGCCCTCCTCGATATCGATGTTGGGCTGGCCGTACTCGCCCATCGTCCCGAGCTTGACCAGGTGACACTCGGGCACGTGGTCGCGGATCGCGAAGAGCAGGTTGAGGTTGCCGATCACGTTGCCGAACTGGGTCTCGACCGCCTGCTCGCGGGAGGCCATCGAGTACGGCGCCGAGGCCTGCTGGCCGTAGTGCACCACGACCTCGGGCCGGGTCTCGGCGACGACGCGGTCGAGGAACTCGCCGTCCTCGACCGAACCGACGTAGCTGCGGATGCGGTCGCCGGAGGTCTCGGCCCAGGCGTCGATGCGCTGGTCGAGGTCGAGGATCGGGGTCAGCGAATCGCTGCCCACACCGTCCACCCAGCGGCGGCGGATGAAGTTGTCGACGACGGCGACCTCGTGGCCGCGGGAGGAGAACCTGAGGGCGGTCGGCCACCCCAGGTAGCCGTCACCCCCGAGGATGAGGATTCGCATAGGCGGGGCAGCTTAGACGACCCGTCGGCCTAGTTGAATCCGCCGGATGGGAAGCGGACTGGCAGCGCGCAACGGCGGGTGGATCGGAGTCGCCGCGTTGGCCGCGATCGTGGCGCTCGGGTTGGGGCTGCGGGTCGGGGAGGCGTGGGACGGGCGAGCGCCCGTGTACGACGCGGCGGCGTATGCGGCGATTGCGAAGAACTTGGACGCGGGCGAGGGCTTCACGGTCGGGGCCGGCGCGACGCAGCCGTCCAGCAACTACTCCCCCGGCCTGCCGCTGCTGGTGGCGGGGGTGTACGAGGTGACGGGTGGTGAGCACGAGCGGACTGCGCGGCTGCTGCTTGCGTTGCTCGGCGCGCTGGCGGTCCCACTTACGTATCTCCTGGGACGGCGGCTGGCGCGGCTGGCGCGCCCCGCCGATCCACCCCTGCTGGGTGAGGTGGATCGACGGGACATGGCGGCGGGGTTGATCGGGGCGGGTGCGGTGGCGGTGTATCCCGCACTGCTCGAGTACCAGGGGATGCTGATGAGCGAGCCGTTGGCGGCGACGCTGTTGGCGGGCGGGGTGCTGGCGATCTTCTGGGCAGGGGACGGCGAATCGCTCTGGCGGTGGCTGTGGCCGGGCGCGCTGCTCGGGGCGCTGGCGCTGGTGCGGCCGGAGTACCTGGGGGTCGCGGCGATCCTGGCGCTGGTGGTGCTCGGGCGTGGAACTCGCGGTTCCTTTTTGTCGCGTGAGACCCAAAAGGAACCGCGAGTTGGCTGGCAGGCGTCGCTGGCACGAGCCGCGGTCCTTCTCGCCGGGGTTGCGGTGGTTGTCCTGCCCTGGACGGTGCGAAACGTCGTTGCTCTCGACAGGGTGGTTCCGATCTCCACCGGCGGCGGCCAGGTGCTTCTCGCCGGCACCTACCTGCCCTCGGACGGGGATCCGGAAAAGGTCGGAGCCGAGGTGGTTGCCGAAAACCCGCAGCTCTTCCAGCCAGGGGATGCGGAACGAATGCGGCTGGAGCAGATCCTCGCCGTGCTCGCCGCCGACCGGTATCCCGACCTCGAAACCGACAAGGCGCTCTCGCGGATGGGACGCGAACAGCTCTGGGACGACGTCAGCGAAGAGCCGGTCGAATACGCCGGCTTCGTCGCGACCAAGGTCTGGCGGATCTGGTCGCACGGGCCTCGCGACGTGATGCGCGAGCCAGGCTGGGAGATCTTCCACTGGGCGCTGGTCGCCTTCGGGCTGGCGGGCCTCGCCGTGCTCATCTGGCGGCGACGCTGGGAGGCACTGGTGATCGGCGTCGTCTTGCTCTCGATCACCGCCGTCAGCGCCCTGCTCGTCGCCTCCCCCCGCCGCGTCCTGGTGATGCTGCCGCTGGTGGGCGCACTGGCCGGCGTCGGCGCGGCCTGGACCTTCGCCCAGATCCGCGATCGGCGACGTGTCTGACTTTCACCGCCATATCTGGCGGGAAAAGTCAGACACCCCCACCGGGGTAGCCTGAGCCGGCCTTGAAAGCTGCCCGCGAATGGATCAGAGGACTGCCCGAGCGCTACGGGCGGCGGACGTTGGTGGCGCTGGCGGTGATCGCCGTGCTTGGGCTCGGGGTGCGGGCGGTTGCCGTGGTCAACCCGGTCGACAACCCGGCCGACGACTCCCGCGCCTACTACGCGCTCGCCAAGGCCCTTTACGAGGAAGGGAGCTACGGCGGGCCGGAATTCCGCGACTCCAGCGACTGGTCGCCGGGGGCGCCGTTGCTCTACGCCGGCGCCTTCTACGCCACCGGCGGCGCCCGCGAAGGAACGGCGCGGATCGTCGAGGCGCTGCTCGGCGTCGCCGCGATCCTCGTCGTCTTCGCCCTCGCCACGCGGCTGGCGGAGGCGGTCGGACGGCCGCAGTCCGCCTCGACCGTGGGCCTGCTCGCCGCCTTCGCGGTCGCCGTCTACCCACCCTTCATCCACTCGACCGGTGAGCTGATGAGTGAGCCGCCGGCGATCCTCACCCTGCCGGCAGCGGTGCTCGCGTGGCTCTGGGCGAGCGAACGGGAGCGACCGTGGGCCTGGCTCCTGCCCGGCCTGCTGTTCGGGCTGACGGCGATGTTCCGGCCCGAGTACCTGCTGGTCGGCGTCGCCTTCGCCGCCCTCGCCATCCTCCGCCCGCGTTCGCAGTTTGGGACGGATAGGGGCGAAAACCGCGAACGCTCGGGAGGGCTGCGGGCGCGGCTCTTGCCAGCGCTGGTCGTGCTGGGCGGGATCGTCGTCGTGGTCCTGCCCTGGGCGATCCGCAACCAGGTCGTGCTCGACCGCACGGTGCCAATCTCGACCGGCGGCGGCAAGGCGCTCTACGTCGGCACCTACCTGCCCGCCGACGGCGAATACCAGCGGGTCAAGGCGATCCTCGCCGAGCGCTACCTGGGCCGCGACCTGGAGCCCGGGTCGGCGGCGCTCGACGCGGTCGACCCGCAGCCGCTCTTCGACCGCGTCGCCGAAGAAAGCTACCCCGACCTACCGCGCGACTCAGCCCTCGGCAAGGTCGGCAAGGACAACCTCTCCGACTACTTCTCCGAAGACCCAGTCGGCTACGCGGCAATGACCGTGCGCAAGGTCGGGCGGATGTGGTCGAGTGGGGTCGGTGAAGCGATGAGCAGCACTGCCGGCCGTGTCATTCAGATCCTGCTCGTCCTCCTCGGCCTCGCCGGCTTTGTCCTGCTCGGGCTGCACCGGCGCTGGTGGGAGTTGGTCGCGCTGGCAACCCCGATCGTGCTCGTCACCGTGGTCGGCGCCGCCTCGCTGGCGGCCCCGCGGCGCAACGAGGTACTGATGACGCTGGTCTTTCCTCTCGCGGCGCTGGCCCTCTCATCGGCCGTCGCGGCCATACTCTCTGGCCGCGAATGGTCCCCAGAGCAGGCATCTTCCCCTCCGAGCTGACCGCGCTGCGAAGCGCCGGCGTGCTGATCGGCGTCGCGATCGTGCTCTACGCGGTCCTGCGGCGACACTCGCTGCGCAACGCCGAGGTGCTGATCCTGCTCGGCGCCGGCCTCGGCCTGGTCGTCGTCTCCGGCACCGAAATCACCGACGCGCTGCTCTCCGCCTTCTCCTTCGAGAAGGGCAACGGCGGCCGCATCCTCGGCCTCGCCGTGTTCGCAATCTTCATTCTCTTCGGGCTGATCCTGCGGGCGCTCTCGGTCGCAGCGCGCAACTCGCGCCAACTGGCGGCGGCGCTGGAGGGGCTGGCCTGGGAGGAGTTTCGCCAGGCGGGCCTGCCGGAGCGCTTCCGCGGCAAGGTCGCGATCGTCATCCCCGCTTACAACGAGGCCGAAAACATCGGCCACGTGCTCGACCAGATGCCGGCCGAGGTCTGCGGGGTGCGGACCGAGATCCTCGTCGTCGACGACGGCTCCCGCGACGGCACCGGCGACGTCGCCGCCGAGCACGGCGCCCTGGTCGCCCGCCACGTCACCAACCGCGGCGGCGGCGCGGCGCTGCGCACCGGCTACCGGTTGATGGTCGAATCGGGAGCCGAGGTTGTCGTCACCCTCGACGCCGACGGCCAGCACCTGCCCTCGGAGATGGAGCGGCTGGTCAAACCGGTGCTCGACGGCGAAGTCGACGTCGCCCACGGCTCGCGCGTGCTCGGCCACGCCGACCGCAACCACTTCGCCCGCGAGCTCGGGATCGTCTTCTTCAACCGCCTCGTCTCCTTCATCACCCGCACCCACGTCACCGACTGCTCCAACGGCTACCGCGCCGTCCGCACCACCGTGCTGCCGCAACTGGTCCTGCGCCAGGAGCAGTTCCACACCTCCGAGTTCATGATCGAGGCGATCAAGCGCGGCATTCCCGCCCGCGAGGTGCCGATCACGGTCGAACAGCGGCTGCACGGGCACTCGAAGAAGCCCGCGGTCTTCCGCTACGGCGTCGGCTTCGCCAACGCGATCGTCCGCACCTGGCTGCGCTAGTTCTCGACGCCCGGGTGGCGCACTGCGGCGGGATCCGGCAGGTACAGGTCGGTGCCACAGCGGGGACAGACCTGGACGTAGAGCTTGACCGTCTTGTGGCAGGTCGGGCACTGGCGTTCCGGTTCGTCCTTCTCGACCCGGTAGAGGACGACGGCGACGAGCCCGAGCAGCGGGATCACGGCGCCGACCAGGAACCAGATCCAGAACGAGCTGCCCTTGCCGCGGCCGACGATCCCGGTGGCGAGGCCAAAGAAGAAGGCGATGACCAGGTACTCCATACGCCCATTCTTGCGCGCTAGCGAAGCGGCTTGCGGTGGCCGATCGAGCCGACCTCGGAGAGGTCGCGCCGGAACGGCAATCCAGCGGTCCAGTCGATCACCGCGCGGACCTTGCGAGCGGTGCCCGGGATCTGGCTCATGTGGTAGCTGCGGGCCATCCACCAGGCGGGGAAACCGCGGAACGTGCGCTCGCCGACCCGGCCGACCGCCTTGTAGCGGCCGAGGTTGACGAAGGAGGCTTCGCTGCGGTACTCGAACGGCCGCGGAGAGCCGACGCCGAGCTCGGCGGCGATGTTGCGCGCCGCCACCGGGCCCTGGCGGACAGCGTGCTGGGCGGTCGGCGGGCAGGTGCCACCGCGCGGGTCGGGAGCGGCGGCGCAATCGCCGATCGCCCAGACCGAGTCCATGCCCTGCACCCGCAGGTGGTCGTCGACCGGGACCCGGCCGCGCTCGTCGAGCGGCAGCTCGAGCTCGCGCAGGATCGGCTGCGGGGCAACTCCGGCGGTCCAGACGACGGTCCGGGTCGGCAGCGTCTCGCCGCTGGAGAGCCGGGCGGAATCGGCCTCGACCTGCTCCAGGGTGGTCTGCAGACGGATGTCGATGCCGCGGCCACGCAGCTCGCGCACCGCGTACTCGGCCAGCTCGGCGTCGATCTCCGGCAGCACCCGGTCGGCCGCCTCGACCAGGATCCAGCGCATCCCGTGCAGACGGGCGCGGGGATATGACTCCATCGCGTCGGCGGCGAAGTCCTGCAGCTCGGCCAGCGCCTCGAGGCCGGCGTAGCCGCCGCCGACGAAGACGTAGGTGAGCAGTTCGTCGCGGCGGGCCGGGTCCTCGGTCGCGTTGGCTTCCTCCAGGGTCTCGACCACGTGGTTGCGGAGGTAGATCGCGTCGGCGAGGCTCTTGAAGCCGACGGCGTGCTCGGCCAGGCCGGGCACCGGCAAGACCCGGGAGACCGAGCCGAGCGAGAGCAGCAACTGGTCGTAGGGCAGCGCTTCGGTTTCGCCGTATTTGGCCCGCACGGTGACCGTCTTTGCCTCGGGGTCGTGGCCGACCACCTGGCCCAGCCGCAGGTAGGTGCGGTCGAGGATCTCGCGCAGCGGCGTCACCACGTGGCGCGGCTCCAGCGTTCCCGCCGCGGCCTCCGGCAGGAACGGCGTGTAGAGCATGAAGTTGGTGTCGTTGACCAGCGTCAGCCGCGCCGACTGCTTCGGCATCAGCTTCTCCAGTTCACGCGCGGCAGCGGCCCCTCCGAACCCACCGCCGACGATGACTACGTTCCAGGCCATGCCTCCAACCTACCACTTTGTAACAACTTGTTACAAAGTGTGGAAACGCACTTTTACTCCGATCAGGACTAGGAAAGCGACGCCTAGAGTCCGAGCTGCTCCTGGATCAGGCGGTTGACCTCGCCGCCGTCGGCGCGGCCCTTGGTTTCGCGCATGACCTGGCCGACGATGGCGCCGATCGCCTTCGGGTTGCCGGCCTTGATCTTCTCGGCGGCGTCGGGGTTGGCCTCGATCGCCGCGGCGACGACGACGGCGAGCTCGCCGTCGTCGCCGGCCATCTGGGCGAGGCCCTCGCGCTCGACAATCGCCTCGGGGTCTCCCCCCTCCTCGACCAGCACGGTCAGCACCTGCTTGCCGCTGCCGTGGGAGATCTTCTTCGTCGCGACCAGACCGACCAGGCTGGCGAGGCTCGCCGCCGGCACGGTCGGGTTGGTGAAGTCCTCCTCCTCGTCGCGCTGGCGCAAGGCGGCGGTGAGGTCGCCGGTGACCCAGTTCGCCACCGTCCGCGGCGCCACGTCCTCGCCGACCTTCGCCCCGCCCGCCTCGCAGACCGCCTCGAAGTAGGCAGCGACCTCGGGCTCGCGCGCCAGCAGCGCCGCCGGCTCCGATTCGAGGCCGAGCTCGCCCTCGTAGCGCGCCGCCCGCGCCGCCGGCAGCTCCGGCAGCGCCTCGCGGGCCTCGCGCAGCATCTCCTCGGTCGGGACCAGCGGCACCAGGTCGGGCTCGGGGAAGTAGCGGTAGTCGTGGGCTTCCTCCTTCGAGCGCAGCGAGGTCAGGTGGCCGCTGCGCGGGTCGAAGTGGAGCGTCTCCTGGGTCACGGTCCCGCCTGAGGCGACCAGCTCGCGCTGGCGCTCGATCTCGGCTTCGACCCCGCGCTGGAGGAAGCGGAAGCTGTTCATGTTCTTGAGCTCGGTCTTCGTCCCCAGCTCGTCGGACCCGGCCGGGCGCACGGAGACGTTGGCGTCGACCCGCAGGCTGCCCTCCTCCATGTTCACGTCGGAGACGCCGAGCTGGCGCACGGTCTCGCGCAGCAGGCGGGCCCACTCGGCCGCTTCGGCGGCGCCGCGCAAGTCGGGCTCGGTGACGATCTCGACCAGCGGCGTGCCGCCGCGGTTGAAGTCGACCAGGGAGGCGCCGGAGCCGTGGATCCGTCCCGACTCGCCGACGTGGATCATCTTCGCCGCGTCCTCCTCGAGGTGGGCGCGGTGGATGCGGACATCACCGAGCTTTCCGGCGCCGGCGATCGGGATGTCGTACTGGCTGATCTGGTACGCCTTCGGGCTGTCCGGATAGAAGTAGTTCTTGCGGTGGAAGATCGAGCGCGGCGCCACCTCGCAGTCCAGGGCCGCGGCGATCTGCAGTGCGTAGCGGATCGCCTGCTCGTTGACGGTCGGCAGCACGCCCGGGTGGGCGAGACAGACCGGGCACGTGTGGACGTTGGGCTCGTCGCCGAAGGAGAGCTCGCAGCCGCAGAACATCTTCGTCCGCGTCGCCAACTGGACGTGGATCTCGAGCCCGATCACCGCCTCCAGCTCAGCCACCGGAAGCCCCGTTCCAGGGCCGGCGCGATCCTGCCTCCTGCTCGAACCCGATCCCCTGCTCCAGAGCGTAGGCAGCCTCCAGCAGCTTCTGCTCGGCGAAGGCCGGGGCGGCGATCTGGAAGCCGACCGGCAGCTCGGCGCCGCCGCCCTCGGGCTCGGCGAGGCCGGAGGGGATCGAGATCGCCGGGATCCCGGCCAGGCTCATCGGCACCGTGAAAAAGTCGTTGAGGTACATCGCCAGCGGGTCGTCGGTCTTCTCGCCGAGCCCGAAGGCGACCGAGGGCGAGGTCGGGGTGACGACGAAGTCGACGTCAGCGAAGGCGGCCGTGAAGTCTTCGGCGATCCGCGTCCGCACCTTCTGGGCCTGGCCGTAGTAGGCCTCGTAGTAGCCGGAGGAGAGCGCGTAGGTGCCGAGCATGATCCGCCGCTTCACCTCGGGCCCGAAGCCCTCCGCCCGGGTCGTCTCGTACATCTCGACCAGGTCGCCGTCGCCGCCCTTGCGCATCCCGTAGCGGACGCCGTCGTAGCGGGCGAGGTTGGAGGAGGCCTCGGCGGGGGCGATCACGTAGTAGGCGGAGATGCCGTGCTCGGCGCTGGGCAGCGAGACCTCGGCGATCTCGCCGCCGAGCGCCTCGATCCGCTCCAGCGTCGCCTCGAAGCTGGCGCGGACGCCGGCGTCGATCGCGTCGCGGGAGAGCTCGGCGGGGACGCCGAAGCGCAGGCCGCTGAGGTCCTCGCGACTGGGGGCGACGATGCCGCCCTCGATCCCGACCGAGGTCGAGTCGCAGGGGTCCTGACCCTGCAGCGCCGCCAGCAGCAGCGCCGCGTCGGTGACGTCGCGGGTCAGCGGGCCGCACTGGTCGAGCGAGGAGGCGAAGGCGATCATCCCGTAGCGGGAGATCGAGCCGTAGGTGGGCTTGAGGCCGACGATCCCGCAGAGCGCCGCGGGCTGGCGGATCGAGCCGCCGGTGTCGGTGCCGATCGCGCAGGGGGCGAGGCCGCCGGCAACCGCCGCCGCCGAGCCGCCGGAGGAGCCGCCGGGGACGCGGTCGCGGTCCCACGGGTTCAGCACCGGCCCGTAGGCCGAGTTCTCGTTCGAGGAGCCCATCGCAAACTCGTCCATGTTGGTCTTGCCGAGGACGCGGGCACCGGCGGCGTCGAGCCGGCGCACTGCGGTCGCGGTGTAGGGCGGCTTGTAGCCCTCGAGGATGCGCGAGCCGGCGGTGGTCGGGCTGCCCTCGGTGCAGAAGATGTCCTTGACCGCGACCGGGACGCCGCCCAGCGGGCCCTGCTCGACCTCGTACTCGGCCGCGTTCTCGACCGACCAGAGGTAGGCGTTGAGCTCATCGTCGGCAGCAGCCGCCTGCCAGGCCTCGAAGTACTCGGCGGCGGAGAGCTCCCCGGCGGCGATCCGCGCCGCCGCCTCGGCGACGCTCAACTGCAGCAGCTCGCCCATCAGGACTCGGCGGCCTGCGGCGAGGGGACCCGGAAGGCCCCGTCCTGCGGTTCCGGCGCCGGCGCCAGGATCTGCTCCCGCGGCCAGCTCGGCCGCGGCTTATCCGGCCTCAACACGTTCTCCAACTCGACCACGTGCGAAGTCGGCTCGACACCCTCCAAATCGAGATTCCCGATCCGGTCGACGTGCTCGAGAATCCCCGACAGCTCCCCCGTCATCCGCTCGACTTCCTCCTCAGAAAGTCGCAGCCGCGAAAGCTTCGCCACGTGTAGAACCTGCTCCCGATCGATCACGGCGGCCATTCTAAGTGGCTACCGCGGCTCGCAGCGAGAGGTCCCGGTAGGGGCGAAGCGTCTTGTACTTTTTTGCCGCCGCCAAACTCGGACACCCACCAAACGTCCACAAAAAAGTTAAGCGAAGCCCCTACCGGGACCTCTCGCTGCCACCCCTGGCTGCACAGCCAGTATTGTCATCGCCGATGCAGGGGGCCAAGGCAGAGAGATTCGTCGTCGCCAACCTGCGGCTGCTCGCGGTCACCTTCGCGGTCGTGGGAATCCTCTTCATCACCGTGCCCAGCGGCGTGCTCGACGTGATCTCCGACGTCGGCGAATGGTTCGGCAACGACCACCGGGCGCCGCACACGCAGGTCTACCTGTGGCTGGCCCTCTCCTTCGCCTACATGGTGGTGATCACCGGGATCTGCATCGTCGCCCAGGCCGACGTCGTCCGCTACCGGCCGCTGCTGCTGGTCCTCGCCGCCGGCAAGACCGCCTCCTCGCTCGGCTCGCTGCTCTTCTTCGTGATCCAGGAAGAGGTCTTCATCTACCTGCTCAACTTCCTGGTCGACGGTTATCTCGCGGTGCTCTCGCTCTGGCTCTGGGTCCTGGCCGGCCGCATCGGCCGCCCGCCCGATCCCGGTTGAAAGCGCTCGCCAGGGCTCTCAGCCGCTGAGCAACGGACCCTGAGCGCGATCTGCGCGGCGATGGCGCCGGGAATCGACGGCCTGCCGCAGGCCGAGCGCGACGTCGACGTCTCCGGCCCGGTCGCCCGTTTCCTCGGCTCGATCTCCCCCCGCACCCTGATCCGGCTGCGGCTCGGCCTGCGCGCCTTCGAGTGGCTGCCCTTCCCCTGGCGCTTCAGCCGCCTCAGCCAGTCCGCCGCCGAGGACTTCCTCAACCGCCTCGAGGGCTCGCGCTTCTCCCTCCACCACGACCTGCTGCTGATGGCGAAGCTGTTCTCGACCCTCGGCTACGCGGTGACGCCGGAGGTCGAGGAGCGGATCGGGTTCGAGATCTCCTGCGCCCGCGCCGACGGCACCGTGCCGGAGCCGGCGGGGACGCTCGGCGACACCGAGCCGAGCGGCGCCGGCGAGGACTGCGACGTCGTCATCGTCGGCTCTGGCGCCGGCGGCGCCGCGGCGGCCGCGGCCCTGGCCGAGGCCGGGCTCGACGTGCTCGTGCTCGAGGCCGGCGGCCACTACAACCGCGAGAACTACCCGAGCGACCACCTCGAGGCGATCGCCGAGCTCTACCGCGACGCCGGCTTGACGATCGCCGAAGGCCGGCCGCCGATCCCGGTCCCGGTGGCGAAGGTGGTCGGCGGCACCACGGTGATCAACTCCGGCACCTGCTTCCGCGCGCCCGACTCGGTGCTCGACCACTGGCGCCAGCGCTACGGGATCTCCTGGGCGCAGGACCTCGACGCCGACTTCGCCGAGGCCGAGGAGTTCCTCCACGTCACCCAGCTCGACCCCGAGCGGATGGGCCGCAACGGGCAGCTGGCGATGGAGGGCGCGGCGGCGATCGGCGCCAGCGCCGCACCGATCTGGCGCAACGCCGGCAACTGCGTGCAGTGCAGCTCCTGCCCCTTCGGCTGCCGGATCGACGCCAAGCGCGGGATGCACGTCAGCTACCTGCCCCGCGCCGTCGCCGCTGGGGCGCGGATCCGGGCCGGGGTCGAGGCGAGCCGGGTGCTGATGGAGGGAGACCGCGCGATCGGCGTCGAGTGCCGGGTCCGCGGCGGCCGCGGCTACACGGTGCGGGCGCGGCGCGCGGTGATCGCCGCCGGCGGCGCCCTCGGCACGCCGGAGCTGCTGCTGCGCTCGGGACTCGGCGGCAACCAGGTCGGCCGCAACTTCCACATGCACCCCGCCTGCTGGGTCGGCGCCCGCTACGAGGAGGAGGTGCGCGGCTGGGAGGGCGTGATGCAGAGCTTCTACGTCGACCAGTGGGAGGACCTCGGCGTCCTCCTGGAGGCGACCTTCACCCCGCTCGCCTTCGGTGGCGCCTGGCTGATGGGCGCCGGCCGCGCCCATCAGGAAGCGATGCTCGACTTCGCCCACATCGGCTCGATCGGCGTCCACCTCGGCGACCGCTCCTCGGGCCGGATCGGCCTCGGCTCCGAAGGCTCGCTGCGAGCCAGCTACAAGCTGACCCGCGAGGACGCCGAGCGCATCACCTTCGGGATTTCACGCGCCGCCGAAATCCACTTCGCCGCCGGCGCCACCGAGGTCTACCCGAACATCGCCCGCGCCAAGGTTCTGCGGCCGAGCGACCTCGCGACCTTCGAGGCGACCAAGTTCAGCCCGGCGGAGCTGCGGCTGGAGGCCTTCCACCCGATGGGCACCGCCCGCATCGCCGCCGAGCCGGGCGAGGGCGTCTGCGCCCCCGACGGCTCGGTCAACGGCACCCGCGGCCTCTACGTCGCCGACGCCTCACTCTTCCCGACCTCGGTCGGGGTCAACCCGATGATGACCATCATCGCCTTCGCCAAGCAGATCGCCCGCGGAATCAGTGCGCGGGAGGGGGCGGCGGAGGCGGAGGCGGCGCCTGTGGGGGCTGCGTAGTCGCTCCGTCCCCGGGGCCGCCGAGACGATCGGCGCTGCCTCCGAAGGAGGCGCCCTCCTCCTGCATCGCCATATAGCCGCCGACCGCGACTGCGATCGCCGAGATCAGTCCGAGCCAGACGCCGAATTTGCGCCCGAGGTCGACTTCGCCGCCGAGGCCGCCGAAATCGACTCCCGGCGGGAAGATGATGTAGATCAGGATGACCAGCGAGGAGAGGCCGCCGAGCAGCGTGGTGACGACGCTGAGCGGGATCGCCGCCCGCGCCACGTCACTGCCGAACAGCGCCAGCGACATCCCCGCGAAGCAGGTGAAGACGAGCAGGATATTGACCCAGTCGTCGAAGACGTCGAACGCGTCCCCGCCGCGGAAGCCCTCGAATCCGTACCAGGCAAATAGGAACATGACCAGGATCAAGACCAGTCCGGCGATGCCGGCGATCTGCTCGCCGCGGCTCAGACGTTCGCTCACGATGACCTCCTCTGCTGCGTAGCGCTCCGCCCGACCGGGTGGGACCGGGCTCCACCCTGCCCGTTCGCGCCGGGGCGGCTACTTCCTGCCGACGAAACCGCGCGCCCGCGCCGCCTGCAGGGTGTTCGAGAGCAGCATCGCGATCGTCATCGGGCCGACCCCGCCCGGGACCGGGGTGATCGCGTCCGCGACGGTGGCCGCCGCCTCGTAGTCGACGTCACCGCAGAGCCCGTCCTCGAGCCGGTTCATGCCGACGTCGATCACCGTCGCCCCCGGTTTGACCGCGTCGGCGCCGAGCAGTTTGGGGACGCCGACCGCGGCGACGAGGACGTCGGCGCGGCGGCAGGTGGCGTCGAGGTCGCGGGTGCGCGAGTGGCAGATCGTCACCGTCGCGTTGGCCATCAGCAGCAGCCGTGCCACCGGTACCCCGACCAGCTTCGAGCGCCCGACCACGACCGCCTCCGCCCCTTCCAACTCGACGCCCTCGTGGCGCAGCAGCTCCATCACCCCGGCCGGCGTGCAGGGAACCAGGCCGGGGGTGCCGTGGGCGAGCAGGCCGGCGTTGGCCGGGGTCAGCCCATCGACGTCCTTGGCCGGGTCGATCGCGGCCACGACCGCATCGGGGTCGACCTGGTCAGGGACCGGAAGCTGCACGAGGATGCCGTCGACGTCGTCGTCCGCCCCCAGCCCGGCGACCAGCTCCAGCACCTCCGCCTCGCCCGTCGTCGCAGCGAGCCCGTGGTGGACCGAGCGCATCCCCACCTCCTCGCAGGCGCGGTGCTTGTTGCGGATGTAGATCTCCGAGGCCGGGTCCTCGCCGACCAGCACCGTGGCGAGGGCCGGGGTCCGCCCCGCCTCCCGCTCGTACTCGATGACCTCGGCGCGCACTCGCTCGCGCACCGCCGCGGCCACGGCCTTGCCGTCGATGACTCGCGCCGTCAAGCGCTCACCGTTTCCGGATCGGGGCGTAGTCGGCCATCAGCTTGCGCTCGGAGCCGTCGCTGGAGAAGCGGACGACCACGACCCCGCCGGGCTCAGTTGCGGTGACGACACCCTCGCCGAAGCTGGCGTGGATGACGTCGTCGCCGATCTGCATCTCCAGCGCAGGCCCGGGATCGAGCGGCTCCGCTCCCGCGCCCTCGCTGCTTACCGAAGTGCTCCAGCTGGTGCCGAGGCTGCTGGCTGCGGTCGAGTGGCTCTCGGTCAGCTCGCTCGGCAGCTCGTCGACGAAGCGCGAGGGCAGATTGCGCTCGACCCGGCCGAAGAGGCGCCGTTCGCGCGCCCAGGTCATGTAGAGGCGTTTGCGGGCGCGGGTGATGCCGACGTAACAGAGGCGGCGCTCCTCTTCTTCGCCGCCCTCTTCGAGTGCGCGCATGTGCGGGAAGGCGCCCTCCTCGCAGCCGACGATGAAGACGGTGTTGTACTCCAGCCCCTTGGCGTTGTGCAGGGTCATCAGCGTCACCAGCTCCTGTTCGGCGGCGAGCGCGTCCTGCTCGGTGAAGAGGGAGATTTTCTGCAGGTACTCCTCCAGCGGCGTCACCTCGCTCTCCCCCTCCTGCTCGCGCTCGATGTCGAACTCGACCGCACCGGTGATCAGGGTTTCGAGGTTTTCCGCCCGGCCTTCGGCTTCGACCGTGCGCTCGGCGGCGAGCGCTTCCATGTAGCCGCTCTCGTGCAGCACCGCCTCCATCAGCGTCGCCACCGGCCCGCCCTGTTCGGCGCGTTCGCGCAGGCCGGCCATCGTCTCGTAGAAGCGGCCGACCGACTTGATCGCGGCGCCGCTCAGGCCCGGCACCTCCTCGACCCGCTCGATCACCTCCCAGACCGGCATCCCGGTGGTGTTGACGTGGGCGGCGATCCGGCCCTGGGTCGTGTTGCCGATCCCCCTCCGCGGCGAGTTGACGACACGGCCGAAGGAGACGAGGTCGGCCGGGTTGGCCAGCAGGCTGAGATAGGCGATCGCGTCCTTGATCTCGGTCCGTTCGTAGAACTTGGTGCCGCCGATCACCTGGTAGGAGACGTTGAAGCGCTGCAGCGTGTCCTCCAGCACCCGGCTCATCGCGTTGGTCCGGTAGAAGACCGCGACCTCGGAGCGGCTGACGCCCTCCTCGTCCTCGAGCCGTTCGATCTCGCCCGCGACCCAGCGAGCCTCCTGGCTCTCGTCGGTCAGCTCGTTCAACTGGACCAGCTCGCCGCCCTCGTCTTCGGTCCAGAGCTCCTTCTTCAGGCCTTCGCGGTTGCGTTCGATCACGGCGTTGGCGGCGGAGAGGATCGTCTGCGTCGAGCGGTAGTTCTGCTCGAGCTTGACCACCTCCGCGTCCTTGAAGTCGCTTTCGAAGTCGAGGATGTTGCGGACGTCGGCGTGGCGGAAGCCGTAGATCGACTGCGCGTCGTCGCCGACGACCATCAGGTTCTTGTCATCGCCCGCCAGCAGTTGCAGGAGCCGGTACTGGGCGTGGTTGGTGTCCTGGTACTCGTCGACGAGCAGGTGGCGGAAGGTCTGCTGCCAGCGCTCGCGGACCTCTTTGAAGAGCTCCAGCACGTTGACGGTGCGGACCAGGAGGTCGTCGAAGTCCATCGCGTTGGCTTCGCGCATCCGTTTCTCGTAGAGCGGGAAGGCTTCGGCGACGACCTCCTCGAATTCGGCGTAGGCGGAGTCGTTGTAGGAGTCGGAGTCGATCAGTTGGTTCTTGGCGCCGGAGATCTTCGAATGGATCGCCCGCGGCGGGAACCGTTTCGAGTCGACCCCGAGCTCGGTGAGGCAGCGTTTCAGCATCCGCAGCGAGTCGGACTGGTCGTAGATCGTGAAGCTCTTCGAGTAGCCGAGGCGCTCGGCGTCGACCCGCAGCATGCGCGCGCAGGAGGAGTGGAAGGTAGTGACCCACATCGCCCGCACCGAGCGCCCGACCAGGTTGCCGACCCGCTCGCGCATCTCCGCCGCGGCCTTGTTGGTGAAGGTGATCGCAAGGATCTCGCCCGGCCGGGCGGCGCCGGTCGCCAGCAGGTAGGCGATCCGGTGGGTCAGCACCCGGGTCTTGCCGGATCCGGCCCCGGCCAGGACCAGCAGCGGCCCCTCGCTGTGTTCGACCGCTTCGCGCTGGGGCTGGTTCAAGCCCGCCAGCAGGCGCTCGACCCGGTCCGCCCCAGGCTCCGTCGGAGCACCGCCGCCGGGGTGCTCGTAGCCCTCCGGCGGGGTCTCGGAATCGGCTTGAAGCGTCACCCGCCGAGCATAGCCACGAGCTCGGCGGGGCTCACATGGCTGGCTATTCGCAGGCTTCGGCGAATTCGACCAGAGGCTGGGAGCTGCCGCCGAAGAACAATTCTTCGATTTCGCCCTGGGGCGCATCGCGGATCCCGTCCCCGACACAGCTGACCTGGGCCGCGGGGATTTCGCCACCTTTTTCGAACTGTTCCTCCACGCTCGTCGCCAGAGCCTCGGCGTCGAGATCGGCAAAGCCGGTGATTTCGTCCAGCTTCCAGCCGCCGTCCCCTTCGACCAGGGCGACGGCGAGGGTCTGACCGTCGTAGACGCCGCCGACGAAGGCGACCTCGGCGTTCGCGTCGGCGCCGTCGACCTCGATCTCGGAGACGGTGACCGAATCGGGGTCGTCGCTGGTGTCCCCGGCCTCTTCTTCGCATTCCTCCAGCGCCGAGTCGCCGCGCAGGTCCGAGCTCTGGTTGATGAAGGTCGCGGTCATCAGCTCGGTGCATTTGGCCGGGTCGGTGCGGGTGACCAAGGTCTCGATCACCTCTTCGATTTCGCCATCCGAGTCGGAATCGCTGCCGCCGCAGGCGGTCAGGGCGAGGGCCAGGATCAGGCAGGGGACGAGCAGCAGGGCGAAACGCGTTCTCAAGGCAGTCCTTTCGGCTGGGATGGGACGGACAGCGTTGCGCGGACGCTATCTCAGCCGCCGGCCGACGAACGGCCGGCGCGGCGCGGAACTGCGGGCACCTCGTCCTCGGGCCCGGCCTCGCCGTCGATCTCGGCCAGGCGCTGCTCGATCGCCGCCAGCCGCTCCGAGAGCGACTTGATCGCGTCGGCGATCGGGTCCGGCAGGTGGATCCAGTCGGCGTCGGGCCCCTCCACCCGCTTGCCCTCGACCCGCACCGGGTGCCCGGGGTTGCCGACAACGGTCGCCCCGGCCGGGACGTCCTCGACGACGACCGTGTTGGCGCCGATCTTGGCCCCGTCGCCAACCGCGATCGGGCCCAGCAGCTTCGCCCCGGAGCCGACGGTGACGTTGTCGCCGAGGGTCGGGTGGCGCTTGCCGCGCTGGAACCCGGTCCCGCCCAGAGTCACCCCCTGGTAGAGGGTGACGAAGTTGCCGATCTTCGCGGTCTCGCCGATCACCACGCCGGAGCCGTGGTCGATGAAGAAGGACCTGCCGATCTGGGCCGCCGGGTGGATCTCCACCCCGGTCACCGCGCGGGTCAGGTAGGCGATCGTCCGCGGCAGCAGCGGCACCCGCGCTTCCAGCAGCGCGTGGGCGGCGCGGTGGACCAGGAGCGCCTGCACCCCGGCCCAGCTCGTGAGGATCTCGAGGGTGGATACGCCCTGCGCAGCGGGGTCGCGATCACGCGCCGCAGCGACGTCGGCACGGACCTCTGAAACCACCCTCCTCCACCTGCTCATGGTGAGAAGAAGGGTAGGGACATGTAGCGCTCGCCCGAGTCGCAGACGACCGTCACCACCCTCTTCCCGGCCATCTCCGGACGGCCGGCGACCTGCAGCGCCGCCCAGATGTTGGCGCCGGCGGAGATCCCGGCCAGGACCCCCTCCTCGCGGGCGACCAGGCGCGCCGTCTCCAGCGCGTCCTCGTCGCTGACCGAGAGGATCTCGTCGACCACCGAGCGATCCAGCACCTCGGGCACGAAGCCGGCACCGATGCCCTGGATTTTGTGCGGGCCGGGACGGCCGCCGGAGAGCACCGGCGAGCTCGCCGGCTCGACCGCGACCACCAGCGACTCGGGCGAGCGCTCCTTCAGCATCTGCCCGACCCCGGTGATCGTGCCGCCGGTGCCGACGCCGGCGACAAAAGCCCCGACCTCGCCGTCGGTGTCGCTCCAAATCTCCTCCGCGGTGGTGCGCCGGTGGACCTCGGCGTTGGCAGGGTTGGAGAACTGCATCGGCATGAACGCCTTGCGCTGCTCGCGGATCTCCTCGGCCAACGCCACCGCCTCGCTCATCCCACCCAGCGAGGGCGTCTCCCGCACCTCGGCCCCGTAGGCCCGCAACAGCTTCGCCCGCTCCCGGCTCATCCCCTCCGGCAGGGTCAGGATCAGCTCATAGCCACGCGCCGCGCAGACCATCGCCAGCGCGATCCCGGTGTTGCCACTCGTCGGCTCGACCACAACCGAACGCCCCGGCCGCACCAGCCCCTCCTCCTCCGCCGCATCGATCATCGCCACCCCGATCCGGTCCTTGACCGAGGCGCCGGGATTGAAGGACTCCAACTTCGCGCAGACATCGCCGCCGACGCCACTGCCAAGCCGGTCCAAGAGGACCAGCGGCGTGCCACCAACCACTGCCGAAGCCTCAGCGCCGATCCGCATCGGCCCGAGCTTATTGCGGCAACCGAAATCGGGGCGAGTTATGGGCGCTATGCACCGATAATTCGCCCTGATTTCACTAGGACGCTCGCCAGCAAAAGCTCGCCGGGGTCAGGTCGGCGCCGCCGGCGACGCGCGCGCGAACCTGGAAGGTGTGACGGCCCGGCTTGACCTTGAGCTTGAGGGGCGAGCAGCAGGACTTGAAGAGGCGGCGGTCGGGCTTGCACTCGAAATCGGCGAAACTAGTCGGAGCTGAAAGTGAACTTGGCCTTGTGCGATGAGGTGCTCTTCGGCGGGTGCTTTGCGATCGTCGTCTCGGGCCGCAGGGCACCGCCGACGGTGAATTCAGCGTCCGAGACGGCCGCGGGAAGGGCCAGCGCAGCGGCGAGCAGAAGGGCGAGAAAAGCAGGAGCTTTGATGCCCGACCTACGGTCGGACTCCCCTCTTGGTTCGGTCTACCGACGGATTGCTGGGCGCGGGTACCTAGATGAAGTACATGCCCGACCCGGCCTCTTCGGCCTCGCGGCGGGCTACTTCGGCGATCGTGGTTTGGCCGAAGACCTTGCGCAGGGCGGTGACGCCCTCGGCCCAGATGCCGCCGGCCTCGTCGGCCTCGGTGCCGACTTTGCCGTCGAGGGTCTGGACGACGTCTAGGACGGTGATCTCCTCGGCGGGTTTGGAGAGCGTGTAGCCGCCGCGCATGCCGCGGTGGCTGGTCAGCAGGCCGCCGCGGCGCAGGGTCGAGAACAGCTGCTCGAGGAACTGCTCGGGGATCTCCCGGCGCTCGGCAAGCTCTTTGATCGGCACTGGTCGATCGCCGGAGCGGGCCAGCTCGGCGAGGGCAACGACCGCATAGCGCGACTTCGAGGTGATCGAGATCACAGGGGGTTTCTACCGTACCCCTGCGGCCTGGGCTAGGATCGGAATCGATGGGGCCGAGGGAAGCCACCCCTGCCCAAACGACCAATGATTGATCGGAAGCAGTCATGAGCGAACGCCCGAACTGCCTTGTGATCGACGATCACCCCTTGGTTCGGCTGGGCGTCCGCGAGGTGCTCTCGGACGGCTTCGAGGTGCACGAGTCGAGCAGCCGCGAGGAGGCCCTCGAGCTGGTCCGCGACATCGGCGACTTCGACGTCGCGATCGTCGACATGCGTCGCTACGAGAACGGCACCGGCCAGACGATCAGCGGCGCCGAGACGATCCGCGTCCTGCGCCGCTCCTCCAGCGCGATCGGGATCGTCGCCCACGGGCCGCTGCCGGAGGCCCACCTGGCGCGGGCGGCGCTGAAAGCCGGCGCCAGCGCCTACGTCTCCCGCATCGCCGGCCCGGAGGAGCTGCGCCGCGCCGTCGACGCCGCGTCCGCCCAGGAGCGCTTCGTCGACCCCGCGGTCCCGCCCAAGGGCAGTCGCGGCAAGATCACCCGCCGTCAGCGCCAGATCCTGCAGCTGCTGGCCAACGGCGAGTCGACGACCGTCGCCGCCCGCGAACTGGACCTCAGCGAGGAGACGGTGAAGACCCACACCAAGAACACCCTGGCCCGCCTTGGGGCGCGGAACCGCACGCACGCAGTGGCGATCGCCCTGCGCGAGTCCCTGATCGACTAGATCCAGCCGCGATCGCGGGCGGTGAGGACTGCCTGCGCGCGGTCGACGGCGCCGATCTTGCCGTAGACGTTGTGCAGGTGGGTGCGGATCGTTGAGACCGAGAGCTGCATCTCCCCTGCTATCTGCTTGTAGACCATGCCCTCGGAGAGGTGGCGAAGGACGTCAAGCTCGCGCGCCGAGAGCGGGCAGGGCTCCGACACTCGGGCGACGTCGTTGCGGACGTAGGGAAGCTCGTAGAGGAGCGAGCGCAGGCCGTCAGGGCCAAGGCCACAGCGTTTCGCGGCGGCGTGCAGCCGCTCTGCGGCGACCATCTCGCCCTGGCTGTAGTGGGCGACCATGTCGGCGGTCGCAACCATTGCCGCCAGGCCCTCGGCGTCCTCTGCGTGGTGGCGCTCGATCGCGACCGCGATCCGCTGCGGCACGTTCCAGCGCCGGGCCAGGACGCCGCCGACGAGGGCGTGGTCGATGCCGAGCCGGTCGCGTTCCTCGCGCAGGCGCTGCTCGGGCGTCTTGATCGTCGCGTCGAGATGGCCCCGGTCGCCCGGGTGCAGGTTGGAGATCACAAGCCGGCC
>DASUZL010000013.1:0-53774 GCA_036376895.1 Solirubrobacterales bacterium
GACCACATGGGGCTCTCCGCCGGCGCCGACATCAAGGAGGCGATCGACGAGCAGAGCAAGGTCGAGCGGATGCAGCTCTTCGCCGACGTCTACGACCAGATCGTCGCCTTCCCGAAGCCGACGATCGCCGTCTGCCATGGCGATGTCGTGGGCGGCGGTGCCGAGGTCTCGATCGCCTGCGACATGCGAATCGGCGGCTCCAACCTGCGGATGCGCTTCCCCGGCGCCGCCCTCGGCGTCCCAGTCGGCCCGGCCCGCCTGGTCACCCTCTGCGGCCTCGCCACCGCCAAATACCTGCTCTTCAGCTCCCGCACCGTTGGCGCCGACGAGGCGCTGCGCCTCGGGCTTGTCAACCGCGTCGCCCCCGCCGCCGCCACCGAGGCCTCCGCCCTGGAGCTCGCCGCCGGCGTCGCCGCCCACCCACCCGAGGCGGTCGCCCGCCTGAAGCGGATGCTGCACGGGTGGGACGACATCGAGGGCCGCTCCAAGGTCGAGGGCGAGGGCCAAATCGAGTGGCAGCGCAGTGGTCCCGGTCTCCCCTGATTAAAGCTTCCTGAGAGGTAGACGAATATGGAGGCATGGCGTCTCAGGAACCGAGTGACGGCATAGCGCTGTGCCTTTCCGGTGGGGGCTACCGGGCGATGCTCTTCCACGTCGGCGCCCTCTGGCGCCTCAACGAGATCGGGTACATGGCGGAGCTGGAGTGCGTTTGCAGCGTCTCCGGCGGCTCGATCACCGCCGCCGTCCTCGGCCTCAGCTGGGACGAGCTCAAGTTCGACGATCGCGAAATCGCGGTCAACTTCGGTGAGAAGATCGTTGACCCGATTCGCGCGCTCGCGGGGCGGACGATCGACAGACGGGCAATGCTGACTGGTGCGGTGCCGGGGGTGAACGTGGGCGACCGCCTCGCCGCTGCCTACCGTCGGCACCTGTTTGGCCACGCGACGCTCCAGGACCTACCTGACCAGGATCGCGGCGGACCGGAGTTCGTGATCAAGGCGACCAATCTCCAGTCCGGGGTGCTGTGGCGCTTCTCGCGGGCACGGGCAGCCGACTACCGGGTCGGCAGGATCCCGAAACCGAAGATATCGGTGGCGACCGCGGTTGCCGCGTCCTCGGCTTTTCCGCCGTTCCTGGGGCCCGTGCGCCTGCGCTTCTCCGGGGATGAGTACGCGCACCCGTTCAGGAGTGAAGATCTGCACGAACCGCCGTTTACCACCCGTCCCACGCTCGCCGACGGCGGCGTCTACGACAACCTCGGCCAGGAGGTCGCCTGGAGGAGCTGCAGGACGGTGCTTATCAGCGACGGTGGCGTCAGCAAGGCCGATGGCGGACGGCGCGGTCCGGTTCCGTGGCGCTGGCGCGACTGGGCCACCCAGCTTCTGCGGGTGCTGAAAACGGTCGACGGCCAGGTGCGCAGCCTGCGCAAACGCCGGGCGCTCGCCGGGTTCACCGCGCTGCCGGGGAGCAAGGAACACCGCTACGGCACCTATTGGGGTATCTGCAGCGATATCAAGCGCTACCAGCTCGAATCGAGCTTGCCTGTGTCCTCGGAGGTGGCTGCGGAGTTGGCAGGGGTGCGAACCCGCCTGAAGAAGCTCGACGACGGCACCCAGGAGCGGCTGATCAACTGGGGCTACGCGATCTGTGACACGGCGATCCGCAGATGGGTCGACGACTCCGTGCGGGCGCCACGACGGCTCCCGTACCCGGACAGCCGGATCGACCGCTGAGCGCCGCTGCGCGCGTCTCCTAGAATCGACCGCCGCGTGCCGGATCGGCCGATCTGGGCGTTTTTGCTGCCGTGAGCCTTCGTCCCCTTATTGAGATAGCCGCTGAGAACGAGCGCGTGCACGCGCTCGCCGGTCGCGTGCGCGAGGCCGCCGGCGGGGGGGAGGCGGTGACGGTTCGCGCCTCGGCGATGCTGCGGCCGCTGCTGCTGGCGGCGCTGCTGGAGGACGACCGCGGCCTGGCCGGCCGCCCGGCGCTGCTGGTCGCCGCCGACGACCGCTCCGCCCGCGACCTCGCCTCCGACCTGAACGCCTACCTTGCCCCGCGCCGGGTCCGCCTCTATCCCTCGCGCGGCACCGGCTACGCCTCGCACGTGACGCCGCCGCCGCACCTGGTCGGGCTGCGGATCGACGCGCTCGACGCGCTGGTCGCCGAGCCCGACGCGGTTGTCGTCGCCAGCGCAACCGCGCTCGCCGAGGCCGTGCCCGACGCCTCCCTGCGGCCGGCCGGCTTTGCGATCGCCAAGGGCGAGGAGGTCGATCTCGGCGCCGTCGCCGAGGACCTGGTCGGGGCCGGTTACGAACGGGTCGAGCAGGTCGAGGAGCGGGGCCAGTTCGCGGTCCGCGGCGGCATCCTCGACGTCTTCCCGGCGACCGAGGAGCGGGCGGTGCGGATCGAGCTGTTCGGCGACGAGATCGACTCGATGCGCTGGTTCTCGACCTTCACCCAGCGCTCGCTCGGCGAGGCCGAGCGGGTCGAGCTGGCCCCCGCGGCCGAGCTCGACGCCGAGCACCGGGAGTTGGCCGAGCTGGCGGCGCTGGAAGCGGCCGAGGAGGGCGAGCGTCCCTCCAACCTGGCCGAGCTCTTGCCGCTGGACCGCTTCCGGGCGCCGCTCGACCTCGTGCCCGAGGCCGCCGCGGTCGTGCTCGCCGCTGCCGAGGAGATCGAGCCGGCGCTGCGCGACCACTGGGAGGACGCGACCACGGCGATGCACGCCGACGACGCCCAGCACCTCTACGTCGACGTCGCCGCGCCGCTGGACGAGCGCGCGGCGCTGTCGCTGACGGGGGCCGGGGAGGACGACGAGGACGCCTTCCGCGCCGCCCGCGCCGAGTCGCCCGCCCGCAGCGTCAAGGAGGCCGAGGCCGAGCTGGAGAAACTGGTCCGCTCCGGCTACCGCACCGTCGTCGCCTTCGACAACCGCGGCGAGGCCGAGCGCACCCGCTACGGGCTCGACCGGCTCGACGCCCGCCTGCTCGAAGGCGGCCGGATCTCGCCCGACCCCGGCCTCGCCTTCGCCGAGGCGCGCCTGCGCGAGGGCTTCGTCAGCCCCGAGCTGAAACTGGCCGTCTACCCCTTCCGCCGCCTCGTCCACCGTCGCCGCGCCGAGGAGCCGGCGCCCGGTGGCGGCCGCGGCCGGCTCGCCTTCAGCGAACTGCGGGTCGGCGACTATGTCGTCCACGAGGATCACGGCGTCGCCCGCTTCTCCGGCTTCGAGACCCGCGACGTCGGCGGCGTCACCCGCGACTACCTCTACCTCGAATACAAAGGCGAGGACCGCGTCTTCGTCCCCACCGACCAGCTCGCAAAGCTGAGCCGCTACGTCGGCGCCGGCGGCGAACCGACGCTCTCGGCCCTGGGCGGCAAACGCTGGCAGAACCTCAAGGCCCGCGCCCGCAAAGCCGCCGGCGCCCTGGCCGGCGAACTGCTCAACCTCTACGCCGAGCGCCGGGCCCGCCGCGGCCACTCCTTCGGCCCCGACAACGAATGGCTGATCTCGCTCGAGGCGGCTTTCCCCTACCGCGAGACCGCCGACCAGCTGGAGGCGATCGAGGCGGTCAAGGGCGACATGGAGTCGGAGCGCCCGATGGACCGGCTGGTCTGCGGCGACGTCGGCTTCGGCAAGACCGAGGTGGCGCTGCGGGCTGCGGTCAAGGCCGCCTCCGACGGCAAGCAGGTGATGGTCCTGGTGCCGACGACGATCCTCGCCCAGCAGCACTTCGGCACCTTCCGCGAGCGCCTCGCCGACCTCCCCTTCCGGGTCGAGGGCGTCTCCCGGCTGCGGCCGCCGGCCGAGGTGAAAGCGGTGCTGAAGGACTTCGAGGCGGGCAAGGTCGACATCCTGATCGGCACCCACCGGCTGCTCTCACGCGACGTCCGCGCCAAAGAGCTGGGCCTGGTGATCGTTGACGAGGAGCAGCGCTTCGGGGTCAAGCAGAAGGAGCTGCTGCGCCAGCTGAAGCTGAAGGTCGACGTGCTGGCGCTCTCGGCGACGCCGATCCCGCGCACCCTGCAGATGAGCCTGGCCGGGCTGCGCGACATCTCCGTGATCGAGACCCCGCCCGAGGGCCGGCGCCCGGTCCGCACCTACGTCGGCCCCTACGACGAGGACCTGGTCCGCAAGGCGGTCCAGCGCGAGGTGGAGCGCGGCGGCCAGGCCTTCTTCCTGCACAACCGGATCGACTCGCTGCCGGAGACGGCGGAGCGGCTGCGGGCGCTGGTGCCCGGGGCGCGGGTGCTGGAAGCGCACGGGCAGATGGACGAGGGCGTGCTGGAGGAGACGATGCTCTCCTTCCTGCGCGGAGACGCCGACTTGCTGGTGACGACGACGATCATCGAGTCCGGCCTCGACATCCCCACCGCCAACACCCTGATCGTCGAGCGCGCCGACCAGCTCGGTCTCTCGCAGGCCTACCAGATCCGTGGCCGGGTCGGCCGCTCTCGCGAGCGCGCCTTCGCCTACCTGCTCTATCCCTCGGCCGAGGCCCTGACCGAGGAGGCCGCGGCGCGGCTCTCGACCCTCGCCGACCACACCGAGCTCGGCTCCGGTTTCCGCATCGCGATGCGGGACCTCGACATCCGCGGCGCCGGCAACCTGCTCGGTGACGAGCAGTCCGGCCATGTCGCCGCGGTCGGCTTCGAGCTCTACTGCCAGATGATCGACGAGGCGGTGGGCGAGGCTGGCACGGCCGAGGGGGAGGAGGAGGCGCCGGAGCCGGTCCGCCTCGACGTCCCCGTCGATGCTTACCTGCCGGCCGGCTTTGTCCCCTTCGAGGCGGCGAAGATCGACATCCACCGCCGCATCGTCGCCGCCCGCGAGCCGGGGCAGTTGCGGGCGATCCGCGACGAGCTCTCCGACCGCTTCGGGCCGCTGCCGCCGCAGGCCGAGAACCTGCTGCGGCTGCAGCAGGCGCGGATCCAGCTCGGCCTCGCCGGTGCGCGCAGCGTCGAGTTCCGCGGCGGCCGCCTCAGCGTCACCGGCGTCGAGCTCGATTCCGAGGGTGCCGGCGTGCTCGCCGAGCAGGTCGAGGGGGCCGTCTACGAATGGCGCGAGCAGACCGCGGCGGTGCGGGTCGCGGGCGACCCCGAGGAACGGCTGACGGCGGTTTTGGCGCTGGCCGAGGGCCTGCGCGAGGCGCGCCGCGGGGCCGAGGCCGCGGCTGCCTGAGCCGCCCCGCGGCTCCCACACTGCTCCCGAGACTGTCCGCGCGGAGTGATTTGACTATGCTGCCCGCTTCGTGGGAGCGAAATCGGGGAAGAGCGGCAAGGGCAGCACCCGGTCGGCAGGGATCAAGCGTCTCTGGCTGGTCGTCTTCGGCGTTCTGCTCGTCGCGCTCTTTGTCGGCTTTGCGGTCGCCCAGGGGATCGGGCAGCCGAGCGTGCCCTCCGGCGACGTCGCCCTCGTCCAGAGTGTGCCCGACGACCTCGGGTCCATCTCCGAAGACGATTTCGACCTGGCGCTGAAACAGCAGCTCGGCCAGGCGGCGCTGAAAAAACCGCCGAAACCCGGGTCGAAAAAATACGAAGAACTGAAAGTCACCACGGTCGAAGAATTGCTCGACACCGTCTGGGTCCGGGGTCAGGCCGAAGAACTCGGCGTCTCGGCCACCGACAAACAGATCGAAGACGAACTCGACCAGATCAAAGAACAGAATTTCCCGACCGAAAAAGCGTACAAACAGTTCCTCAAAACGTCCGGATTCACCCAGCAGGACGTCGACGACCGGGTCGAACTGCAGATCCTCGGCAAACAGATCCAGGAAAAAGTGGGCAGCGAAGCGCCGCCGCCGAGCGATTCCCAGGTCGAAAACTTCTACAACGCCTCGAAGACGACCCAGTTCACGACGAAACCGAGTCGGGACGTCCGTCTCATCACCAACCAGGACAAAGGCGAAGTCGAAGCAGCTAAAAAAGCGCTGGAAGCCGACTCGTCGCCGAAAAACTGGGAAAAAGTCGCGCCCAAATACTCCGAAGACACCTCGACCAGCAAAAAAGGCGGGCTGCAGGAAAACCTCAGCGAAGAAATCCTGCCGGAACCGCTGAAAAAAGACATCTTCGGCGCCGCCACCGGCGAAATCATCGGGCCGCTCAAATTCAGCGGCAGCTACACCATCGTCGAAGTGGTGAAACTGAACCCCGAAAAAGTGCAGAGCCTGAACGAAGTCCGCTCGCAGATCGAATCGCAGCTGGCCCAGCAGGTGGAACAGGAATTCTTCTCCGAATTTGTCACCAACTACCAGAGCAAGTGGAGGGCGCGCACCTTCTGCGCCAGCGGCTTCACGATCGAACGCTGCGCCAACTTCGTCGGTACCGGCCATCCCTCCACGGCTCCCGCGGCTTGCTACGAAGCGGACCCGAAAGTGCCGGCGACCGAATGCCCGGCACCGGTCACCCAGCTGGCCCCGGCCCTGCCCGGCTCGACCACGGTCCTGAAACCGCAGGGCGAACGACTGCCGCAGCGCCCGCGTCCGGACGAACCGGACAAAAAAGCGGGCAAAGAAGGAGCCTCGGGCGTGCCCGAAAGCTCTGAAGTGCCGCCGCAGGCCGAACCTCCCACCAGCGAATAACTGCTCCCGGCAGCCGGCCTCCCCGCCGTGCGGCTGAATAGACTGGCGCGCCCGTGAGCTCCATCGCCTCCATCCACGCGCGCCAGATCCTCGACTCGCGCGGCAACCCGACGGTCGAGGTCGAGGTCGTGCTCGAGTCCGGCGCCCGCGGCCTCGCCGCGGTCCCCTCCGGCGCCTCGACCGGCGAGTTCGAGGCGGTCGAGCTGCGCGACGGCGGCGACGCCTGGGCCGGCAAGGGCGTCTCGCGCGCGGTCGCCAACGTCAACGGCGAGATCGCCGCGGCGCTGACCGGCGCCCGCGCCGCCGAACAGAAGGCGCTCGACGAGACGATGATCGAGCTCGACGGCACCCCGAACAAGGGCCGGCTCGGCGCCAACGCGCTGCTCGGCGTCTCGCTCGCCGCCGCCAAGGCGGCCGCGGCGGACTCCCAGCAGCCGCTCTACCGCTACCTGGCCGAGCTCTACGGCGGCGGCGAGCCGAAGCTGCTGCCGGTGCCGATGATGAACGTCTTGAACGGGGGCGCCCACGCCGACAACTCGGTCGACTTCCAGGAGTTCATGGTCGTCCCTGCCGGCGCCTCGAGCTTCTCGGAGTGCCTGCGGATCGGGACCGAGGTCTTCCACGCGCTGAAGAAGTCGCTCTCCGCGCGCGGTCTCTCGACCGCCGGCGGCGACGAGGGCGGCTTCGCGCCGGACCTGGAGTCCAACGAGGCGGCCCTGCAGGCGGTTCTGGAGGGTGTCGAGGCGGCCGGCTACAAGCCCGGCTCCGATGTCTTCATCGCTCTGGACCCGGCGACGAGCGAGATCTTCGAGGGCGGCGCCTACGTGCTCGAGCACGAGGGCCGCAGCCTCTCTCCGGAGGAGATGGCCGCCTACTGGGAGGACGCCTGCTCGCGCTACCCGATCGTCTCGATCGAGGACGGCATGGACGAGGAGGACTGGGACGGCTGGAAGCTCTTGACCGAGCGCCTCGGCGAGCGCGTGCAACTGGTCGGCGACGACCTCTTCGTCACCAACCCGGAGCGGTTGCGCCGCGGCATCGAGCTCGGCGTCGGCAACTCGATCCTGGTCAAGGTCAACCAGATCGGCACCCTGACCGAGACCCTGGAGGCGATCCGCATCGCCCGCGACGCTGGCTACACGGCGGTGATCTCGCACCGCTCGGGGGAGACCGAGGACACGACGATCGCCGACCTCGCCGTCGCCACCGGCGCCGGCCAGATCAAGACCGGCGCCCCCTCGCGCTCAGACCGCGTCGCCAAGTACAACCGTCTGCTGCGGATCGAGGAGGAGCTGGGCGCCTCGGCCAAGTTCCCGGGCCTGAACGCATTCGCCCAACGCCGCGGGTAAATGAAGGAAAGCGGGGCTCGGCCGCGTAGCACCGAGCATGGCAGCGCGAGCAACGGCCGGCCGCAGCAGAGCCGGCGCCCGGCATCGTCCGAGCGCGCAGAAACGCCGCCCCGCCGCCCGCAAACGGCGCCCGGCGGCCCGCAGCGGCGCCAGCCGGATCAAGTGGGACCGCGTCGGCAGGATCGCCCTCACCCTCGTCCTCGTTGCCGTCCTCTACTCCTACCTCAACCCGGCGATCGACTTCGTCAAGACCTACACGGCGACGACCACCGCCAAAGCGGAGCTGCACGAACTGCAGGAGACCAACCGGCGCCTGCACCGGCGGGTCCAGTCCTCCGACGAGGCCAGTGTCCTCAACCACGAGGCGCGAACCCAGGGCATGGTCGCCGAAGGCGAGACCCCGGTCGTGATCCGCGGCCTCGGCGGCTGAGGGGCCTCTCCGGGACTTCCCATGCCTAGCCTCGGCTCCTACCTGCTGGGAGCCGCCCAGATCGCCCTGCTGGCGCTCTCGCTGGGTTTCACCGCATATCGTCTTCGCGGCCGTCTCCTGCCCTCCTGGGAGGGCGCACCAGCTCGCCTGATGGAGATCATCGTCGCCGTATCGCTGCTGATCTGGACGGCGGAGCTTCTCGGGACGTTCGGGCTGCTCTACGCCGGTGCCTTGGTTGCTGCCTCCATCTTGATCGCCGGGACCATCGCGATCCTTCCGGCGGGTGGCGTGGGGGCGGGGGTCCCCCTCGGCGCGGAGGATGCGGAGCATCCGAGCACCGTGGGGGATGCCGCCGCGACAGGACCCGCCGGCCGGGACGCGTTGTCCCTCGTCGTCATGGTGGGGGTGATCGCGGTGGTCGTCGGGCATTGGGCTGTGACTACGAAGCATGCGTTGGACAGAGGGATCTTCAACTTCGACTCGCTCTGGTACCACCAGCCGTTTGCTGCGGAGATGTTCCAGTCGCACTCGACGACGGGGATGCAGCACGTGGACACGGTGTTCACGAACTGGTTCTATCCGCAGAATTCGGAGTTGCTCCATTCGGTTGGGATGCTGCTGACGGGACGGGACACGCTCTCGTTGTTCGTCAACTTCGGGTGGCTGGGAATCGCGTTCCTGGCGGCTTGGTGCATAGGCAGGCCTTACGCACGCGGGGCGCTGACCGTGGTCGCCGCCGCGATCCTGCTCGAGTGCCACACGCTGGTCGTTCGCGACCCCGGTGCCGCAAAGAACGACCTCGCAGCCGCAGCACTGATCCTGGCCGCAATCGCCATCCTCGTCACCGCCTGGAACGCCGCCCGCAGACTTTCGTCGACCGGCCCCGATCGTGAGGTCGTAGTTCGTCCCGGTATGCGGGAGGAACTACGACCTGACGGCTTCGTCGGCTGGGCGCTCGCTGCGGCCGGTCTCGCGACCGGGCTGGCGGCGGGGACGCGGGTGACGGCGCTGCCGATGGCGGCGGCGCTGAGCGTGATGGTCTTGGTCCTCGCCCCGGCCGGGCGGCGCTGGGCGGCGGCTGCGTGGTGGTTCTTGCCGGCTCTCGCGGCCGGCGGCTACTGGTACCTGCGCAATCTCGTCGTCGCCGGCAGCCCGCTGCCGGAGATCGGCAGCATCGGGCCGATCTCCCTGCCCCATCCCGAGCGCCTGCAGGAGGGCCGGCCGGACTTCAGCATCGTCCACTACGCGACCGACACCGGGGTCTGGCGCGACTTCTTCGAGCCGGCCCTGCACGAGGCCTTCGGCGGCCTCTGGCCGCTGGTCCTGCTCGCCGCCCTGCTCGCCGCCCTGCTGGCCCTGTTCAAGGGCCGCGACACGGTCCTGCGCTGGGTTGGGGCGGTGGCCCTGTTCGGGATGCTCGCCCACCTCTTCACCCCGCTCAGCGCCGCCGGCGCCGACGGCGAACCGGTCGGGTTCGGGATCAACATCCGCTACGTCGTGCCGGCGCTCCTGGCCGGGATCGTGCTGCTGCCGTTGCCGCGCTGGCTCGACGACCGCCGCCGCCAGTGGGGCCTGCTCGTCGCGCTCGTCGCGGTCCTGCTGATCACCGACCGCCCTGACGTCCCCGCTCGCGACGCCGCCCGCCTCTTCGCGCTGCTCCTGGTCACCCTGGTCGTGCTCGTCCCCGCGGCGTTGCTGCTGGCCCGCTCCCGCGGCGCCAGTCGCGGCATCGTCGTCGGCGGCTTCGTGGCGCTGGCCTTCGCTGTGGTCGCGGTCGGCTACCCGGCGCAGCGCCACTACCTCGACGGTCGCTTCGCCAACGACGGCGCCGCGCAGGACCAGATCCCCGGCATGAACCTCGACTCCGCCTACCGCTGGGCCCGCGGCGTCGAGGACGCCCGCATCGGCCTGGCCGGGACCACCGCCGGCTTCGCCGGCTACGGCTTCTACGGCCCCGACCTCTCCAACCGGGTCCGCTACCTCGGCACCGAGGGCCCGCACGGCGCCTTCAACGCGATCCCCACCTGCCACGACTTCCGCGCCGCGGTCAACGCCGCCGACCTCGACTACCTGGTCACGGCCCCCTTCCTCAACTTCCTCCATCCCGGCCAACCGATCACCTCGCCTGAGGCTCGCTGGCTGCGCGGGGAGAACGCTGTGCAGCCGCTCCAACGCAGCGGCCCGGTCACCGTCTGGAAGGTCGAGGGCGAGCTCGACCCTGACGCTTGCGGCGCCGCCAACGCGCCGCTGCGTCAGATCCCGGACACGCCGGCTGGGTAGTCTCGGACGCGTGGCATATCCGCTCGAGAACGCTCTCTTCCAGTGGGAGGACGGCTACCGCCAGATGCAGTCGCTGAGCGACCCGCGCGAGCGCCGCCTGGCCGACCGGGTTGTGGAGGGGGTGCGGGTGGAGCTGCGGCGGCGAATCGGCCCGACCTTCAGCGCCGCTGAGCTGGCAGAGCTCTACGGCCGCGGCACCGATTGGTGCCTGCAGGTGGCGATCGACGTCGCTCCGGCGGCCGAGGGCGACGCCCAGTCGCTCGCCGACGCAGCCTTCTGGCTGTACCTACGCGGCGCGGTGGACTTCGCCGGCGGCCGCCAGCTCCCGGTCTGAACGCAGCGCGGGGGAGAGTTACTCGTCGTCGTCCGAGTCGTCTGACTCGGACTGCGCGCCACCGGCCGGCTCGCCGGCGCGGCGGATCACGATCTGGTCGGCCTCGATGCGGACGGTGACGTCGCGCTTGCCGGCCCAGTGCTCGGTGTAGACGGGGTTGTCCTTGACGCTGGCGTCGAGCCAGAGTCCGTAGCCGTCGGTTTCACCGTGGTCGAAGCTGGCCTCGATCTCTTTGCGGCGGCCGCGTCCACCGCGGCGGCCGCGGCGGCGTCTGCGCCGGGGGCCGGAGCCGCTGCCCTCGCCGCGCTCCTCGCCGCCCTCGTCATCGCCGTCACCCTCGTCCTCGTCTTCAGCCTCGGCGGCCTTCTCGTCCTCGGCGGCGGCCGCTTCGATCTCCGCTTCGATCTCGTCGCGGAGATCGATTTCGCTGGAGCCGGCGTTCTCGTCGTCAGCCGAGAGGTCGTACTGCTTGCGGAACTCCCGCAGCTCGGTCGCACTGATCTCGAGCTGGTGGGCAATCCACGCATCGGTCCGGCCCTGGTGAACCCAGGCGCGGATCTGATTTAGCTGGGGCTTGAGTGAGCGTCGAGCCATCGGCGCGCGAGTCTATTCAAGGTCGGCCTTCGTTCGCAGCGAGCTACGCGGCGGCGGCCGGCCGTCTAGGCCATCAGGAAGGCAAGCGCCTCGAACATAGCCACCACGACTACGACCACGGTGACCGTCAGGCAGACCGCCAGAACGCTGAAGCGGACTTTGCCGTCCTGCTCGGTGCGGTTGATTTTGCGTGCCCGCGAGCGGTTCGCGGCGCGGCGGCGCAGCTGCTCGCGCCGGCGGCGCTCAAGTGAAGTCTCCTGCTCGAAGGCGGTCTCGAACTGGGAGATGCTCTGTCGCATTCTCATAAGAAAAGCTCCCGAAGGAGCTGCGGGCACCGTAGCAAAGGATCTTGCAGGGCTGAGCTGCAATTCTCGTAACGCTCATCGTTTGCTCACGAACCGCAGGCGCCCCAGAGGCCGCGCCCGGTCCGCGCTGCAGCCGTCTCCAGGCGCGCAAAGCGCTCTGCAAAGCGGTCGTTGGGCGGGATCGTCAAAGTCCGCGCCAGGCCCCGTCGCAGCAGCTCGGCGTTGGCCATGCGCCCGTCGAGGTAGGCGTAGGCGAGCAGCCGGCCATAAATATCGCGCCGCTCGACCCCGAAGACCAACCGCACCTGCCGCCCTTCCAGCAACCGGTGGGAGTAGCTCGACGCCTGCGGTCCGAAGCACTGGACCGGCGTGTCCGGCTTCACCGTCTCCGGCGTGTCGACCCCGATTAGCCGCACGTCTTCCTCGCGACCGTCGAACCCCGCCTCGAACGTGTCGCCGTCGACCACCCGCGTCACCAGCGCTCGCACGCTGGCCGGCTCCCGCTCATGCCCGAGTCCCTCCAGCCCCTCCCAGGGCCGCAGCAGTACGACCACGGCGAGCAGCAGAAGAACGGCGCTGCCGAGCCGGTTCATCCCTTCACGCATCCCCGCCCAAGGCCGGGCGGGGCCAAGACTCTCCCCGCTACGGCGTGCGGCGCACGTTCGAAAGCAGGCTCTCTTTGATCTGGTCGATGATGCCGAGCGCCTCGTTCCACTCGCGCTGCCAGACGTTGCGGCCGAAGATCACGCCGGAGCCGCCCGCTTCCATCACCTCGCGGGTGTTGAGCAGGACGGTCTCGTCGTCGGTCTTGGAGCCGCCGGAGAGCACGACCAGGGCGCGCCCGGCCGACTCGACGCACTGGCGGATCGCCTCCGCTTGGTCGACTTCCATCTCGTTGTAGGGCGCGGGGGCGTCGGCGTCCTTCTTGGAGTCGATCTTCGGCATGTTGAGCTTGACGATGTCGGCGCCCATCTCCATCGCCATCCGCGCCGCGTAGTCGATCGCGTAGAAGGAGTTCTGGCCGCCCTTGGACTCGACGGCTTCGCCGCGCGGGTAGGACCAGATCACCAGCGGCATCCCGAAGCGGTCGCATTCTTCGCGCACCCGGCGCAACTGGGCGAGGTCCTCGTCCTGGCGCGGCGAGCCGACGTAGAGCGTGTAGCCGATCGCGTCGGCGCCGAGCCGGACGCCGTCCTCGACGCTGGCGTTGCAGGTCGAGAAGGCCTTGGCGGAGGAGGGGAGGTCGGTCTTGCCGTTGACCTTGAGGATCAGCGGCACCCGCCCGGCGTAGTCGGGGTAGTACTTCTCCGCCATGCCGATCTGGCAGGCGAGGGCCGAGTAACCGGCCTCGGCGGCGAGCCGGAACTGGTAGTCGGGATCCTTGGAAGCGGGGTTCGGGAAGAAGTCCCGCGGGCCGTGCTCGATGCCCTGGTCGATCGGCAGCAGCATCAGCGTCCCGTTGCCGGGGCCAAACTCGAACAGAAGGCGATGAAGTCGCGCTCGTTTGCCGGGGGGCAGGGTCGCAAGCAGCGATTTCTGCTCGGTCAGACTCTTCAGCTCCACTGAAATTCCTCCTCGAAGACGGGTGCCTTTTCAGTATGTCATCGCAAACGGAGGCGAGGCCCCATACCTGGGGGGTATTCTCGATGGATGAGCGAGACTGAGCTCAGCGTCATCTGCAAGAACTGCGGCTCCGAGGTCAGTCCGTATGTCACCGAGTGCCCTTACTGCGGAGCCCGCCTGCGCAAGCGTGCGCCGAAGCTGGAGCGCCGTGACGGCGGGCTCGAGCCGCAGCGCCCGCGCCGCCGTCGGCGACTGCCGCGGGTGCGCCGCCCCGACGCGCTGAGCGCCGACCGCCCCTACGCGACCCTGACCGTGATCCTCGGCTCCGCCGTGCTGCTGCTGGTGCAGAAGGTGAGCGGCGACCCGGTCTCGACCTTCGGTGGCCTGGTGATCCCGATCGAGGGCGACTGGTGGCGCTACCTGACCGCGCCCTTCGCCTATATAGACGTCGGTTACCTGTTCGTGGTCGCGATCGGGCTGGCGATCTTCGGCACCGGCGTCGAGCGCCGCCTCGGCACCGCGCCGACCGCGCTCCTGCTCTTTGCCTGCGGCGCCCTCGGCATGCTCGCCGCGGGCGGCGTCGCCAACGCCCAGGGGGACTTCACGGTGATCGCCGGCGGCAACGGGATGGCGCTCGGCGCCGTCGCCGCCTGGCTGGCGCTGCGCCGAGCAGAGGCCCAAGGCGCGATCGCCGAGGAGTACGACCTGATCGGCGTCGCGGTCGCCGCGGTGGTCCTGATCGTCCTCCCGGTCTTCGTCCCAACCGCGGATCTGGTCGCGGGCCTGGTCGGCGGTGCGGTCGGCGGCCTGGCCGGTCTCGCCGCTTCGGCCCTGCACTCCGGCGAGCGGTAGACCCGGCTCAGGGCGACCGTCTAGGCTGCGCCGGTGCCGGACGAGAAGCAGCTGGAGGCCGCGATCGAGCGGCTGCTCGACCCGGGGAAGTTCTCCGCGGCCGAGCGAGTTGTCGCCCAAGCGGCGCCGCAACTGCAGAAGGTGCTGGCCGCCGCCCTCTCCGAGGGTGGCTGGTTCGGCGAGCCGCACGAGGCCGAGACGCTGAAAGCGGCCACCGCCCCGGACCCTGACGAACGCATCGCCGCCGTCCGCTCCCTGCTCGCCGAGGAGGCGCGGATGGGAATGATGGTTGGCGTCGCCGTCGGCTGGGCACTGCGGGAAGAGATGAGCGAAACCACCGATTCGAAAGAAGAGAGCTGAAGATGGAGATCAAGTTCCACGGCCACTCGTGCTTCGAGCTGAGCGAGGGCGACACCACCGTCCTAATCGACCCCTTCCTCAAGCCCAACAACCCCTCAGCGGTCCACAGCGCCGACGAGGTCAATCCGACCCACATCACGATCACCCACGGTCACGCCGACCACATGGCCGACGCGCTGCCGGTCGCAAAGCGGACCGGCGCCCACTGCGTCGCCGTGGTCGAGCTGGCGGAATGGCTGAAGGGCAATGGGATCGAGGCGGTCAGCGACCCCAACCTCGGCGGCCGGGTCAACTTCGACTGGGGCTACATCGGCCTCGTGCCCGCCTGGCACACGAGCACCCTGCCCGGCTCGGCCGAGGCGCCCTTCAGCGCCGAGCACGGCATCCCGATCGGCACCGCCGCCGGCGTTGTCGTCGAGCTCGGCGGCAAGAAGGTCTACCACGCCGGCGACACCTGCCTTTTCAGCGACATGAAGCTGGTCGCCGACCGCGGTGAGGTCGACGTCTTCATCGTCCCGATCGGCGGCCACTACACGATGGATCGCCACGACGCCGCCGTCGCCTGCGAGCTGGTCCAGGCGAAGACGGTGCTGCCGATGCACTACGACACCTTCCCGCCGATCGAGACCGACGCCGAGGCCTTCAAGGCCGACGTCGAGTCCCGCACGGCCTCGAAGGTCGAGCTGCCGAAGCCGGGGGAGACGATCTCCGTCTAAGGGACTAGCTGGCGGGGCCCGGCAGGGTGATCGGTGCCGGCAGGGTCGTCGGAGACGAAGGTTCGGTCGGCGCCGGCAGCGGGGGCGGCGTTTCGGCCGGCGGCGCTGCGGCAGGCGGGGCCGGAGTGGCGGCCGGCGGAGGCGTTTCGCCGCCGACGGTGACGACAACCGGGTTGCCGTCGTGGGCGCCGGGGGTCGAGCCGGTCGACGGGGTGGCCGTGTTCAGGCCTTCCGTCTCGCCGTTGCCGGCGGCGACTTCTTCGTCGGCGCCGGAGCCGTCGGCTTCGTCTTCAGTGCCGGTCGCCGTGGTGGCGGGAACTTCCTCCGCCGCTGCTTCCTCACTCGGAACCGTCGGCGTCGCGACCGGTGCGGCCGCCGGCGCCTCGATCTCGGCGTTGGTCTTGATCACCGGCTCCGGCTGGGCGATCGCCACAGCAGGGGTTGCGCGCGGGATCTCGAGCTGCCTGCTGACCTGCGCGGTGGGTGCGACCGGGTGCGACCTGGTCTGTTCCTTCACCTCGACCGCGCCAGCGGTGAGCACGGCCGCGGTGACGACGCCGGCCACGGCCTTGGTGCCGATCGCGCCGCCGATCGCGCCGATCCCTCCAGCGGCACCGCCGCCGGTGAGCGCAGCGCCGACGCCGCCGACTGCGGCCGAACCGGCCACTCCGGCACCCGCGGCTCCTGCTCCAGCTGCACCGGCTCCGCCGGCGCTGGCGCCGCCGAGCCCGAGCTTGGAGAGGATGAAGCCCTTGAAAGCGATCAACGGTCCGACCGGGAAGAGCGCCGCCAGCGCTTTCTCGTTGGAGCGGACCTGGGAGCGGAAGTCGGCGCATTCGTCGCACTCGCGGACGTGGCGCCGGACCGGCGAGGAGACCTTGCGCAGGCCCTCGGCGGCTTCGGAGAGCTCCAGCCGCACCTCGCCGCAGGTCAGCAGGCGGGCCTGGCTGGCCTCGGCCAGCGAGATCCGTGCCCGCACCAGCAGCGACTTGACCGACGGCACCGTGGTGTCCATCGCGGCGGCGATTTCCTCGTAGGAGAGGGCGTCCATCTCGCGCAGCAGCAGGGCCGAGCGCTGGGTCTCGGGAAGTTTGTTGACGTCGGAGATGATCTGCCGGAACTCCTCGCGGTTATGGACCTTCTCCGCGGTTGAGGAGGCCTCGACCGCGGGCACCATGTCCATCGATTCCTGCGCGTCGGCCGTCGGCTTGCGCAGGTGATTGAGGCAGCGGTTGCGGGCGATCCGGTAGAGCCAGGGGCGGAGGTTGATCTCACGCTCGTCGGCGAGCATCGCCCGGTAGGCGTTGACGAAGACCTCCTGCAGCACGTCCTCGGCGTCCTCGGTCGAGCCGAGCATCTGGCGGCAGAAGCCGAGCAGGCGGCCCTGGTAACGGTCGACGATGGTCTCGAACGCACCGGGGTTGCCGCTGCGGGCCATCGCGATCAACTTCTCGTCCCCCTGCAATTTGAGCAGCGGGGAGCGGCGGGCCAAGAGTCCGCGGCGACTGGCGTGGGTAAGTGCTGATGCCTCCAAGCTCTCCTCCAGGGAAGGCGTTTCCTTGACCTATGGACACCGTAACAAGGGTCGAGTTGCGGTCCGCGAACATTTATTGCGGTTTTAGGCCTAGCACCAGGGATTTTTAGGCTTCACGCCTGGCCGTTCCGCAGTGGAATGCCCGGGGCGGGACTCGAACCCGCAAGCCCCCGAAGGGGCAGCGCCTTTTAAGGGCGCCGCTTTTGCCAGTTTCGCCACCCGGGCCAGGCGATGGTAGCTCGCCGTTGGAACCTTCAATAGGCTCCGCCGATGCAAGAGCACGGGGGGCGGATTGTCGCGAAGGTCTTGAAGTCGAGGGGGGTCGAAACCCTCTTCACTCTCTCTGGGGGACACCTGTTCTCCATATATGACGGCTGCCGCGAGGAGGGGATCGGGATCCTCGACGTGCGCCACGAGCAGACCGCGGCCTTCGCCGCCGAGGGCATCGCCAAGGCGACCCGCGGGATCGGCGTCGCGGCGCTGACCGCGGGGCCGGGGGTGACCAACGGGATGAGCGCGATCGCCGGTGCCCAGGCCAACAACTCGCCGGTCTGCGTCCTCGGCGGGCGCGCCCCGGAGATGCGCTGGGGCTCGGGCTCGCTGCAGGAGATCGACCACCTTCCCTTCGTCTCGCCGCTGGTCAAGTCGGCGGCGACGGCGAAGCAGCCGGGCGAGATCGCGGCCCTGACCGCGGCGGCGCTCGACCAGGCGCTGCAGGCGCCCAGCGGTCCCACCTTCCTCGACTATCCGCTCGACGTCGTCTTCACCGAGGCCGAGGTCGAGGTGCCGGCAGCGGCGGCAGCAGCGGCGGCGCAGCCGGCCGATGGGGTGGAGGAGGCGGTGGCGCTGCTGGCGGCGGCGGAGCGGCCGGCGATCATGGCCGGCACCGGTCTCTACTGGGGCCACGGCGAGGAGGAGCTGCGCGCTCTGGCCGAGGCCCGCGGCATCCCCGTCTTCCTCAACGGGCTCGGCCGCGGCTGCCTGCCGGCGGATCACGAGCTCGCCTTCAGCCGCGCCCGCGGCACGGCCCTGAAGGGCGCCGACGTGGCGCTTGTGGTCGGCGTGCCAATGGACTTCCGGCTCGGCTTCGGCGGCAGCTTCGGCGAGGAGACGAGGATCGTCCGCCTCGACGTCGCGCCGAACGCGCTCAGCGCCAACCGCGCCCCCGAGGTCGACCTGGTCGGCGATGTGCGGGCGACCCTGGCGGCGCTGCGCGAGGGCGTCGGCGAGGACCCGCGGGGCACCGCGCCCTGGATCGAGCAGCTGCGCAACGTCGAGCAGGAGAAGCGCGCGGCCGAGCAGGAGGAGCTCGACGAGGCGCGCTCGCCGCTGCACCCGGTGCGGGTCTACCGCGAGCTCGGCGAAGTGCTCGACCGCGACGCGATCGTGGTCGGCGACGGCGGCGACTTCGTCTCCTACGCCGGCCGCTTCATCGACACCTACCAGCCGGGTTGCTGGATGGACCCGGGCCCGTTCGGCTGCCTCGGCGCCGGGCCGGGCCAGGCGATCGGCGCCAAGGTCGCCCATCCCGACCGCCAGGTCTGCCTGCTGCTCGGCGACGGCGCCTTCGGCTTCGCGGGCATGGAGTTCGACACGATGGCCCGCCACGGCCTCGGCGTCGTCGGGGTGATGGGCAACAACGGGATCTGGGCGCTCGAGCACCACCCGATGAAGTTCCTCTACGGCTACTCGGTTGCGGCCGAGCTGCAGCCGGAGACGCGCTACGACGAGCTGGTCGAGTCGCTCGGGTGCGACGGGATCCTGGTCCGCGAGCCCGACGAGCTGAAGCCGGCGCTGGAGCGCGCATTCGCCTCCGGCCGGCCGACGCTGGTCAACGTGCTGACCGATCCCGAGGTCGCCTACCCGCGCAAATCGAACCTCGCCTAGGCGCTACGCCGGCGGGCGGGGCGGAGAAACGGCCCCAGAAACGAGAATCGGCCGCCATTGCTGACGACCGATTCAAGTCGGTCCCTCAGGACGGGCAGGGGTACGTCTTCAGGGACCTTTATTTGATGGGCCCAGACGGCGGGAGGCGCCATGATGCGGCAATCGCCTAAGCCCTGTCACTAGGTGCAGACCGAGGCGAACCCCAGATCTTTCCCCAGTGAGCCGATTATGCGCCCGGCTGTCCGATGCGTCTAGTCGGCCCAAAACCAGCTACTGAATAGCCGGTAGGGGGAGGATACCTAATTTTTGGGGTTCAGTAAGCGGAATAGCCCAAATGTCGGGGTGCACCGGTCCATTCTGTCCACCCGGTACGGCGAGAGTTTTAGACCGCAGGAGCGGTCCAAATAGGTCAGCCCTGACCCGCCAAAATCGCCGTCCCATAAAGGATGTCGTGCTCAGAGACGGTGATTTGGTCGAGGTCGAATGCTCGCATCGCCTCGACCAGGATGACCACCCCGGAGACGATCGTCGGCGCCCGATCGGCGTGAAGGCCGGGGATTTTCACCCGTTTGGACAATGGGGCGGATGCAAGTTGGGAGAGCATGCGCTGGATCGAGGGCAGGAGAAGGCGGTGGCCGTGGACCCGGTTGGGGTCGTAGGGCTCGAGCTCGAGCTCGATCGCTGCCAGGGAGGTGGGCGTTCCGGCGACGGCGACGCCGGCCGCGGCGGCGAGCCCCGCGGGCATGGCCTCCTGGACCAGGCCGCGGACGTCGGCGGCGAGGGATTCCAGCTCGATGGCGGTGGGGGGGTCGGAGCCGATGTGGCGCTCGGTGTGGCGGACGACCCCTGCCTGCAGCGAGGCGTGCCAGGCGATCTCCTCGCCCTCGCCGACGATCAGCTCGGTCGAGCCGCCGCCGATGTCGATCACCAGCGTCGGCACTGTGGGAAGCTGCTCGGAGCTGGCGCCGAGGTAGGTGGACCGCGCCTCCTCCTCGCCGTCGAGGACCCGGGCCGAGAGCGCGAACCGCTCCCGCAGCTCGGCGATGAAGGCGGAGCCGTTCTCGGCGTCCCGCACGGCGCTGGTGGCGATCGCGTCGACCCGCTCGGCCCCGAGCTCCTCGATCACGCCGATGTACTCGCCGATCGCCGCGCAGGCATCCTCGATCGCCTCGGCCGAGAGCCGGCCGGAGAGGTCGACCCCCCGGCCCAACCGCGTCACCGTGCTGCGCCGCTCCACCGGCTCGACCCGCCGGCCCTCCACGTCGGCGACCAGCAACCGCGCCGAATTCGTGCCGACGTCGATCACCGCCACGCGCTTACGGGCCCCAGGCATGGCCCGGCACTCTAAGCGGAGTCGCTGCCTCCCCACTGGCCAGCTCCCTTGCGGCTAACCACAGCCCAGGCGTCCAATCACCCCACCGGTGCTAGCATTCCCAATCCGCCGCGGGGTGGAGCAGCCAGGTAGCTCGTCGGGCTCATAACCCGAAGGTCGCAGGTTCGAATCCTGCCCCCGCTATTGACGAAAGCCCCGCATTTGCGGGGCTTTCGGTTTGTTGTCTGTAAGACAACAGGGTGCAAAATCGGCCGTGGGGCAAGATGAGGTCTGAGGGGCTGCTTTGAGTCCTTCGTAGATCCCCAGTCTGTATAGGTGCGCGAGCTGCAGATGCTGCAGCCGATCGTCGTGGTATTTCTTGGTTGTGTCTGCGCAGGACGACGTTCGCGAGCGAGAGATGCGCACGCTGTTCAACCTCACCAAGCCAGAGGAGTTTGGTCGGTCGGGCATTGATGCTGTCCTTGAGCTCGAGGGTTCCGTGGCGCCACTGCCGCTGCGGGGAGGGAAGATCTCGTTTGAGCTGAAGTCGGCGACCGGAGGAACGCCAGACATCTCGATGGCTCGCGACTTCGGCTTGCACTACATAGAGAAGTGGAGGCCGCTGCACTGGCTGTTCGGTGTCTATGGCCAAGAGGGAGGAGAACTCAAGCTTCAGTACTGCCTGTACGGCTCGCCGAAACGAATGAAGCCCTGGTTTGACCAGAAAGCCGCCTATATAGCTCTGGACATCCTTCTTGCAGAGGTGATTCCCGATCTTCTTGACGACGAGATCCTCTCGGCTGTCTTGGGCGAGTCAGAGGACTTTGGATACGAGGACGCTTACCAAATTATGAAGAGGCAGTACAAGCGTCAGCGCTATCGAGATGCGGCGGATCTGCCAGGGGAGCGATATTCGCGTGCTGCGATGCTGGAGATGCTCCAATTGAGGAGTCGCTATCTCATTGAACGCGGCTCGACGCTCAACAATCCCCATATCTCTCCGAGCTACTTCAAAGGTTGGGAGCGGATCGAGCGCAATCACGCCGCCCGCCTTCGTGAGCTCGTTGTAGAGGCGCTGGAGGACTAAATGCAGGCCGGGGGTCGCTTGACGGCGCCCGGATCGTTTCCGCCGCCCTTCGCCGTAACTTGCGTGCCACATGACGTTCCGGCCGAGCCGCATATGAGTCAGTACAGCCGCGGCACGGAGGCCCCCTGGTACCAGGGGCGCGATCTGACCGAGGAGCAGCGAGCGATCTTTCGTGCGACTTCTCGGCTGTCCCACCGAGCAAAGCTCAAGGCGCTTGCGGGGGAGGGTCCGAAGTCGCTCCACCCACTCAACGTCCCGAACTTCGACCCGGCCGATCTCATGCCCCAGGTCGAGGATCACGGTCTCGTGGCCCTCTCCCTTTTCAGCGGCGGCGGCGGACTTGATCTCGGTATCGACTGCGCGGGATTCGGCCATGTTGCCTCGTACGACACCCTTGAGGCGGCCGGCGCAACGCTCTCCCTGAACCGCCCTGATTGGACGGTCCGATCGGGTCCCGAGGGCGACGTGAAAAGCGTCGACTGGAAGCAGCATCGAGGCGTGGCAGACGTGCTTCATGGAGGTCCGCCCTGTCAGCCGTTTTCCACCGCCGGGAGGCAGAAGGGCGCGCGCGACGGGCGCAACCTGCTCCCGGACTTCGTCCGCAGCGTGCTCGCCGTCCGACCCCAAGCCTTCGTGGCAGAGAACGTGGCGGCACTGGCGGGGCCGAAGTTTCAGGGCTATCTTCGCCGGTCTTTTTACGGCCCACTGGCCAAGGCCTACCACGTCGCAACTTTTCAGATGAGCGCGCACGACTTCGGGGTCCCGCAGCGCCGCCGGCGCGTCGTATTTGTCGGGTTCCGAAGGAAGCGTGACTTTGCTCGGTTTGTGGTGCCCACGCCAACTCACCACATGCCAGGGGAGCCGGTTGATGGCCTAGCCCCGACCCTCGGCGTTCGTGCCGTGCTGGGGTTGCCCGCCACTGGCTACGATGCCATTGCGCCGACCATCCGCAGCACCCTCACTGGGCCGCGGCACACGACGTCAATTCTCAGCAGCGCCTCCGCTCAGCGCGCTTGGGCGAAGCTGGGAATCTGGCCGAACGGGGTCGCTGGGGATCGCGCCGCGGCAAGCGCATTTCCCGCCAAGAACGGTGACTTCAGGCTGAGTGTTGCCGACTGCGGCCTGCTTCAAGGTTTTCCGGAAGATTGGCACTTCGAAGGCGCGACCTACATGGCCCTCGGGCAGATCGGAAATTCAGTCGCTCCGCCAGTTGCCTACGCGGTTGGAGTGGCCGTTGCGGAAGCCTTGCACGGTCGAGGCTGGTCGCCTTCGCGTTAGCCTTGTTCGTAGTGGCGGGAAGTCCATCTCCGAGCAGTCACTGCGCGAGGCAGACGATGAAGGCGAATCGCCGCGCTGATACGACGCCCGAGCTGGCGCTCCGCTCTGAACTCCACCGGCTCGGATTGCGATTTCGGAAGGATCTGCCGCTCAACCTCAGCGCGGGGCGTGTCAGACCCGACGTGGTCTTCACTCGCGCGAAGGTCGCAGTCTTCGTTGATGGCTGCTTCTGGCACCAGTGTCCCGAGCACGGCCAGATTCCCAAGGCGAATCGTAGCTATTGGGGGCCCAAGCTCGCGCGCAACGTCGAGCGGGACCGCAGAAACGATGCGGCGTTGATTGAGGACGGCTGGAAGGTCATCCGATTTTTCGAACACGTCCCCGCACGAGATGCTGCCGCGGTGGTGGGGAAGGCCGTCTTGGGGTCTGTCTAGCTGCGTTCACGTTTCCGGTCCCCCTGCTATTTCGCGGTTGAGACCGGGGAGTCAATCGTTCGATGAGGCACAAGATGGGCAGCGGCTCTCGCGGATTCCAGTCGTTCCTCACGAACCTCGCCCCAAGGAACCGCTCGCTGGTCGTATCAACTTCAGTGACGGTGTGGCAAAGCAAGCTCCGTCTCGGTCTGTCCGTAACGTCCTCGGGTGATGTGGATCGACGATATCTATCGCTGTAAGTCTCCTCGGGAAACGGCGGAATGCCTATTGGCCACTTCGCCGACGGCGATGCAATGGACGACTGAGGTCGACATGCATCGCCTGACGAATCTGAGCGACCGGCTCATCGATCTTGTGCTCGACGTGCAAGGTGCTGACCTTGCGCCCCTTCGATCAGAGGAGGAGAGGGGTGACTGGGAATGGCATTTCGGTGGGTCATCGGCCTACGAGCCGAGCGTTGCCGCAGGGATGTTCGGCCTATCCGCGGCCGCTGCCTCGGCAGTGCGAGAGAGGACCCTGAACGCCGGGGAGATCGCTGCGGCGACGTCGAGCTTCGAGAAGCTGCCCGAGCGGTACGAGGAGGATCGGTCGTCGCCGGAGGCCCTGGCGGCGGCCTTTCGCCGCTACATGCTTGTCCCCACCGTCGCCGCGGTAAGAGTCCTTTGGATTGGCATTGCCCTCTGCCGGGGCATTTCAGCGGATAGTCCGGAATCGGGACGCATCGATGAAAGCTTTCGCCGCCTCTGGCGTGAATTCGCCGATCTCGGCGATGAACCCGTTGGTCGCGAGACCCTCGTAAAGGGCATGGTGATGATGCATGCAGCATCGGTGCTTGAGCCCGCGACGACGGCGCGGCCCTCTCTCGATTTCTCCGACCTGACTGGTCTGGCGGCTCAGGGGAGCGCTGCCCGGGCCGAGCACGGTGGCCAAGGCGCCGTTGCCGTCGCCTTCCAAAGGCGGCTCGTCGACCTGCTGGCCAGCTTCAATTGCCGCATCGTCGCTGCGAAGCCGGCTGATCCTCTCGGCGACATCTATCTAGAGCTCCCGGAAGGCGACTTCGTTCTCATCGATGCCAAGAGCACCGCTGCGGAGAGTGGTTATTCGCTCCCGAAGGACGATCAGGACGCGATCGCTCGGTATGTAGCGGATGCACCACAACTTCTCCCGCTGGGGCGGCGGTTTCGCGCCGTTCTCATTGTTGGTCCCCATCCTTCTGCGTCGCTGAGCCAGCGCGCCGAGGCTTTGGAGTCGCGGATGGGATGCGACATTAGGTTCTGCAGCGCCTCCCACCTTGTCCAATTTCGTGAGTCATTCCCTGGGGGGTCGCTGCAGGGACTCGACAACGTGTTGCACGCCTGTCCCTATGTCCTTCCGGATGAATGGTGGCAGCCTCTTGTCAGGCGAAGCCAGGCAGAGAATGATCGACTCGCCGCCTATCTCCGGCAGGGCCTGAGCAACCGCTGATGGGCGGATGTGTCTGGCTCGCTACGAGCGGCCTTGAGTGGGGCCCCGAGTGGCCGCGGGCTGGGGTAACAAATGGGGCAACATGCCCCACAGATTCCAGCCGATCTCCCACGTAGTTCAATCCTGCGGAAACCGCCCTAGGACGCGTTCCACGTAGTCCAGCCGATCCAACGGATCAGGCTCATAACCCCGAAGGTCGCAGATTCGAATCCTGCCCCGCTATAACCAGCCTTGCCACTCTCGGGGCTCGCAGCCCTCAATCGCTACCTCCCCCAGCGCCACCTTCAGCGCTCGCAGGGCGTCATTGACGTGGCTCTTCACGGTTCCTTGCGGAACGCTGAGTTCGGCTCCGACCTCGGCGTAGGACCGGCCCCGGTAGAAGGTCTCGATCAGGGCCCGGCGGTGCTGCTCGCTGATCCTGCGCATCGCTTCCTCGAGCTGCCAGGCGAGGAACGAGTGCTCGAGACGTTTGACTGTCGCCTCGACTCCGCCCTCGGCGTCCGGCGATTGCGCTGCTCGGGCACTTCCTAGTTCGAGGACCACGCTGCGCAAGGTCGCGAAGAGTCTGCTGCGGAGGTTGCCGACTTCGGGGTCGAAGTGGTCCTCCGCCCTCCGGGCGAGCAGGAAGGTTTGCTGGACTGCCTCTTCGGCGAGCTCGGGGTCGCCAAGAAAGCGGATCGCTAGTCCGTAGAGCTCAGTCGAATGAGCGGCGTAGGCCTCGCGCACCTCGCGCTCGCGGTTCGGGTCTCCTCGGGGCATCGGTTGAGCGCTTCACGGCGACCTACGGACGCGGCTCGCCCTAGGTTCAAGCCGTCCAACGGACCTATGAACTTCCGCCGCGACCGGCCCGTAGACCGCCTTGATGGGAACGCCCCGATCTCTTGACGCGCGCGCATTCTGGCTGCGCTCACCTGGCTGCGGCGAGATCCGACCTGCCGCGCTTCGGGACCCCGGACCCGACGAGGTGCTGGTCCGCACCATCTGCTCCGGCGTCAGCCGGGGCACCGAGACGTTGGTCTTCCAGGGCGCCGTGCCGCCGGACCAGCACGAGGCGATGCGGGCGCCTTTCCAGGAGGGGGACTTCCCCGGTCCCGTCAAGTACGGCTACCTCAGCGTCGGGACGGTGGAGCACGGACCCTCTGACCTCCGCGGCCGCACGGTCTTCTGCCTCTACCCGCACCAGAGCGCCTACGTCGTGCCGGCGGGCGCGGTGACCGTCGTGCCCGAGGACGTGCCTCCGACTCGCGCCGTCCTCGCCGGCACGGTCGAGACCGCGGTCAACGCCCTCTGGGACGCGGCACCGCTGATCGGCGACCGGGTCACGGTCGTCGGTGCCGGGATGGTCGGCTGCTGCGTGGCCCGCCTGCTGAGCGCCTTCCCAGCAACCCAGGTGACGCTCGTGGACGTCGATGGCGGCCGGGCCGAGGTCGCCGCCGCGCTCGGCGTCGACTTCGCGCTGCCTGACGATGCCCGCGGCGATCGCGATCTGGTCGTGCACGCCAGCGCCACCGCCGCCGGGCTCCAGCAATCGCTCGACCTGCTCGCGCCCGAGGCCACGGTGATCGACCTCAGTTGGTACGGCGACAAGGAGGTCCGGCTGTCGCTCGGCGGCGCCTTCCACTCCGGCCGCCTCGCCATCCGCGCCAGCCAGGTCGGCACGATCTCGCCGGCCCGCGCCGGGCGCCGCACGGCCGCCGAGCGCATCGCGCTCGCGCTCGAGTTGCTGCGCGACCCCGCCTTCGACGTCTTGCTCACCGGGCAGTCCCGCTTCCGCGACCTGCCCGACCTGATGGCCCGGCTCGCCGCCGGGCACCCGCCGGAGCTTTGCCACACCATCACCTACGAGGGGGAGTGACCCGTGTTCAGCCTGACCGTCCGCGACCACATGATGATTGCCCATAGCCTGCGCGGCGAGACCTTCGGGCCCGGTCAGCGCTTGCACGGCGCCACCTACGTGGTCGACGCCACGTTCCGGCGCCTCGACCTCGACGCCGACGGCATCGTGATCGACATCGGCCTCGCGTCTGAGCATTTGCGAGCGGTGCTGGGCGAGCTCACCTATCGAAATCTCGACGACGAGCCCACCCTGGCGGAGCTGAACACGACGACGGAGGAGCTCGCGCGGTTGGTCGCCGACCGACTCGCCGAGCGCGTGCTCGCCGGCGCGGCGGACGAGCCCGCCCGGGAGCAGGGCGCCCTCCTGGTCACCCTGCACGAGTCCCACATCGCCTGGGCGAGCTACGAACGGCCGTTGTGAGGACCGTGTACGTCGTCCTGCCCGACGGCGTCGACGATCCGCTCCGGCCGAGCGGCGGCAACACCTACGACCGTCATCTCTGCGACGAGCTCGGCTCGCAGGGCTGGACGGTGCACGAGTGCGCCGTCGGCGGGTTCTGGGGACTTCCCGACGCCGCGTCGTTTGCGGCTCTCGAAAGGACGCTGCGGCAGATCCCCGACGACGCCGTCGTGCTGCTCGACGGGCTGATCGCCTCGACCGCGCCGGCGGTGCTCGCGCCGCAGGCGAGCCGCCTGCGGCTGATCGTGCTCGTCCACATGCCGCTCGGGCATCGGCCCGTCGACGACGCCACGCGGCAGCGGGAGCGCGAGGTCCTCACCGCCGCCACCGCCACCGTGACCACGAGCGCCTGGGCTCGACGCCGGCTGCTGGAGCTCTACGACCTTCCCGCGGACCGGGTGCATGTGGCCGAGCCGGGTGCCACGGCCGTCGAACTGGTGACGGGCACAGAGGCCGGCGAAGCACTGCTCTGCGTCGGTGCGGTGACCTTCGGTAAGGGGCACGACGTCCTGCTCGAGGCGCTTGAATCGATCGCGGCGCTCCCCTGGCACTGCACCTGCGTGGGCAGCCTGGATCGCGACCCGGATTTCGCCGAAAGGCTGCGCCGGCGCTCGCTGGGCCGAGGATCGGGCGGGCGGGTGTCCTTCCCCGGACCGCGGACCGGAGCCGATCTCGACCGCAGCTACGCCTCGGCGGACCTGCTGGTACTGGCGTCGCGAGCCGAGACCTACGGGATGGTCGTCACCGAGGCGCTCGCGCGTGGCCTGCCGGTCGTCGCTGCCGAGGTCGGGGGAGTGGGGGAGGCTCTCGGCGAGGATGAGTCCGGGACCCGGCCGGGACTGCTCGTGGCGCCCGAGGACCCGGTCGCGCTCGCCGACGCCCTGAGCACCTGGCTCGGCGACGCCGAGCTGAGGGCACGGCTGCGTCGGTCCGCCGCCCAGCGACGTGAGTCGCTCCCGCGCTGGCAGGCCACGGCGGCGGTCGTCGCCGGGGTCCTGGCCGAGGTTTCGCCATGAGCGGCGCCGAGGTGATCCGCGTCAGCTCCGGATGGCTCGCCCTGCGGGAGCCGGCGGACGCCGAGGCCCGCGCCCGCGACCTCGCCGAGGCCCTCGAGCGGGCGCTCCCCGTCGGCGGTTCCAGGGTTATCCACGACCTCGGCTGCGGCACCGGCTCAATGGGCCGCTGGCTGGCTCCGCTGCTGACGGGACCCCAGCACTGGATCCTCCACGACCGAGACGAGGATCTGCTGGCGCGGGCAGTTGCCGACGTGCCCGGGCCGGCGGCCGACGGCGCGGCGGTCACCGTGGCGGCGATGCGCACGGACCTCGCCCGGCTGAATTCGGATGACCTCGCGGGTGCGACCCTGATCACCGCCTCGGCGCTGCTGGACCTGTTCACCGGCGAGGAGCTGAACCGGCTGGCCGTCCTCTGCGCGGGGGCCGGGTGCCCGGTCCTGCTGACCCTTTCGGTATCCGGTCGCGTCGAGATGGCGCCCGCGGACCCATTGGACCGCTGTGTGGCCGCCGCGTTCGACGCCCACCAACGCCGCACGACGCAGCGCGGCAGGCTGCTCGGACCGGATGCCGTCGAGGTCGCGGCCGAGACGTTCCGCCGGCTGGGCGCCGAGGTCATCGTCAGGCCCAGCCCCTGGCGCCTCGGGCCCGAGCGCTCCGACCTGACCGCGGAGTGGTTCACCGGATGGGTGGAAGCCGCCTGCGAGCAGGAGGCCGAGCTGGTCGGCGAATGCGAGCCCTACGCGCGCCGGCGCCTCGAGCAGGCAGATGCCGGGAAGCTCGTGGCCACAGTGGGTCACGACGACCTGCTCGTCCTTTGGTGAGGATCGGATCTCAGGCCGCTGGGGGCGGGACGTCCAGCGTGTGTCCGCCGTCGAGTGCCTTCGTCGCCAGATAGCGGGCGTTCGCGGCGGACAGGTGGACGCCGGTCGGCACCCGCTCGGTCACCGTCACCCCGAAGCGGCCGAGCTGGCCTGCCTTGTCGGGATTGTTGGAGAGCAAGGCGACCCGCGAGGCCCCCAGCGCGTGCAGCATCTGCGCGGCGACGAGGTAGCTGCGCTCATCCTCGCGGTGGCCCAAAGCGAGATTGGCTTCGTAGGTGTCCAGCCCGTCGTCCTGCAGAGCGTAGGCATCGAGCTTGGGGTAGAGGCCGATGCCGCGTCCCTCCTGTCGCAGGTACAACAGGTAGCCACCGGAGTCGGCGATCCGCTCGACGGCCTCCCGCAACTGCGGGCCGCAGTCGCACCGTTCGCTGCCGAACACGTCCCCGGTGAGGCACTCGCTGTGCGGCCGGACGAGCGGCTCCGTCCGGCTTTCCGTGGAGGTGACCGGGGCCGCTCGATCGCCGAGGCCGAAGGCGACGTGCTCGCGGCCGTCCTGCAGGCCGTCGAAGCTGAACACCCGGGCGAAGGTGGCGTAGCCGTCGGAGAAGCGCAGGGGTATCGAGACGTGGGTGCGGATAGTCGCTGGAGCCGGCGGCATCGTCGTGTCCTCAGTCGATCTCGAAGCGGGCCGAGAGGGCGTAGCGCAGCAGCACCACATCGCCGATCTGCCGGACCTCCGCGAGCCGTGCGCGTCGGTCGGGATTCCAGGGGAAGCGTCCGTCGCTGACGAAGCGGGTCGCGCGGGAGTCGCCGACGAAGAACGGGGCGACGACCAACTGCAGCTCATCGACGAGATCGCCGGTCAGGAACTGGGTGTGGACTGTGCCGCCGCCCTCGACCATCAGGCGCTGCACGCCCCGCTCGCTGAGGTCCTCGGTGAGGCGGCGCATCTTCATCTGCCGGCCACCGTCCACGACGGTCGCCACGGACCCGAGGCGCGACCGGGCGTCGGACACCCTCGGGCTCGAGCAGTAGACGAGCTTCTCGGTGTCGCCCGCGGTGAAGAAGTCGGCGCCCGGGTCGAGCTCCATCCGTTCGGTCATGGTGACCTTCATCGGCGACGGTGGAAGACCCCGGGCCGCCCGCTCCTCGCGGCGGCCCTGCGATCGCACCAGCAAGCGCGGGTTGTCGGTCCGAACGGTGGTCGCCCCCACGAGGATCGCATCGGAGGAGGCACGCACCTCGTCGACCCGGTCGAAGTCGGCGTCGTTGGAGAGCTCGAGACGCCGTGGCGCCGCGCTGCCGAGGTAGCCGTCGATCGACAATGCGCAGCTCAGCAGGGTGTAGGGGCGGTCGGACATGCCGCTACCGGGCCGCCGGTTTAGAGTCGAAGGCATCGAGGAACCGGTTGCGGAAGGAGCTCATCGGCCAGACCGGTGCGTCCCTGCGAGGCCTCAGGCCGGGGTTCCAGCCCCAGTCTTCGATCCGCTTCAACACCTTCGGGTCGTGGGCGATGATCGAGATCGGGACCTGGTGGCCGGCCTGCTCGCCGGTGACGGGGTTGCGCGGCTGATGGTCGCCGAGCTCGATCACCACGAGGTTCTTCTTGCCGTAGCGCTGGATGAACTTGGTGAGGGTGTTGAGCGTGTAGACCATCGACCTGCCGTAGTTCGCCTGGACACGCCGCGCGTCGCCCCAATAGGACAGGAAGGATCCGCCTTCGTAGTGATTCGGCAGGTGGTCGTATATCGCGCCCTTCCCCACCTGGTTCCATCCGATTTCTTCGGGGATGCGGTTCCAGGGCTGGTGGCCCGTGACGGTGTCCACCTCTGCGAACAGCGGCCGGCGGTGCGTCTTCCCGAGCTCCAGCCGCTGCAGCGCCGAGTAGACGTACTGGTCGGGCATCGACGAGTAGGAGAACGTCGGGCCGCGATAGCCGACCTGGTTGCGGTCGTAGATCCTGTCCCAGTGGTAGAAGGCCTTCCCTTCCGGCCAGGGACGGTCGTTGGAGGGCACGTCGTCGACGGTCCGCCAGTCGGCGCGATTGAACGCCGAGGCGAGCGTGAAGCGCCGTTCGGGCAGCAACTGGGCGTAGCGGCGCAGGTTGTTGACCCAGAGGCCCGAGTGCAGCGTCGAGTGCGCCAGCCAACTGCCGCCGCCGAAGGTCGGTGAGATCAGGAAGCCGCTGCGGGAGTGGAATCCGGCGCTCGCCAGTCGCCTGTCCCCTGCGGTCAGCGCTTTGTTGACCTCGGGCGCGAACGAGGATTCTTCGAGCGCCACCCGGCCGAAGGACTCGGCGAAGACGAGCAGGACATCCTTCCCGCGCAGCGCCCGCAGCAGCGAATCGGCCGGCGCGTCGCGGTACGGGTCGTGCTTGATCTCGGCGGCGAAAACGCCCACGTCGTCCACTTCGGCCTGCACCGTCCGTACTCCATCGACGAGCACACTCGCGGAGATGGCGGAGGCGATCGGCGTGTGGGAGACGAGTTGGGCGCCGAGCACGGCAGACACCGCCCAGACGGCGCCGAGGCCGGCAACAGCCCGGAGTGCGAAGTTGCGATTGTCGGCCGCGACCCGGGTCAGCCGGAGCATCGCAAGGGGCAGGAGGAAGACGGCGGCCACCGCGCCCAGCACGGCGCCGATCTCGATCAGCCGCGCCTGCGACGCACCCTCCGTCAGGCGCAGGGTTTCGAGGGCGTTCCCGATCTGCCCGATGTCGCCCAGGGGTTCGAACGGCCGATCGAACAACGAGAAGACCAGGTAGTTGACGACCTTCAGGACTGCCACCAACGCGAGAGAGAGCCCAGCGAGCACCGCCAGGATCCGGCGAGCGGTGTCGGGCAGGGCGAGCGCGAGCGCGATCAGGACGAGACCCTCGATCGGGACTCGCAGGAAAGCGGTCGACCCGAAATGGTCCGGCTGGTCCGGAGCAACGAGCGCGGCCCACACGATCGCGATCGACAGAGCCGTCAGCCCGACGGCGACGACCGCCCGTGCGCGCGCCCATCCGCGTCCGCCGTCTGCGGGCCCCGGGTCCGCGCCGTCATCGGACCGGGCAGCCCCTCCGCGCCTGTGGCTCCATAGCCACCACACGTCGCGGCCGAACGACTCGGCAAGCAGCGCGAGCGCGAAGCCGAGTGCGGCCTGCGTCAGAGCCAACGGCAGTACGCCCGCGGCGGCGAACGTGAGGACGATTCCCTGGGTGGCGCATACGACCTTGCGCCAAGGGCGCGCCGGCAACGGCGCCTGCAGCCACGGAAGCATGGATCCGGCCACGAGGAACGCGTAGCGCGCCGCGCCGATCGCGAGCACCCAGGCCCCGACCGACCCGGCGACGTACACGCTCAGGACCAGGATCAGGAATGCGTCGACCTCCCCATCCATCCGTGCACCCAGCGCGGACGTCGTCTGGGTGCGCCGCGCAACCTGCCCGTCGACCGCGTCGAAGACGAGCGCGATCGACGCGAGCGACACCAACAGGGCGACCGGCACGGACTCGGTGAATGCGTCGGCGACCAGTGCCGCGATGCCGACCGTGAGCGCGGCTCGGGTGAGCGTCACCCAGTCGGCCGGACCGAGGCGGTCGCTGCCCCAACGGGCGCGCCCGCGCGCCAGCGCCAGGCTCATCGCCCCCGCGCAGGCGAGGCCGGTCGCCCAGCCCGCGGCTCCGAGGCCGTTGCCATCGAGGCCGGCTGCGGCCACGAGGCCGGCGATCAGGACCGCCTGCGCGACCAGCACCGTCGAAGAGACGGTGAGGGCCGGCCGCGGCGTCCGTGCTTCTGCGCCCGGGGGATTGGCTGCCATGTCTACTAGGACTCCGACCGCAGGCCGATGCTTCCCGGCAGGCTGGCATCTCCTGGCGGACTAGCATCCTCGGGGTGAAGCAGGACGAGCGCGCCCCCTTCGTCCGTGCCCTCGAGCGGGCGCGAGTCGGCGCGTATCCGCCCGGCGAGTACGTCGAACAGGAGAGCTTCATGCGCGCCGGTGAAGTTCGGGCGCTGGCGCGTGAGGCGAGCATCGGCCCGAGCGTCTCGGTGCTGGATCTGTGCTGCGGCGTCAGCGGTCCCGGGCGCTTCATCACCCGGGAGGTGGGCTGCGACTACCTCGGGGTCGACTACAGCGCCGACGCCGTCGAGATCGCCCGCCGGCGTGCCGGCGACCTCACCTGTCGCTTCGAGGTGGCCCGGATTCCCCCGATCCCCGCGGGCCCGTTCGACGTGGTGCTCCTGCTCGAGACGATGCTTGCCTTTGCCGAGAAGGAGCCCTTGCTGCGGGAGATCTTCGGCGCACTCGCGCCCGGCGGGCGGTTCGCCTGCACCGTCGAGGCGGGCGCGCCCCTCACCGAGGCGGAGCGGGAGCGGATGCCCGACGCCGACACCGTGTGGCTGATCCCGATCGACGAGCTGCTCGCTTCCTTGGACCGGGTCGGGCTGGCCGTCCGCTGGCAGGAGGACTGCACCGAGTCGCACGCCGTCATGGCCGAATCGCTGACCGAAGCGTTCGCCGCCGATGCGCCTGACATTGCTGCGGAGATCGGAGAAGAGGCGCTGGAGGAACTGCTGAGTGCCCACCGGCTCTGGAGCGAATGGATGCGGTCCGGACGCGTGCGCAAGATCGCCTTGGTCGCCGAGAAGGGCTGGTGAGCGCCGGGGGAGTCGCTCCCCGAGCAGCACGAGTCCACCGGGGAGGCTGGCGACGAGCACCATGATTCCGTAGGCGACCGCGGTCGCGGCCCCAAGGCCCGCGCCGAGCCCCGCCGCGGAAAACGCCCAGGCCGTGACACCCTCGCGAGGTCCCCAGCCGCCGATGTTCGGCAGCGCCATCGCCATGATCGAGATGAATGCCAGCGGCAGGAGCTGGGCGACAGGGGCGGTTACCCCCACCGCGCGGGCGGCGATCAGGAAGGTGAGCACGTGGCCAGCTACGGCAACGGTCGATGCGAGCACGACCTTCGGCAAGGCGCGCTTGTCGAGCAGCCCTCTGTAGATGTCCGCGACCGTCGCGTTCCGCACGCGCTTCCAGCGGGAATTCCCGCGGCCCTTTCGCCTACCGACGAGGACGACGACCGCTGCCGTCGCGGCCAGCGCAAGGGCCACGAACGGGATCGACGAGCGCAGCGGAGAAGGCATCAGCAAGAGGACCGAGACGGTCAGCCCCACCTGGACGAACTGTCCGGCGGTGCGCTCCCAGACGACGGCCCGCAGGGCATGGCCGAGGTTCCGCACCTCGCGCCCGTGGCGCACGCCGCGGTGCACGTCCCCGGCGACGCCGCCCGGAAGCGTGAGGTTCAGAAACTGGCTCCGGTAGTAGGCCGCGACCGCATCGGTCAGGGTCAGTCGCAGGCCGAGGCCGTTGGCCACGGTCTGCCACCGCCAGGCGAAGCAGACAGTGGTGACGACGGCGACAGCCGCCGTCGCCACAAGCGCGCGGCCGTCGAGCGCCCGTACACCGTCGAGGAACGGGCCGCTGCCCATATGCCAGAACACGGCCGCAAGCGCGGCCGCCGCGACTGCTGGGCCGGCCCACCGGAAAATGCTGCGGCTTGCTTTCACCGGCGGGTATACGGAGGCTGTCCCGCAAAGGTTCGGCCGCGCGGAAATGCCGGCGTGCCGCGCTCATGACCCGCGGTTCGCAGGTTCGAATCCCGGGTGCTCGTCGCTCAGGCCGAATGCCTGATTCTCGACCTCGAGATCAGACCGCCGATTGCTGCGAGGATCGCGCCGGCGAGTGCGTCGATCAGAATCACGATGGGCGGGAAGCTGCCGAGTGACACTTCTGCGTGGGTGCCGGCGACAGCGTGAGCGAGCAGCACGCCGACGCCATAGACCGCTCCCATGACGAAACCCCTGATCGCCGCCGAGCGCGGGTCGGGATGCTCGAGTCCGGCGAGGACCGCGCCAAGCGCGGCTAGGGCGGAGAGGATCCAGTAGGCAGGGGCGGAGGCGCCGAGGACGACGCCTACGATCGCGCCGAATATGAACGGCACGACGAGCGCGAGAACGATCTGCGCTTGTCGGTTGCGCTCGCTGAATGGAATCGTCTCCGGCAAGGTGACCTCCTAGTCGACGAGGTGCTCGACCAGCCAGCGGGCGTGGTCGAGCAGCCGCTCGGGCGAGTACCGCTTGGGGTCGGAGAGGACCAGGCGGCCGTACTCGTCGGAGATGGCCGAGAGAATGCTGGCCGTCAGCTCGGGATCGGGAGGATCGGCGCCGCCGGGTTTGAGACCGGCGCGCACGGAGTGCGCGAGCCCTTCAAGTACTGCAGCGCGGCCGAGTTCGATGCTCCGGCGCAGACTCGCCGGCGCTCCCTCGGGGGGCATGAGAACGAACCGCCAGGTGTTCGGATGCCGCCCAACCGCGTCGAGGAAGAGGCCGAGGCTTTCGAGCATCAACTCGGTGGGGTCGCCTTCGCTGAGGTCGCGCAGCCGCGTCGTAGCGACCTGTTCCATCGCGGCGTCCATCTCTCGCTTGACCAGGGCCTCGAGCAGCCCTTCGAGGTCGCCGAAGTGCTCGTAGACGATCGGCCGCGAGATCCCCGCCGCCGCCGACACGGCCTGGATCGAGACTCCCCCGAAGCCATCGCGGGCGACGATCGCGGCCGTGACTTCCAGGATCTGCTCGCGCCGGGCCGCTCCGGTCAAGCGCTTCGAGCGTCGAGTGGTCTCCGTCGCCATGCCCTTGATATTACGCCAATGTAAGTTACGATGCTGTAAGTTACATTGCTGTAGCAAATGGGATCGGCATGAAGCTCAGGCTTGAAGCCGGAATGCAGATGGGGAAAACGGAGGACGGAATGAACATTGCCAGACGTCTGATTGTCTGTTTGGGAGCGTTGACCATGGCGGCGCTGATGACGGTGCCGATGGCCATGGCGGCCAACAGCGCCGAAGTGATCATGCCCCAGAACAGCCCGCCCTCCGCTGCGGACGGATGGCAGTCGATCAACTGCATCGCCGACGAACAGGCGGGTGAAAAATGCTCACCCGACACGCCTGAGCTCTATTTCAAAACCGCCGGCGGCCATGCCCAGTTTGGCTTCACGCAGTACATCATCAAGCACGAGACGGTGGCCCCCGGTTTGGTCGAACCGCTGGTCGCGCCGAAAGACAAACGGGACATCAAAACGCTGCGCGTCGAACTTCCGGTCGGGCTGATCGTCAACCCGCTGGCCGTGTCTGAACGCTGCCCGGTGGCGGTGTTCGAAGAAGGTAAATGCGAAGAACTTTTCCCCGCCTCCAAAGTCGGCTACCAGGAAGTGACCCTGGTGACCAACAACGGAGAAGACGGGGTGCCTCCGTTGGGTATTCCGGCCGGATCGCCGGAAGGCGTCAGGGTGAATCCGATCCCCGGCTTCACCAAAGTGCCGCTCTTCGATCTGGTCCCCAGATTCGGCGAACCGTCACTCAATGGGTTCATCGTCGCCGGCGGCGAGAAAGTCTTCATCGAATCCGAAGTCGCCTGGCAGAGCGACTTTCATTCCAGCTTCAGGATCCGGATGCCGGCGGAGCCGCCCCATCCCAATCCCCCCTTCTCGACCCTGATCAGCAGGCAGGTTGCCGAAGGCAGGTCGGGAGACGGCACCTACCTGACCAACCCGACCACCTGCAGCAACCCTGAAGATCCGGGCCTGGAACAGATCTATTCGAGCTCGTTCCTCGCCGAGACCTACGGGGAAGAAGACCCGCTCTTCCCGCAGAACACGTCGGCGATCCCGGCCAACTTCCCGCCGGGTCTGATCCCGACCGGGTGTAAGAACGTCCCCTTCGACCCCGCGGTCAACGTCGACGCCGGCACCGCCCAGGTCGACTCACCCGCACCGGCGACGGTGGAGACGACGCTGCCCTTCATCACGGGCGGTGCAACTGTTTCCGAGTCGCACCTGCGCAACGCCAGGATCACGCTGCCGGCCGGGATGGGGCTGAACCCCTCCTCGACCTCGGACGGGACCCTTGTTGCCTGCACCGACGCGCAGTTCCGTCAGTCCGGGACGCGGGCGCCGGTGATCTGCCCGCCTGCCTCGCGAATCGGCAGCGTCGCAATCGAAACCCCGCCGCTGCCGGCGGGCTCGCTGAAAGGCGATGTCTACCTCGGCCAGCAACTGAGTCGCGACCCGACTTCCGGCGAAGAGTTCCGCATCTTCATCGACGCGGAGGCTCCCGAGCAGGGCATCTCGGTGAGGCTGATCGGCCACACCAAAGCCGACCCGGTGACCGGCCAGCTGACGACCGAAATCAACGAAAATCCACAGACCCCCTTCACGTCGGTGAAGCTGCGATTCGACGGCTCTCACAGCGTCCTGACCAGCCCGCCGACCTGCGCCAAAGCGAGCATCACCACCACCATGGTGCCGTGGTCGACGCCGGCCTCGACCAGGAACCCGGGCACGAGCTTCACGCTCTCCAGCATCCCCGGCGGCGGCGCTTGCCCGACGACGCTCGCCCAGCGCAAGTTCGCGCCGAGCTACGCCGCGGCGACCGAAAGCAGCAAAGCCGCCGCCTACAGTCCCTTCGCCATCCGGCTCGCCCGTCCCGACGGCCAGCAGGAGCTGAAAGCAGTCGACGTCACCCTGCCGAAGGGTCTTACCGGCCGCCTCAAGGGGATCCCCTACTGCTCCGAGGAAGCGCTTGCGGCGGCGGCTCAGAAGAGCGGCAAGGCTGAGCAGGCCACGCCGAGCTGCTCGGCTGCAAGCCTGATCGGCACCGCCAGCACCGCCTCGGGGACCGGCCCCGCGCCGGTCACGCTCGGCGGCAAGGTCTACCTCGCCGGTCCTTATAAGGGAGCGGCGCTGTCTCTGGCGGTGCTCACCCCGGCGGTCTCCGGTCCGTTCGACCTCGGCACCGTAGTCGTCCGCGTGGCGCTCGACGTCGATCCGCTGACCGCCCAGGTCAAAGCGGTCTCAGATGCAATCCCCGACGTGTTCGGCGGCGTCAAGCTCGACATCCGCACGATCGACCTGAACGTCAACCGCCCTGGGTTCATGCTGAACCCGACCAATTGCTCGGCCGGCGCGATCGCCGGCCCGGTCAGCGGTGGCGGCGCCGATCCGACCAACGCCGCGGCCTGGAGCACCTATCCGGTGAGCGTTCCCTACCAGGCGACCTCGTGCAAGAAGCTCGGGTTCAAGCCGAAGCTTCACGTGCGGATCCAGGGCCCGACGAAGCGAGCCAAGAGCCCCCAGATCCGGGCGGTCCTCGAAGCCAAGCAAGGCCAGGCGAACATAGCCCGGACGGCACTGACCCTGCCCCACTCGCTGTTCTTGGACCAGAGCCACATCAAGACGGTCTGCATCCGTCCCAAGTTGGCCGCACACGAATGCCCGAAGTCATCGGTCTACGGCAACGCGGAAGCGATCACCCCGCTGCTTGACAAACCGCTGAAGGGCCAGGTCTACCTGGTGCCCTCGCAGCACAAGCTGCCCGATCTCGTCGCCGATCTGCGCGGCCAGGTCGATATCCAGCTGTACGGCGTGGTCAGTTCGAAGCACGGTGGCCTGAAGACGGTGTTCAACGCCTCTCCCGACGTGCCGGTGAAGAAGTTCATCCTCAACATGCGGGGGGGCAAGAAGAGCCTCTTGGTCAATTCGACCAACACCTGCAGGGCCCCGCAGACCGCCGTCCTGAGCATCAAAGGGCAGAACGGCAAGAAGCTCAAGAACAACAAGCTGCCGCTCAACATTGCGGCTTGCCACCCCGCTCGCAAGAAGTAAGCGCGAGCGGCGGACCGGCGCGGTGACCTCTCCCCAGACGCACCGCGCCGGTCCCTTTCAGGGCGGCGGAATAAACGACAAGCTTCAGGGAGGTCATATGACAGCGTTCGACGTCAAGCGACTCGACATCACCGAGACCAACATCGCCGTGCGGGAACTGATCGAGGTCACCGAGAATCCTCGCCACCGCTACCTGCTCGAAGCCTACGACCGCCACCGCAACCTCGAGCATGCCGGCCGCTTCGAGGAGATCTTCGCGCCCGAGATGACGGTCGAGAACCCGGTCTACCGCTTTGCCATGGTCGGCCAGCCGGCCATCACCCTCGAAGGGCGCGAGCAGGTGGAACCGCTCTACCGCCTTTGGGCTGAGAGCGACCAGTCGATCTTCTACAACGAGAGCGAGACGATCGCCGTCGGCGACTGGATGGTCACCAGCACGATGGTCGGCTACCAGCAGACTCTTGGGTCTGCCCTCGTGGCAGGCGGAGTCGAGGCCGACGAGGACGCGATGTATCTGGTCAGAGGCCGAGTGGCGATGATCTGGCCTTACGACGAGCGCGGGCGGCTCGTCGGCGAGAACGTCTGGGAGTTCGACCCCTCTGAACATCGGCTGATCAAGCTCGATCCGGGTGACGTTCTCACGACCGAGCAGGCCGCCGAGCTGCTCGCGCCGTTGATCGAGCCGCTGCCGCCCTTTGACGACAGCTTGATGCCAGTGGCGCGATGAAGGCGGTCGCCTGCCAGAACTCCAAGCTCGAGGTGCTCGAGCTACCGGACCCCGAACCAGGCCCGGGGCAGGTCCTCCTCGAGGTCGTCCGTTGCGGAATCTGCGGCTCGGACCTACATGCCCGCCACCACGCGGACGAGCAGGCCGACGTTCTCGCGGAGGCCGGTTACGACGGCTTCATGCGCTCTGAACAGCGGGTCATTCTCGGCCACGAGCTCTCCGGCCGGGTGATCGGCTACGGACCCGAGACCCGGCGAAAGCTCGCCCCGGGCGCCGAGGTCGTGGCCCTCCCGCTGCTTTGGCGAGGGGACGAGATGCACGCGATCGGGCTCTCCGCCGCCGCCCCCGGAGCCTACGCCGAGCAGGTCGTGGTCGAGGAGTCCCTGATGTTCGCCCTTCCGCACGGACTCTCGCCAGAGCTTGGCGTCCTCACCGAGCCGCTGGCCATCGGTCACCACGCCGTGCGCCGGTCTGAGATCAAGAAGGGTCAGGCGGCGATCGTGATCGGCTGCGGACCCGTTGGCCTGGCCGTCATCGCGATGCTGAAAGCCCAGGGCGTTCGCAACATAGTGGCGAGCGACTTTTCAGCAGGGCGGCGCGATCTCGCCAGGGCCTGCGGTGCGCACGTCGTTGTCGACCCCAGCCAGGGATCCCCCTACCAGGCCGTCGCCGACAGCGGATACATCGCCACCGTGCCGGAGGCAGCCGAGCTCGCTGTGGGCGCGATGGAGAAAACGAGGCGGCTACCGGTTCCCTGGCATCACGTCTGGCGAGTTGCGGAAAAGCTCGGCGCGGCGCCGAAGCACCCGGTGATCTTCGAGTGCGTCGGTGTGCCCGGGATGCTCGACGGCATCATCGCCGCCGCGCCGCTCTTCTCCCGAATCGTTGTCGTCGGAGTTTGCATGGAGCCAGACCGACTGCGGCCGGCGATGGCGATCAACAAGGAGATCGACTTGCGATTTGTCGTCGGCTATACGCCGCTCGAGTTCCGCGACACCCTGGTCATGCTTGCTAAAGGAAAGGTGGACCCGGCGCGGATCGTCACCGGAACGGTTGGCCTGGCAGGAGTCGACGGAGCATTCGATGCGCTTGGCGACCCTGAGGCTCAAGCAAAGGTGCTGATCGATCCGAAGAGCTCTGCGCTTCTTTCGCCGCCTGCGCGGTCCGCCGTTTAGAGGAGGTCCGTCAGCTCGACGCGGTTTACTGCTCCCGTGATCTCCTATTCCATGAGCCTGTCGGCCGACGGCTACATCGCCGGGCCCGACGGAAGCTTCGACTGGGCGGTGCCCAGCGAGGAGTTGCACCGATTCCACAACGAACGAGCCGCCGCGACCGACGTCCATCTGCTCGGCCGGCGTCTCTACGAGACGATGCTCGTGTGGGACACCGAGGAGTTCTCCGACCCAGTGATGGCGGAGTTCGCTGAGATCTGGCGCCCGCTCGAGAAGATCGTGTTCTCGACCACGCTGACGAGCGTCGAGGGCAGCAACCGCCTGGCCACGGGAACGCTCGAGGAGGAAATCGCCGCGCTTGGGGACCGGAGGATCGCGGTCGGCGGCGCCGGCCTTGCGGCGGAATGCATGCGGCGCGGGCTGATCGACGAGTTCGAGCTGTTCGTTATCCCGATCGTGGTGGGTGGCGGCACGCCGTACTTCCCGCCGGACGTGCACATCGACCTCGAGTTGGTCGAGACCCGCACGTTCGGCGCGACCGTGTACTTGCACTACCGCCGGCGCGGCTAGCCTTTGGCGGTCAAACCTCCTTCGTGCCGTCGCTGCTAACCTACAACCAGATGGTTGTAGGTAGAGGAACGAGCCGCGACGACGAGGAGGCCGCCGACCTGCTGTTCGGGGCGCTGGCCGACCCGACCCGCCGCGACATCTTCCGTCGTGCCCACGAGGGCCGGTTCTCGGTCTCGGCTCTGGCCCGCGAGTACCCGATCAGCGTGGCGGCGGTGCAGAAGCACGTCGCCGTGTTGGAGCGGGCCGAACTGGTGAGCAAGCACCGGGTTGGTCGCGAGTCGATCGTCCGCGCCGAGACCGAAGCCCTTGTACGCGCCCATGCTGCGCTCGACCATCTGGAGGCGGTCTGGCGCGACCGGGTCGAGCGGATGGACCAGATCCTCGAAACTGACAAAGGAGACAGCCGATGCCCGTCACCGCAGTGAACAAAGACTTCGACGCCCTGACCATGACGATCACCGCCGAGCTCCACGCCAGCGCCGACCGCGTCTGGGAGCTGTGGTCGGACCCGCGGCAGCTGGGGCGCTGGTGGGGGCCACCGTCCCATCCGGCGACCTTCGTCGACCACGACCTCTCGCCCGGCGGGCGCACCACCTACTTCATGACCGGGCCAGAGGGCGAGAAGTTCCATGGCCGGTGGCGGATAGAGGAGATCGACCCACCCAAGCTGCTGCGCTTCGCGGACGACGACACCGACGACGAGGGAAAGCCGAACGACGGGGGTCCGGCGGGGATGACTGTGACGATCGCTGAGGTCGACGGCACCACGACGATGTCGATCGAGTCTCGCTTCCCCGATCGCGAGGCGTTGGAGCGGGCAATCGAGATGCGGATGGAGGAGGGCATGACCGAAGCGCTCGGCCAGATCGACGGGCTCCTTGCGGGCACCGGGGTCGACTAGCAGTCCAGCGGGGCCTCAGGGTCGGGCTCATAGCCCGAAGGTCGCGGGTTCGAATCCGGCTCTCGCTATTTCACAAAAGTCCTGACAGGATTGCGCCATGGAGCGTGTGCTTGGAATCGGTGGATACTTCATGCGTGCCGCCGACCCGGTGGCCCTGGGTGCGTGGTATCGCGATTGCCTAGGTATGGACGCCGATGAGAACGGCCTGTGGCGTCAGGAAGCGGGGCCGACGGTGTTCGCGACGTTCGAGTCCGAGACCGACTACTTCGGGTCCCGTGCCCAGCAGGCAATGATCAACTTCCGGGTCCGCGACCTGGACGCGATGCTCGCGCAACTGCGCGCTAAGGGGGCGGACGTGGCTAAGGAGACGCAGGACATGGAGGGTGTCGGTCGATTCGGCTGGGTCACCGATCCCGAGGGCAATCGGATCGAGCTTTGGCAGCCTGCCTGAGGTATTGGACCATCCGTACCGTCACCTCACGATTCCTCCGATAGCAATCTTCGCGATCGTTACCGAGATGTTCGCGATCCGGGGGGCCGTTCTCGGCCGCGGCGCTTGACCAACAGATCCGCTGCCTTCAAGAATTCAGTCGAGTGGCCCGCGAATTCCCCAACCGATTCCGCGAGGGGGCTATGCGGAAGTACTAATCTGATAATCTGATTTCGTGAAGCAGCTGAGTGCCACCGATGCCTCCCGCCGGTTTTCGGAGGTTCTGGACGACGTAGAGCGCGGCGGGGAGTCCTACGTGGTTGTTCGCCACGGTCGCGCCGTGGCGACCATCGGGCCCGCAAGCGGCGGAACTGGGAAAGCCCTCAGGGAGGCGCTTCGCGCTAATCGACCCGACGATGCCTGGGCGGGTGAGCTGCGGGAGCTTCGCGAGGGCATGGAGCCGGTGACGGACCCCTGGCGCGACTGATCCTCGATACGACGGTTTTGGTCGACGCCGAGCGCGGCGGCGACTCGCTGGAGGAAGTGATTGACGACGGCGATGACGTCGCGGTCGCGGCGATTACCGTGGCGGAGTTGCGAGTCGGCGTCCAGCTGGCGAAAGGACGCAGGCGGGAGAAGCGGGAGCGCTTCGTAGCGGCGGTTCTCGACGCAGTCTCGATTGAGCCCTATGACCTCAATGTCGCCGAAGCACACGCCGATCTGTTGGCGCACGTTCGGCGGGCAGGAGCGCCACGTGGCGCCCACGACCTCATCATCGCTGCGACGGCACGAGCCCAGGAGCGGCAGGTTGTGAGCTCCGACCAAAGGGCCTTTGCTGAACTTCCTGGCGTCTCAATTGCAGGAGATTCTGGCTAGCCGGTAGGCCGATCACGCCCCCGCTATTTCACGAAAGCCCCGCAAATGCGGGATTGCGACGGAAGCAAAGGCGTTCCAGGTCGGTCTTGCCGGCTCGACGGTCGCGGCGCTGCTCGGGCAGGATCGCGGGCATGAGGTTCGCGCGTGCGGAGTTGGAGGCGTTCCGCGGCCGCGAGGTCGACGATCTCGTGGGGCCGGGACTGAGGCTGCTGTTCGTCGGCATCAACCCGGGCCTGTGGACGGCTGCGGTCAAGACCCACTTCGCGCATCCCACCAATCGCTTCTACCCGGCGCTGGCCGCGGCTGGCATCACCGATTACGAGGTTGATCGGGTGGCCGGGATGACCGGTGCCGATCGCGCGCATCTCGTGGCGCGGGGTGTCGGGATCACCAACCTCGTGCGGCCGGCCACGGCGCGCGCCTCCGAGCTCTCGCGTGAGCAGCTGCGCGAGGGCGGTGAGCGACTCTTGCAGTTCGTTGCCGATCACCGGCCCACAGTCGTCGCGATCGCCGGCATCTCTGCCTACCGCGATGCGTTCGGCGAGCGCGGCGCGGCTTTGGGTCGGCAGCCGGACACGCTCGATAGCGCTATCCGCTGGTCCGACGCGGCACTCTGGGTGGTTCCCAACCCGAGCGGGCTCAACGCGCACGAGACCGTCGCGACGCTCGCCGCCGCCTATGCGGCGCCGGCCGCGGAGGCCGGCGTCATCGCTCGTTGACGCTACGGATAGAGCGCCGAGGCGCTGGCGATGCCGCGCGAAACGGTAGGTAGGCCGGCGGCCCGTAGACCGGGCGACTCGACCAAACCCAGATCGCCTGGCCGGTGCTGTAGCTGGGCCGTGGCCCGTTGCCGGACAGCGTCTCACCCTCGCCGTGGCCCGGTGATCGGCGGCTTATCTATGTGGTAGTTGGTACGCATGCCGCCGAAAACTCGAAGCATCTTATCTGGTACCACCGTTGCCCTGTCCGGGGCTCGTTAGTTTGCGCGGACGCTCGCGGAGGCGTGAGCGGTGAAAGAGCCGGGAGGCCAACTGATGAGATCCACCCCGTCCACGCAACCCCTTGGCAGCGTCGCTGAGATGAGCAGGCCCATGACGAATTCAAGGATAGGTCGCCGCCGCTGGCTGCCGGCTGTGCCAGCGGTGTTGCTCGCGCTCGTCCCCTCGCTCCTGCAGCCGTCAGCCGCGCAGGCCGTCGGTTCGAAAACCGCCAGGCACGGTCACCACCACGGCCCCTGTCACAAGCGGTCCTGCCCGCACGGACACCTCTCTCTTCTCGTGCCTTCATCTGCGCAAACGGGATCGGAAGTGCAGGTCACCGGCGTCCTCGAGACTTCTCACACTGGTGGAGCGCTTCTTCTGCAGCGCCGCGCCGGTCGGGGTTGGGCCACCGTTGGCCGGGCTCGCCCGTCACGGCACTTCCACATATCCATCACTGGACCCTCCGTGCCGACCGTCTGGTCGCTTCGGGCTGCGCTTGTGCAGCACAGACACCGAGCGCTCACGTCGGCGATTCGCACTCTGCACATCGTGGCGCCCCCCGGCCGAGATGCCCTCATCGTGGCGCCCCCCGGCCGAGACGAATCCGCGAAGCCCGGCGGTGTACTGCTGGTCCACGCCCAGCCTCTGGACGTCTCCAAGGGTTCCTCGTCGGCCCTTCCCTCGGCGGCGCCTCTGTCGTTGCTCGAATCGCTCGATACTTCCGCGGCAAGCTCCGCAAACGGCGTTTCCATCCAGCTGCGCAATGGTGTCGCGGTGATCAGCGCCGCGAGTGGCGCGGCGACCGGCAGCACGACGCTGACTGTGACTGGGACTGGCTGTACGAGCAGCGAATGCGGTCGCCGGTTCGAACTGACCGTTCCCGTGACGGTGACGCCGATCGCAGCTCCCCCCGGCTCGCTTGAAGAGATGACCGAGCCCTCTCTGGACCGGATCGCGGGTGCCGTGGATCACAACCTTGCGGACGAGCTCCTGATCACGCTGGGTTCGACCGAAGCGCCTCGGTCACGCCAAGACGCCGAACAAGCTGCAGCCTCTGTTGGCGCGGTGGTGGCAGGAGGGCTCGAATCCTCGGGCATCTACCAGATCAGGTGGGCCGAACCGCAGAATCTCGAAGCCAAGATCGCGCTGCTCGAAGGGGAGCCTGAGGTCACCGCTGTCGCCTACTCGACGGTGGGCTTCTATTCGGAGACGTCCGCATATCCGGTTGCAGCCGGGTTCGACCAACCAAAGTGGACCTGGCCGTACGAACAGGTCGATGCCCTGGGTGCCTGGTCGCAGACCGTGGGATCCGGTGTCAAGGTCGGTGTCATCGACGGGGGCAACGTCTATGCCGGTCATGAAGACCTTGGCACGGTGGAATCAAGTCAGATCAGCGTTCCTGCGTTACATGCCACGCATGTCGCCGGCCTCGCGTGCGCGAAGGCAAACTCGGTCGGAATGGTGGGTCTTGCGCAGGGATGCTCGCTGGTGAGCAACGCAGTGGCCTGGGCCGGCTATGGCGACTCGGCCATTCTCGATGCGATGCAGGAAATGGCCGCCTGGCCGGGGGTCAGGGTCGTCAACGTCTCTATCGGCTACCAGCCTGGTGGCTGCGTCGATCAATCCACTGCCGAACGCATCGAAGAAAGGGTGCGGCAAAACAAGGGCGTCTTCGAACATTTTCTCGCCGGCCATGAAGGCAAGAGGATCGTATGGACCTTCTCCGCTGGCAACAACTGCGCCCCCGGGCCGGCAAGCAGCTTCGCCGCCAACGCACAGCTCCCCAACGTGATCTCGGTTGCGGCGACCAACTCCAATGACACGCTGGCGAGCTTCTCGGACTATGGACCCGGGGTGGAGGTGGCCGCCCCGGGCGGCGTCAACGTGGGGCCCCTGACCAAAGGGCTGATGAGCTCTGCGGTCGAGCCAGGCTGTTCCGCTTACTGCTCCGTCTACGAGGAAGAGGCCGGCACCTCCATGGCGGCACCGATCGTCGCCGGTATCGCAGCTCTGGTGCGATCCGCTCATCCGACCTTCACCGCGGATGAAGCTGGGGCCTGCATCACCTCGACGGCGGGGACGGAAGGCGCGGGTCCGACGAAAGGGAGAAGCTCGCTCCCTTCCGGCTGGAGCGGCCAGATTTTTTACTCAGGCCCGACGCCGATCGTCGACGCGGCCGCGGCCATCAAGTGCATCCCCCGCCATACCGCGATCTCGTACGCCGGGAGCGGCGGCGGTGACGGCTGGGCGGTGGCCCTGACCACGACCGCCGTCTACAACGTTTTCCACCACGATTCGAGCCTCCAGATCGCCTGCCATCTGCAAGAAAACGCCGAACCCTGTTGGTACCCGGAAACCGAGACCATCACGGATGGCGAAGGCAGTGGCTTCGCGACCCCCGGCCAGCCGGCGCTCTGGCTCGATCACATCACCGGCAAGATCTATGTCTTCGCGACCCGGGTATCCGATGAGACTGCCGGCGTGGTCTGTATCGACACCACCGAAGCGGCGACCAATCCCGATCCGTTCTGCGGCTTCACGCCTCTCACCGGGCCCAGCGAAGCTTCTCTGGAAAGCGGGATAAGTAACGTCAGCGATGCGGTCCTCGTGGGATCGCGCTGGTATGCCTTCAACTATGTGAATGGTGCGGAAGTCGAAGGCGCCAAGAACAGGCTCCTCTGCTTCGACGTCAACACGCTTGGGCCGTGCTCGGGAGAGCCGTTCTCCGTCACCTCCGAGGCCGGTGTCCTTCAGAATGGATCCTTCCCCGTTCCGGCTGTCGCGATGTTCGCCGGGAGGGTCATCGTCCCACTCCATTTCTCCGGAGGAGAAGAAGAGCTCGAGTGCTTCGACGGTAACACGGAGTCGGCGTGTCCAGGCTCCTGGCCTACTCCGACTGGCACGCTGTACAACTCATCCTATGGCACCGCATTTCCCCTGCTCAGCGGCTCGGGATCTGTGACCGGGTTCTGCCTGCCAACTGGAGAAGATCCTTGCTTCAACCTGACCGGGGCGCCGGTTTCCACGCCTCCCGGGATCAGCGATACGTTCTCCGGATCCGCTCCTTGGAATGGCCCCGCCCTGATTCGAGGTACCCGCATCTACGTGCCAAACGGCAACCTCAACGGCGTCGAGTGTTTCGACTATGCCTCTGCTGAGGCCTGTGAAAACTATCCCAAGTTTTTCGAAAACCTGGGCTACCTGTATACCGTCAACGCCGATCCAGAACGGCCGCACTGCATCTGGGTCAACGCGGACAGCGGTTCGGGGCAGATTCAGACCTTTGACGAAAAGACGGGCGGCGTCTGCGAATAGAGCGCTCGTACGGCGGGCGCCTGCAAACCGCCGCTTCGCGGCCCGGCCGCGGTCAAGGCGCCGGTAGGTAGGTGAGGAGGACCACTCCGGAGTCGAACCGCTTCACCTCATCGAGCTCCATCCGGACGGTTCCCCTGTCGCCGAGCACGTGGACGTTTCCCTTGCCCCAGACGAGTGGGTTCAGGTAGACCTCGTACTCGTCGATCAGGCCCTTCTCGGCGAGGGCGTACGCGAACTCGCCGCTCCCGTGCATGAACAGGTCGCCGTCGACCTCGCCCTTCAGCTTTGGGATCGAATTCTCGAGGTCCCCCTCCAACAGGGTCGCGTTCCACTCGAGATCGCCGGACAGGGTATTGGACCCGACGTACTTCGGTATCGAGTTGACCATGTCCGCCCATTTGCCCGACTGGCTCGGCCAGTATCCCGCCAGCCCCTCGTAGGTCTTGCGGCCCAGCACCAGCCCGCTGGACCTCGCCTGACGCTCGAACGAGTAGTCGCCGTGGTCTCCGTCTGCCTGCACCCACTCGCCGACCGGGTCTATGACGCCGTCGATGGTGGTCTGCGCCGTCGCGATCAGCTTGCCCATCTCGATTCTCCTTCGGTCGCTGGAGCCTCCTCTGAGCTCCCCTCTACCCGGGCTCAGGATTTTTCCTCGGGACTACACTCTGATCTGTGGCAGCGATAGCAGCGCTTCGGCTTCGGTTCGGTGGATCGTCCTGCTGGGCGCTGATCGGCGCGATGCTCGCGCTGGCAATCGCGGTGCTCATGCCGGCGAGGGCGGATGCCTTTGGCACCTTCGCCAACGGTGTGCTCACGGTCAGTGGCGGCGAGGGCAAAATCGTCCCTCGCTGCGCGAGCGACGGCGAGATCACCGTCAGCGGCGTATCCGTCGACAACGGCCCTGCCTACTGCCGCGACCTGAGGCGGATCGAGGCCTCTTCGTCCGTGTCCACGCTCTTCGATTTCTCGCAACTGCCCGACAACCTCGGTGGCGGCCAGGGGCCGATCGAGATCCACGCCATCTCCACGGTGAGCGATCCGACCGAATACTCCAACGACAAATTCATCGGGGCGCCGGGTCACATCAACGTCTTCGACGGTGGGCTCGGCTCCGACTCGATCACCGGCGGCAACCTCAACGACAAGCTGAGCGGCGGCGCTGACAGCGACAAGATCGAAGGCGGGCGCGGAGACGACGTTCTCCTCGGCGGTTCTGCGGGGGACAAGCTGCTCGGCGGGCCCGGTCGCGACACCCTGAAGGGCGGCAGCGGCAGCGATAAGCTGGTCGGCGGGCCAGGCCGCGACACCGAAAAGCAGTAGCCGGCCGTGACTCCGGCGGAGCTCGCCAACCTCGCGCATCTGCGCCGCGCTCGCGATCTGATCGACCGCGAGTATGCGCGCCCGCTTGACGTCGCCGTGCTTGCCCGCGCCGCGCTGATGTCGCCCGCGCACTTCTCGCGGCAGTTCCGCGCGACGTACGGGGAGACGCCCTACGCGTACCTGATGACGCGGCGGGTCGAGCGGGCGAAGGCGCTGCTGCGCCGCGGCGACCTGTCGGTCACCGAGGTCTGCATGGCGGTCGGGTGCACCTCGCTCGGCTCGTTCAGCGCCCGCTTTACCCAGCTGGTGGGGGAGACGCCGACGGTCTACCGGGACCGTGACCACGGCGCGCTCTCGAGCGTGCCGGGCTGCATCGCAAAGGACCTCACCCGCCCGAGCCGCAAGCCGAGCAGGATCGGAGAAACGCGCAGGTCACTGGCTGCCTAATGTTGAGGGCATGAATCTCACCCTCTCCCAATGCTTTGTCCTGGTCCACGACCCCGACCTCGCCCTGACCTTCTACCGCGACACGCTCGGCCTCGAGCTGCGCAACGACGTCGCCAAAGGGGACTTCCGCTGGATCACCGTCGGCGCCGCCTCCCAGCCCGGCGTCGCGATCGTCCTCACGAACTACCTGAACGGCAGCCCCGCCGACGCCGATGCGCTCGCCGCGCTCGTCGCCAAGGGTGCCCTCAATGGCGTTCACTTCCACACCGACGACCTCGACGCCAGCTTCGAGAAGCTGCGCGCCTCGGATGCCGAGATCGTGCAGGAGCCGACCGATCAGCCGTGGGGCACGCGGGACTGTGCCGTGCGTGACCCGTCCGGCAATCTGGTGCGCATCGACCAGCCGCCCGCCGGGTAGAGCCGGCCAGATGGCCACGAGGACGGACACGCGGTCGCCTGCGCCGCAGGTTGCCGACAGCCACGACCTGATCCGCGTGCTGGGCGCGCGGGTCAACAACCTCAAGGACGTCAGCGTCGAGATCCCGAAGCGCCGGCTGACCGCCTTCACCGGAGTATCCGGCTCGGGCAAGAGCTCGCTGGTGTTCGGCACGATCGCCGCCGAGTCGCAACGGCTGATCAACGAGACCTACAGCACCTTTGTGCAGGGCTTCATGCCGACGCAGGCGCGGCCCGAGGTCGACGTGCTCGACGGGCTGACGACCGCGATCCTCGTCGACCAGCAGCGGATGGTCGGCGACGCCCGCTCCACGGTCGGCACCGCCACCGACGCCAACGCGATGCTGCGCATCCTCTTCAGCCGGCTCGGGAAACCGCACGTCGGCTCGCCCAACGCGTTCTCCTTCAACGTCGCCTCGGTCCGCGCCAAAGGTGCGATCACCGTCGAACGTGGCAACAAGAAGACGACGGTGGCGACCTTCAACCGCACCGGTGGCATGTGCACCCGCTGCGAGGGACGGGGCTCGGTCACCGACTTCGACCTGTCGCAGCTCTACGACGAGGACAAGTCTCTCAACGAGGGCGCGCTGACGATCCCCGGCTACAGCATGGACGGCTGGTACGGCCGCATCTTCAGGGGCTGCGGCTTCTTCGACCCGGACAAGCCGATCAAAAAATTCACCAAGGTGGAACTGGGCGATCTGCTCCACAAGGAGCCGACCAAGATCAAGGTCGACGGCGTCAACCTGACCTACGAAGGCCTGATCCCGAAGATCCAGAAATCGTTCCTGTCCAAGGACGTCGACTCGCTGCAGCCCCACGTCCGCGCCTTCGTCGAGCGGGCGGTGACGTTCACCACCTGCCCGCAGTGCGATGGCACCCGGCTCAGCGAGGAGGCAAGGTCCTCGAAGATCAAACGGAAGAGCATCGCCGACCTCTGCGCGATGCAGATCAGCGATCTCGCCGAGTGGGTGCGGGATCTGGGCAAACCCTCGGTTGCACCGCTGCTGGAGGCCCTGGGCCACACCCTCGACTCGTTCGTCGAGATCGGACTCGGCTACCTCAGCCTCGACCGCGCCTCTGGCACGCTCTCCGGTGGCGAGGCGCAGCGGATCAAGATGATCCGCCAGCTCGGGTCCTCGCTCACCGACGTCACCTACGTCTTCGACGAGCCGACGATCGGGCTGCACCCGCACGACATCCAGCGGATGAACGACCTTCTCCTGCAGCTGCGCGACAAGGGCAACACGGTGCTGGTCGTCGAGCACAAGCCAGAGACGATCGCGATCGCCGACCACGTCGTCGACCTCGGCCCCGGGGCCGGCGCCGAAGGCGGCACTGTCTGCTTCGAGGGCACCGTCAAGGGGCTGCGGGCCGGCGACACCGTCACCGGCCGCCACCTCGACGACCGCGCGACCCTCAAGGAGACGGTGCGGGAGTCGTCGGGGGCGCTGGAGGTGCGCGGCGCCGACACCAACAACCTGCGGGATGTCGATGTCGACGTCCCGCTGGGCGTGCTGGTCGTCGTCACCGGAGTGGCGGGCTCGGGCAAGAGCTCGCTGATCGACGGCTCGATTGCCGGACGCGACGGGGTGGTCTCGATCGACCAGGCTTCGATCCGCGGTTCGCGGCGGAGCAACCCGGCGACCTACACCGGGCTGCTCGATCCGATCCGCAAAGCCTTTGCGAAAGCCAACGGCGTCAAACCGGGGCTGTTCAGCGCCAACTCCGAAGGCGCCTGCCCCGCCTGCAACGGCGCCGGAGTCATCTACACCGACCTGGTGGTGATGGCCGGCGTCGCCACCGCCTGCGAGGAGTGCGAAGGAAAGCGGTTCCAGGCCGAGGTGCTCCAATACAAATTCGGCGGGGTGGACATCAGCGAGGTGCTGGCGATGCCGGTGACCGAGGCCGAGGAGTTCTTCGGCGACGGCAAGGCGGGCATCCCGGCCGCGCACAAGATCCTCGATCGGCTCGCCGACGTCGGGCTCGGCTACCTCGGCATCGGCCAGCCGCTGACCACGCTGTCGGGCGGCGAGCGGCAGCGGCTCAAGCTGGCGACCCGCATGGGGGAGAAGGGGGACGTCTACGTCCTCGACGAGCCGACCACCGGTCTCCACCTCGCCGACGTCGAGCAGCTGCTCGGCCTGCTCGACCGGCTTGTCGACTGCGGCAAGTCGGTCATCGTCATCGAGCACCACCAGGCGGTCATGGCACACGCCGATTGGATCGTCGACCTCGGCCCCGGCGCCGGCCACGACGGCGGCCGGATCGTCTTCGAGGGCACACCCGCCGACCTCGTCGCTGCCCGTTCCACCCTCACCGGCGAGCATCTCGCGGCCTACGTCAGCACCTGACCGAGGCCCCTCGTGGGCACCGTTCCTCGGTTCGGCCGCGAGAATGCTGATAGCGGCCCGGCGGTACTGGAACACCCGAGGTTCTCTAAGGTGAGCGCGTGCCCAAGCGTGGCCTGTACCCACTCGCCAACGGCCCGCGCTTTGCTGCCGCCGCGGCGCAGCCCCGCCGGGCATCGGCATCCATACATTCCCTCGACGAGGTCTGCTCCGCACTTGCATCCCGCCTGCGCGGGCGGCTCCCCGAGCTGGAAACGAGTATCGCCACGCGCGTCTACACCATCTCGGATCCCAGCGGGGTCGCTGACCCCACCTACCTGCACAGCCTGCACGGCGCCCTTACCGCGGCCCTCGACTACGCCCTCGCCGTCATCGAGCTCGGCGAGCGTCGCGCCCCCGGCGTCCCACCGGCCCTGCTCGCAGAGGCCCGCCTGGCCGCCCGCGCCGGCGTCGCCCTCGACACCGTGCTGCGTCGTTATTGCGCCGGCAATTCCCTCCTCGGCGACTTCCTGGTCGAAGAGGCAGAGCGCGCCGAAGTCTCAGGCGCCGCCCTTCGTCGCCTGCTGCGCAGGCAGGCGACGCTCTTCGATCGCTTGCTCGAGGCGGTGAGCGAAGAGCATGTCCGCGAAGCGAAGAGCTGGCCGAGCAGCTCCGCGGAGCGCCGCCGCGAGTGCGTCAAGAGCCTGCTCGCCGGCGAGCTGGTCGATCACTCCGAGCTGGGATACGACCTCGACGCTCACCACCTCGCCCTGATGGCCAAAGGAGAGGGGTCGCCGGAGGCGATGCGCGTGCTGGCGGGGAAGCTCGACCGTCGCCTGCTTGCCGTCTGCCGCGAGGAGGAGCCCGTCTGGGCTTGTTGGCTCGGCGGCAGGCACGCGCTCGAGGCCGAGCAGGCGCTGCGAGCGCTTGGCGAAATCTCCCTGGATCGGGTGTTGGTGACCGTTGGCGAGCCCGGTGAAGGACTCGCGGGCTGGCGGCTCAGTCACCGCCAGGCCAAGGCGGCGCTGCCGATCGCCGAGCGCAGAGGGCAGGCCGTCCTCCACTACGCCGATGTCGCCCTGCTGGCATCGATCCTCCGCGACGACCTCGTCGCCACCTCGCTGCACCAGCTCTACCTGGAGCCGCTCGAAAGAGCGCGGGACGGGGGCAAGGTGGGGCAAGAAACCCTGCGTGCCTACTTCGCTGCCGGGCGGAACATCTCCTCGACCGCTGCCGCGCTGGGCGTCGATCGTCGTACGGTCACCAATCGCATTCGCGCCATCGAGGACCTCCTGGGCCGCCCTCTCAAGGAGTGTGCGACGGAGCTGGAGACCGCGTTGCAACTGGATGATTGTTAACGCCGCGCGCCTTCCCAGTTTGCTGAATCCGGGCTGAGCAAGACCCCATATTGGGGAGGCGGCGGCCGCGCGAAGCCGGAGAAGATCAGCTCGATCCCATCTCACGAGGCAGGGGGTAAGAGCATGAGGAAGTATCTGGTTTGCGCTATGGCAGTCGGGGCCGCGCTTACGCTGATAGTCGCGGCGAGTGCTTTGGCTAAGCCGCATGTGATCCGCGCCGGAAACCTCTTTCTGAAGGACGATGGAGGGATCTTCCCGAGCAGGCTGCCCAGACACAGCCAGGTGCCCATTTTTGCGCGCATCAACGCTGAAATCGGCACCGCCGACGGCAGCCACCCGCCCGCGGTAAAGACTTTGAACATCGATTTCGACAAGAGCATCCAGGTGAACGCCAAAGGTCTGCCCGCCTGCAAGGTGGGCCAGCTCGAGGCGCGGACGACCGTGGCGGCGAAGAAGGCCTGCCCCGATGCGATCGTCGGCACCGGGGAAGGCGAAGTCGAAGTTGCTTTCCCCGAACAGAAGCCGTTCACTGCGAAGGGCCCGATCGTCCTCTTCAACGGCGGCGTCCACGGGGGCGCCACGCTGCTCTTCGGCCACGCCTACGTCGAAGTTCCGGCGCCGGTCGCCGTCGTCGCCACGGTCAAGATCTCCCGCATCCACCGGGGCCATTACGGCATCCACACCGTCTCGCAGATTC
>DASUZL010000014.1:0-27178 GCA_036376895.1 Solirubrobacterales bacterium
GCGGACCGCCAGGCCGCTCTCCACGCTGCACTCCGCCCCGGAGCGGTTGACGTGCGGCGGCAGCACCGTGATCCCGCGCCGCTGCGCGTCGTGGATCAGCGAGTCGGGCGGATAGAAGCCCATCGGCTGCTCGTTCAGCAGCGAGCAGAGGAACTCGGGCGCGAAGTGGACCCGCAGCCAGGCCGACTGGTAGGCGAGCAGCCCGAAGGCGGCCGAGTGCGCCTTGGGGAAGCCGAAGCCGGAGAAGCCCTGGATCTGGTCCCAGATCCGCTGCGCCAACTCGGCGCCCGCCCCGTGCCGCTCGGCGGCGCCGGCGAGGAAGCGCTCGTGGTGCTCGTCGATCGCCTGCTGGGAGCGCTTGCGGCTCATCGCCCGCCGCAGCCCCTCCGCCTCGGACGAGGTGAAGCCGGCGAACTCCATCGCCACCTCCAGCACCTGCTCCTGGTAGACGATCGTGCCCAGCGTCTCCGCCAGCACCCGCTCCAGCGACGGGTGCGGGTAGGGGATCTTGTAGCCGGGCTGCTCGCGCAGGAGCTTGCGCCGCTCTATATAGGGATGGACGGCGCCGCCCTGGATCGGGCCGGGGCGGACCAGCGCCACCTGCACGGTGAGGTCGTCGATGTTGGCCGGCCGCGTGCGCGGCAGCATCTGCATCTGCGCCCGGCTCTCGATCTGGAAGACGCCGGTGGTCTCGGCGGCGCGGATCGATTCGAAGGTCTCGGCGTCGTCGATCGGGATCCGCGAGAGGTCGAGCCGCTCGCCCCGCGCCGCCTCGACCTCGTCGATGCAGCGCTCGACCGCGGAGAGCATGCCCAGCCCCAGCAGGTCGATCTTGAGGAAGCGGGCGTCCGAGCAGGAGTCCTTGTCCCACTGGATGATCTGGCGCCCCTCCATCGCCGCCGGCACGATCGGGCAGACGTCGACCAGCGGCTGGGTCGAGATCACCATCCCACCCGAGTGCTGGGAGGCGTGGCGCGGCAGCCCCATCGCGTCCTCGCAGAGCCACAGCAGCGCCTTCCAGCGCGGCGCGGCGGCTCGCTCGGCGCCGATCGCGGCGACCGCGTCGCGCCCGATCTGGCCGCTGGACTCGTGGAAGCCGACGGTCTTCGCCACCTTCTCGATCTCCTCCGGCGGCAGCCCCAGGACCTTGCCGAGCTCGCGCACGATGCCGCGCGGGCGGTAGGTGGGGAAGGCGGCGACGAGGGCGGAGCGCTCAGCGCCGTAGACCTCGTGCACGCGCGGGATCAGGACCTCGCGGATGTCGCGCGGGAAGTCGAGGTCGATGTCGGGCAGCGAGGCCTGGACCTCGTCGTTGAGAAAGCGCCCGGCGAACAGTTCCGCCTTCACCGGGTCGATGTGGGAGAGGCCGGTCAGGTAACAGACGATCGAGCTGACGCTGGAGCCGCGCCCCCGGCCCGGCGGCAGCACCGCCCGCGCCGAGCGCGTCCCCCGAACCTCGACGGCGACGTCGCGGGCCAGCTCCAGGAGGTCGTGGTGGAGGAGGAAGAAGCCGGAGAGGCCGAGGTGGCGGATCGTCGCCAGCTCCTGGTCGAGCCGCGCCTCCGCTGTCGGCCGGCCCTCGCCGCCGGGGTAGCGCTCGTCCAGCCGCTGCCGGCAGAGGCCCGCCAGCTTGCGGTCGGCGTCGTCCTCCTCTGGGTAGCGGTAGCCGAGGTCGGTGGTGAGGTCGAAGCGCAGCCGCTCGGCGAGCTCGACGCTCTCGGCGACCGCCTCTGGGTGCTCGGCAAAGCGCGCCGCCATCTCGGTGGGGGAGACGAGGGCGGAGCTGCGGTTGCCGCGGCGCCGCGGCTCGGATCCCTCCAGCGTCTCGCCCAGCCCGACCGCGACCAGGGCGTCCTGCAGGTGGGTGCGGCGACGGTTGTGGCAGTGGACGTTGCCGGTTGCCACGGCGGTGACGCCGAGCCGCGCCGCAAGACCGGCGAGCCAGCGGTTGCGGGCGCGGTCGTGGCGCCAGAAGGGGCGCTGCAGCTCGACCCGGAAACGGTCGCGACCGAAGGCGGCGAGCAGCCGTTTCCCGAGCCGGGCGCCGCCGCTGGTGTCGCCCCGCTCCCAGGCGCCCGCCAGCGCCCCCTGACGGGCGCAGCCGGAGAAGCAGACGAGCCCCTCGGCGTGCTCCTCCAGTTGCTCCAGCGTCGCCCATGGCTGCCCGGCCGAACGGGTCGTGTTGTCGCGCGTGTGCGCGTGGGCCAGGGTCAGCAGCCGGCAGAGGTTGCGGTAGCCGGCGGCGTCCTCGACCAGCAGGGTGAGGTGGAGCAGCGGCTCCGGCCCGATCGTCAGCTCGGTTCCGGTGATCGGCCGCAGGCCTAGCCCCTTGCAGGCGTGGGCGAACTCGAGCGAGCCCCAGATCCCGTCGTGGTCGGTCAAGGCGAACGCCGGGTAGCCGTGGGCCGCCGCCCCTGCTGCCAGCTCGATCGGCGAGGAGGCGCCGTCGAGGAAGGAGAAGGCCGAGTGGGCGTGCAGCTCGACGTAAGGGGCCGCGCCATTTCCAGCTCGCCCTCCCATCAGGCACGCTGCCGGAACCACCGCTCGCCGCCACCCAGGCGGAAGACGGTGAGGGCGCGGCCGTCGGCCAGCGCCAGCTCGAAGTAGTGGCGGCGCAGCGGCCGCGGCGTCCACCAGCGGTCCTCCACCAGCCACTCCTCGCGGACCGCCTCGACGGCGACCCCATCGACCTGCAGCGGCGCGCCATCGGGGCCGGCGAGGACGTCGACCGCCCGCGGCGAGTAGAGACGGCGCAGGGCCGGCGTCATCGCAAGTACTCCCGCGCTCACAGCTCGGGGAAGGTGGTCAGCATTCCCCAGCGCTCGGGGACCCGCGAGGTGGAGTCGACGGGGAGGATCTTCAGCAGCGCCTCGGCCCCCTGCGCGGTGCGCACCTCGCGCACCGCTTCGCCGAGTCGGCGCCGCCGCGGCTCGGCACCGCCGACCGCGAGCTCCAGTTGGTCGCCGACCGGCGGCCCGAAGCCGAGCGCACGCAGTCGCAGCGCCCCCGCCGGTCCCGGCAGCGCCTCCAGGCGCGGCAGCAGCAACCGCCGCAGGACCCGGGCCGAGGCGCTCGGCCGTCCCAACCCCTGCTCGACACTCCAGCTGCCGCCGCCGGCCAGCAGCGCCCCCAGCCGCAGGCCCAGCAGGGTCCGGCCGCGGCGCTGCGGCGCCGCCAGCAGGCGGTCGACCAGCAGCTCCAGGGCGCGGTCGAGCTGGCGCCCGGCCGTCCCTTCCGGCAGGTCGATCTGTTCCACCAGCTCCTCGTGCGGCGCCCGCGGCCGCAGCGGTTCGTCCTCGCCGCGGGCCAGCCGCAGCGCCCGCAGCCCCAGCGGGCCGAAGCGGTCGGCGACCTGGTCGGGGGAGAGCCGCGCCAGTTGCCGCAGGGTCTCTATCCCCAGTCGCTCGAGGGCAACGAGGAACTCGGCGGCCTCGCGTTCGGGCACGCCGAGCCGTGTCTCCAGCGCCGCCACCGGGACGGGCCGTCGCCAGGCGGTGGCGGCGACGAAGGCTGCGAAGCGGGTCTTTCCGGTAGCCACCCCAACCGGATCCCCCTGCTCGCGCCCCGCCGCCGCCACCGCCTGGCGCACGACCCCGAGGACCCCGGCGCTGCCGCCGTAGATCCCCCTCAGCCCGTCGACCGCAAAGAAGGCCTCGCCCGCCCGCTCCGACTCGACCGCCGCCCCGATCCCCTCCAGGGCCCGCACCACCGCCTCCGTCCTCTCCGCCGCCTCCACTGGATCAGCAAGAACGTCGCGCCCGGACCGAGGCCCCCCGGAACGGCCCGGGCGCGTTGGAGATCCCCCACGGCTGTCTAAAACGCAAGCGATCTCCATACGAACGTATGTTCGTATAAGAGGTCGGGAAATTCAAGAGCGAATTTGCAGGGAATTTGCCTTTCTCACGAAACCGCGGCACTTTTTCAGAACTCCTCCGTTTACTCAGCAGAGCTTGCGTCAGTGACTTTGGTGTGGGAGGGTCACCGCGATGTTGGCTCACATCGGAGGCGTGCCATTTGAGGAGACGGCGCTTGGGTTTGCGCCGATTGTCTTGGCGGCAGGGGGCATCGCCGGGGCCACGTTGCGGCGTCTCTGGAGGCGCCTGTGAGCGCCGCCGCGCCCGCAGTCACCGCCGCCCCGACCGCGCTGCGCCACCGTCGCAGCGCCCGCCGGTTGAGCAAAGCCCAGCTCGCCGACCTGCGCAAAGCGTTCACCCTGGCGCAGGGGATCGGGGACGATCGTGGCTACCAGTACTGGGCCGGGATCCACGGGCTGCCGCTGCCGATCAGCTGCAAGCACTCCAGCCCGCTCTTCCTGCCCTGGCACCGCGCCTACCTCTACTTCATAGAGAAGGCCCTGCAGGACCGGGTCCCGGGAGTGACGCTGCCCTGGTGGAACTGGACCCGGCACGACACCGGCCTGCCGCCCGCTTACGCCCGCGCCCGGGTCGACGGCAAACGCAACCCGCTCGCCTCCTCGCCGATCCAGCCCGCCGGCCGCCGCGACCCGAACGAGAAACGGACCTGGCGCCAACCTGAAGACCCGCGCTGGCTGCCGAGCGCGGCCGAAGTCAACGGCGTGCTCGACCGCAACCCCGACTACTTCACCTTCCAGAACCAGCTGGAGAGCATCCACAACGGCATCCACATGTGGGTCGGCGGCACGATGGGCGATCCCTCGGTCGCCGCGTATGACCCGGTCTTCTGGGCCCACCACTGCATGATCGACCGCCTCTGGTACCTCTGGCAGTTGCGCCATCCCGGCGCAACCCTGCCGGCGCCCTACCTCGACCTGGCGCTGCCGCCGTTCGCGATGACGGTGCGCCAGACGCTCGACGTGACCCGGCTCGGCTACGACTACGCGGCCGCCACCGCAGCGGTTCCGGGGACGAGCTGATGGTCGACCGCTTCCACAGCAAACCGCTGGAGCTGCCCGAGCCCGGGCAGGCGTTCCAGCGGGCCGACCTCGTCCTCTACGGCGTCGACCACTCCGGCCCGACCTTCGAGGCGCGCGTCTTCATCGGCGCCAAACGCGGCATCGACCGCAGCGCCGACGTCGAGCACCCCGCCTACGCCGGCTCCCTCTTCGTCTTCGGCCACGGCCGCTGCCACGGCGAGGCCGGCCACTGCGACGTCCCCACCGAACGCGACCCCTTCGACTGGCGCCTCCCGCACCATCTCGAGCCGGGGACGCAGATCCTCACCGTCACCGACACGGTCCGGCAACTGGTCGCGGCGAAGAAGGCAAAAGCGGCAGTCGACGTCTTTGTCCACGGCCCGCAGGGCAAAGCGCGCAAATGCCTCGCCTTCTCGCGGCTGCGGTTGCTCACCTACGCCTGAGCGTCCGCCCAGGCAGCGCCGTTACTTCTCGCGAGCGACCTTCGCCGCCTCGGTGCTTCCGAGGTAAGGCGTAAGCGCGAACTCGACCAGGTCCGGCAGCAGCGACTCCAGTTCGGTCGTGCGGCCGGCGAAGATGCGGCGGGAGATCAGCGAGACCATGCCGCCGACCAAGGCCTCCTCGGTGGTCGGCGAGAGCCGCGCCAGGACCTCGCGAGAGCGGCCCTTGCGGCCCTCTTCGAAGTAGGGGACAAGGCTCTGGATCGCGGCGTCGTAGCGTTCGACCACGACCGGGCCGGCGACCAGCGCCTCGACCATGCAGAGGCGGGCGAGGTTGGGCTCGGCGGCGAGGAAGGCGAGCATCGCCGCGATCCCGGCCTTGATCGCCCGCGGCCAGTCCTTCTCGGCTTCGAAGGCGCCGCCGACGCGCTCGCGCAGTTCGTCCATCACCGTGTCGTAGGCGGCGACGAAGCAGGCGTCCTTGCTGTCGAAGTGCTCGTAGAAGGTGCGCCTGGAGACCGCTGCGTGGCGGGTGATGTGGGCGATCGTCGTGCTCGCGTAGCCGTTTTCGGCGACGGCCTCGGCGAGGCCGGCGATCAGCCGCTCGCGCTGGTTGTGGACGACGAACTCGCGCGGCAGGCCGTGTCGGCCCGGGGGCAGGCGGGAGAGCTCCGGCGGGTAATCTGGAGCGGGCTCGATGGAGGCGTTTGCGGGTCGGTTGGCAGCCAAGGTAAAAACGACGATACCGGTCATCTGACGGGTTGTTGTTACAACTTGCTGATTACCCACTAGGTCGAGTGTCCAAACAAGACCCTCAGATGGGCTTGGAGCTGCCTAGGAAGCGGCCCGTTTGGCTGCTTTGGCGCCGACGTAGGGGGTGAGGATGAACTCGACCAACTCGCCCCGCAGCGACTCCAGCTCCTCGGTTTTGCCCTCGACTATCCGCTTGGCGATGATCCAGTAGATGCCGCCGACGATCGTTTCCTCCAGTGTCTCCGGCAGTTGCTCGCCGTGCGGAGACACCTTGCGGCCGACTTTGAACAGCGGGAAGAAGGTCTGCAGCGATTCCTCGTAGCGTTGCTTCGCCGCATCGCCGGCCGAGTGCGCCTCGACGAAGCAGATCCGCGCCAGCTCCGGCTCTTCGGCGACGGCGGCGAGGAAGGCGGTGAGCCCGGCGACTACCCGGCCCTGCCAGCTCTCGATCTCGGCGGCCGCCTCGACGACCCGGTGCAGCGCCTCCTCGGCGGCGTAATCCTGGGCGGCGAGGAAGCAGGCTTCCTTGGAGGAGAAGTTCTCGTAGAAGGTGTTGCGGGCGATCCCGGCGCGGCGAACGATGTCGGCGACGGTGACCGCCTGGTATCCCTTGGCCATCGTCTCCTCCGCCAGGGCGGAGACGATTCGCGCCCGCTGGTGCCGGGCGATGAACTCGCGGGAGAGCTGCTGACGGCCTGGCGGCGGTCGCATGGGGGAGCCTTGCTGGTTCACGAACACCAGAGTACCTGAGTCGGACAGCTCGTCACCACAAGGTCAGGGCGGATACTTCTAGAGTACCCTGAGTAGACAAACCGTTCTCCTAATGGGATTGGAATTACCACCAAGCGGGCGTGGGGGCTCATCTCTGGTGATCTCGTCGAAGCAGCAACGGATCCTGGCAGGAATGCTCGAGGCCGTCGGGGCAGAAGGCTATGCCCTCGCCTCGGTGCGCTCGGTGCTTGGCCGGACCGGCCTCTACCGCCAGGCCTTCTACGACCACTTCGCCGACAAGCAGGACTGTTACCTGCAGGCCTACGACTACGGCGTCGAGCAGGTCGAGACACGGGTGCGCGCCGCCGCCGAGGGCGCGACCTCGTGGCGGGTCGGGTTGAGGTCCGGCATGGGAGCGTTGCTGGACTTCTTCGAATCCGAGCCCGAGGTCGGCCGGGCGCTGCTGGTCGAGGTCCACGCCGCCGGGCCGGAGGCGCTGGCCAAGCGCGACTCTGCGGTGCGCCAGTTCGGCACCTACCTCGACCGGGCGAGGAACGACGGCGCCGGGGCGGCACCGGCGATCGCCGCGGAGGCGGTCGCGGCCGGCATCCACTCGGTCCTCCACGCGCGCCTCGCCGCCCACGAGGACGACGGCTTCCGCCGCCTCCTGCCCGAGTTCATGTACATCGCCGTCCTGCCGTACTACGGCGCCGAGGCTGCGAGCGCCGAGATGTATGGGGGCGCGATCTGAGCTACGTGGTCCGCACCGAGCGCGAGCGGGTGCTCGAGGCGATGGTCCGGATTGCCGCCCGCAAAGGCTATGAGGCGACGACCGTGGCCGAGGTCGCCGCTGCCGCCGATATCTCGCGCCAGCGTTTCTACGAGCTCTTCGGCAACAAGGAGGCCTGCTTCCTCGCGGCCTACGACGCGGCCGTCGACGTCCTCCTCGCCTTCGTCACCAGCACCTTCGAGAGCGCTGCCGAGGCTCCCTGGCCGGACCGCATCGTCGCCTCCCTGCGCGCCGGCATCGGGTTTCTCGCGGCCGAGGCCGACATCGCCCGCATGGCGGTGGTCGAGATCAGCTCCGTCGGCGAGGACGCCCGGATCCGTTACCGCCAGGCATTGATGCGCTTCATTCCCCTGCTCGACCAGGGCCGCGCCGCCTCGCCCCAGGGCAGCGAGCTGCCACCCGACACCGCCAGCTTCGCGATCGGCGCCGTCACCTCGATGATCTTCGACGAGATCCGCGCCGGCCGGGCCACAGAGCTTCCGCAGATCCTCCCCAAACTCGCCTACTCGGTCTTGATGCCCTACCTCGGGCCGGAGGCGGCCGAAGCGGAGATGGCGCGGATCGAGGTTCAGGAGGGCTAGACGCCGGCCCCGCCGCGGCCCTCGCCGGCGGCGAAACGGGCGGCACCGCGGACGGCGACCTCGAGGGTCTCGCGGCCGAGGCGGTGCTCCAGGTCGAGCCCGTCGGCGAGCGGCAGACCGAAGCCCTCGATCGCGGCGCGGCGGTCGGCCAGCATCGTCTCCTGGGGAAAGGCGGCGATCCGCTCCGCCAGCTCCAGCGCCCGCTCCAGGTGCTGGCCGCCGCCGACGACCTCGTTGACGAGGCCGATCCGGTGCGCCTCCTCGGCGTCGACGGGGCGGCCGGTGAGGATCAGCTCCATTGCCCGGCCCATGCCGACGATCCGCGGCAGGCGCTGGGTGCCGCCGTCGATCAGCGGCACGCCCCAGCGGCGCTCGAAGAAGCCGAAGGTCGAGCCCTCGGTGGCGATCCGCAGGTCGCACCAAAGCGCCAGCTCGAGCCCGCCCGCCAGGCACCAGCCCTCGACCGCGGCGATCGCCGGCTTCGAAGGGGTGAGCCGGGTGAAGCCCTCCGGCCCGGCCGGGTCGTCGACGTTGAGGTCGAGCGCTTTCAGGTCGGCGCCGGCGCAGAAGGCCTGGCCGCCGGCTCCGGTCAGGACCAAGACGCGGGCATCGCCGTCGGCCTCGAAATCGTCGAAGCCCTGGCGCAGAGCCCGGGCGGTGGCGCCGTCAACCGCGTTGCGGCGCCCGGGGCGGTCGATCGTCAGCACCGCCGCGGCCCCGACCCGCTCGTAGCGCACCTCCCCGCTCATCGGGCCATCCTCCCACAGGGCAACGGAGGAGCGGGCGGGCTAGTCGCGGCGAGGGTCACGGGGTTCGCCTTTGACGCCCGGCTCCCAGTGCGATGCGCCCCGGTCGCGGGCTCGGGAGGGCAGGTTCTCCCAGGGCCGCCGCCAAAGCTAGGAGTCAGGCCGGACGACACGGGGACGAATAGAGGCAGCAAAAAAGGGCAAGTGTGTAGCCGCGACACGTACCGGCTGAAGTCGCATCCGGCCTAGCCTCCCCGCCGACAACTAAAGAGCGGCGGGGGCACCGCGTAAACGGCCCCCCGCCTGGCACCCGGGAGGTTGAGTCCCAGATGCAAGGTAAGGGTAGTTCGAAGGTGCGCCGAGCCGCGCTCGGCTTGGTGCTTGAGAGGTACCCCGATTCGATGACGGTCGGGGAGTTAACGCAGGAGATTGGCGAGGGCGCCCCCCAGGTCGTCACCGAGTTGGTGGAGGCTGGTCTTCTCCTATGCGAGGGGGAGATTGTTCGAGCAAGTCCCGCAGCGGCCCACTTCGATGCGGCAAAGCTGCCATGACGCTAGGAGAGCGCTTCGGGGAGAACCTGCGCCGTTGCCGACGCCTTGTCGATCTCTCCCAGGAGGAGCTGGGGAACCTCGCGGGCCTGCACCGGACCCACATCGGCCTCATGGAGAAGGGGAAGCGGTTGCCCCGCATGGACACCCTTGTGAAACTTGCCTCCACCCTGGAAGTCAAGGCGGATGACTTGCTGGAGGGCATTGTTTGGGTGCCAAAGAGGCAGCGGGAGGGCGCCTACGTTCTGCGGCCAACGGAATGGCAAGGCCCCGCCCAAAGCGGACGGGGCCTTGACCCTCATTGATACGATTTACCTGTATTTGGTACCGACCCCGCGCCGATCTGCTCCGTCAAAGAAAAGATCGGCGCGGGGGGTTTAACGTCGCCCGCCGCGCCCGGCAACCACTAAAGGGTGGGTCGACTTAGTCCCTCCTCATTACTGCTCCGCGCCACCGCCTGGGTCGCCCTGCGGCAGCGAGTAGATCAAGTTGAAGGTGGCCTTCGCGTAGGCGAACCAGGCATCGCGGTCGGCCTGGGAGAACTCCGGTTTTTCGGCCGGGTCCTCGAACTCAGGCAGCGATTTGACGAGGGTGACGATCGCGGGGTTCATGCCCTGCATCGGGTCAACCGGCGCGGGTGGCGGCGGGGGCGGCGTGTCGTTCCCGTTTCCGCCGCCGGCTTTCCGGGCGGTCCGTTTGCGGCGCCCGCCGGCGCCTGGGCGCGTCGATTTGAAGCGCTCGCTCAACTCGATGTCGGTCTGCTTCGCGGCGTTGAGGTAGAAGGCGATTGCCTTGCGGACGGTGTCGCCTTCGATCCCAAATTCACGGAACTTTTCTTCGAGCATCGCCTGGGTGGCTCCGCTGGTGAGGGCGACGACGTTGGGGTAGCTCTCGCGCAGAATCTCGCCGAGTAGCGGCCCGCGGTCCTCGGCGGTGACGAGGTCCCGCATGCGCTCGGTCGGCTCTTCGGTTTCCTCGTCCATGAGGCCGAACTGACGGCAAGCCCGTAAGAACTGGCTCTGGTCGCCGCCCGACTTCCCGACCAAGACGCTGCGGTCGATCTTGTCGGGCAAGCCCCCGCCTTTCAACTGATCCAGGATTCCCTCGAAGGTGGACCAGGACAAGTACGGCGGCTGGAAATCTGGCTGCTGTGGCACGGCATTCATTCTGGCAAGCTCCCTGTCCGTCTCTGTCTTGAGTGGCAAGCATACCACTCGTGCCACTGATGCGCAGATTTCTCCAGATTAACTGTTGGCAGGGCCAGTGGCACGGGGTACTTTAAACGTATGGAACCCCCCAACAAAGGCGATTTGATCGAGGTCACCGACGCAACCGGCCAAGTCCGGAGCAAGCGAGTGTTGGCGCTCGCAGAGGGCGGCAGCTTCCCAGCGGTCTGGGCCTGCTCGGATCAGGAGTGGAGCGAAGCGGCCACGGAAGGACGCGAACCCGAGGCCGAGCCATTCCCGTGGCCGCTCGATTCAGCCCGTCCTATCCTCCCCGCATGAGTCCCGCTAGGAAGAGGCCCGAGAAGAAGGTCCCGACCCCTCCAAAGGGAGACGTCAAGCAGGACCCCTGCCATACCGAGGCAGACTTCCTTCGGGATCTAGGCAAGACGACCTCGAATCAGGCTAGGAAAAAGCTGGGCCTGCCTTCTGGACGCGGTTAAGCATCGCCCAGAACATCGGCTCCTTCGACTTCCGCCGGTTGTAGCGGAAGGCGTACTCGTCTAGATAAGCCTGAAGGTAGTCGGCGCTGACGGCGTGGTAGACGCCGCGGACGCCGTTCTTGAACAGGCCAAAGAACCCCTCGACGGTCTGCGTGTGGGTCTCCCCAATCGCGTAGACCTTTGCCTCGTGTTTGATCCTACGGTGCCCGCGATAGCCGGGCGCCAGCGTCTTATAGGCATCCCATTCGTCGGTGAAGAGCATCGAGGACGGGAGGACGTGCTGTTTGACGGCCATGTGGATCGAGCGGGTACCGCGGTCGGGGATCACCAAGGGGCGAACCCGTCCGCCTCGCTCGACCATCGCCAGGATCGTCGGCCGGTGCGTCATTCGCGCGATCCGCTGCTTTCGCGTCTCCGTGGCCCGGGGCCGGCCGCCATAGCCAGACTCGTCAACCTCGACATTGCCGTCTAGGGGGCCGTCGTCGTCCTCCGCCAGGAGCGTGCGGATTTGCTTGAACATGCGATGAGCGGTCTTGTAGGTGACGCCGATTTCGCGCTCTAGCTGCTTCGCGCTGATGCCGCAGCGCGTGGACGACATGAGGTAGACGGCGTAGAACCAGAGCTGCAAGCTCACCGTCGACTTGTGGAAGATCGTGCCGGCGGTCGGGTAGACGTGGTTGCCACAGAACTGGCAGCTATAGGCGGACCGGCTCTTGATCCGGTGGAACTTGCTCGCTTTGCCGCATTTGGAGCACTCGGTCCCGTCCGGGAAGAAGCGCCCCTTCAGGTACTCCAAGCAGGCGTCGTTATCGGGGAAGCGCTCGATGAACTGCGAGTAGGTCATCTGCGATTCGCTCGACGGCGCCGGAGCTACGGAGTTGCGGTCTCGTGCTGCCATGCCTGCAAGATACCAGACACACGTACAGCACGTCGGCACGTTCGACGGTACGTGTCACACGTACATACTTGCCCAAAAAAGCAACAAAAAACGACCGGTGATGACGCTCGGTTGCCTGCCTTGCGCGTAGCCTTCGCGCTTAGAAGCTCGTTGCGCCACCTTCGAGGCCGACTCCCGCTTGGCTTCCGCGGGACCCGGTCTCTCCCGGTCGCAAAACGAAAGTAGCGCGTCCCCCAGCGGGGCGCTAGGGGTGCCCGCGCACCGACCCCGCAAAATCCGTATTTAGGCTTCGCTCGGGATTTTTTGCGTGCCGCTTTGAGCCCCGGTGCACGCCCGTCCGGGCACGGGGATACGTTTTCGTCGGCATGAACCAGGGATCGGAGGCGTCCGCTCGCAGGGCGCGACGCAACGTGGTCCTGACCGCCGCCATCGCGGGGCTCGGCGGCCTGCTCTTCGGCTACGACACCGGCGTGATCGCCGCCGCCCTGCTCTTCATCAAGGTCGACTTCGCCCTCGGCAGCTTCGCCCAGGGCCTGGTCGTCGCCGCGGTCCCGATCGGCGCCGTCGTCGGGGCCGCGATCGCCGGCCCGGCCGCCGACACTTACGGGCGGCGGCTGATGATCCTGATCGCCGCCGGCGTCTTCATCGTCGGCGCCATCGCCAGCGCCGCCGCCGGCGGGGTCGAGGTACTGGTTGCCGCCCGCATCGTGATCGGCGTCGCGATCGGGCTCGCTTCCGCGGCCGCCCCGGTCTACATCTCCGAGGTGGCGCCGCCGGAGAGCCGCGGGCGCCTGGTCAGCTTCTTCCAGTTGGCGGTGACGATCGGCATCCTCGTCGCCTACCTGGTCGGGCTCGCCTTCGACCACGTCGAAGGCTGGCGCTGGATGTTGGGGCTCGGCTGCGTGCCGGCGCTGGCACTCGCCTTCGGCATGGTGCGGATGCCGCAGAGCCCGCGCTGGCTGGTGATGAGCGGCGACGACTTCGCGGCGCGGGCGACGCTGGCCAAGATCCGCGTCGACGATCCCGACACGATCGACCGCGAGCTGGGCGAAATCAAAGACAGCCTCGACGAGAAGCCCGGCGCCTGGAGCGAGCTGCGCCAGCCGCTGGTCAAAGCGGCGCTGGTGGTCGGGGTCGGGTTGGCGATCCTGCAGCAGGTCACCGGCATCAACACGGTCATCTACTACGCGCCGACGATCGTCGAATTCACCGGCGTCAACTCCTCCGCCGGCTCGATCCTGGCCGCGGTCGGGGTCGGTGTGATCAACGTCGGCATGACCGTGCTCGCCCTGCGCCTGCTCGACCGCGCCGGCCGCCGCACCCTGCTGATGATCGGCGTCTCCGGGATGACGATCTCCCTCTTCACCCTCGGCCTCGCCTTCGTCGGCGGCGGTGGCAGCACCTTCGACTCGGTCCTGGCGATCGCCAGCCTGATGGCCTACGTCGCCTCCTTCGCGATCAGCCTCGGCCCGATCTTCTGGCTGCTCAACGCCGAGATCTACCCACTCAGCGTGCGCAGCAAGGCGGCCGGGGTGGGGACGATGGCCAACTGGACCTTCAACTTCATCGTCTCGCTCACCTTCCTCTTGCTGATCGAAGCGCTCGGCCGCAGCGGCGCCTTCTGGTTCTATGGCGCGATCGGGATCCTCACCCTGATCTTCTGCTGGAAGCTGGTGCCGGAGACCAAAGGCAAACGCCTGGAGGACATCCAGGACTACTTTCAGGCCCGGGTCGACGCCCGCAAGGCCTCCGCCTAGAGCGCCCGTCGCTACTCTGCGGCCATGCGAATCGACGAGATCATCGCCGCGCGGCAGCCGACCTTCTCGGTCGAGTTCTTCCCGCCGAAGACGACCGAGGCGCGCGAGCAGCTCTACGCAACCGCGGCCGAGCTGGGTCGACTGGAGCCGGACTTCGTCTCCGTCACCTACGGCGCCGGCGGCTCGACCCGCGACGGCACGGTCGAGATCACCAAGGCGCTGAAGGACGACCTCGGGCTGGAGACGATGGCCCACCTGAGCTGCGTCGGCGAGACCACCGACGGGTTGGCGGAGACGCTCGACCGGATCGGCGAGGCGGGGATCGAGAACGTCTTCGCGCTGCGCGGAGACCCGCCCCGCGGCGAAGAGGACTTCGTCCAGCCAGAGGGCGGGCTCGGCAGCGCCGCGGAGCTCTCCGCCTTCATCGCCGCGGGCTGGGATTTCGCGATCGGCGGCGCCTGCTTCCCCGAGGTGCATCCCGAGGCTCCGGACCTGGAGACCGATCTCTCCTACCTGAAGACCAAGGTCGATTCCGGCGCCGGCTTCCTCATCACCCAGCTCTTCTTCGACAACCAGGTCTACTTCGACTTCGTGCGGGCGGCGCGGGCGCGCGGGATCGAGGTGCCGATCCTGGCCGGGGTGATCCCGGTCGCCAGCTTCGCCCAGACGAAGCGGATCTGCGACCTCTGTGACGCCTCGATCCCGGAGCCTCTGCAGGCCGCCTTCGAGGCCGCCGACGGGGACCCCGAGCGCGAGTTCGAGCTCGGCATCGCCTACGCGGCCCAGCAGTGCGCCGAGCTGTTGATCGCCGGCGCTCCCGGCATCCATTTCTACGCCCTCAACCGGGCCCCGGCGACGCGAGCCGTGCTCGGCGCGCTGCGCGCCTCGCGGCCCTGGGAGCGGGTCAGGGGAGACGCCGCCGCATTGACGAAGGCGTCAGAATAGGCTGATAGGTCATGGGCAAGGGTGAGCGGGAAAGAGAACGCGAGAAGCTTCGCCAGGAACGGGTCGAAGGCGAAAAGGCCGACGCCCGGTCTGGTCGCAGCCGCCTGGTAGTTGGCTACGGGATCGCCGCCGTCGCGGTGCTGGCGATCGTCGTCGTGGTCGTCGTTCTCGCCAGCGGCGGTGAGGACTCCGCCAGCGGCGAGGCTCACATCAACCTCGACGCCTCTGTCGGCTCGACCAACGGGGTCCAGCCCGACAGCCGCGTCGGCACTCCGCCGCCGCCGGTGGCGACCACCAACCTCCAGGCCGCGGCCAAGAAGGCGGGCTGCAAACTGCAGCTCAAACTCGAAGACGAGGGCGCCGAACACATCCCGGCCGAATCGGAAACGCCGAAATACGGGACCAACCCGCCGACCTCCGGCCCGCACGTCGAACCGCCCTTCCAGCAGGCCGATGGCGCCTACAGCGAAACGCCATCCGAAATCAACTACGTGCACACGCTCGAGCACGGGCGGCTGGAGATCCAGTACTCGCCCGAACTGCCGGAAAAAGACCAGCTCGAGCTGAAGGGTCTGTACGACACGATGTACGGCGCGACGCTGCTCTTCCCCAACGACAAAATGCCCTACGAGGTGGCGGCGACGACCTGGACCAACCTGATGGGCTGCCCCACGTACAAAGGCGCCGCGACGCTCGACGCGATCCGGGCCTTCGGCAAAGAAACCTGGGGCAAATACGGCGGCGAGCCTGTCGAAGGCTTCAAATTCACCGGGCCGACTCCGGCCAGCGTCGAATAGCCCTCTAGGCCCGGTAGGCGGGGAAGAAGCCGGTTGATTCGCGACCGGCGCTGAGCTGCTCGTAGCGCTCGCGGTCGCAGACGATCTCGGAGCTGTGCCAGGCCTGCTCGCGGTTGGCGAAACCGCGCTTGAACTCCTCCAGGGCGTCGCCACGGCGGATGCCGCCGCCGAGGTTCAGCGGCAGCCCCAGCTCCACCGAGTGCTCGACCAGGCGGGCGACGACGTTCTTCATCGGCGAGTCGCGCAGGTGAGAGTCGGCGCTGCCACTGAGGTAGTAGTGGAGGCAGCCGTCGCTGACCGTGGCGATCGAGGCGGCAGCGGGCTCGCCGCCGGGCGCCAGCGCCAGCGCCACCCAGGTGCGCTCGGCTTCGAGGATCCGGTCGAAGTAGGCGGGGCCGAAGAAGTAATGGGGGGCGGCGTCGGTGCGGCGCATCGTCTGCTCGTAGAGGTCGAGGAAGGTCGCTCGCTGCGCCGCAGTCGTCTCCGCGGCCGGGACCAACTCCAGCTCGTAGCCGGCCTCGAGGTTGCGGCGGACCTGGCGCCGGTCGCTGGGCCGGCTCTTCGGGGGGAGCGCCGGGTCGGCGATCTGGACCACGTTGCGCTCCGTTGCCCCGGCCAGTGGCGGCTCCCCGAGCGTGTGCCGCAGGAACACGCTGACCAGCCCCGTGGCGGAGAAATCGATCGCGTCAGGATCGACCGGACCGTCCCCCGTTGAGGTCGTACTTCGTCCCGGTATGCGGGACGAAGTACGACCGCTCGGAGGGGAAGTGGAGGCGAGGCCGGGGTAGCCGTAGGGGGAGATCGCGTCGCGGTCGCGGCCGTCGCCGATCTCGCGCACGATCAGCGGCGCGACCAGGTCGCCCTCGTCGGTCTCGATCCGCAGCGTGTGGGTGGCTGCCTCGGCGTCGAGGAAGGGACGCGAGCGGAAGAAGTCGTCTGAGACCGCCGCTTCGCCGCGGTCTTCCAGCAGCTCGGCGCGCGCCTTCACTCGAATAGGTCCGCTGCGGCGGCGCGGAACTCGTCGGGGAGCACGCCCCAGACCTCGCAGTCGTCGGGCGGCGCGCCCTCGCGCGCCAGGTGCGCGCGCATCGTGCCCTCGTGCTTCCAGCCGAGGCTCGTCACGGTCTTCTTGGCGATCTCGTTGCGGGCGGGGATGCGGCCGTAAACGCGGTGGGCGCCGTACTTGTCGAAGGCTTTGGCGATGGTCAGCGCCTCGGCCCGGCGGCCGACGCCCTTGCCGCGCACGTCGTCGCCGATCAGAGCTCCGAGCTCCGGTGCGGTCTGGCGGAAGAGCCCGTAGAGGGCGGTGAAGCCGACCGGCTCCGCGTAGCCCTCGACGACGATCGCGAACTTGCGGTCCTCGCCGGAGTCGTCCATCGCCCGCCGCGCCCAGCCCTCGGCTTCCTCCAGCGAGAAGCTGCCGCGCTGCTCCATCAGGCTCGCGGTCGCCGCCGGGTTGTTGAACCAGCGGTGCACCGCCGCCGCGTCCTCCGGCTGGAAGCGCCGCAAGCTCACCTCTGGCCGCTCGCTCATGCCGGGAACCCTAGTCGGGTTTCGCCTCACCGCTCAGTCGGGCGCGAGGCCCTGGCCGCTGATCACAAGCCAGACGGTGCGGACGAGGATGCGGAGGTCGAGACCGAGGCTGCGGTGGTCGACGTAGGAGACGTCGAGCTCGATTCGCTCCTCCCAGGGGATGCCGGCGCGGCCCTGCACCTGCGCCCAGCCGGTGATCCCCGGCAGCACCTCGTGGCGGCGGTGCTGGCGCGGCGTGTAGTCGACGACCTGGGCCGGGATCGTCGGGCGCGGGCCGACGATCGCCATCTCTCCGCGCAGCACGTTGAACAGGTTCGGCACCTCGTCGAGCGAGGTGCGGCGCAGGAAGCGGCCGGCGCCGGTGACCCGCGGGTCGTCGCGGGTGACGACGGTGCCGACCCCGACCGGGTCCGAGCCCTGCTCCATCGTTCGCAGCTTCAGCATCTCGAACTCCTCGCCGCCGAGCCCGACCCGGCGCTGGCGGTAGAAGACCGGGCCGCTGCTGCCGAGCTTGATCGCGATCGCGGTGGCGAGCAGGACGGGGGAGAGGAGGACCAGGGCCAGCCCCGCGATCAGCAGGTCGAGGGCGCGCGGCATCAGCGGGTCCCCTCTGCCTTCTCCCAGCGGCCGGTCGCGGCGCCGCCGCGGAAACGGTCCCAGAGCCCGGCGGCGATCGAGGCCGTGGTCAGCACGTAGTAGCGGGCGATCCGCAGCGGCGGCCAGGGCAGCCACCGTCCCAGCAAAGCCGCCGCGAGCAGGCCTAGCTGGGCGAGGAAGGTCAGCGCGTAGACCCAGCCGTGGCCGAGTAGGGCGAGGTTGGCGAGGAAGGCGACGAGGTGGAGGAAGGGGCTGAGGTAGCGCAGCAGCCGGTGCGAGGCGAGCTCGAAGGCGAAGAGGGAGGAGTAGCCGCGGGGCGAGAGCATGCCTTCGCCGACGACGATGTCCCAGAGCCCGACCATCATCCGCCGTTTGCGGGCGAACTCGCCCTCCATCGTCGGCACCATCTTCTCCTCGGCCCGCGCCCAGGGGGCATAGAGCGAGCGCAGCCCGCGCTTGGCAAGCAGGAAGGGGAAGCTGAGGTCGTGGCTGCCGGAGGCGGCGAGCGGCAGGTAGGCGTCGCGGCGGACCGCGTAGATGGCGCCGTTGCCGGCGGTCACCCCGCCGAGGGCGGACTCCATCTCCCGCACCGTCATCTCGTAGTGCCAGTAGGCGCCCTCGAGGTTGTCGCCCTCGGGGGAGAGGAAGCGGACCTGGCCGCAGACGTAGCCGACGGTCGGGTCGGCGAAGTCCTCGACCAGGCGGGCGAGCGCGTCCGGCGCCCAGGTGCTGTTGGCGTCGGAGAAGGCGAGCAGCTCGCCGCTGGCGCGCTCGGCGCCGGCGTTCAGCGCGGCGACCTTGCCGCCGGGCTCGAGCTCCAGGACCAGGTCGGCGCCGGCGGCGCGAGCGCGCTCGGCGGTGGCATCGCCGCAGCCGTCGCAGGCGACGATCACCTGCAGGCGCTCGCGCGGGTACTCCAGCGCCAGCGCGTTGGCGACCTTGGCCGCGATCACCTCCTCCTCGTCGTAGGCGGGGACGATCAGGGACACGGTTGGCAGCTCGTCCCGGGCGCCCGGCAGCAGGGTCGGGTGCCGGCGCAGGGCGAGCAGGCCGCGCAGCGCCAGCGGGTAGCCGGCGTGGGTGTAGACGATCAGGCCGGCGCTGAGCCAGAAGAGGATCGCCGCGAGGGTGCTCACGGGCGCGCCTCGATCAGCTCGCGGTAGAGGTCGAGGGTGAGGCGGGCGGTCTCGTCCCAGGAGAAAGGCCCGGCGGCGGCATCGCGCGCGGCCTCGGCGAGTTCGCCGCGGGCGCCCTCGTCCCCGGCCAGGTCTTCCAGTGCCGCAGCGAGCGCTCCGGCGTCGCCGGGCGGGACGAGCCGGCCGGCGCCGGTCGCCGCCACCTCGGGGAAGCCGCCGACCGCGCTCAGCACCATCGGCTTGCCGAAGGCGAGTCCGGTGTAGAGCACGCCGGAGTGCTCGGCGTCGAGGTAGGGCAGGGCGAGGATGTCGGCGCGGCGGAAGATCGCCGGGATCTCGGCCTCGTCGACGAAGCGGGTGACAAAGCGGACCCGGCCAGGCGCCGCCTCGGCGAGCCGGCGCAGCGGCGCCATGTCCATCCGCGGGTTGCCGACGATCCAGAGCTCGGCCCCGCGCACCTGCTTGAAGGCCTCGAGCAGGACCTCGATCCCCTTGTAGGGGCGGATCAGGCCGAAGCAGAGCACGACCGGACTCTCGGCCCCCTGGAGCTCGGCCGGCAGCGGCTTCTCCTCCGGCAGCCGAGTGAGGTAATCGAAGGCACCGTGCGGGATCACCCGCACGCACCCGGCGTCGAGCCCGACCTCGTCCCGCAGCCGCCCGGCGCCGTGCTCGGAGTGGGCAACGACCGCGTCCATCCGCCCGAAGGCCGCGCGAGCCGAGCGCAGCTGCCGGCGGCTCGGCTGCGGCGGCAGCACGTAGTGCGCAGTCATCACCCGCGGCCGCCTCGCCGGCAGCAGGTGGGCGTCGAGCCCCGGCATCGTCAGCCACTGGAAGTGAAGAACGTCAGCGTCCGCATCGCGACGAAACCGCAGCATGTCCCCAAGATGCTCCACCGCCTTGAACCCCCGCCGCCCGGACGCCTCGAGCCCCCGCGCTGCGCTGCGCCGGTAGAAGCGCTCGCTCACCCGGTAACCCTCCGCCGCCGGCACCGGCCCGTAGAGAAAACGACTCGTCGCCAGCTCAACCTCGGCGCCCCCGCGCGCCAGCGCCGCCGCCAAAGCGCGGTCATAAGGAGGCGTAAAAGCCGACGGATCGACAAGCTGAATGCGCATCGTGTGCAGGGGGCCTATCCGGTAGAGGTGGAACGTCTTGTACTTTTTCCGCGCCACCGACCGCGGTCAGCCGCAAACTGTCTTCGGAAAAAGTTAAGTGGAACCTCTACCGGATAGGCCCCCTCCCACGCTCTCCTACTGCGTTGTGAACACGAACGGCCGCGAGTACCTGCTCGCCTGCCTGGCGGCGATCGAGCGCACCCACCCGGCCGGGGTGGACCACGAGATCCTTGTTCTGGACAACGCCTCCGAGGACGGCTCCGCCGATGCGGTGCGGGCGCTCGGCGGCGAGATCCGCCTGATCGCGCTGGAGCGGCGCACCGGCAAGGCCGAGAACGACTCGACCCTGATGCGCGAGGCGCGCGGCCGCTACTGCCTGCTGCTGAACGAGGATTCGGAGCTGCGCCCAGGCGCCGCCGAGGCGCTGGTTGGCGCACTCGACGCCGACCCCAAAGCCGCCGCCGCCGGCCCGCAGCTGCTCGACTCCGCCGGCAGCCCGGTCCCCTGCGCCTGGCGCTTCCCCGGTGTGGGGACGGCGCTCGCCGGCGCCTTCTTCCTGCACCGCTGGGCGACCGTGCAGAGCAAGGGGAGCGAGACCCGCCGCGTCGACTGGGCGCAGTCGAGCGCACTGATGGTGCGGCGCGAGGCCGCCGCCGCAGTCGACTTCATGGACCCGGCCTTCTTCGTCTACTACGACGAGTGCGACTTCGCCAAGCGCCTCGCCGATGCCGGCTGGCACTCACTCTTCGTCCCCGCCGCCGAGTCGGTCCACCACGACCAGCTCTCCACCGACCTCGCCAAAGGCCTGCCCCGGATCGTCGAATTCCACCGCAACCGCGATCTCTACATGCGAAAGCACCACGGCCCTGCCGCCGCCCTCGCGGTCCGCGCCCTCACCGCCTGGTCCTACGCCCTGCGCGCCCTCGCCGCCACCGTCCTCCCCAACCAGCCGGCCAAGGTCTACTGGGCCCACGCCCGCCAAGCGCTCCGCCCCGCCCGCGGCGAGAGCATCCGCGACCGCGCCGGGCGGTCAGGCGGCTGACGTTGCGGGCGGTTTAACGATCCGCCGTTGGTAATCACGCCCCGAAGCCGGCTTGAACTTGCCGTACATCACATCCGGATCGAGGTCGAGTTCGCCAGGCCATTCGACAACGCGAGACTCGGGATTGACACGAACCTGTTCGAAGAACTCCCGGTCCTCGAGGACCGGCGCAAAGATGCCCGGGTACTCACCAAACACCCCCTCTAAACCAATGTCCATCACTGCGCCGTCCGAGAAGGTCACACGAATCCAGAGACCCTCCAGGGGCTCGACGTGGTCGACGTGTGAAATCTCCCATTTGTTCATCGCAGTGGTTCTATCGGATGGGGTTGCTGCTTCTGTCTGATCAGGTTCCAGTTGGTTTGAATCTCGACTTGGTGTTCGATCAACCATTCTCGCACGAGCCGAAGCTGTGGTTTCGGAAGGTTTCCTGCGAGCAGCTTTCCCGCTGCAATCGAGATAACCGCTTCGTCATCCCCGTGCCGTGCATGAAAGTGCGGGGGCGGATGCTCACGGACGTACATGTAGATAACGATCCCGTGAAATTCGCTGATCCGAGGCACACCCGGATCGTTCCGAGAAAAGTCATACAGGTGTGTGTCTCAGGTGCCTAAAGGCGCGAGTCTTCGTCGAGGATCTCCGCCTCGTAGGACTCGGGGATGCGGCCGTCGACTGCGGTGGGCTGGTCGCGCATGCGGCGCATCTCGGCGGCGATCTCGTCGGGGTGGCGCAGGCGGGCGAGCCAGGTTCGCTCGGTTGCGGTGAAGAAGCCGCTGGCGAGCAGGGCCAGGGGGTAGGCGGCGAGCAGGGCGGCGCGCAGCAGCAAACCGGCCGGTCCCTCGGTCGGGGTCGCCAGTTCGGCCAGGCCGACCAGGACGGCTGCGGTCAACACCACCCGCGCCAGCCGTCCCCATTCATAGGGGACCGGGAAGAGGCGCTGGGTGAACCCGTACATCAGCGCCACCACGACCATGTAGGAGGCGACCAGGGCGAGGCCGGCGCCGACGATCTCCAGCGACGGGACCAGCAGCAGGTTGAGCACGACGTTGACGACGAGGGCGGCGATCGCGGCGGGGAAGTTGAACTCGGTGCGGCCGGTGCGGCCGAGGATCACCACCATCACCATGTAGAGGGCGTAGAGGGTGACGCCGATCGAGATCAGGCCGATCGCTTCGAAGGACTCGAAGAACTCCGGCGCCGCCAGCGCCCGCACGATCCAGCGCGAGAACAGCCACATCCCGGTGACGACGAAGGCGCAGCCGGCGAGGAAGAGGGTGACGACCCTGGCGTAAGCGCGACGGGCCTCGTCGTCGTCGCGGATCGAGTAGGCGAGCGGCGGCCAGGCGAGCTGGAAGCCGCGCACGAGCACGTTGACTCCCTGGGCGAACTTGACCGCCAGCGAGTAGAGCCCGGCCTCGGCCAGGCCGACGGTGCGGACGATGATGATCCGGTCGACGAAGTTGAGCGCGTAGAGCGAGACCTCGGCCGGCATCGTCGGCAGCCCGAAGCGCAGCAGCCGTCGCAGCAGGGCGGGGTCGAAGAAGAGTGAGAGCCGGCGCCGCTGCAGGACGATCAGGCCGAGGACGAAAGCGGCTCCGCTGGCGTAGCTGCCGAGCAAGAGGCCGCGCGCGCCCTCGTCGCCGCCGACCACCAGCACCACGGTCAGCCCGATCGTCACCAGCACGCTGAGGATCGTCGTCGTGAAGTAGGCCCGTGCCCGCTCCTCGAGCCGGAACAGGGTCAGCAGGAACTCGAACATCGTCAGCACCCAGAGGCCGCCGATCGAGATCCGCGCCAGTTCCGTGGCGACGTCGAATTCCCCTGGTTTCTGCGGATCGAGCAGCGCTTCGCCGATCGGCCCGGCGAAGGGGAGGGCGATCAGCGCCGCCACGGTCGAGAACCAGAAGAGGCCGGCGAAGGTGCTGGAGACGACCCGCACCGGGTCCTCGTCGTCCTTGTAATAGAAGCGCAGCACCGCCTCGATCAGGCCGAGGCGGACGATGATGCTGATCGAGACGACGGAGGCGAACATCACCTCGGCGGCGCCGTAGTCGGCCGGGGTCAGGTAGCGCGTGTAGAGCGGCAGCAGCGCGACCGCGATCAGCTTCGAGAGGACGCTCGCCGCGGTGTAGGCGACGCCGGTGGTGGCGAGGCGGCGCAGGTATCCCGACACAGCCTGACCCTACGCGGGGTCGCGGACTGCGGGTCCCGCCAAAGAGACGCCGACCGCGAGCAATACCCACGTAATCGGGTCCTCGTAGAAACCCGCGTAGGCCAGGGTGTGGATGAGCAGCGCCACGAAGGCCGCGAAGACCGCAGCACGGGCGGCTACGGAGGGGGGGTCCTGCGGGCGGGGCAAACTGGCTCCGTTCTCGGACCCCCCCTCCGCACCCGCCGGTGGGCCGCGGACGCCCACAGCCATCGTCCACAAGGCGACCACGAGGAGAGCCGCGTAGAGGGCGAGGCCGATTAGGCCTTGCTCCGCAAGGATGGTCACGGGCTCCGTATGGGAGACCGTGACCGGGGCGTCTTTGTTTTCGCGGTGGTCGCGGTAGGCCTCTTGGAAGGAGCCGGAGCCGTAGCCCCAGAGGGGGCGTTCGGCGAAGAGGTCGAGGCCGCCGGAGACGAGGTTGCCGCGGCCGCTGAGATCGACGTTGAGGCGGTCGGTGGTGACCTCTGAGCCGCCGGCGAGGAGGACGACGAGGACCGCGCCCACGGCTCCGACCGCGACCGCCGCCAGGGTCCAGCGCAGGCTCCAGCGGATCGCGGCCAGGACCGCGAGGCCGCCGAGCAGGGCGATGTAGCTGGACTGGGAGAAGGTCTCCGCCAGCCCGATCCAGAGCAGGCCCAGGAGCGCCGTCAGCAGCGCGAACTCGCGCCGGTCCCGCACCCAGAGCAGCGCCGCCGTCGCCAGCACCGCAACCAGCGAGAGATAGCGCCCGTAGACGTTGGGGTCCCAGAACATCGAGTTGACCCGGAAGTAGGTGTGGAATTCGTTCGAGCGGATCACCTGGTCGTTCCAGAAGAGGCTGCGGGTGACGTACTCGACGCTGCCGATCAGTACGAACGCCACCGCCTCGACCGCGACCACGATCAGCACCAGCCGCAGCAGCCGCTTGTCCCAGCTGACGTCGCTGAGCAAGCCGTAGGCGACGGTGAAGGGGACGAGGAAGAAGCAGACGTTCTGCAGCCCCTTGGAGAAGTCCTCGGAGTAGAGCGTCTGCAGGGCGTAGAGGACGACGACCGCGGCGAGGATGCGCGGCAGCCAGGAGCCGCCGAAGCCCGCCGCCCGCGCTCCCCAGTCCCTGACCGCCATGGCGGCCACTCCCGCCGCGATCACGAGGTAGAGCGGGACCAGCAGGTTCGCCGTGTCCCCGCCCGCCTCCAGGGACACCCGGAAGGGCAGCGCGAAGACGATCGCCAGCGGCAGCAGCAGCGGCCAGCGGCGGAAGGCGTAGGCGAGGCCGGCGATCGCGGCAGCGGCGATCGCCAGCAGGGCGACGATCCGCCCCGTGTCGTGTCGCAGGTCGACGATCTGCGCCGTGTGCCACTGGTCGCCGAGGATCAGGACCGGGAAGAGGACGATCGCGACCAGCATCGCCAGTGAGCGCCGGCGGCTCGGCGGCAGCAGGATCGCGGCGGCGCTGGCACCGGCGGCGATCAGCACGCCGGCGCCGGCGAGGAACTCGCTCAAGGCACCGACCCCGCCGCCTCAGCGGCTCGCGCTTGCGCCCCGCAGGCCGGCTTCCTGTCCTGCGGCGCCCGGTGCAACTTGATCACCCCGGGCGTGACCAGCGTCCGCTCCTCGCCCAGCAGTTTCACCCGCAGCTTGTAGCGGCCGGGGCGGGCGATGCCGCCGCCGCGCTGGCGCCCGTCCCAGTAGTAGGTGAAGAAGTGGTAGCGCTTGAGGAATTCGTCGCGGGCGAGGGTGATCACAACCCGGCCGCCGGGCTTGATCACCTGCACGGTCGCGTCGTCGGACTGGGTGACGCGGAAGCGGATCCGGATCCGGTCGAAGCGGCAGTCGCCGTTGGGCGTGAAGCTGTGGATCGGCGGCGCTTTGGGATGCAGGCGCGGCACGGCGACGAAGGTCGCCCGGTCCAGTACCAGTGGGTCGCGCTTCAGCCGCTGCGCCCAGGCGAAGGCGGCGACGGTGGCGAGGACGAGCAGCGCGAAGACCAGGGCCGCCGCGTCAACCCGCCGCCGCGGCATTGTCCTCGCCGGCGATGACCGCGACTTTCGCGCCTTCCACGACCGCGTTGACCTCGCCGCTCATCAGTTCGACGTCGTCGATCTGCAGCGCTTTGGCGACGCGCTCGGCCTCCGGCTTGTTGCCGCGGGAGAACATCACCACGCTGCTGGAGAAGCTGGAGTCGCTGTTGCCGACGGCGCCGAGTTCGAAGCCCTTGCCCTCGACCATGTCCCCGTAGGTCGCGGCGAGCCCGGGCACCGCGGTGCCGTTCAGCACCGCGACTTCGACCTCGCTCGGCGGCGTCTGCTTGGCGGCGACCTGCTTGCCGCCTTTGCCACCACCACCGGAGGCGTCGTCGGAGCCGGAGAGCAGCAGGTAGCCGGCGCCGCCGACCACAACAAGCATCACCACGAACAGCGCCACCAGGGCGCCGGGGTGGGAGAGCCGCGCGCGGGCTCCGGAGAAGCGTTCGCGCAGGCGCTCCCGCCGGGTCATTTCCGGCAGGCCGGCCTCGCGTCGCTGGCGCCGCTCCTCGCGCAGGGCGACGGCATCGTGCTCGGCCGTGCGCGCCTCCTCCAGCGCCCGCAGCTCCTCGGCCCGCTGGGCCGCGACCGCGGAGGTCGTCTCCTTGCGCTCGGCGTCGCGCTCGGGCGCCGAACCGGCCCACTCGCGCAGCCGCCGGATGTCCCGTCCATGGGTGAACGAGAGCAGGGCGAAGACGGCGAGGCCAAGGAATGCGGCCAAGCCGGCGAACGCGCCGATTTGTTCGATCACGTCGACCAAAGTGGCTGCGAGAGGCTACTCGTCGTAGACGACTGCCGCCGCGTCCCCACCGGGAGCGGCGATCAACTCGACCACCCGCTCGGCCAGATTAGCCTCGTCGCCGGCCATGACCAGGTGTTCGAGCGCGTTCAGCGTCGACTCCACCCACTCGGAGTCGAGCCCTGTCTCGCGCACCGCCCGGTTGATCCGCCGGGCCGCCGTCGGCTGCGGCTTCTCGCCAGGGCTGAAGAGGTCCTCGTGCAGCTTCTCCCCGGCCCGCGGCTTGGTGAACTCGACCGCGATGTCGCGTTCGGGCTCGTAACCGGCGAGCCGGATCATGTTGTGGGCGAGGTCGACGATCTTGATCGGCTCGCCCATGTCGAGGACAAAGACCTCGCCTTTCCCGGCGCCGATGTCGCCGGCGCGGATCACCAGTTGCACCGCCTCCGGGATCGTCATGAAGTACCGGGTCATCTCCGGGTGGGTGACGGTGACCGGGCCGCCGCGCTCGATCTGGCTGCGGAAGATCGGGACCACGCTGCCGGAGGAGGCGAGCACGTTGCCGAACCGGACCGAGGCGAAGCGCGTGCCCGGGTGCGCGTGCCCGGCCGCCTCGACGATCCACTCCGCCATCGCCTTCGAGGCGCCCATCACCGTCTTCGGGTTGACCGCCTTGTCGGTGGAGATGAGGACAAAGCGCTCGACGTTGGAGGCGGCGGCGGTCTCGGCCGTGATCCGGGTCCCGATCGCGTTGTTGCGGACCGCCTCCAGCGGGTTGGACTCCATCAGCGGCACATGCTTGTAGGCGGCGGCGTGGAAGACGACGTCGGGCTTGAAGCGCTGCATCACCTCCAGCATCCGGTGCGGCTCCTTGCAGTCGGCCAGCACCGCCTCGGCGTTACTGAAGTGGCGCTCGTCGACCATCTCCCGCTCGATATCGAAGAGGTTGTCCTCGGCGTGGTCGAGCATCACCAGCAGGCGCGGGCGCACCCGGGCGATCTGGCGGACGAGCTCGGCCCCGATCGAGCCGCCCGCGCCCGTGACCAGGACGCGCTTGTCCTCCAGGTAGGCGCCGACGCGATCGAGCTCCATCACCACCGCGTCGCGGCCGAGCACGTCCTCCACCCGGACCTCGCGCAGCTGGCGGGTGAGCTGGACGCCGCCGCGCAGCAGCTCGAACACGGTCGGCAGTGTCCGTACCGTGACGTCGCGCTCGCGGCATGCGGCGACGACCTTTGCACGCAGCACTCCCGGCGCCGACGGGATCGCGATGATCAC
>DASUZL010000015.1:0-151979 GCA_036376895.1 Solirubrobacterales bacterium
CAGGTGCCGATCAGGGTGCCCCAGAAGTGGACGCGCCCCAATTTCTCGTCGTACATCCGGCCCGTCATCTTCGGGAACCAGTGGTAGACGCCGGCGAAGATCGTGAAGACCGAGCCGCCGAAAAGGACGAAGTGGATGTGGGCGACGATGAAGTAGGTGTCGGAGACGTGGATGTCGATCGGCACCATGCCGAGCATGACCCCGCTGATGCCGCCGATCGTGAAGGTGACGATGAAGGCGAGCGCGAACAGCATCGCCGTCGAATAGGTATGGATCTTGCCGAAGTAGAGCGTGCCCAGCCAGGAGAAGATCTTGATCCCGGTCGGGACCGCGATCAGCAGCGTGGTCAGCATCACCGGCACCCGCAGCCAGCTGAACATGCCGGCGACAAACATGTGGTGGGCCCAGACCGAGTAGCTGAGGACGACGATCCCGATCAGCGCCAGCGCCATCAGCCGGTAGCCGAAGATCGGCTTTCGGGCATGGGTCGAGATGACCTCGCTGATGATCCCGAAGCCGGGCAACATCATGATGTAGACGGCTGGGTGCGAGTAGAACCAGAAGATGTGCTGGTAGCTGATGACGTCACCGCCGCCGGCGAAGTCGAAGAAGTGGGTGCCGAGGACGCGGTCGAAGAGGACCATGAACTGGGCGCCGGCGATGAAAGGCGTCGCGGCAACCACCAGCAGCGAGGTCGAGAGGTTGGCCCAGACCAGCAGCGGCATCCGCCAGAAGGTCATTCCGGGCGCACGCATGGTGATGATCGTGACCAGGAAGTTGAGCGCGGTGGCGATCGAGGAGGCGCCCGCGAACTGCACGCCGAGGTTGAAGAACGACTGCCCCAGCGGCGCCCCGGTGGAGAGCGGCGCGTAGCCGGTCCAGCCGGCGTCGAAGGCGCCGCCCGGAGCCAGGAAGCTGCCGATGAAGAGCAGACCGGCGAGCGGCAGCATCCAGAAGCTGAGCGCGTTGAGGCGCGGGAAGGCCATGTCCGGCGCGCCGATCATCAGCGGCAGGACGTAGTTCGCGAGCCCGGCGAAGACCGGAATCACGAAGACGAAGATCATCAGCACCGCGTGGGTGGAGAAGAGGCTGTTGAAGGTGGCGGCGTCGACGATCTGGGTGCCCGGCTGGGCCAGCTCGGCCCGGATCAGCATCGCCATCAGGCCGCCGATGAAGAAGAAGAAGAAGGTGGTGACGACGTACTGGATCCCGATGACCTTGTGGTCGGTGTTGAAGCGGAAGTAGTCCTTCCAGCTGGTGGCGCCGTGCTGGGAGTGGTCGTCGGGGATGGTCGGCATCCCGGCGGCCCAACGCAGCCAGTAGTCGAAGCAGCCGAAGCCGGCGAGGAAGCCGAGCGGGGCGAGGATCAGCGGCACGACGACATGCGGGTAGCCGGTCTGCTCGGTCTGGTAGATCGGCAGGTCGGAGATCGCCCGCAGGGCAATTACCAGGCCGAAGCCGAATGCGGCGGCGGCGAGCGCACCGAGCGCGCCTCGAATCCACCCCGGTCGCTTGATTGCAGCCACCATCAGATCGCCCCCATTATGCCCCGCCCGCGTCCAGCGACACGGGGTCGGTCTCGGTGTCCTGCTTGATCGTCTCCAGCAGCGGATCCGGGATCTCGGTTTTCAGCCCGTCGACCCATTTCTCGAAGTCCTCGGGCGACTCGACGACCACTTTGGCCCGCATCGCAGCGTGGCCGAAGCCGCAGAGCTCGGTGCAGATCAGCTGGTAGGTGCCGACCTTGTTGGGCGTCACCGTCGCGGTCGTGGTGATGCCGGGCACGTTGTCTTTCTTGATCCGCCACTCGGGCACCCAAAAGGAGTGGATCACGTCCAGCGCGTGCATTTTGAACTGGACCTGGCGGTCGACCGGGACGTGCAGCTCACCCTCCGAGAAGGCCAGGTCTTTGCCCGGGTAGCCGAAGCTCCATGCGTACTGCTGCGAGAAGACGTCGACGGTCATGGCGTCGTTGGCCTTGGCTTCGATGTCGTTGAGGACGAGCCAGCTGTAGATGCCGCCGAAGAGGACGATGATCGTCGGAATCACGGTCCAGGCGACCTCGAGCTTGGTGTTGCCGTGGATCGGCTCGCCGTCGGACTCGTCGCCGGGCTTGGCTTTGAATTTCCAAAGCGCGTAGAAGAGCATCACGATGACCAGCGAGAAGACGAAGGCCGAGAGCACGATCATCACCGTCAGCAGGTCGTCGATCTTCGGAGCCGCGGTCGAGGCGCCCTCGCCGTTCCAGTTGATCGGCACCATCACCGCAGAAATGGCGACGGTCAACGCAATCGTGGCGGCGAACATCTTCGCTATTGGCAGGCGTCCGATCATCGGGCGGCGGGGATTCTATTGATACGGCGGCGGGAGGTTTTCCCGCCCCAGGTGACGCTTGGCACGAGCTAAACGGGGCGCGGCAGCTCGTCCAGATCCGCCGCCGCGGCAGCGAGCACGCCACGGGCCACGCCCTCCCAGCTCCACAGCCGTTGCACGGTGGCGACAAGCGTGGCACGAGCGCTTTCGCGCTCGGCCTCCGGCATGGCCAGCCAGGCGTCGAGACGGGAGGCGATCGCCTCCACCGCCCCGGGCTCGACCGGGAACGAGGTGAGGCCGGCGACCTCGTCCGGAAGGTCGGCAGCAAGCTGCCGCGAGACCTCGAGCATGCCCGAGTGCCCCGCCGAGACCGGCAGCGTGCCGCAGGCGGCCGCCTCCGCCGCAACCATGCCGAACGCCTCGGGGAAGGTGCTCGGCATCACCAGCGCCTCGGCGTGAGGCAGCAGCTCCGCGACGGCGTCGTGCTCCAGCCGCCCGACAAACTCGATCGAGCCGGCCGCGACCTTCGCCGCCTCCGCGTATCCCTCAGGCGGATCGGCAAGGAAGGCCGAGAGGATCTTCAGCGGCTTCTCCTCCCCGCCCTCGAGCGCCCATCCCAGCCGGGCGACCTCGCGGGCGTCCTCGAGGTCGCCGCGCTCCAGTGCCCCGAGCAGGCGCCTCAGCCCGTCCTCGTACTCCCCGTAGCCGACGATTCGCAGCTTCGCGTCGGGACGCGCGGCTCGCACCAGCGGCCAGGCGGCAAGAAGTAGGTCGACCCCCTTGGAGACGATCAGCTTGCCGACGAAGACGATCATCCGCTCGCGAGAGCCCGACGGACGGAAGGCGTCGATGTCGACGCCTGGCGGGCCCAGGCGCGTCTTCGCCTCCAGGTCGGGGAGATCGGAAAGAGCAGCCCAGAGGGAGCGAGCCGTGTGGCCGGAGCCGACCAGCACCCCCGCAGCGGCCCGCATCCCTTCCTCGGCGTAGGGGAGGAACCGCGGGTGCGGTTTGACCGTGTACTCCAGAGCCGAGCCGTGGATCTTGGCGGCGAAGGGGGCAATGTCGGCGCGGGCGAGGATCGCCGGGCCCATCACCAGGTGGTTGGCAAGAGCGAAGTCGATGCCGCCCGCGTCAGCCGCGACCTCGCGGACAGCAGCGACGTTGGCCTCGATGTAGCGGTCGAGCTCCACCTCGGTCAGCTCCTCGAACGCCTTCACCTCGAACCCCTCGTAGGGGTCCTTTACATAGACGGGCAGCAGACCGCAGATGTCGGGGTTGTGGATCTGGACGCCCTCCAACTCGACCTCGCGGTCCTGGCAGAGCAGGTGCACCTCGTGGCCGAGGCGGGCCAGCGCCGGCGCCAGATTGGCGTTGTAGATGTTGCTGCCGGTGCCGCGCAGCATGTATCCGTGGAAGAGGAGGACGCGCATCGCTGCCGCCCAACCTAATAATCTCTCCGGCGATGCACGACCGACAGCTCTACAGGATGCGCTCCAAAGCCTCCGGCCGAGAGGCAATCGCCGAGGCCGAGCCCGGCAAGATCTACGTCGACCGCGAGACCGGCGAGGAGATGGAGCCAGTGGCAATGGTCCTCCCCCTCGCCCCCTCCGCCTCAGCCCTCCCCCGCACCCCGGCCAACCTCCGCTCCTGCCGCCGCTGCGACCAGCTAATCGGCCTCGACGTCAGCGACTGCCCGTACTGCGGCCTGCGCCAGAGCGCCCTCTAGCGCCCGCGCGCTCCTCTTTCTCGAGAGCCTTTTCGAGCGCGAGGTCCCGCCGCAGGGCTATCGCAATCAGCCCCGTGCCGATCAAGATAGCGCCGGTTTCCCCGGTTCCCGTCACGCCCACGAGGACCCAAAGCACCAGCGTCATCACAACCACAGTCCGCCAGTCATCTAAGACAAAACGTTGCATGTTCACCAAGCCTAGCTGAATGGCGAGGGAGAGTAGATAGAAGCCCAGGCCCAACCCGAAGCCGATGCGGCCCGCCCTGATGATCCAACGGTCGCGCCGCTTTGCAGGGCGTGCCGGCACGAACACGCCGGCAAGGACGCCTCCAGCCCCTGCAAGCACGAAGGGAAGGCTGAGCCCGATGCTCTCCGGCACCGGGCTCTCAACCCTGGGCAGGAGGGCTCCGGCGAGCAGCGCGACAAACACAAGCGGCACACCGCCGATGCTGGCCGGACAAAGCGCACGCGTGGCGCGCGCTTTCTAAGAATTCTGCCGCGAAAGTCCTACGGTTTTTTCACGAGCGTCGCGGTGTAAAGCAACCGCGCGTTCGAGTAGTAGCAACCGTAGGTCTTGATTTTGCCCACGCCCTGCTGGGGGTGGCCACCTTGGATGTCTTCCTTGGAAGAGCAGTGTTCGGGGAGGCGGCTGCCGCGCCAGGTGTTGTCGGCGTCGACGTTGAAGGCGAACATCGGGGCCCAGGTGGGGATCGTCAGCGCCACTACCTGACCCTGCAGCACGGTCAGCGGGTGGTCGAGGGCGAAGATCGGGGTGGTGCCGAAGTAGGGGTTGAGCGTCTCCACGGGGCCCTGGCGGACGAGGGTGTATTTGGGCGGTTTCGATTCCTCGACCGGGCGCAGGACCGCGATCCGGGCCTGCGAGGGGGCACCGAGGAAGTCGTTGAAGAAGCCGACCTCGTTGGTGGTCGTCTCCGATTCCGTGGTCGAGGGCTTGGCGAGGGTGATCGACCAGGCGACGATTTTGCCTTCGAAAGGAGCCTCGTAGGGACGGGCGACGCCGCCGGCGAGCGACTGGAACCCGGTCACGTGTCCCTCCACCCGGCAGGGAATGACCTCGACGTTGTTGACCGTTTTGCCCGGGCACGACGCAGGCGGCGTTTCCGCCGTCTGGCCGAGCACGATCGAGGTCAGCGGGGCCGAGTCGGCGTCGCCGGGGGCGGCGACCGCGACCAGGGCCGCGAAGGCACAGGCGGCCGCGACCATCAGCGCCCAGGAGCGGCGGGTTCGGGTTTTCGTCTCTATAAGTGGCATCAAGCAGGGAACACGGGGCCAGAAGCCCAGTTGCGCCGCCAATCTTGCCTTCCGCGCCGGGGGAATGCGGGCCGCCCGGCCCGTTTGCACGATCCCCGCCATTTCCGGCCTGGAGGGACTAGGTAGTGTTGCCGACGCCGATGGAGGCCTCGAACCGCGCAGACGATTTCATTCCCGCCGGTCTCGCCTCCCTCGGGATCGAGGCCGACGAGATCGAGATGGCCGTGATCGGCGCCGCCCATGGCATGTTCTGGCCGGCGATCCTGGAACTGCTCGAGCTCGACACCGAGGGTGCCGCGCCGATGCTCGCCGCCGACCTCTCCCAACCCCCGGCCAGCGCGTGAGCGCCCTCGACCTCTCCCTGCGCGCCCAGGCGGCGGCGATCGCCGCCGGCGAGGCCGACCCGGCGCAACTGCTGGAGGAGACGCTGGAGCGGATCGGCCAGCGCAACCCGACGCTGAACGCCGTCGTAGAGACCTTCCCCGAGCGCTCGGGCGAGATGCTGGCAGCGGCGCCCGAGGGCCCGCTGCGCGGCGTCCCGGTCGTGATCAAGGACGAGTGGCCGCTGCCCTGGCGCGCCCAGCGCTTCGGCGCCGCCGAGATGCTCGCCCCCTCCGCCCCGGCCGAGTCCGGCCCCTACCGCGCCCTGCGCGACGCCGGCGCGGTGATCGTCGGGGTCGGCAACATGCACGAGCTCGGCGCGGGCAGCACCGGCAACATCTCCGTCTACGGACCCGCCTGCAACCCCTGGAACCCCGAGCGCTGCCCGGGCGGCTCCTCCAGCGGTCCCGCCGCCGCCGTCTCGGCACGGATGGTCGCCGGCGCGGTCGGCGCCGACGGGATCGGCTCGATCCGCTTCCCCGCCGCCTACTGCGGCCTGACCGGGCTGAAGCCGACCTTCGGCCGCGCCGCGATGGCCGGCCACCACATGGCCGAGGTCTCGACCACGATCGTCTCCGGCCCGCTCTGCGCCGACGCCGCCGACAGCCGCCTGCTCGCCTCCGCCCTGTTCGGCGAGCCGCTCGCGGCCGGCGGGGCGCGCGGCCTGCGCATCGGCATCGTCCGCGACACCGTCACCGACGACGTCGACCCGGCCGTGCGCGACGCCTGCGAGGAGGCGATCCGGGCGCTCGCCGAGGAGACCGGCGGCGAGCTGGTCGAGGTCGAGCTCGCCGACATCGAGCCGGCGGCGCTGGCGACGGTCCTGATCGCCAACACCGAGGGCCTCACCGGCCTCACCCCGCAGCGCCTCAACGGCCTCGACCCGGAGCTGAGCCCGCTCGGCCGCGGCCTGCTCAAGTACCGGATGCTGCTGCCGGCCGCCGCCAGCATCAAGGCCCACTCGGTGCGCACGCTGATGCGCCGCCGCGTCGCCGCCGCCTTCGCCGAGGTCGACGTGATCGCCTGGCCGACCGTGCCCGCGGTGGCGCCGCCGCTGGCCGCGCCGCTGGTCGAGCTGCCCTCCGGCACCCTCACCGCCGACGCCGCCAACGTGCGCGGCGCTGGCCTCGCCAACCTCACCGGCATCCCCTCGGTCAGCGTCCCGGTCGGGCTCTCCGAGGGCCTGCCGATCGGCCTGCAGTTGCAGGCCGCCTGGGGCGAGGACGAGCTGCTGCTCGACGCCGCCGAGGCCCTGGAGCGGGCCAACGGGCGGCGCTGGGTCGACTCGCTGCCGCCGCTGGCGCGAGCCGCCGAGACGACGGAGGCGTAACCGTGGCGGCGATCGCGGTCGAGGGCCTGGAGCGTGCCTTCGGTGAGGTCCTGGCCGTACAGGGGATCTCGATCTCGGTCGACGAGGGCGAGATCTACGGCTTCCTCGGCCCCAATGGCGCCGGCAAGACGACGACGGTGCGGATGCTGACGACGCTGCTGCTGCCGACCGGCGGTCGCGCCGAGGTCGCCGGCCACGACGTCGTCAAGGAGGCGCGCGCGGTGCGCGCCTCGATCGGAGTCGCCCTGCAGGAAGCAGCGCTTGACCCGCTGATGACGGGGCGCGAGCTGATCCGCCTGCAGGCGACGCTGCAGGGGCTGCCGACGACCGAGGGTCGCCGCCGCGCCGACTCCCTGCTGGAACGGGTCGAGCTGACCGCCGCCGCCGACCGCCGCGTCGGCACCTACTCGGGCGGGATGCAGCGCCGCCTCGACCTCGCCGCGGCGCTGGTGCACGAACCGCGGGTGCTGTTCCTCGACGAGCCGACCACCGGCCTCGACCCGGTCAGCCGCAAAACGATCTGGGAGGAGGTGCGGGCGCTGAACGACGACGGCACCACCGTCTTCCTCACCACCCAGTACCTCGAGGAGGCCGACCAGCTGGCCGACAACGTCGGGATCATCGACAGCGGCCGGATCGTCGCCGAAGGCACGCCGGAGTCGCTGAAGGCGGAAATCGGCCGCCCCCACATCGAGCTGCAACTGGCCGAGGGCTCGATCGCCCAGGCCGAGCAGGCCTGCGCCGAGATCGGCCGCCTGCTGCCGCCCAAGGACGGGCGCAAGGTCCTGGTCGAGGTCGAGAACGGCGCCGCCGACATCCCCCGCGTGGTCCGTGCCCTCGACGAGGCCGGGATCGGGGTCGAGTCGCTGGAGCTGGTGCGGCCGACCCTCGACGACGTCTTCGTCGCCAAGACCGGCTACCACCTCGCCGAGGAGAGCGAGGAGAACGCCGAGCAGGAGCCGGCGGAGGCGTGAGCTCGCTCGCCACCAACGCCCGCGTGATCAGGGCGCTGGGCATGCGCTCGATCCGCCAGACCTTCCGCCGCCCGCAGCTCATTGCCCCGATCGTCGTCTTCCCCACCCTGCTGCTGGCGATCCAGACCGGCGGCGCCGGCGGCGCGGTCGAACTGCCCGGCTTCCCGCCGGTCCAGAGCTTCCTCCAGTTCATGCTCGCCGGGGCGATGATGCAGTCGCTGATGCTGGCCGGCAACAGCGGCGGCATCGCCCTCGCCGTCGACATCGAGATGGGCTTCACCGACCGCCTCTTCTCGGCCCCGATCCCGCGCTTCGCGATCGTTCTCGGCCGCCTCGCCGGCGTCGCCGCGCTCGGCCTCTTCGCCTCGATCTGGTTCCTCGCGATCGGGCTCGTCTTCGGCGCCACGATCGAAGGCGGCGTGCCCGGTGCGCTGCTGGCGATGGGCCTGGTCACCGCCGCGGCGCTGGCGATCGGCGGCATCGGCGCCGCGATCGCGCTGCGCACCGGCAGCGCCAGCGTCGTCCAGGGCCTCTTCCCGCTGGTCCTCGTCGTCCTCTTCCTCTCCTCCGCCTTCTTCCCCCAGGAACTGATGATCGAGCCGGCGAAGACGATCGCCGAGTACAACCCGCTGAGCTTCGTCGCCGAAGGCGTGCGCGAGCCGATCATCTCCGGGATCGACGCCGCCGACACGCTCTACGCGGTGCTGGCGATCCTCGGCATCGTCATCCTCGGGCTCGTGCTCAGCGCCCGCGCCCTGCGACACCGGCTGCGGGTGGGCTGATGGAAGCGACGCTGAAGATCCCCGCCTGGCGCGCCAACCTGGCGACGATCGCGGCGATGATGACCCGCGCCCGCAACGAGCTGGTGCGGGTGCCCGGGGCGGCGATCCCGGGGGTGCTGGCGCCGACGATCTTCTTCCTCGGCCTCAACGGCGTCTTCGGCGCCCTCACCCAGCTGCGCGGCTTCGACGTCAACGGTTACGAGAGCTTCATCGTCGCGGTCAGCATGCTGCAGGGGGCCGGCTTCACCGGCGCCGCCGCCGGCGTCAACCTCGCCCGCGACTACGAAGCCGGCTGGGTCGACCGCCTGCTCGTCTCCCCCGCCCCGCGCTGGGTCCTGCTCGCCGGCACGGTGCTGGCGGCCAGCGCCCGGGCGCTGATCCCGGGCACCTTCGTCTTCGCGATCGCGATGGCGCTCGGCGCCCACTGGCCCGGCATCGGCGGCACGATCATCTGCTTCACGATGGTGGTCGGGATGGCCGCCGTCGCCGCCTGCTGGGGATCGTTCCTGGCGCTGCGCTTCAAGAGCCAGTCGGCGGCGCCATTGATGCAGGCGGCGATGCTCGGCGTGATCATGCTGACCACCGCCTACGCGCCGCTGGCGCTGCTGCAGGGCTGGCTCCAGGACGTCGCCCGCCTCAACCCCGTCACCCAGGTGGTCGAAGCGGCGCGCCAGGGCTTCGTCGCCAGCGTCACCTGGGCCGAAACCTGGCCGGGACTGCTGGCCCTGGCGGGGCTGCTGGTGCTGCTCGGCGGGCTGGCCCTGCGCGAGATGAGGCGCACGGCGCTGTGAGTGTGGCGGCCAGTTCCGGCGGCGAGGCCCTCGGCCCGGCGGCCGTGGCGCTGGCCGAGCGGGTCCTGCGCGGCAGTTGGGTCGAAGGCGAGCGCGACGACTTCCGCTACCGCTACACCCGTCCCAGCCCCAGCCGCTATCCCTGGCAGTGGTACTGGGACTCCTGCTTCGCGGCGATCGTCTGGCGCCGCTTCGCGCCGGAGCGGGCCCGGGCCGAGCTGGAGAGCCTGCTCGGCGCCCAGCGGCCCGACGGCTTCATCGGCCACACGATCTTCTGGGGCAGCCCGGTCTCGCTGGTGCGGCTCGCCTTCTACAACGTGCCCTCCCGCGCCGCCCTGCAGACGCTGACGATCCAGCCGCCGCTGCTCGCCTGGGCCTGGCGGATCGCCGTCGGCGACCCGGCGCAGGAGCCGCGGATCGCGGCGCAGATGGAGTGGCTCGCGGCCAACCGCGACCTCAAGGGCGACGGCCTGCTCTGGATCGTGCAGCCGGACGAGTCCGGCCTCGACGCCTCGCCCAAGTTCGAACCGGTCTGGGGACGGCGCTCCAACGGGCGGATCGGCTTCCCGCTGCTGGTCCGCGCCAACCGCAAGCTGGGCTGGGACGCCCGCCGCCTGCGCGAGCGCGGCCGGCCGCTGCTCTGCGAGACGCTGGTCAACACGATGTGGTCGCTCTCGCTGCAGGCGATGGGCCGCCCCTCGGCGACTCCGGCGCTGGTCGAGCGGCTCTGGGACGAGCGCAGCGGCCTCTTCCTCGACGAGGTCCAGTCCAGCGGCACCCGCCCGGGCGTCGTCACCTGGGCCTCGCTGGCGCCGCTGGCACTGCCGGACCTGCCGGAGGAGATCGGGCACCGCCTGGTCAAGGAGCACCTGCTGAACAAGCTCGAGTTCCTCACCCCGGTGGCGCCGCCCTCGGTCGCCGCCTCGGAGCCGAGCTACGAACCCGACGGCGGCCGCGGCCCGATCCGCCGCTACTGGCGCGGCCCGACCTGGGTCAACTCGGCCTGGATGGTCTGGCTTGGGATGCGCCGTCTCGGCTACGAGCAGGAGGCGCAGCGCCTGGCCGAGGGCGTGATGGGCGCCACGGTTCGGGAAGGCCTGCGCGAGTACTACGACCCGAACACGGGCAAAGGGCTGGGCGCCAAGGACTTCGCCTGGTCAGCCCTGGTGGCTGAGCTGGCGGATCCGGACCCGGCGGCGGCGCGAAGCCACCTGTAGGGGCCTATTTGTAGCGGTAGGTGATGCGGCCGCGATCGAGGTCGTACGGGGAGAGCTCGATCTTCACGCGGTCGCCGGGCAGGATGCGGATGTAGTGGCGGCGCATCTTGCCGGAGATGTGACCGAGGACATCGTGGCCGTTATCGAGTTTGACGCGGAACATCGTGTTGGGGAGAGCCTCGGTGATCTCCCCCTCCATTTCGATCTTTTCCTCTTTGGCCATTCGGGCGTGAGCGTACCCGAAACGCCCTGCACCCCGGGCGCTCAGGCCCTGCTCTGGCGCAGATGCTCCAGGGCTGTAGCCGGGTCAGTGACCTCGCCGGCGTACTGGGCCGCCTCCAGCTCGGCCATCAGCTCACCGAGCTCGGGGCCTTCCTCGACCTCCAGCTCGCGCGCCACCTCATCGCCGCGCAGCAACGGTTTCGGCGGCCCGTCGCGGTGCCAGTCGAGGCCGGCGGCGATCATCTCCCGAGCTAGGGTGAGGTGCGCTTCGACCATCTCCGGGCTGGCCAGCGGGCCGGCGCCGCGGGCCGAGAGCCGGTCGGCGACGGTCAGCAGGGTGACGTCAACCGAAACCGAGTCGGTCGCCCGCAGGTAGTCATAGACGCGCCGCGGGGGCAGCGGCATCTCCGGGATCAGGAAGCCGAGGCGCAGGTGGTGCAGGGTCAGCGCCCGCAGGTGCTGGGTGAGGCGGCGGCTGGCGCGGAGGCGGCGGCAGATCCCGTCGATGATCTCCGCCCCGACCTGGTCGTGGCCGCGGAAGCCGACGAAGCCGCCGTGCTCGGCGCGGGTCGCGGGCTTGCCGATGTCGTGGAAGAGGGCGCCGAAGCGCAGGGCGGTGCCGCGGCTCATCTCGTCGGCGAGCGGTTCCGCCAGCAGCGCCGCGACCTCGATCGCCCGCTGGCCGGCAAAGCGCTCGAGGTCCTGCTCGATCTCCAGCGTGTGCTCCAGCACCGCCAGCGTGTGGTCGTGGACGTCGAGGTGGTGATTGGGGCCCTGCTCGACCTCGCGCAGCGCGTCCAGCTCAGGGAGGACGACCGGGGTCAGCCCGAGCTCGGCGAGCAGCGCCAGGCCGCGCAGCGGGTCGGGGCCGCCGAGCAACTGCCGCAGCTCGGCGAGCTGCCGCTCCCCGGCCGGGTCGGCCGCGGTCGGGGCCGCGGTGCGGGCGAGGCTGACCGTCTCCGGGTCGACCTCGAGGCCGAGCTCGGCCGCCAGCCGCGCTGCCCGCAGCAGCCGCAGCGGGTCGCCGGCGAAGCTGCCCGCGCCGACCGCGCGCAGGCGGCGGCGCTCGAGGTCGCCGAGCCCGCCGAATGGGTCGAGCGGCTCGCCATCTGCGAGCCCCACCGCAACCGCCCCGATCGTGAAGTCGCGTTCCGCCAGGTCGGCCTCGATGCCGCCGCCGCGCAACGGGGTGAGGTCGACCTGGCGATGGGGCTCGTCGGCGACCGCGCGCCAGGTCCCGAACTCGGCCGAGAGCTCGAAGGAGTGCCCGCCCAGCTCGGAAGCGATCGCGCGGGCGGCAGCGCGCGGCTCGCCGGCGGTGGCGAGGTCGAGGTCGGCGATCCCCTTGCCGAGCGCCGCGTCGCGCACGGCGCCGCCGACGATCCAGGTTTCCTCGCCTTCCCCCAGGGCCCGCCGCACGGCCGCCACCAGCGGCGCCGCCCGCAGGTCGTCGCCGAGGCTCACGCCGGCCGCCGCGGCACCCGGGCAGAGATCCCGCAGGTGACCTCGTAGTTGATCGTGCCGAGCCGGGCAGCCAGCTCCTCGGCGAAGATCCGCTCCTCCCCCTGGGCGCCGATCAAGACCACCTCGGCGCCGGGCTCGATCCCGCCCTCGGGACCGAGGTCGATCGTCACGTTGTCCATCGAGACGGTGCCGACCAGGGGCCGGCGGCGGCCGCCGACCAGGACCTCGGCGTTGTTGCTGAGGCCACGGCGGACCCCGTCCCCGTAGCCGAGCGGGACGACGCCGACGAAGGTCTCCTCCGGCGCCGCCCAGGTCTGGCCGTACCCAGCCGTCGTCCCCGCCGCAAAGCGCTTGACGTCGGCGACATAGGAGCGCAGCGAGAGCACCGGCTGCAGGCCGCGCTCCGCCGGGTCGCCCTGGAAGGGATCGAGGCCGTAGAGCGCGACCCCACACCGCGCCATGTCGTAGTGCGAGCGGCGGTCGCGATAGACGGCGGCGCTGTTGGCTGCGTGGATGAGGGTGCCGGGGAACTCGGAGCGGACCGTCGCGGCGACGCGGTCGAAGCGCTCCAACTGCTCATCGAAGTAGGTGGAGTCCGGTTCGTCTGCAGTGGCGAAGTGGGTCCAGACCCCGGCCAGCTCGAGGTTGGGATCGGCCGCGCAGGCGCGGGCCAGGGCCAGCACCTCATCCGGGTCGGGGTTGCCGAGCCGGCCCATGCCGGTGTCGTACTTGACGTGGACCCGAGCGGGACGGCCGCGGGAGCGCGCCCGTTCGGCCAGCAGGGCGCGGAAGTCCTCACGCCAGACCGCCAGCTCCGCCCCCGCCCAGAGCGCGACTTCGACCTCCTCGGCGCTGAGCGCGCCCATCGTCAGCAGGGGGATATGCGGGAAGACGCGGCCGAGTTCCTCGGCCTCGACCGCGGTCGCCACCGCCAGTCGGGTGGCGCCGCCCTCCAGCGCCGCCGCGGCGACGGCCTCGGCCCCATGTCCATAGGCATCGGCCTTGACCACTGCGCAGAGCTCGGCCCCGTCGAGCTCGGCCTTCAGCCGGGCGCAGTTCGCCCGCACAGCGTCGAGCTCGATCCGGGCGAGCGCCCGCTCCATCGTCCTACTCGTCGTCGACGAGGGCGGCGAGGGCGTCGGCCCGGGTGACCATGCCCGCCAAGTACCCGTCGGCGTCCACCACGGGAAGGTGATTGTGGTGCTTGTCGGCGATCTTCTTTGCGACCCGGTCCGCAGCTTCGTAGTCGTGGGCGACGATCGGGTCGGCCGTCATCAGCTCCGAGACTTTGGTGGCGAAGGCCTTTTCGAGCCGCTCCTCAAAGCCCTTCATCGAGCCGACAAAGACGACCCCGCCCATGATGTTGAGGTAGTGCGGCAGGTGGAGGTCGGACTCCTCCTCGCTGAGGATCAGGTCGGACTCGCTGACGATCCCGACCACCTTGCGGTCATCGTCGATCACCGGGACGGCGCCGAGCTCGGACTTGGAGAGCAGGTCGATCACCGCGCGGGCATCTTCGTCCGGCTTCACGGTCGGCACGTCGGCGTCCATGATCTCCGCAACGGTCTTCATCGCCGCCGAGGTTATTCGACCGCGGCGGCGGCACGCATCCCCGCCGGTACCGAGTCGATCACATCGGTGGCGATCACCGCCTCGGCCGATCCGATCCGGGCGGCCGCGTCGCGGCCGGCGCGGGCGTGGGCGACGACGGCCGCACAGGCGGCCGCGAACGGCTCCAGGCCGCGGGCCAGGAGCGCCGCGGCGATCCCGGAGAGCACGTCGCCGCTGCCGGCGGTGGCGAGGCCCGGGGCGGAAATCGCGTTGACCGCGACGCGCTCGCCGTCGCAGACGATCGTGTCGTCGCCCTTGAGCACGATGACCGCGCCGCTGGCCACCGCGGCCTCCCGCGCCGCCGCCAGCCGGTGGGCCGCGACCTGCTCGGAATCGCGCTCCAGCAGCCGGCCCAGCTCGCCCGCGTGCGGGGTGAGGATGGTCGGCGCCGAGCGGCTGGCGAGCTCGTCGAGGCGGCCGGCGAAGGCGTTGAGCCCGTCGGCGTCGATCACCAGCGGGCAGCCGATCTTCGGGCCCACCGCCCGGGCCAGCTCCAGCGAGCCGGGGTCGCGCCCGAGCCCCGGGCCCAGCACGCCGGCAGCGGCCGGCTCGAAGGCCTTCAGCACCGCCTTCTCGGAGACCGGGACGAGGCAGCCGTCGCCGCCGGGGCAGGCGGCCGACATCACCTCCGGCTGGGCGATCTCGAAGACCAGCTCGAGGTCGGCGGGGACGGCGACGGTCGCGTAGCCGGCGCCGGCCCGGATCGCCGCCAACGAGGACATCCGCACCGCCCCGGTCAACCCGCGCGAGCCGCCGGCGACCGTCACCTGGCCGGAGCTGAACTTGGTCGAGCGCGGCCCGCGCCCGGGCAGGAGGGAGAGCACGGCGGCGTCGATCGTGCCGCCGGCCGGCGCCGGCGGCGCTCCCGACGGGATCCCGATCGGGACCACCCGCAGCTCGCCGGTGTGCCACTTCCCCGGCGCGATCCGCTGTCCCAGCTTGGCCGCGTGGAAGCTGACAGTGAGATCGGCCTCGACCGCTGCCCCTGCGATCTCGCCGCTTGAAGCGTCGACTCCGGAGGCGATGTCGCAGGCGACAACCGGCGCGCCGCAGCGGTTGATCGCCTCGATCGCGCCGGCGGCCGGGTCCCGCGGCGCCCCCGCGAACCCGGTCCCGAAGATCGCGTCGACGACCGCGCCGGAGCCGGCGAGCCAGGCATCGAGATCGCTGGGCACGTCACCAGACCAGAGCTCGACCGCCTCCACCTCGAACCCCATCCCCCGCAGGCGCCGCTCGGCAACCAGCCCGTCGCCCCCGTTGTTGCCTTTTCCACAGACGATCCGAACCGGCCCTTGCGGCGCCAGCCCCGCCACCGCCTCCGCGAGCGCGGTCCCGGCGGTCTCCATCAGCTCCTCGCCCGGAACCCCCTGCTCCTCGATCGCCCAGGCGTCAACCGCCCGCATCCCCTCCGCGTCGAACAAGGGCCGCAGCCAAGACTCCATCCGCGCAGCCTAGCTGCGCGGTCTAGGCATTCTGGCTGGAATGATCTTTTGATCTTTAGAAAAGATCATGGAAGTTTCTATTTGATACTTTCAAAACATCATGATCTTTCAGACGCCCGATCTGCGCGACGACGACATCGAAGTCCTCGACCTCCTCTCCGAACAGAGGGAGACCCTGCGCGACCGCGTTGCAGAGCCGCGCCGGTGGTCGGGGACGCTGCGGAGGATGGCCTTCGCCCGGGCGGTCCAGGGCTCTAACAGCATCGAGGGCTTCAACGCCTCGCTCGACGACGTAGTCGCCGCTGTTGACGACGAACCCACCCTCGCTGCCGAGGAGGAGACCCAGCTGGCCCTGGCCGGCTACCGGGACGCGATGACCTACGTCCTCCAGATCGCCGACGACGAGAGCCTCGAGATCGACGAGGGACTGCTGAAGAGCCTCCATTTCATGATGCTCAAGTACGACCTTGGCAAGCACCCCGGTCGTTGGCGGCCGGGGCCAATCTTCATTCGCCGCGAAGCGGACGAGGAGATCGTCTACGAGGGGCCGGAAAGTGCCGGGCTTCCAGACCTGATCGCCGAGATGGTCGCGGCTCAAAACGAGGACGATGGTCCGGTCGTCGTCAAGGCGGCAATGGCGCATCTCAACCTGACGATGATCCATCCCTTCAGTGACGGCAACGGCCGAATGGCGAGGTGCCTGCAAACCCTGATCCTGGCGAGAGACCGTGTCGTGGCGCCCGTCTTCTCCAGCATCGAGGAGTTCCTGGGTCGCAACACCGAGGCCTATTACGCCGTGCTCGAAGAGGTTGGGGCCGGAAGCTGGAATCCCCAGCGGGACGCCCGCCCCTGGGTGCGCTTCTGCATGCGGGCCCACTACCTACAGGCAACGACGACGATGCGCCGCCGCGGCGAGCTCGAGCGCCTCTGGAACTCCTGCGTCGAGATCGCGGAAGGGAATCAGCTGCCGGAACGTTGCGCTGCCGGGCTGATGGACGCCGCGATCGGCCTGCGGATCCGCCGCAGGAGCTATCGCGCCTCCGCCGCTACCGCAGTGGGCGACGACATGAGCGACCTAACTGCAACCCGCGACCTGAAGGCAATGGTTGACAAGGGCCTCTTAGAGGCGGTCGGAGAGCGCCGGGCTCGCTACTACCTGGCGGGCGACCTTTTGACGCTGCTGCGTCAGGAGATCCGAGAGGCACGGCCGCCGAGGAGCGAAGAGGACCCATTCCGGATTGTCCAGGAGCGGCGGCAGCTCAAGCTGGCCTGATCAGGGAGAGGCAACAAATGCGACGGCGGCGGCGTTGTCGCGCGAGTGCGTGAGGGAAATCGCGATCTCGCGGCCCGCCGCCACCTCGGCTGCGTGGCCGCTGAGACGCACCGTCGGCGGTTCGCCGGCGACGATCTCGATCTCGCGCAGACCGAAGCCGCCAGTCAGTCCCAGCGCCTTGACGACCGCCTCCTTGGCGGCGAAGCGCGCGGCGAGATGGCGCCCCGGCCGGCCCTTGGCGCGGGCGTAGACCAGCTCTCCCTCGGTGAAGACGCGATCGGCGAGGCGTGGGTGGCGCTCCAGCGCCCGCTCCATCCGCTCGATCTCGAGCAGGTCGATGCCGACGCCGGTCAACCCGCCGCTCCTACTCGACGGTGACGGTCTTGGCCAGGTTCCGCGGCTGGTCGACGTTGAGGCCGCGGGCGCGGGCGATGTCGTAGGCGAGCAGCTGCAGCGGCAGGATCGCGACGATCGGCTGCAGGATCCAGTCGGTGCGGGCGACCTCGATCGTCTCGTCGGCAACTTCGCCGGCGCGCTCTGAGCCGGCGGTCGCGATCCCGATCGTCTGGGCGCCGCGGGCGCGCACCTCTTCGACGTTGGAGAGGATCTTCTCCAGCACCGGGCTGTCGGTGGCGACGCAGACCACCGGAGTCGACTCGTCGAGCAAGGCGATCGGGCCGTGCTTCATCTCCCCCGCCGCGTAGGCGTCGGTGGGGATGTAGGAGACCTCCTTCAGCTTCAGCGCCCCCTCGAGGCAGACCGGCAGGCCGATGTGGCGGCCGAGGTAGAGGAAGAAGTCCTGGTCGGAGTGGGCGGCGGAAACGGCGGCGACCCCCTCCTCGCACATCTCCAGCGTCTCTTCGACCTTCGACGGCAGTCCCTTCAGCGCCGCGACCAGCTCGGCGATCCGCGGCGCCGGCAGCGAGCCGCGCAGCTGCGCCAGCCGCAGCCCAAACAGGTACATCGCCGCCACCTGGGCGACAAAGGTCTTGGTCGCGGCGACGCTGATCTCCAACCCGGCGCGGGTGTAGAGGACGGCGTCGGCTTCGCGGGTGACCTGGCTGCCCATGATGTTGGTGACGGCGAGGACGGTGGCGCCGGCCTCGCGGGCCAGCCGCATCGCCGCCAGCGTGTCCGCGGTCTCGCCCGACTGGGTCATCCCGATCACCAGATCGCCAGGGCCGACGACCGGGTTGCGGTAGCGGTACTCGGAGGCGATGTCCATTTCGACCGGCACCCGCGCCCACTCCTCGATCGCGTAACGGCCGATCAAACCGGCGTGGTAGGAGGTGCCGCAGGCGACGATCACGATCCGCCGCACGTCGCGCAGGAACTCGTCGTCGAGCTCGACGTCGGAGAGGTCGACCCCGTCGTCCTCGGGCAGGCGGTCAGCGATCGTCTCGGCGACGGCGTCGGCCTGTTCGTGGATCTCCTTCAGCATGAAGGTCTCATAGCCGCCCTTCTCGGCCGCATCCTCGTCCCAGGTCACCTCTTCGGAGCTGCGCTCGACCGGGGTGCCCTCGGCGTCGGTGATGCGGATGCCCTCGGCGTCGATCTCGACGATCTCGCCGTTTTCGATCTGCATCGCGACCCGGGTGTCGGCTAGGAAGGCGGGGATGGCGGAGGCGAGGAAGGTCTCGCCCTCGCCGACGCCGGCGACCAGCGGACACTCCTTGCGGGCCCCGACCAGGCGCCCGGGCTCGTCGGCGTGCATGGCGACGAAGGCGTAGTGGCCGCGCAGGTCGGCGTAGGCCGCCCGCACCGCCGCCGTCAGGTCGCCGTCGTAGTGGCTGGCGATCAGGTGGGCGACCACCTCGGCGTCGGTCTCGGAGGTGAACTCCTCCCCCGCCGCCTGCAGCTCGCGGCGCAGCCCGGCGTGGTTCTCGACGATCCCGTTGAGGACGATGTGGACGCGGCCGGAGCTGTCGTCGTGCGGGTGGGCGTTGGCCTCGGTGACGCGACCGTGGGTCGCCCAGCGGGTGTGGGCGATGCCGGTCTGGGCGGGAGAGGCGCCTTTGCCGTTGGCCCGCTCCTCCACCGCGGCGCGCAGTTTTTCCAGGTTGCCGACCGCGTGCACGCTCTCGACCTCGCCGTTCTCGAGCATCGAGAGACCCGCGGAGTCATAGCCGCGGTATTCCAGCTTTTCGAGGCCGCTGAGCAGCAGCTCCTCACAGGGCCGCCCACCGACGTATCCAACGATTCCGCACATGGGGGGCGATTAAGAGTAAACGCCGGAGCGCTCAGGCCAGCTCAGCGCGAACCAGGTCGGCAAGCCGATTGCAGACGGAATCGGCCTCCTCGGCGCTCGGCGCCTCGACCATCACCCGCACCAGCGGCTCGGTCCCGGAGGGTCGCAGCAGGACCCGGCCGCGCCCGGCCAGCGCCTCGCCCTCGCGCTCGACGGCCTCCCAGACAGCGGTCGCGTCGGCGATCGCCTCGCGGTCGGCGACCTTGACGTTGACCAGCGTCTGCGGCAGCTTCTCCATCGTCGCCGCGTCGTCCAGCGAAGCCTCGCCCAGCTCGCGCATCGTCATCAGCGCCGCCGCGATCCCGTCGCCGGTGGCGACGAAGTCGGTGGCGATGATGTGGCCCGATTGCTCGCCGCCCAGCGCCCACTCGCGACGCAGCAGCTCGTCGATCACGTAGCGGTCGCCGACTTGGGTGATCGCGACCTCGATCCCCGCCTCCTCCATCGCCCGGTGGAAGCCGTAGTTGGTCATCACCGTGACCACGACGCCGCCGCCGAGCTCGCCGCGGGCGGACATGCCACGGGCCGAGAGGGCGATCAGCTCGTCGCCGTCGTGGACCCGGCCGGAACCGTCCACCGCCAGCATGCGGTCGCCGTCGCCGTCGAAGGCGAAGCCGATCTCGGCCCCGGACTCGCGCACCCGCTGGGAGATCGCGTCGAGGTGGGTGGAGCCGCAGCCGGCATTGATGTTGCGCCCGTCGGGCTCGGCCCCGATCGTCTCCACCTCGGCCCCGAGCCGCTCGAAGATCGCCGGCGCGGCGCGATGGGTGGCGCCGTGGGCGCAATCGAGAACAACGCGGCGGCCGGAGAGATCGAGGCGGAAGGCTGACTGCAGCTCGCGCAGGTAGTCCTCGAGCCCACCGTTCAGCTCACGCACGCGACCCGGCTCGGCGGCCGCGACCGGCTCGTCGACAAGCGCCTCGATCCGCGCCTCGGCCTCGTCGTCGAGCTTGACTCCCTGGCCGCTGAAAAACTTGATGCCGTTATCGCCGAAGGGGTTATGGGAGGCGGAGACGACCGCGGCGAGGTCGAGCCCGAGGCGCTTGACCAGGATCGCCGCAGCCGGCGTCGGCAGCACCCCGCCGAGCAGCGCGTCCCCACCCGCGGCAGCAATACCGGCGGCCAGCGCCGCCTCCAGCATCGGGCCCGACTCGCGGGTGTCGCGGACGATCAGGACCTGGGGACGAGCGGCCTCCAGCGAGGAGGCGACGGCGCGGCCGAGGGCAGTCGCCAGCTCGGCGCTGAGAAAGGTTCCAACCTCTCCCCGAACCCCGTCGGTGCCGAAAAGCTTGCGCCCGGTCGCCAACCCGGCCCCGTCAGCGCTTGCTGAACTGAGGCTTCTTACGGGCCTTCTTGAATCCGGCCTTGCGACGCTCCTTGACGCGGGCGTCGCGGGTGAGGAAGCCACGCCGCTTGAGGTCGCCGCGCAGCTCGGCGTCGATCTCGGTCAGCGCCTTGGCGATGCCGTGGCGGACAGCGCCGGCCTGGCCGCTGATGCCGCCGCCGTGGACGCGGACGCGGACGTCGACATTGCCCTCGTAGCCGGAGACGGTGAGCGGCTGCTTGGCCATCGTCTGGTGCAGGGGGCGGGGGAAGAACTCGGCGAGGTCACGCTTGTTGACTTCGAACTTGCCGTCGCCGGGGACCAGGGTCACGCGGGCGATCGAACGCTTGCGTTTGCCGGTGGCGAGGAAACGGGCGCCGCTCTCGAGCTTCGCCGGGGCACGGCTCGCAGCCTCCGCCTCAGGATCCTCGTCGGCGGTGAGCGCAGCCTCGCGGCGCGCTTTCTCCTCTTCCTCGGCTTCCAGCCGGGCCTTCTCCTCCGCGCTCAGAGCCGGCCCATCCGACTCCACCGCGATCGGCTCCAGGTCGGCGCCGGGAATGACGTCTTTTTTCTTCTCCTCAGCCACCGGTTTCTCGGCAGCCTCGGGCTCCTCGGCAGCGGGCTCCTCGGCAGTCTCGGGCTCAGACTCCTCGGTGGCCTCCTCGGCTGCCGGCTCCTCGGGCGCTTCCTCAGCGGCCTCGGGCTCCTCGGCCACCGGCGCCTCCTCAGCAGGCTCCTCCGCCGCGGGCTCCTCGGCGGGTGCCTCAGCCTCGGGCGCCGACTCCTCGGCGGGCGCCTCGGGCTGCTCCGGCGCCTCCGCCGTGGGCTCCTCGGACTGGGCGTCCTGGCCCTCGGTGGTCTCGTCGCGAGTCTCGTCGTCTGCCATCAGTTCGTCTCCATCGGTTTCGGCTGCTGCGCCGCATGCGGATGATCGGGCCCGGCGTACACCTTCAGCTTGGTCAGCTGCTGGCGAGCGAGCCGGTTGCGCGGCAGCATCCCCTTGACGGCCTTGCGGATTACTTCCTCGGGGCGACGCTCGAGCATCTCCCCCAGGGTCCGCGACTTGATCCCGCCCGGGTAGCCGCTGTGACGCCAGTAGGTCTTCTGCGCCAGCTTGTCGCCGGTGACGCGGATTTTCTCGGCGTTGACGACGACGATGAAATCGCCGGTGTCGATGTGCGGCGTGTACTCGGGCTTGCGCTTGCCGCGCAGAGCGTCGGCGATCTGGGTCGCGAGACGGCCCAGGGTCTTGCCCTCGGCGTCGACGACGTACCAGTCTCGCTGGCGGTTGGCGGGTGTGGCTACAAAGGTCTTCATCGCGCAAAAGCCGCGCGGTTCAACCTGCGCGGCCGGGGGATAGTAGCCAACCTGGCGTCTATACTGCCGCGCCAGCAGTGCCGAGTTCCTCACGGACGTCCGTGAGGGAGCGGAGGAACCGAAGGGACCGAGGCAGGTCCCAGGGGCGAATCGGACGAATCTCAGTCCGTAGCGCATCTCTTTCAGCGCGAGCCCGACAGCTAACTCCGCAGGCGATTCGAAAGAGAGGCTAGTGGTGCGCGGCAAGCTGAGGGACCGGCCGAGAGCGGCCGGGAAGATAGGCGTAATCGCGGCGATCATGCTGCTGGCGATCCCTGCCGCCGGCGCCTCCGCGGCTACCACCGGTGGAGCCCCCACCCCGACCGCCGCCGCCGCGCCCGCGCCCGGCAGCGGCCCCGGCGTCCCGGTCGCCGCCCCCAGCGCCGGCACGCTCTCGGTGATCAGCGCCGAAACGACCCCGGTCAAGTCCTTCTTCTACGGCTACCGCCTGCCGCGCCTCAGCTACGCGATCGCCAGCAGCCAGCCCTACAACGACATCCGCATCGACGTCCTCAACAGCATCGGCGAAGTCGTCAAGACCTTCTATCGGGAAGACCGCTCCCCCAACGTCGCCTACCGGATCCGCTGGGACGGCACGACCAACGAAGGCAAACCGGCGCGCAACGGCCGCTACAGCTTCCAGATCGCCGCCCAGACGGCGGTGCCCGCGGCCCCCGCCCCACCCCCGGCGGCCCGTCCCGCCACCGCCTCGACCACGCTCGGCCTCGACTTCACTTTCTTCGGCTACGCCTTCCCGATCCTCGGCGACCACGAATACAGCCTCAGCGCCGGCCGCTTCGGCGCCGGCCGCTCCGGCCACACCCACCAGGGCCAAGACGTGATGGCCGCCTGCGGCCTGCCCTTGGTCGCCGCGCGCGGCGGCACCGTCCAGTACTCGACCTGGGACGACGCCGCCGGCAACTACGTCGTGATCGACGGCATCGGCACCCCCTACGACTTCATGTACGCCCACCTGGCGGAACCCTCCCCCCTCCAGGTCGGAGAAACCGTCCGCACCGGCCAGCCGATCGGCATCGTCGGCGACACGGGCGACGCCCAGGGTTGCCACCTCCACTTCGAGATGTGGGCTCCTCCCGGCTGGTACGAGGGAGGCTCCCCGTTTGATCCCCTCCCCTATCTCGAAAAGTGGGACGCGTACAGCTGAGCTAGTCGCTGCAGCGCTGACAGCGGCCGCGAAGCACCACATCGTGCTCGGTGATCTCGAAGTCCATGCTCTCCGAGAGCTTGTCGATCGCCTGCTCCAGGGACGGATCCTCGAAGGGGACCATGCGGCCGCAGTCTCTGCAGATCGCGTGGTGGTGGTGATGGCCGGCTGGGTCGACGCGCTCGTAGCCGGCGGTGCCGCGACTCACCTCAATGCGCTGTACGAGGCCGAGCTGCTCGAGCTGCTCCAGCGCCCGGTAGACGCTGGCTCGACCGACCGGGGGGCGGCGACGGCGGAGTTCGTCGTCGAGGTCGAGGGCGGTGACGGCGCAGTTATGGCCGGCCAGGGCCTCGACCACCGCGGTGCGGGCGCCGCCGCGGCGGTGGCCGGCCGCCTGCAGGGTCCGGAGCGCGTGCTCGGCCCAGGCGCTGTCGGTGCTCGTCGCCATCAGCCGATCGTAGCCCCCGCCCGGGCCGCCCTCGGCGCTCGCGGCAGCCGCAGTTGGCGGGCCGGCAGCGAGAGCAGGTAGGCGGCGACGATCGCCAGCGCCACCGAGGCGCCGCCGGCCGTGCCGGCGTAGTAGGAGAGGTATAGACCAGCAAGACCCGAGAGCACCGCGATCGCGGCGGCGACGGCAATCATCGGGCCCATCCGGTTGGTCAAGTTGCGGGCCGCCGCGGCGGGGCCGACGAAGACGGCGACGACGAGCAGGTTGCCGAGGCCCTGGACGGCGACGACGATCGCCAGCGCCAGCAGCACCGTCAGCGCCAGCTCCCAGCGCCCCGGCGAGAGGCCCAGCGCCGAGGCGGCGCCGCGGTCGAAGCCGGTCGCGAGCAGCCGCGCATGCAGCAGCGGCAGCGCCGCCGCGAGCAGGACGAGCAGGGCGGCGGAGGCGATGAGGTCGCCGTCGGTCGGGCCGAGGATGTCGCCGAACAACAGCGCCTCGATCCCCGGCGGCGAGTCCGGAGACAGCGCCAGCAGGGCGCCGAGCCCGAACATCGTCGTCACCACGACCGCCACCGCGAGGTCGCGGCTGACGCCCTGGACCCGCGAGGCGAGGGCGATCGCAAGCGCCGCCAGGACCACCGCCGGGGTCGCACCGAGCAGCAGCGGCAGGCCAGCGATCGCGGCGACGACCAGGCCCGGGAAGAGCGAGTGGGCGAGCGACTCGGTTGCGTAGGAGAGCTCGAAGAGGATGACCCAGCAGCCGATCGCAGCGCCGGCCAGGGCCAGCATCGTCATCTCCGCGATCGCGCGCTGCATGAACGGTTCTTGCAGGGGCTCGAACATGATCAGTGGTCGTGATGGTGCGGGGGCAGGATCGCCCGCGAGCCGGTTCCGGGGATCTCGACGATGGCGCCGCCGTAGGTGGCTTCCAGCACCTCGCGGTCGAGCACCTCCTGCGGCGGCCCGACGGCGATCTGGCGGCGGTTGACGCAGAGGACGGCGTCCCAGCGCCGCGCCTGCTCGAGGTCGTGGGTGGCGACGACGATCGCGTGCCCTTCTCCGGAGAGGGTCTCGATCAGCGCTTCCAACCGCTCCGAGGCAGGGTGGTCGAGACCGCTGAAGGGCTCGTCCATCAACAGCACGCGAGCGTCCTGGACCAGCGCCCGGGCGATCAGCACCCGCTGGCGCTGGCCGCCGGAGAGCTCGCCGAAGGTCTCCCCCGCCAGCCGCTCCAGTCCGACCCGCTCCAGCGCCTGCAGCGCCTGCTCGCGTCCCTCCCGCCCCGGCCCCCGCCACCAGGGCAGCCGCGAGAGCGTGCCCATCGCCGCCACCTCGAGCGCCGAGACGGGGTAGTCGAGCCGCGAGCGGTCGGTCTGCGGGACCGAGCCGCAGGAAGCGGACACTTGCAACGTCCCGGCCCGCGGCCGCAGCTCGCCGAGCAGGGCGCGCAGGACCGTCGTCTTGCCGCCGCCGTTGGGCCCGAGCAGGGCCAGGCGCTCCCCCGCCTCGAGGCGGAAGGAGACGTCGGTGACCGCGGCGGGCCCGGTGCCGTAGCCGAGCGCGAGCCCGCTGGCCTCGATCAGGGGCTGAGCTGACATCCCCGCCTCCCCCCGGTGAAGCCGCGCACGATCGCGTCGGCGTTGGCGGCCTCCATCGTCAGGTAGGTCGCCCCGTCGGAGTCGGCCGGCCCGAGCGTGTCGCCGTAGAGCTCGTACTCGCTGCTGGCCCCGGTCTGGCGCGAGATCGCCTCGGCCACGTTGGCGCTGAGCGAGCTCTCCGGAAAGACCGCCTTCACCCCTTCGCGCTCGATCAGCCCGATCAGCTCGCTGACGTCCTTGGCCGAGGCCTGCGCCTGGGTCGTCTGCGAGGGGATGACGGCGCCGACGACGTCGATCCCGTAGCGGTTGGCGAAGTAGCCGAAGGCGTCGTGGTCGGTGACCAGCTTGCGGTCCGCAGCCGGAACCGCGTCGATGCAGGCGTCGATGCCGGCGTCGAGCCGGCGCAGGTGGCCGAGATAGGCGTCGGCGTTGCGCTGGAACTCGCCTTGGTGAGTGGGGTCGGCAACAGTGAGGCGCCGCGCGATCTCGCCCACCGCCGCCTCGGCGTTGCGCGGGTCGTGCCACCAGTGGGGGTCGAAGCGCGAGGCCTCCTCGCCGCTGTCCTCCCCCGGCAGCCGCTCCGGCACGCCGGCGCCAAGGTCGACGACGGTCGCGTCGCTGCCGCTGTCGGAGACGATCTCCTCGATCCAGGAGTCGAGGTCGTCTCCGCTGGCGAAGACCAGGTCGGCCCCGGCCGCCGCCTCGACATCGCTCGGCCGCGGCTCGTACTCGTGCGGGTCGGTGTTGGGCTCGAGCACCTGGTCGACCGAGACCGCTCCGCCGCCGACCTCGCGCACCCAGTCGCCGATCTGGGTCGTGGTCGCGACGACCTCGACCCGGCCGTCGTCGGACCCGGCGGCGCCGCAGCCGGCGGCGAGCAGCGCCAGGGCGAGCGCCCCAGCGGCCAGCGCGGCCTGGCGACGGGGAGCGCGGCTGAGAGCCCGGCCCAGCGCCACCAGCGCGAAGAGGCCGCCGGCGACGCAGGCGATCGTCGCCCCCGGCGGCGCGTCGGTTTCGACCGAGAGCCAGAGCCCGAGCGTGCCCTCGACCGCGACCAGGACGACGCTGGCGAGCTGCCAGGTGCGCATCCGCCCGGTCAACAGGCGGGCAGTGGCGGCTGGGACGACAAACAGGGAAGCGACCAGGAGGGCGCCGACGGCGGTCAACGCCGCCGTCGTCGCCAGCGCGATCAGGCCGAGCAGGAGCGCGTCCAGCAGCCGCGCCTCGCCCCGGCTCGCCGGCCGCGCCCCGGGATCGAACCCGTGCGCGAGCCAGCGCCGGCCGACGACGGCGTTGGCGGCCAGCGTCGCCGCCGCGGCCACCGCCGCCAGGACGAGGTCGGAGCTGTCAATCAACAGGAGGCTGCCGAACAGCAGCGTCTCGACGTTGGCCCCGGAGCCGAAGACGTCGCTGGCGAGCAGGACGCCGCCGGCAAGACAGGCGACGAGGACGAGGGCGACGACGCTGTCGCGGCCCTGGTCTCGCCCGCGGCCCAGCGCCGCGTTGCCGAGGGTGAAGGCGACGGCGGCGGCGAAGGCGCCGAGCGGCGCCGCGAAGCCGAGGCCATCGGCGAGGACCAGCCCGGGGAAGGCGGCGGTGCCGACCGCGTGGGAGAAGAAGGCGAGCCCGCGGAGCACGATCCAGGTGCCGAGCAGACCGGCGGGGATGGCCAGGATCAGCAGCTCGAAAAGCCCGCGCTGGACAAAGGGGAATTCGAGCGTCTCGAGCATCGCGCCCGAGCATAATGAGAATGAATCTAATTTGTATTTAGACGTTGATTTGGATCACAAATGCAAGAAACTGGAACGAGCTCCAGCGTTCGGGAGGTCTCTACTATTGCTCAGAGAGTCGCACCGCAATGGGAGAGGGGGTGAGGAGTGAGGATCGCCCAGATCGCGACCGTCGTTCCGGTCAGTTCAATCGCCAAGTCCGGCTGAAACTTTTGGCTAGCGGTGAAGCGGAATGCCCGTAATTTGGGTGTTCTGCTTTGGGGTAATACTCGCAGAATTAATTTAAGAGATTTGAGCAAGGAGTACACCTAGAGGGACTACCCCACCCGAAGGAGCCACCCTGATGGAGAAGCGCACCGAAACCATTGACCAGCGTCTGGTCAGAGCGCTGGCGCACCCACTGCGAGTCCAGATCCTGGAACTCCTCACGGAGCGTGTCGCCAGCCCCAACCGGCTCTCCGAACAGCTCGGAATCGGCCTGACCCACGTCGCGTACCACACCCGCGCGCTCGATCGCTGGGGCTGTCTGGAGCTCGTCGACACCGCCCAGCGGCGCGGCGCCACCGAGCACTTCTACACCGCCCAGCCGGACTCGTTCGTCGGCTGCCGCAGTTGGCGCACAGTGCCCCAACCCGTGCGCGGCGGCGTCACCGGCGCCTGCCTGCAGACGTTCATGGACAAGGCAGTCGGGGCACTTCAGGCCGGCGCCATCGACGGCCGCGAGGACACCACCTTCACCTGGATGCCGGTCCGGCTCGACCAGCGCGGCTGGGACGAGATCACCGCGATCATGCAGCAGGCGCACGACCGCGCCCTCGCCGCCCAGCGCCGCAGCCGCAAGCGGTTAGCCAGCCGAGACGAGCCCGAGGCGATCTCAGCAGTCGTCGCCTTCGCCAACTTCGAGACCGGCGGCTCCTTCCGGCGTTAGGGGGTTACTCCCACTCGATAGTGGCGGGCGGCTTGGAGGAGATGTCGAGGGCGACGCGGTTGACGTCGCGGATCTCGTTGATGATCCGGTTCGAGACCCGCTCCAGGAGGTCGTAGGGAAGGCGGGCCCAGTCGGCGGTCATCGCGTCGTCGGAGGTGACGGCGCGGATCACGATCGGGTAGGCGTAGGTGCGGCCGTCGCCCTGGACGCCGACCGAGCGGACGACGGGCAGGACGCAGAAGGACTGCCAGAGCTGGCGGTAGAGCTCGGCGGCGCGGATCTCCTCCTGCAGGATCGCGTCGGCGGCGCGGAGGATGTCCAGCCGCTCTTTGTTCACCTCGCCGCCGACGATCCGGATCCCCAGGCCGGGGCCCGGGAACGGCTGGCGCCAGACCATCCGCTCGGGCAGGCCGAGCTCGGCGCCGACGGCGCGGACCTCGTCCTTGAACAGCATCCGCAGCGGCTCGACCAGCTCGAACTCGAGGTCGTCGGGCAGGCCGCCGACGTTGTGGTGGGACTTGATCGTCGCCGCGTGGTCGGAGCCGCCGGACTCGATCACGTCCGAGTAGAGCGTGCCCTGGACCAGGTAACTGACGTCGTCGAGCTTCTCCGCCTCCTCCTCGAAGACGCGGATGAACTCGGCGCCGATGATTTTGCGCTTCGTCTCCGGGTCCTCGACGCCGGCCAGCTTCGCCAGGAAGCGCTCTTCGGCTTCGACATGGACCAGCGGGATCCCGAACTGGCTGAAGGCCTCGACCACCTGCTCGGCCTCGTTCATCCGCATCAGGCCGTGGTCGACGAAGACGCAGGTCAGCTTCTCCCCCACCGCCTTGTGCACGAGCAGCGCCGCGACCGAGGAGTCGACGCCGCCGGAGAGGCCGCAGATCACCCGGCCGTCGCCGACCTGGCGCTGGATCCGCTCGACCTGCTCGGCGATCACCGACTGCGGCGACCACTGCTGCTCGCAGCCGGCGACGTCGCGCAGGAAGCGGGTGAGGATCTCGGTCCCGTAAGGGGTGTGGACGACCTCCGGGTGGAACTGGATGCCGTAGAGGCCGCGGTCCGGCATCTCCAGCGCCGCCACCGGCGAGTTCGGGCTGGAAGCGAGGGCGGTGAAGCCCTCAGGCGCCTCGAAGACGGCGTCGCGGTGGCTCATCCAGCAGCTCTGCTCCTCGGGCAGGCCGCCGAGGAGGCGGCCGCCACCGTCGCGCAGGACCAGGTCGGTGCGACCGAACTCGCCCGACTCGGCCGACTCGACCTTGCCGCCGAGCGCCAGCACCATCGCCTGCATCCCGTAACAGATGCCCAGCAGCGGAATCTCCAGATCCAGCAACTGGGTCGGGAACTCCGGCGCCCCGTCCTCATACACCGAGGCGGGCCCGCCGGAGAGAACCAAAGCCTTCGGCTTTCGCTCCTGAATCCTCTCGACCGACACGTCCGACGGCAGCATCTCCGCGAACACACCGCATTCGCGAATCCGCCTTGCGATCAGCTGGGAGTACTGGCCCCCGAAGTCGAGGACCAGCACCTCCTCCACAGCCGGCAGGTCGTCCCCGGCCAGATCGTCGACTTCGGCGACGACCTCCTCAGTCATCGCTTACGGCAACCCCCGCGGAGACCGCGGCCCGTCCGTTCGAGCCCATGCCGACGGCCTGCTCGTTCTGGAGCTTCTTGCCCTCGCTCATCAGCGCCGGCGCGACCATCACCTCAGCCCGCTGGAAGGAGCGGATGTCCTCGTAGCCACAGGTGGCCATCGAGGTTTTCAGCGCCCCCATCAGGTTGAAGGTGCCGTCGTTCTCCTGCGCCGGCCCGAGCAGGATCTCCTCCATCGTCCCGTCCTGCTTGGTCGAGACGCGGGTGCCGCGCGGCAGCGAGGGATGGAAGGTCGCCATCCCCCAGTGGAAGCCGCGTCCGGGAGCCTCTTTGGAGCGGGCCAGCGGCGAGCCGACCATCACCGAGTCCGCCCCGCAGGCGATCGCCTTGGAGACGTCGCCGCCGGTGCGCATGCCGCCGTCGGCGATCACGTTCACGTACTCGCCGGTCTCCAGCATGTGCTGGGCGCGGGCAGCGGCCACGTCGGCGATCGCGGTCGCCTGGGGCACGCCGATCCCGAGCACGCCGCGGGTCGTGCAGGCGGCGCCGGGGCCGACCCCGACGAGCACGCCCACTGCGCCGGTCCGCATCAAGTGCAGGCCGGTCGAGTAGGAGGCGCAGCCGCCGACCACGGTCGGCACCGGCACCTCGGCGATGAACTCCTTCAGGTTCAGCGGCTCGACCGTGGTCGAGACGTGTTCGGCGGAAATCACGGTGCCCTGGATGACGAGGATGTCGAGACCCGCCTCGACCGCGACCTCGTAGTGCTCGCGCACCTTCTGAGGGGTCAGCGAGCCGCAGACGACGGCGCCGCTCTCCTTGATTTCGGCCACTCGCTTGCCGATCAGCTCACCTCTGACCGGCGCGGTGTAGATCTCCTGCATCAGCCGCGTCGCCTCGTGCTTGGGGGCCGCGGCGATCGCCTCCAGCCGCTCCTCAGCGTCCTCGAAGCGGGTCCAGACCCCCTCCAGGTTGAGCACTCCAAGGCCGCCGAGCTGGTTGACCAGCACCGCGGTCTCGGGGCTGACGACCCCGTCCATCGCCGAGGCGACCAGCGGCAGCTCGAAGCGATAGGGGCCGAGGGTCCAGCTAATGTCGATGTCGTCGGGATCGCGGGTGCGACGCGACGGGACGATTGCGATGTCGTCGAATCCGTATGCGCGCCGCCCCTTCTTGCCGCGACCAATTTCAATTTCCAAGTGATTCCTCCAGGGGCTGGCGTTGAAAGCCCAGACTACACTTCCGCGGGGACCTCCAGATCGTGCACGGCGACCTCGCCGAGCAGCCGCTCGACCTGGTTGCGATCGACCGTGCCGGCGCCGAAGTGCTGGGTCGACTCGGCCCCGCAGGCGACCCCGTACGCGAGGCACTCCTCGGGGCTGTGTTCGTCGTAACGGGCGGCCACGTAGCCGGCCAGGAAGGCGTCGCCGGAGCCGACCGTGGAGACCGGCTCCAGCGGCTCGGTGTGGACTTCGAGCAGGCGCCGCTCCGACCCCTCGCCGACCGCGGCGACGCAGCCTTCGGGGCGGGTGATCGCGGCCTCGGCCGCTCCCAGCCGGACCAGCTCGTTGAGGCCGACGGCGAGGTCGGAGCTGTCGGCGAACTCCTGCCCGACCAGCTCCTCGGCCTCGCGCTCGTTCGGGGTCACCATCGAGGCGCCGGCGCGGATCCCGGCCAGCATCGCCTCGCCCTCGGCGTCGAGCACGACCGGGACGCCGCGACGGCCGAGGTCGGCGACCAGGCGCGCGTAGAGATCGCTGCCGGAGCCCGGCGGCAGCGAGCCGGCGAGGACGCAGACCTTGGCCCCGCTCGCCAGGTACCCGATGCGCTCGAACAGCTTCTTCACCTCGACCGGGCTGACCGCCGGACCGCGCTCGTTGATCTCGGTCTGGTCGCCCGAGGTGGGGTCGATCACGGCCAGGTTGATCCGGGTCTCGGCGGCGATCCGGGTGAAGTCGGTGAGGACCGATTCCTCGCGCAGCTGTTCCAGGACCCTGCTCCCGGTCGGGCCACCGACGAAGCCGCTGGCGATCACCGGCCGCCCCAGCAGGGTCAGGGCGCGGGCGACGTTGATGCCCTTGCCGCCGGCCACGGTGCGGCTCTCGACGGCGCGATGGCGGCGGGCAAGGCGGAAGTTGGGAACGGCAACGGTGCGGTCGATGGCCGCATTGAGCGTCACGGTGAGGATCACTTTGGCTTCACCCGGGTCCGTCCCCTCAGTCGTGTCTGCGGGCCCGCCGGAGGGCCAGCAGGACCACGCCCATGAGTATCACGAACGCTGCAATCAAGATAATGGTCAAATTGTCCGCTACCAAAGAGCGGGCGCGGTCGAAGGCACTGGCCTCGGGGATCGAACGGCCGGCGCGCAGCTTCACCGTCCCGGCCCGCAGGCCGTCGACGTAGACGGTCGCGCGGCCGAGCGCAGCGCCGCGCTTTATCGGCCCCTCGACCTCCTGCGGCGCCCGTACTTTCACGCTCAGTTCCTGGCCGCGCCGGGCGCCGACCGCGAGGCCGTTGGCGGCGCGCAGCGGCAGCTCGCCGCCGGAGTACCGGATCGCGGGGTCGGCCAGGTCCTCCCCATCCCGGATCGGGTGGCGCTTGCGGTACTGCGAGAAGCCGTATTCGAGCAGCGCCAGGTTGTCCGAGTAGCGCGTTTCGTCGGTCGGGGCGGCGATCGCGACCGAGATCAGGTCCACCCCCTTGCGCCGGCCGGCACCGACGAGGACGTAGCCGGCACCCCAGGTGTGGCCGGTCTTGACCCCGGTCACCCAGGGCTCCATCAGCAGCAGTTCGTTGATCGTGTTGATCCGGCGCGGCGGCTCGACGCTGCGCAGGACGACGCTGCGGGTGTCCGAGATCTGGGCGAAGGCGGGCATCCGCAGCAGCCGCTGGGTCAGGGTCAGGAGGTCGCGGGCGCTCGAGTAGCTGCCCTTCTGGTCGAGCCCGATCGGGTTCGCGTAGTGGGTGTCGGAGAGGCCGAGCGCGGCGGCGTAGCGGTTCATCTCGCCGACGAAGCGCTCGGTGCTGCCCGAGGTGCGGATCGCCAGCGTGTGGGCGGCGTCGTTGCCGCTGCGCAGGATCAGGCCGTAGATCAGGTCGCGGACGCTGATCTCCTGGCCGGTCCGCATCCCCAGCAGCGACTCGCCGTATTCGGCGTCGTAGGGGGCGGCCCTGACGACCTTGTCGAGCGGCATCTCCTTCAGCGCCACGTAGGCGGTCATCAGCTTCGTCGTGCTGGCGATCGGCAGCCGCTCGTTGCCCGCCTGGGAGATCAGGACTTCGCCGGTACGGGCGTCGATCAGGCCCCAGGCTTTGGCCTCGATCCCGAGTTTTTCGGCCGGCGTTTCGGGCTTCGGCTCCGGCTTTGGCTTCGCCTGGTCCTTGGGTTTGGGCTTGGAGTCGGCCTTCGACTTCGTCCCACCCTCTTGCTGCTTCTGCGCGGCCAGCGCCGGGGAAACCCAGGCGAAGCACGCCAGCGCCGCCGCCAGCAGGGCGACGGCGCGAAGCCACCGCCTCATCGCAGTTTCAGCGTTTCGCCCGCGATCAGGATCTGCGGGTCCACTTCGGGGTTGAGCGCCAGGATCTCCTGCACCGGCACCCCGGTGCGGTGGGCGATCGCGGTCAGGGTGTCCCCGGACTTGACCACGTACGTCTTCGCTTTGGTCTGCGGCCGGTCCTGTTCCTGTTGCTGCTGCTTGGCGGTCTGGCTCGAGCTGCGCTCGCCACCGCCCCCGTTGTCGTCGCTGCCCGCGGAGGAAAGGACCACGATCACGATCAGGACCGCGCCGATCAGGGCGAGGACGGCGAAGATCCGGGCGGGAGCGCTGGTTCGTTTTTCCATGGGACTGAGCGTGAAAACGGGTCAGGAGCGGGTGATCGTAGTCACGAAGGCCGTCGTCAGGCGACAGAAACGTCCCAGGTGGCGGTGCGCAGGCGCTCGGCCGCGGCGGCCGGGTCGGGGTCGGCGGCGATCCCGCGCGAGGCGGCGACCAGGGCCGAGGCGGGGCCGGCCGCGAAGGCGGCGCCGAGCAGCTCCGGCCGCCCACCCTGGGCGCCGACGCCGGGAATGAGGAAGATCGAGCGCGGCATCAGCTCCCGCAGGCGGCCGATGTGGGCGGGCTCGGTTGCACCGACCACGGCCCCCATGCCGCTCAGCCCGGAGCTCCCGAGCAGGCGCTCGGAGAGGCCGTCGACGAGTTCGGCCAGGCGCTCGTGCAGCGGGGCATCGGGCGCCGGCAGGTCCTCGACGTCGGCGGCGCCCGGATTGCTGGTGCGGACCAGGGCGAAGACGCCGGCACCGGCCTCGGCCGCGGCGGCGATCATCGGCTCCAGCGCGTCGCGCCCGAGCAGCGGGTTGGCGGTGAAGGCGTCGGCGCCGAGCCCGGGTACGGGGCCCCAAGGGGTCGGGGTCTCGCCGACCAGCGCCTGCGCGTAGGCGGCGGCGGTGACCGGGACGTCGCCGCGCTTGCCGTCGGCGATCACCAGCAGGCCGGCGTCATGGGCGGCGGCGCAAACCTCACTCAGTGCGGCCCAGCCCGGAGCGCCGAGGCGCTCGAAGCAGGCCATCTGCGGCTTCACCGCCACGCAGGCGGGTCCGGCGCGATCGATCAGGCCGCGGCAGTGGGCGACGACAGCGGCGGCCGCAAGCTCAGCGGCGGCGCCCGGATCGCCCGCCGCCGCCCCCTCCCCAGCCAGTTTGGCCGGGTCGGGGTCGAGGCCGAGGCAGATCTGGCTGCGGCGCTCGTCCACGAGCGCCGCCAGCCGATCGGCGAACTGCGTCAGGAAATCAGCCGCCCTTGACCTTCGTCTTCAGGGCCGAGCCGGCGGAGAACCGGGGGACTTTGCCGCCCGGAATCGTGATCCGCTCGCCGGTGCGCGGGTTGACGCCCTGGCGGGGGCCGCGCTCGGCGACATGGAATTTGCCGAAGCCGGTGAAGCTCACCTCGTCGCCGGAACTGAGCGCGCCGGTGATGGCCTCGAGCACAGCGTCGACAGCGTCGCTGGCAGCCTTCTTGCTGCCGAGCCGGTCGTCGCCGGAAAGTTGGTCCAGAAACTCAGCCTTGGTCACGTCGGAAATCCTCCTCGGGGTTTGAAGATCGGCGCAATCTAACAGCGGTCACGGCGTAACCGTGCCACGCTCAGATGCCATCTGTCACGAACCGCTGATCGCCATCTCGGCGACCAGCAGCGGCGGCGTCCGCACGGAACCGCCAAACGGGACCCAGCGCGCCTCCGCGCCCGCGGCCTGAACGGCCCCCAGCATCGCCACCAGCTCGCCGGCGATCGTGAACTCCCGCACCGGCTCGGTCAGGGCGCCGTCGCGGATCTCGCGTCCCGAGGCGCCGACTGAGAAAACGCCCGTCACCGGGTTGACGCCGGAGTGCAGGCCGGCGACGTCGGTCACGTAGATGCCGTCCCCCGCCTCGGCCAGCAGTTGCTGCTCGGAGAGCTCGCCGGCGGCGACCACCAGGTTCGAAGCGGAGACCGAGGGCTGCGAGCGGTAGCCCTGGCGCGAGGCGCTGCCGGTCGAGGCGCCGCCCTCGCGGTTGGCGGTGTAGGTGTCGTAGAGGTAGGAGCGCAGGCTGCCGCCCTCGATCAGCGCCGTGCGCCGCCGCGGCACGCCCTCGGCGTCGAAGGGAGCCGAGGCTGGCCCCTCGGGGTCGAGGCCGTTGTCGTGGAGGACAAAGGCGGAGCTGGCGACCTCCTCGCCCAGCCTCCCGGCGAAGGGCGAGCGGCCGCGCTGCACGGCGCGAGCGCCGAGGGCGCCGCCGATCAGGCCGGCGAAGCTGGCGGCCACGGTCGGGTCGAGGACGACCGGACAGGAGCGCGAGGCCGGCTTGGTGGCGCCGATCATCGCCAGCGCCCGGTCCGCGCCTTCGGCGCCGATCGCCTCCGGGTCGAGCCCGTCGGGCCCGCGGGCGAGGCCGAAGCCGAGCCCGGTCTCGCGGCTGCCCTCGCCCTCGGCCAGGGCCTGCAGGTAGGCGAAGCAGGTGGAGCTCTCGTACTCGCCGGCGACGCCGGCCGAGGAGGCGATCGCGACCCGCTCGGCGACGTCGGCGTAGACCGCCTGCTCGACCGCGACCAGGCGCGGGTCGGAGGCCAGCGCGGTCCGCTCCACGGTCAGCGCCAGCTCCGCGACCTCGGCGGTCGAGCGGGCCGCCAGCGAGGGGTCGCTGAGCCCCGCCACCGACTCGATCGGCGCCGGCTCCGGCGGGGCGGCGAACTCGTCGGGGTCGGAGACCCGGGCCGCCTCCGCGGCGGCAGCGGCGATCGCCGCGACGCCGGCCTCGGAGAGGTCGGTGCCGTAGGAGTAGCCGACCCGGCCCTCGATCCAGGCGCGGATCCCGATCCCGCTCTGGCTGGCGGCGCTGAGGCTCTCGACCTCGCCGCCGTGGACGCGGAGCTCGCGGTCGTCCTCGACCGAGGCGTAGGCCTCGGCGTCGCCGGCACCGGCGGCGAGCGCCGCCTCGACCGCGCGCCGGGCGCTGGCGGCAAGCTCGCTCAACGCTCGGTCCCGCCGACCGTCATCGCGCCGACGCGGACGTGGCCCTGGCCGGTGCCGACCGGGACTTTCTGACCGCCCTTGCCGCAGATCCCGGTCTTCATGAAGAAGTCGTCGCCGACCGCGTCGATCGCCGCCAGGGCGTCGAGGCAGTTGCCGATCAAGGTTGCGCCGCGGCACGGCCGCGTCACCTTGCCGCCCTCGATCAGGTAGCCCTCGGAGACGCCGAAGACGAAGTCGCCGGTCGCCGGCTCGACCTGGCCGCCGGCGAAGGAGACGGCGTAGAAGCCACGCTCGACCTCGGCGATCATCTCCTCCGGGGTGGCGTCGCCGGGGGCGATGTAGGTGTTGGTCATGCGCGGGATCGGCAGGTGGCGGAAGCTCTCGCGGCGGCCGTTGCCGGTCGAGGCAACGCCGTCGCGCTCGGCCGTCAGGTGGTCGTAGAGGAAGGAGGTGAGGCGGCCTTCCTCGATCACCTGGGTCTTCTGCGTCGGCGCCCCCTCGTCGTCGATCGCGTCGCTGCCCCACTCGTTCGGCAGGCGGCCGTCGTCGTAGGCGTTGAGCAGCGGCTGGGCGACCTGCTGGCCGAGCTTGCCGACGTAGACGCTGGCGCCCTTCTGGATGTGGTCGGCCTCGAGCCCGTGGCCGGTCATCTCGTGGAAGAGGACGCCGCCGAAGCCGCCGCCGACCACGACCGGCATCGAGCCCGAGGGCGCCGGGCCGGCGTCGAGCAGGGTCAGCGCCTTGCGCGCCGCCTGCTCGGCGATCAGCCCCGGTTCGTCTTCGAGCAGCTCGAAGCCGCGGTGGGCGCCGAGCGTCTCCGCCCCGGTCTCGACCGTGCCGTTGCGGCGGGCAACCGCCTGGGCGCCGATCCGGGTGCGGGTGCGGTCGTCGCCGGTGAAGAGGCCGTCGGAGTTGGCGACGGTGACCTCGCGCCGGCCCTCGGCGTAGGAAGCGGTGAACTGGGCGATCTCCTCGCTCTGGCCGCGGGCGCGCTCGTCGAGCTCGCGCAACAGGGCGCCCTTGAGCTCGGCCTCGACCTCTTCCGGGCGGCGCTCGATCGGCAGCGGCGTGTGCTCCACCGCCTGCAGCGGCCGCGCCTCGGTGCGCTTGCCGCGCAGCGCCGCAGCGGCTTCGTCGGCGGCGCGCTCGAGGTCGGCCGGGTCGAGCCCGTCGACGTGGGCGAAGTAGGTGGTGCCGCCCTCGACCACCCGCACCCCGGCGCCCTCCTCGGAGCCCGACTGCACCGACTCGATCCGCGACTCGTCGATCGACATCGAGAGCCCGTGGCGGCGTTCGGCGAAGACCTCGGCGAAGCGCCCGCCATTGGCCAGCGCCCGCGCCAGGACGCGCTCGGCGACTGCCGGGTCGATCAGCCCGCTCACGGCTTCGGCCGCTTTCCTGCGACCTCGATCAGGCGCCCGGCGGCAACGAACAGCTCCGCCCCGGCGGTCGAATCCCCGGCGTGGTCGCGGCTGCGCCCGCTCGAGTAGTAGAGGCGGGCGAAGGGACGGCGGGCGATCTTCCGCCGGCGCATGAACGCGGCCGCCTCGTCGGCGTAGCCGGAGACGCGGTCGAGCAGGATCCGGTGCGGCTTAGGCGGCATCGGCCCTCCCCCGCGCCAGGTCGCGCAGGGTCGCGCGCATGTCGAAGAGCATCAGCGAGGCGAGGGCAAAGCGGTCGGTGACGGCGACCGCCGCCAGGCCTTCGTGGCGCAGGGCAAAGACCTCGCCCTGCTCGGTGGCGACGTGGACCTGCTCGACCGGCTCGTCGCCGGCGGCGTCGGCAGCGGTGAAGAGCGCCGCCGCGTCCTCGCCCCAGCGCTCCGACTCCCCGGCCGCGGCCAGCACACTGCCGTCGCCGGCGAAGATCGCCGCCCCGCGCAGGTCGGGCGAGACCTCGGCGAGGAAGGCCAGGGCCGCCTCGGCAGAGTCGCCTGAAACGACCTCGGTTGCGGCGGCGTCGGGCACGTCGTTGAAAATACCGACCGTGTCCCTCGCCCGAGCATCCTGGATCACCGTTGTCGTCGTCTGCGCCGTCGCTGCGATCCTCTTCGCCTTCAGCGGCTACACCGGCTACGCGATCACCCTGGTCGCCGTCGGCCTCGCCGCCGGCGTCAACCTGCTGCCGCCTCCGTAGGGGCTCCTAGCCGGAGCGGTAGGGCTCCCCGGCGACGTCCTCGGGGTCGTGGAAGGAGGTCTCCGGCTCGACGTGGATCAACACCTCGGCGTGAGGGATCTCGGACTCGATCGAGGCTCGCATCAGGTGCGCCAGCTCGTGCGCGCGCTCGAGGCTGGTGCCGGAGCGGTACTGGACGTGGAGGTCGACGTGGCGGCGGCTGCCGGCGCGACGGCCGCGCAGCTTGTGGTACCCGGCGACCTCCGGCGTGCGGGCGCGGGCGATCGCGGCCTCGATCCGGTCCATCTCGGCGTCGGGCAGAACCTCGTCGACGAGCACCCCCGAGGAGCGGCGGATGATCCTGATCCCGGCCCAGACGATCGCCGCGGCGACTATCAGCGCGGTGATCGAATCGAAGGAGGTGTAGCCGGTGACCTCGACCAGGCCGAGGCCGACGAGGACGCCGGCGGAGGTCAGCGCGTCGGTGCGCAGGTGGGCGGCGTCGCCCTCCAGGGCCGGCGATTCGTGCTCCCGCGCCTGGCGCATCAGCACCGCCGAGACGCCGAGGTTGGCGACCACCGAGAAGGCCATCACCGCGATGCCGACCCCGAGCGAGTCGACGACCGAGCCGTCGACCAGCCGTTTGGTCGCCTCGAAGACGATGATCCCGGCGCCGACCAGGATCAGCATGCCCTCGATCGTCGCCGCCAGGCTCTCGACCTTCTCGTGGCCGTAGGGGTGGTCGGCGTCGGCCGGCTCGTCGGCTTTGCGGACCGAGACGAAGGCGACGACGGAGGCGACCAGGTCGATCAGCGAGTGGACCGCCTCGGTGATGATCGCGATCGAGCCGGTGATCGCCCCGGCCGCGAGCTTGAGCGCGATCAGCAGCGCGTTGGAGGCGATCGAGAGCCCAGCAGCACCCTGTTTGGTGCGGATCACCGGGTGCCCTCGGGCAGGCCGAGATGCCGGGCCAGCATCCGCGTAGCGCGGCCGCGGTGGCTGATCTCGTTCTTCTCCGCGGCGCTGATCTCGGAGAAGGTGCGCTGGTCGTCGGGCCCGGTGTCGTCGGGGACGAAGGAGGGGTCGTAGCCGAAGCCGCCCTCCCCCTGCTTGCCCTCGATCAGGCGGCCCTCGCAGCGGGCTTCGAAGACGTGCTCGGCCCCATCGGTGTCGATCAGTGCGATCGCGCACACGTAAGCGGCGCGGCGCTTGCCTCCAGCGGCGGCGACCTCGCGCAGCAGCTTGTCGAGGTTCTCCTCGTCGGTGGAGCCCTCGCCGCCATAGCGGGCGGAGTAGATGCCCGGCGCCCCGCCGAGGTCCTCGGCCGCGAGCCCGGAGTCGTCGGCGATCACGACCGCGCCGGTCGCCGCGCGAGCGGCGCGGGCCTTGATCAGCGCGTTGGCCTCGAAGGTGTCGCCGTCCTCGGGCGGCATCTCGAACCCGGGAGGCAGCGGTTGCAGGTCCACCCCGGGCAGAAGTTCGTGCATCTCGGCGAGCTTGTGCCGATTGGCGGTCGCGAGGATCACGCCGCCCGCTCCTGCACCTCCCGCAGGCGCGCGATGCCACCATCGGCCAGCACCAGCAGCTCGTCGAGGGAAGCGCGGGAGAGCGGGGTCCGCTCGGCCGTGGCCTGCACCTCGACCAGACCCCCCTCGCCGGTCATCACCACGTTGGCGTCGACCTCAGCGTTGGAGTCCTCTCCGTAGTCGAGATCGCAGAGCGCCCGCCCGTTGACCATGCCGACGCTGACCGCGGCCACCGAGCCGGTCAGCGGCATCGTCTCGATCGCCTTCTTGTCGAGCAGCCCCTGGAAGGCCTGGCGCAGGGCGACGTAGCCGCCGGTGATCGCCGCGCAGCGGGTACCGCCGTCGGCTTCGAGCACGTCGCAGTCGACGTAGACGCTGCGTTCGCCGAGCGCCTTGAAGTCGACGACTACGCGCAGTGAGCGGCCGATCAGGCGCTGGATCTCGACCCCGCGCCCGTCCTGCTTGCCCTTGGAGATGTCGCGCTGCTTGCGCTCCCCGGTCGAGGCGGGCAGCATCGCGTACTCGGCGGTGACCCAGCCTTTGCCCTTGCCCATCATCCAGCGCGGCACCGTCTCTGAGACCGAGGCGGTGCAGATCACCCTGGTTTTGCCGATCGAGATCAGCGCCGAGCCGGAGGCGCTTTCGACGAAGCCGGGGTCGATCGTCACCGGGCGGATGTCGGCGGGGGCGCGGTCGTAGCTGCGTGAAGCTGGCATCGGGCGAGTCTTTCACGCCCGCGGCACGACGCGCAGGCCACGCTGGCCGAAATGAGCGTCGAATGCAAAGGCCTCATCGGTCTCCTCGCGCTCGAGCAGCGCGAAGGAGGTGGCGTCGACATAGCTCCAGCGCTTGTCGCCGTGGCGCTCGAGGATCTCCCAAGCCTCGCCCTCGACGTCCTGCTCGACTCGGACCAGCTCGATCGCGCCGCTGGCACGGAACCGCCGCCCCCACTCGATCGCCTCCGCCCGCCCGACCCGGACCAGCAGCGCCGTGTAGGTCTCGGCGAAGACGTAGTTGGAGGTGAAGAGGGAGACGCCCTCGGAGAGAAGTCCCGCGAGCGCCTCCCTGGCGCGGGCGTGCTCGGCCTCGGCCCCGTTGCGCAGCGCCACGAAGGCGCTGGTGTCGACGAAGACCGACCTCATCGGCCGTAGAGGTCGCGGTCGAGCGTGGTGACGCTGGTCCCCTCAGGACCGCGCCCCGGCGCCGACTCGACCAGGTAGCTGAGCAGCGGATCGGCCGCTGGATCCCGGCGCTGCAGGCGCTCGGCGTCGATCAGATCGCGCACGACGGCGGCGATGCTGCCCGACTTCCCGGCCCGCTGGCGCAACCAGCGGTGCTGGGCCTCATCGAGATATAACTGGGTCCGGTGCTTCATGCTGTCATACAGCATACGTCGCAGTGCGGACGGCATCGGCGCTGGAGCAGTTGCGGTTGCGTTGATCGTGGTCATATGTCCCTCTCCCGGTGTCAGATCTGAAGCTCGACGGGCGACCCGCAGGCCGCCCGTCCCCTACTTGAAGGCGACCTTGTCCACCGCCTCCTTGATCTTGTTGACGATCACGTCGGCCAGCTCGGTCCCCTGCTTGCCGTTGAACCCCTTCATCGCGGCGACCATCCCGACCATCAGCAGCGAAACCAGCAGGATCAGGCCGACGTACTCGACCGTGCCCTGCCCGGCCTCGCCCTCGGCCAAGCGGCGGATCCGCCGCAGGCGCGTGGCGACAGCGGCGTGCAGGTACCCCATCAGCGTGTAGATCATCGATTCCCTCCCCTTCGCGGATTGCCAGGGAAGCGTCGAAGCCGGAGGCGCACGGAACAAGACTCTCGAGTGCCGATTGGCGCGCGAGAGAGTGAATTCTCTGTGACTTCTGGGGGGCTGGGCGCTACTGAGCCGGCCCGAGCACCCTGGTCAGCAGCTCCAAAGCGCGGCGGCGGTGGGCGTCGAGCTCGGCGACCAGGGTCTCGGCGTCGCGGGCGCGAACGGCGTCGACGATCCGGTCGTGGGCGTCGATCGCCTCGCTGCGTCCCTCCGGCGCGTTGTAATACATCGCCCGGTACGTTTCGGTCGAGTCCCAGAGCAGCCGGATCAGGCGCAGGGCGTGGACCTGGTCGGGGGACTCCAGCAGGGCGAAGTGGAAGCGGCGGTTGGCGTCGAGCTCGGCGGTGACGTCGCCTTCGGCGGCGGCGTCGACGCATTCGCGCGCCGCCATTTCCAGCCGCTCCAGCGCGTCCTCGTCGAGCAGTGGCAGCGCCCGCCTCGCCGCCTGGGACTCCAGCAGCTCGCGCAGCTCGTAGATCTCCCGCAGGTCGCCGAGGTCGAGCTCGGCGACGAAGTAACCGCGGCGGGCCAGGTAGCGGACCTGTCCCTCCTGCTCCAGCACCGCCAGCGCTTCGCGCACCGGCGCCACACTGACCCCCAGCCCCTCGGCGATCTCCTCCTGCCGAACCCGGTCGCCGGGCCGCAGCTCACCGGCGATCATCGCCCGCCGCAGCGCCTCGACCGCGTGCTGGGCAGCCGTTCCGGGCGGCGCCGCGGGCGGCGGCTGGCCGATCACCGGAACGCCTGGTGCCCCGTCAGCGCGCCCCCGACGACCAGGGCGTGGACGTCGGCGGTGCCCTCGTAGGTGACCACCGACTCGAGGTTGTTCATGTGCCGGATCACCGGATACTCGAGCGAGATCCCGTTGGCGCCGAGCACCTGGCGGGCGCTGCGGGCGACCTCGAGGGCGCCGTCGACGTTGGCGAGCTTGCCCATGCTGACCTGCTCGGGCCGCAGCGCCCCGGCGTCCTTGAGCCGGCCCAGGTGCAGGGCCAGCAGCGTCGCCCGGTTCACCTCGGTCGCCATCTTCGCCAGTTTCAGTTGCTGGATCTGGGTGGCGGCGATCGGCTTGCCGAAGGCGATCCGCTCGCCCGCGTAGGCGAGCGCCGCTTCGAAGCAGGCGCGACCGGCGCCGGCCGCACCGAAGACGATCCCGAAGCGGGCCTCGTTGAGGCAGGAGAGCGGGCCCCGAAGCGAGTCGGTCTCGGGCAGCATCGCCGCGGCCGGCAGGCGCACGTCGTCAAGGACGAGCTCCGAGGTGACCGAAGCCCGCAACGAGAGCTTCTTGTGGATCGGCGGGGCGCTGAAGCCGGGGGTGTCGGTGGGGACGACGAAGCCGCGCACTCCCTCGTCGGTCTGCGCCCAGACCACCGCGACCGCGGCGATCGAGCCGTTGGTGATCCACATCTTCTGGCCGTTGAGGATCCAGTCCTCGCCGTCGCGGCGGGCGCGGGTCCGCATCGCGCCGGGGTCCGAGCCGGCGTCGGGCTCGGTCAGCCCGAAGCACCCGATCGCCTCGCCGGCGGCCATTCGCGGCAGCCACTCCTGCTTCTGCTCCTCCGAGCCCCAGCGCCAGATCGCGTACATCGCCAGCGAGCCCTGCACGGAGACGAGGCTGCGGACGCCCGAGTCGCCGGCCTCCAGCTCCATGCAGACGAGCCCGTAGGCGGTAGCACTGGCGCCGGCGCAGCCGTATCCCTCGAGGTGCATGCCGAGCAGCCCGAGCTTGCCCAGCTCGGGGGCGAGCTCGGCCGGGATCCGTGCCTCCTCGAACCAGTCGCCGACATCGGGCAGGACGCGGTCGCGGACGAAGGCGCGGACGGTGTCGCGGATGTCGCGCTCCTCGTCGGACAGCAGGCTGTCGATGTCGAGGAAGTCGGAGGGGGCGATGGACTTGCTGGCAGCGGTGGTGGTCACAGGTTCTCCCGATTTTCGAATATCTAAGATCGATTGAATCAGATGACGACCCAGGCTCAACCCGAGGCGCTCGGCGACCTCCGCATCCTCGACTTCTCCCAGGTCCTCGCCGGCCCTTTCGCGACGATGATGCTGGCCGACCTCGGAGCGACCGTGACCAAGGTCGAGCGCCCCGGCCGCGGCGACGACACCCGCGCCTGGGGCCCACCCCACGACGACCGCGGCGAGGCGACCTACTTCCTGTCGGTCAACCGCAACAAGCGCAGCCTCGTGCTCGATCTCAAGGACCCCGAGGGAGTCGCAGAGGCGCGGCGGCTGGCGCTCGCGGCCGACGTCGTGGTCGAGAACTTCCGCCCCGACCTGATGGCCGGGCTCGGCCTCGACTACGAGAGCCTGGCGGCCGAGAACCCCGGGCTCGTCTACTGCTCGATCACCGGCTTCGGCGGCGATGGCCCGGGCGCCGAGCTGCCGGGATACGACCTCCTGGTCCAGGCGTTGGGCGGCCTGATGAGCATCACCGGCGAACCCGACGGCGAGCCGCTGAAGGTCGGCGTCGCCCTGGTCGACGTGCTCGCCGGGCTGTTCGCGACGGTCGGGATCCTCGCCGCGCTCGAGCACCGCCGCGACAGCGGCGAGGGCCAGCGGGTCGAGGTCGACCTGCTCTCATCCCTGCTCGCCGCCCTCGTCAACCAGGGCTCCGGCTACACCGTCGCCGGCGTCGTCCCGGGCCCGATGGGCAACCGCCACCCCAGCATCGCGCCGTATGAGTTGCTCAGCACTGGCGACGGCGCGCTGGTCCTCGCGGTCGGCAACGACCGCCAGTTCGGCCAGCTCTGCGAGGCGATCGGACTGCCAGAGCTGGCTACCAACGAGCGCTTCGCGACCAACTCCGCTCGGGTCGCCAATCGGGAGGAGCTGAAGCGACTGCTGGAGGAGGCGCTGGCGGCGCGTCCGGCGAGCGAGTGGGTCGAGCTGCTGCAGGCACGCCGGGTCCCGGCCGGGGTCGTCAACAACCTCGCCGCCGCCTTCGAGTTCGCGACCCGGATCGGCCTCGAGCCGACGGTCGAGATCCCGCGCCCCGACGGCGGCGCGGTCAGCCTCACCCGCAACCCGATCCGTCTCTCCCGCACCCCGGCCAGCTACCGGCTGCCGCCGCCGCTCCTTCCCGACGGGGATTAGGAAAAACGAAAGGCGCCACCAGTCCGCTCAGGTGGTCGCGAAAACCACGAGGTCCCCGAGGGTGAACTGACCTGGGTTGGGACCGAGATTCGGGCGCCACGAAGGCTCAGCGTTGACAAATGAGCGTGAGTCGCTCTTCAGGAGTCCGAGCAGAACCTCCGCAACGATCCGAGCCCCTACCGGGCCGAGGCGTTCTCCACCCAGTAGCTCTGCCTCTTTGAGAATGTAAAACCAGAGGGGCGTCGGCTCAGGCGCTCCAAGCGTGCCGCCATCGAGCACCGTTTCAACACCGAGCAGCCGGGCGACATCCTGGCCGGACGGGAGCCCAAGAGCCTCACCTCGCTTGAGGTTGCGGAAGGCCAGTGAGGATTCCGCGTCATCAAACCCCGGGAGATCGAATAGGCCCGCCGAAAGTTTCGAGTCGATTTTCCGGGACGGCTGCAATTGCCCAGCTTCGCCTCCCGTTTCCAGGAACAGCGACCAGTCGTTGATCGTCCACCCGTTCAGGATGGGTCGAAAGCCACGAAGGTCCGCCTCTGGATCAGGCTCACCGGGGACAAAAATCGGCTTGTCCCGAACGTTGCCATTGAGGTGGTAGGCCGGTCGTATCTGGCTATGGCCATACCGGTAGGCCGCAACCGAGAACTCAACCGGCATGTATGCCGTTTGCTTCGGCCTGAACCAGCTGAGGTTGATCTTGACTTCCTGTTCAGTGATGGTGAGAACGCCGTCCAGTACCTCCGGGCCGACGATGCGGGGGAGGAAATCCCTCAGGATTACCCACTGGTAGTGCCATCGAACTAGCTTCTGCGCCTCTTCGAACCGGCGCTCCGCAGGGATCGTGCCGTCGGCCGACACACGATCGACGACTTTGTTGTGGAAGCGCAGGAAAACCAACTGCAACTGGCTGACGATCGTGTTCTCGTCGTTCCTGGGATCACCGATCAAAGCCGTCCCCTGGCTATTTCGCGGAAGATCCTGCTCGCCGTTGATGTTGGGCTCAATCAGGAACTTGAGACCGCCGCTGGCTTTGTCGTACTGAAACGGCTCGTCCGCCGGCCCCGAGCCGTAAACCGAGTCAAGGTCGAAGCGAGGCGAGCGAAAATCGGTCAGCGCGTCGGGATCATTCTGCCTCTGCAGGCTCGAGACCGGATCGAACGTAATGTCGTGGTCGACAAACTGGCCGAAGTAGGTGAACCCGGACGGAATCGCCGGGTTGTCCAGTTCCGGAGGAGGCGCCCCGGTGCTGCCCCATCCTTGTGGCTGTCCTTCCGTCGGAAGCGGCTCCCGCATTTGTTCCGCCAGCACACGAAGCGCGTCATCGCCCAGGTGAGGAGCCGACGGGAGGCGACGGAACATGCGGCCGAACCGTCCCTCATACGACTTCGAGCGAGGAATGCACTTCAGGCCTCGGATTTCGTGGTGGCCGTGGTCTTCTGGAAACATCAGCGCCTCCCGCGATGCCTAGAAATTCCCCGCCTGCAGGCATTTTGCATAGATTCAATGAACCTCGCTGTTGGGCGAATAGCCGTTTCCACCCGACAGATACCCTGACCCGGGTGCGCGTCCTCGTCGTCACCAACTTCGAGCCCGACGAGGAGGCTCCGCAGCGCGGGCGCTGGGTCCGCGACCAGGTCGATGAGGTGCGTAAGCGCGGAATCGAGGTCGACCTCTTCAGCTTCCCGCCCGGGCGCGGCGAGTACATGCCGGCGACCAAACGGCTGCGCGCTCTGCTGCGCCGCGAGCGCTTCGACCTCGTCCACGCCCACTACGGACTGCCGGGCTGGGTCGCAAAGCTGGCCGGGGCAAAGCCGCTGATCGTCACCTTCCACGGCACCGACGTCCGCCACGAGATCGTCGGCGCGCTCTCGCGCCGGCTCGCCTGGCGGGTCGACCTGGTCGCCGGCGTCTCGCGGGCGCTGTTCGATCCCGAGGACGGGCGGCCGGGACTGCCCGCCGTCCCCGGCTCCGCGGTCCTTCCCTGCGGCCCCGACCTCGGCCGCTTCGAGCCGGTCCCCCGGGCCGAGGCGCGGCGGGCGCTCGGGCTCGATCCCGACGGCCGCTTCCTCTTCTTCCCCGCCAACCCGGCACGGCCGGAGAAGCGCCACGACCGCGCCGCCGAGCTCGCAGCCGCCTGCGGGGCGGAGCTGCGCAGCGGCGGCTCGATCGAGCCTGAACAGATGCCGCTCTGGCTCAACGCCGCCAGCGCCGTCCTCGTCACCTCCGACTACGAGGGCTTCGGGATGGCGGCGGTCGAGGCGCTGGCCTGCGGCGTGCCGGTGCTCTCGACCCTGGTCGGCGTCGCCCCCTACGCGCTCGCCGGCGTCGAGGGCTGTCTCTGCGCCCGCTTCGAGCTGGCGGCTTGGAGCGCCGTCGCGCGCCGCCACCTCGAGGCCGCTGACCCCCGGGTCGAGGCCTCGGCCCGCGCCGACTCGCTCTCGGCGGCGCGCATGGCCGAACGCGTGATCGCCGCCTACCAAGACGTCACCGCCACCCCGTAATAGATTGATGCGATGAGCGCGGAGACGGGCGACCGGAGCGGCGAACCGCTGAACGCGCGGGTGGCGGAGGCCGAGCGCCGCCTGCAGGCGGCCGCCGACGTCGCGGCCGAGGCCGAGCGCCGCGCCGAAGCCGAGATCCAGGCCCTCGAGGCCGACCTCGAGAATCATCGCGCCGCCGCTGACGAGGCGCTGCAGAAGCTGCGACTGAGCCACGAGGAGGAGTTGGAGCGCGAGCGCGAGGCAAAGGAGCGGGCGATCGCCACCGCCGAGAAGCGGCTGAACGAGATCGAGGCCGAGGTCGAGGCGGCCGAGCGGCGGATCGAGGCGGCCGAGCACCGCGCCGACGCCGCCGAGGCCGCCGTCGCCGACGAGAAGGCACGGGCCCGCGAGGCAGCGGCCGCCTGGCTGCGCGAGCAGCTCGACGCGCTGCGCCGGGAGGCGGAGGGCCGATAGCCGCGGTCTCTGAGTACGACGTCGCCGTCGTGGGCGGCGGCGCCGCGGGCCTGTGGACCGCCCTGCGGGCGGCCGAGCAGGGCGGCAAGGTCGCGCTCGTCTCCCGCACCCCGCTCTCGCTCAGCGCCAGCTTCTGGGCTCAGGGAGGCCTGGCGGCGGCGCTCGAACCCGACGACTCGCCCCAGCTCCACGCCGAGGACACGATCGCCGCCGGGCGCGGGCTCTGCCGGCCCGCGGCCGTCCAGGTCCTGGTCGAGGAATCCCCGGCCGTGGTCCGCGACCTGCAGGCGCGCGGCGTCGTCTTCGACCTCGACCACGAGGGCCGGCTCGCGCTCGGGCTCGAGGGCGGGCACAAGCACCGCCGCATCGTCCACTCCGGGGGCAGCCAGACCGGGCACGAGCTGACCTCGAAGCTGGCGGCGATGGTCGCTGTCGAGGGGCGGATCGAGGTCCTGGAGAAGACTTCGGCACTGGCCCTCTGGAGCGACGGCGAGCGCTGCCACGGCGTGCTCACCAACAACGGCAGCGTCGGCGCCGCGGCGACGGTGCTGGCGACCGGCGGCGCCGCGGCGCTGTGGCGGCGGACGACCAACCCGCGCGGGGCGATCGGCGCCGGGCCGGTCCTGGCCGCGGCCGCCGGCGCCGACCTTGCCGACCTCGAGTTCTGCCAGTTCCACCCGACTGCGATGGCCCTGCCGGGGACCGATTTCGACGGCACCCTGATCACCGAGGCGATCCGCGGCGAGGGCGCGACCCTGCTCGACGCCGACGGCGAGCGCTTCACCGACGAGCTGGCCCCGCGCGATGCGGTCACGGCGGCGATCCTGGAGCGGATGCGGGCGACCGCGACGACAAACGTCTGGCTCGACCTGCGCGGGATCGACCAGGCCCGCTTCCCCAACGTCTTCGCCTCGCTGGCCGAGGCCGGGCTCGACCCACGCGCCGAGCCGGTCCCAATCTCCCCCGCCGCCCACTACACGATGGGCGGCGTCGCAGTCGACCTCGACGGCCGCTCCTCGCTGCCGGGCCTATACGCCGTCGGCGAGTGCTCATGCACGGGGCTGCACGGCGCCAACCGGCTCGCCTCCAACTCGCTCAGCGAGTGCTTCGTCTTCGGCGGCCGGGCCGCGGCGGCGGCAGTCGAGGAGGAGACCTCGGGACCGCGGCCGGCGCTGCCGGAGTGGCGCTTCGACCCGCCGACCGAAGAGACCCGCGACAAGGTCTGGCGCCTGGCCGGGCCGCTGCGCAACCCTGACGACATGGCCCGGCTCGTCTCCGACCCCTACCCGCTGGCCAAGGCGATCGCCCGCGCTGCCCTCGACCGGGCCGAGTCGCGCGGCGGCCACCTGCGCAGCGACCGCCCCGAGACCGACCCGGCGCTCGACGGCGTCCACGTCGTCCTCGGTCCCGACGGCGCCGCGCGCCACGAGGAGTGGCTCTAGTTGCTGCTTGGAGTGGACGTCGGCGGCACCTTCACCGACGCCGTCCTGCTCGACCGCGACGAGATCCACAGCGCCAAGGTCCCGACCACCCCGGGTGAGGAGTCGGCCGGGGTGATGCGGGCGGTCGCCGCGGTGCTGGCCCGGGCCGGTGCCGAGCCGGCCGCTGTCGAGGTCTTCGCTCACGGGATGACGGTCGGCACCAACGCCCTGCTGGAGGAGCGCGGCGCCCGCACCGCCCTGGTCGCGACCCACGGCTTCGCCGACGTGATCGAGATCGGCCGCCAGGACCGGCCCCACCTCTACAAGCTCTGCGAGCCGAAGCCGGAGCCTTTGGTTGCGCGGGATCTGCGCTTCGAGGCGGACGAGCGGGTCGGGCCGGAGGGTGTGATCGAGCCGCTGGCAGAGGGCGAGCCGGAGCGGATCGCGGCGCTGCTGGAGGAGACCGGCGCCGAGTCGGTTGCGATCTGCCTGCTCTTCTCCTACCTCGACTCCTCGCACGAGCGCCGCCTCGCCGAGCACCTGCGCCGGCGCCTGCCCGGCACCCACGTCTCCGTCTCGCACGAGGTGCTGCCCCGCTTCCGCGAGTACGAGCGCTGCTCGACCACGGTGATCGACGCCTACCTCAGCCCCCTGCTCGGCCGCTACCTGGGCCAGCTCGGCGAGGCCACCGCCGAGGCCGGGCTGCCGCAGCCGCTGGTGATGCGCTCCTCCGGCGGCGTCGCCCCGGCCGCGGAGGCCGCCCGCTCCGGCGCCTGGAGCGTGCTCTCGGGCCCGGCCGGCGGCGCGGTCGGCGCCGGGCTGCTGGCCCGCCGCAGCGGCGACGGCAACGCCCTCGGCTTCGACATGGGCGGCACCTCCTGCGACGTCTGCGTGGTCGAGGACGGCGCCGTCCGCCGCACCGACTCGCGCGAGATCGGCGGCCGCACGATCCAGTTGCCGATGGTCGACGTGCACACGGTCGGCGCCGGCGGCGGCTCGATCGGGTGGCGCGACAGCGGCGGCGCCCTGCGGGTCGGGCCGCGCTCGGCCGGCGCCGAACCGGGCCCCGCCTGTTACGGCCGCGGCGGCACCGAGCCGACGGTCACCGACGCCAACCTCGTGCTCGGCAACCTCGCCGCCGACTCGCGCCTGGCGGGCGAAGTCGCCCTCGACGCAGAGGCAGCCGAGGCCGCGATCGACCGCCTCGCCGCCGAGCTCGGGCTGGAGCGGCTGCAGACGGCGGCCGGGGTCGTCCGCGTCGCCAACCAGGAGATGCTGCGGGCGCTGCGCGTGGTCACGGTCGAGCGCGGCATCGACCCACGCGGCTTTGCGCTGATGCCGTTCGGCGGCGCCGGCCCGATGCACGCGGCGGCGATCGCCGCCGAGCTCGGAATCGAGTCGATCCTCTGTCCTCGCGCCAGCGGCGTCCTCTCCGCCCTCGGCCTCTGCGCCTCAGAGCGCCGCCGCGACACCGCCCGCACGGTGATGCTGAGCGGCAAGGATCTGAGCGCGGAGCGGATCGCCGCCCAGGTGAGCGAGCTGATCGCGGCCGCCGGCGCCGGCCTCGAGGGGGCGCGGCCCGAAGTCACCTACGAGCTGCGCTACGCCGGCCAGGCCTTCCAACTGCCGGTGCCGGGGCCGGTCGACCCCGACCCGGCGGAGCTGATCGCCGGCTTCGAGCGGCTGCACGAGGAGCGCTATGGCCACCGCGACCCCGAGGGCGAAGTTGTCCTCGTCGACATCGGGCTGGCCTTGGTCGTGCCGGGGCCCGAGCCGCACCCACGCGCCGCCGAGGCCCCGCTGGAAGAGACGAGCCGGCCGGTCTACTTCGGCGAGGAGTGGGTCGAGACCCCGGTCCTGCGCGGCGAGCCGCCCGCCGGCACCGCCGCCGAGGGACCGGTCGTCTTCGAGCTGCCAGAGGCAACCCTGGTCTTGCCACCGGGCTGGTCGGCGACGGTCGACGAGGCCGGCACGATTGGTGCAGGTTTCTTTTCCGAAGCAAAAGGTGCAAAAGTAACTGACTGATGAGCAGTCTCGATCCGATTACGCTGCAAATCCTGGTCGGCGGACTGCGATCCGCCTGCGACGAGATGGGCGCCACTTTGATCCGCTCCGCCTACTCGGCCAACGTCAAGGAGCGCCACGACTGCTCGACCGCGCTCTTCGACGCCGCCGGCGAGCTGGTGATGCAGGCCGAGCACATCCCGGTCCACCTCGGCTCGATGCCCGACGCGGTCGCCGTCGTCCTCGACCGCGAGCACGAGCCAGGGCTGTCCTGGATCCTCAACGACCCCTACCGCGGCGGCACCCACCTGCCCGACATCACCCTCGTCTCCCCCGTCTTCGTCGCCGGCGAGCTGTTCGGGTTCGCTGCCAGCCGCGCCCACCACGCCGACGTCGGCGGGCCGACCCCGGGCGGGATGCCGGCCTTCTCGAAGACGCTGGCCGACGAGGGCGTGGTGATCCCGCCGACCCCAGCGACCGAGCCCGAGCTGGAGCGCCTCGCCGCGCAGATGCGGTTCCCGCGGCAGCGGCTTGCCGACCTGCGCGCGCAGCGCGCCGCCAACCGGGTCGGCGAGCGCCGCCTGCTGGAGCTGGCCGAGCGCCACGGCGCCGAGCTCCTACGGGAAGGGATGGCCGAGATCCTCGCCTACACCGAGCGCCGCGCCCGCGCCGCCATCGCCGCCCTGCCCGACGGCGTCTACAGCGCCGAGGACGTGCTCGAGGACGATTCCGCCGCGACCGAGCGCGACGTCCGCCTGCGGGTCGAGGCGACGATCGCCGGCGACTCTCTGCGGCTCGACTTCAGCGGCACCGACCCGCAGGTCGACGGCAACCTCAACTGCCCGCTCTCGGTGACCAAATCGGCCGCCTTCTTCGCTGTCCGCGTCCTCACCGACCCCGAGGCGCCGCCATCCGCCGGCGCTCACCGGCCGATCGAGGTCAGCGCCCCAGCCGGCTGCCTGCTCAACGCTGCCTTCCCGGCGGCGGTCGCCTCGGGCAACGTCGAGACCTCGAGCCGCGTTGCCGACCTCGTGCTCGCCGCCCTCGCCGGCGCCTGTCCGGTGCCCGCGGCCGGCCAGGGCACGATGAACAACCTCACCCTGGCCAACGACGAGTTCACCTACTACGAGACGATCGGCGGCGGCCAGGGCGCCTGCCCCGGTGGCGACGGCCCCAGCGCAATCCACGTCGCGATGACGAACACGCTGAACACCCCCGTCGAGGCCCTGGAGACCGAGTTCCCGCTGCGGGTCCGTGAGCTGGCGCTGCGCCGCGGCAGCGGCGGTGCCGGCGCCCACCGCGGCGGCGACGGGATCGTGCGCGAGCTCGAGGCCCTGGCGCCGATGCGGTTCACCCTGATCGCCGAGCGGCGGCGCCACCCGCCCCGCGGCCGCGACGGCGGCGCCGACGGCGCGCCCGGGCGCGACTACTGCAACGACAAGCGATTGCCAGGCAAGGCGGAGGGCGACCTCTTACCCGGCGATCGGCTGCGAATCGAGACCCCGGGGGGCGGCGGCCGCGGCAAAGAGGTTTAGGCGAAATGGAATAGATCGAGAAAGTGAATTGTCAGACCATTGGTGGAACGACTCCAGTCATGGTTCCGAGCCGAGGCTCCCTCCCAGCCCCTGTGGCTGATCCCGGTTGGCGCCGTTCTCTACACGGTCGTCGGCATCTTCAGCCTCGAGACGCTGACTGTGGACGCGGTCTCGCCGCTCTGGCCCGGCGCCGGGATCGGGCTGCTGCTGGCACTCTGGTTCGGCTGGCGCGGGCTGGCGGCACTCTGGGTCGCCGACGTGATGATCGGCGTGCTCGGACCGATCTCGGTCGGCGTGGCGCTGCCACCGGCTACCGCCACTGCGGTCGCGATCGAGGCCGGAGTCGGGGCGGCGCTGATCGTCTCCCTCGGGATCAATCCGGCCCTGCGCACGACCCGCGACACGGTCGGCTTCGTCGCCGCGATCGCCGCCGCCGGGGCGATCGGGGCCGTGCTCGGGGCGGTGGCGCTGGTCACCGCCGGAGCGGGATCGAACTTCTTCGACGCCTTCGGCACCTGGTGGCTATCTGACGTCTGCGGCGCCTTCCTCGTCGGCGGGCTCGGCCTGGTCATCCCGGCCACCCGCATCCCCGGCGCCCACACCGCGCTGAAACTGGCCGGAGCGCTGACGCTGGTTGCGATCACCGCGGCGGCGCTGAACCTGATCGGCGACGCCGCCCCGGTGGCGCTGATCCCTGCGGTGACGCTGGCGGCGGTGATCGGCCGCGGCCCGGGCGCCCTCGGCGCCGGCGTCGTCGCCGCGGCCGTCGCCCTGCCCTTTGTAGAGGGAGGCGCGAGCGGCTTTGCCGGCCGCGGCGCTTCCGGCGTCTTCGAGCTCGAGTTCATCCTCACCGCGATGACGATCACGGTCCTCGTCCTCGCCGCCACGCTCGACGCCCGCGACGACGCGATCGCCGACCTCACCGCCCGCGCCGCGACCGACGAGCTGACCGGCCTCTCCAACCGCTTCGGGCTGGAGATCCACCTGCGCGGGATCACCGCCGCCGAAGTCGGCCTCATCGTCTTCAGCATCGACCGCTTCCGCCTGATCAAGAGCGGCCTCGGCTACGAGGCCGGCGACCGCTTCCTGGTCGAGACGGGGTCGAGGCTGGCCACGGTCGCCCCCAGCGGCGGCAGGATCGCGCGCCTGGAGGGGGACGAGTTCGCCGTCCTGCACGGGCCGGGAACGAACCGCGGCGAAACCATCGCCCTGGCCGAGAAGGCGCTGGCCCTGCTCTCGCGGCCGTTCCAGATCGAGGGACACACAGTGACCCCGACGATCAGCGCCGGCATCGCCTGGACCAAGCCGCACGAAGCGCTCAGCGACGCCGCGATCGCCCTCCACGACGCCAAGACCGCCGGCGGCGGGCGCTGGCGGCTGAGCCGCAGCGGCGCCCATGGCAGCCACCCGCTGCGGCGCGAGGCGCAACTGCGCGAGGCGATCTCCAACGGCCAGGTGGTCCCCTACTTCCAGCCGATCGTCTGCCTCGGCGACAAATGCGTCGCCAGCTGCGAGGCGCTGGCCCGCTGGCACCACCCCCGCCGCGGCCTGCTCAACCCCGCCGACTTCGTGCCGGTCGCCGAGCAGGGCGAGGTGATCCACGAGCTCGGCGCCCGCATGCTGCAGTGGGCTTGCGAGGAGGCCGCCCGCTGGCCCTCGCGGATCTCGGTCGCGGTCAACATCTCCGCCCGCCAGCTTCATCCCGGGCTCGCCGGGCAGGTCGAAGCCGCGCTTGCGAACGCCGGGATCGGCCCCGAGCGGCTCCAGCTCGAGCTGACCGAGACCGCCGTGCTCGACCAGGTCGACGCCGACGCGACCCTGCGGGCGCTGCGCCGCACCGGTGTCACCCTCGCCCTCGACGACTTCGGGACCGGCTGGTCCTCGTTCGAGATCGCCCAGGCGCTGCGCGTGGACAGGCTGAAGATCGACCGCTCCTTCGTCGCCCGGATCGGCGAAAACGGCTCCGAAGCGGCGCTGATCGCGGCGATGGTGGCGATGGCCCGGGCGATCGACGCCGACATCGTCGCCGAGGGCGTGGAAACGCTCGAGCAGCACGAAACCCTGGTCGAGCTCGGAGTCGACGCAGCTCAGGGCTACCTCTACTCGCACCCGGTGCCGGGCGAGGAGTTGGCCGAATTTCTTACGAACCGGGCCGATTGGGCCCACTTTCCAGCATGAGAATCGCCCTGGAGGGGCAAATTTATTTGGTGATTTCGAGTTGCTCCTCTAGAATGCACGCCCTCAGGCGGGCGCACGGGTCGCAGTACGACCCGGAGGCGAAGTTCCAGCCCCACCTCCACATCAATCTCTGAAGGTACTAACTCAATGCCGATCGCTATCAAGGAATGGGCAGTCACTGTCCGCGCGCTCGCCGAGGGCGAGCAGCTGTTGACTCTTCGCAAGGGCGGGATCCGCGAGGAGAACAAGCACTTCGAACTCGAGCACGAGCGCTTCTTCCTCTACCCCACTTTCGACCACCAGCGGAACGACTTGGTGCGTGAATCGCATCACCCCGAGTTGCGCCGCGCCCTCGAGGAGGGTGTCTGGCCCGACGAGGAGCCGCCGCCGAAAGCGCTGCTCCAGGACGGCGGCATCCCGCAGCCGGACCGGGTGCGCCTGCGCGCCTGGGCCGAGGTCACCGATCACGTCACGATCAACGACCGTCGCACCCTCGACTGCCTCTCGCCGTACTACGTCTGGACTCCGGACTACGCCGAGAAGCGGCTGAACTGGAAGCGTCGCCACCCACTCCACATCCTGCTGCTGCGGGTTCATCGCATCCCGCGCCCGGTCACCGTGCGCGTCCGCGACGAGTACCACGGCTGCCGCTCCTGGGTCGAGATCGACCGCGAACTCCCCTTCGAGGGAACCCCGGTGATGGCGGACGAGGAGTTCGACCGCGCGCGCCAAGAGATCATGGATGTATGTGCGGGCGCAGCCGAGCCCGCTCTCGTTTGAGCCTCGGCTGCGCTCGCTAATCTCGGTCCATGTCCTGGATCGAGACTGAGTCGCTGAGCTTCACGGCCAGGCACGACACCGACGATTCGGCGTTCGCGGAGCGGACGCTGGACCGGATGGAGAACCTGCGGCTGCGGCTCGAAGACCGCTTCGCGGTGGTCCCGGGCGAGGTCACGGTCGTCATCCACACCAACCCTGCCTGGCTGACGATGGCCCACCCCTTCCTGCCCGCCGCCCGCTGGTCGGCGGCGCCGGCGGGGCGGCGCTACCTCGCCGGCTGGGCGATGGCGACCGAGCTGCACGTCCTCAACGACCCGCACATGGAACGGCGCGCCGCCGCCGACGACTCGCTGGAGGCGCTTCGCGGCACCGCCGAGCGCCTCTACGCGCAGCTCGTCGTCGCCGCCAACAACTCCGCCCTCCCCCCCTCCTGGACGCCGCGCCGCTTCGCCCGCTACCTGCGCTGGGCCTGGCTGGTCGAAGGCGGCGCCCAGTACTTCGCCCGCCAGGTCGGCCTCTACCGGGCGGCGGTGATCCGCCGCCTGCGCGAAAGCGCCCGGCCCTCGTTCCCGCCCTCGCGCCGCGACGCGGTGATCCTCGGCGGCACGATCTTCGACCTGCTCGAGAACGAGCGCGGCCCCGAGGCCTGCGAGCGCCTGGTCGACGGCCTCCTGCCCGGCGGCGCCGTCCCCACCTTGGAAGACGCCTTCGACGCCCGCTTCCGCGACATCGAGTCCGCCTGGCGCGACCACCTGCGCGGCATGGCCCGCCCGCTCGGCGTCAGCTAACCCGCCTCTTCGTCTTCGACCAGCGTCTCGGCCAGCAACTGGCGGGCCTGCTCAGCCTGGTTCGCGCGGACCATCACCTGCTGCGGGCCGCCGCCGAAACCGCGGTCCAGGGTGCCAAAGCCAAGCGGGCCGCCGCCATCGAGCGGCGCCGGGCGCAGCATGCTTGCGATGCCGGCGTTCTCCAGCAGGCCCTTGATCAAATCCCCCTCGGTCACGTCACGGGTGAAGGCGACCGCGACCAGTTCCTCCCCACCCATCGGGACCCCTCAACTGAGCTGGTAGAGGACCCAGACCAGGGCCAGGGCACCGATGAAGGCCGTCCCGACCCAGAACGCCAGGCGGCCGGCCGAGGTCTGGCCGGTTTCGCCGCGGGCCAGGCGCCGCTGCTCGTCGATCTCGGTCCGCTCCTCGTCCTCGCTCTCGATCAGCGTTTCGGCGAGGACCTCCTTCGCCCGCTCGGCGAGAGCCTGGACGACGTACACGTCGTGCGGGCCGGCGGCGAGGAAATCGGGGTTGTCGAAGCCGCCGCTGCGTTTCAAGACACTCGGGATGCCTTCCTCGGAGAGCAGCCCCTGCAGCATTTCGGCTTCCGACTGGTTGCGAGCGAAGGCGACCTTGATCAGCGGCCCGCCGCCGCCTCCTCCGCCTCCACCGCCGCCGCCCTCGGAGCCGCCCCCGCCGCCGTGGGCGCCACGGTGGTGGGAGCCGCGCTTATGCGACGTCGAGGTCGACATCCTCGACCTTCAAGTCGGCCAGCAGGTAGCCCTTGACGTCGGGCTCGGGCTCGGCGAGGGAGACGATCAGGTAGACCTGTTCGGGCCAGGCAACCGCCTGGTTGACGTCGGTCTGCGACGGATAAGCGGCGCTCTTGGTGTGCGAGTGGTAGATCGCCAGCAGCTCGTCGCCGCCGTCTTCGATCGCCTTCAGGGCGTTGTACTGCCCCTGTGGGTCCATCTCGTAGCGCAGCGGGCTGGCGGCGGAGTTGACGACTCGGACCACGCTCGTCGCCTCGCCGTCGCGGCCCCCGACCATCCCGCAGCACTCGTTCGGCAGGTCCTCGCGCGCGTGCGCGACCATCTCGTCGATTAGCTGCTGAGAGATCTTCATCTGCGCTTGCGTAGGCGAGAGGGCGATTTCTCTACCACCAAACCGTCGAATCGAGGTTTTCAATCTCCTCGATCGGCTTGGTGTAGACGCCGGAGGAGAGGTACTTCCAGCCGTCGTCGGGGATCAGGAAGACGACGTTGCCGCTCTCCAGCTCGCCGGCGATGCGGACGGCGATGGCGGCGATCGCGCCGGAGGAGACGCCGGCGAAGACGCCCTCCTCCTCGAGCAGTTTCTTGGTCCAGACGATCGCGTCGCGGTTGGAGACCATGATCTTGCGGTCGAGAATCGAGAGGTCGATGATCGGCGGGATGAAGCCGTCGTCGAGCGAGCGCAGGCCCTGAACCAGCTCGCCCTGCATCGGCTCGGCGGCGACGATCAGCGTCTCCGGGTTTTCCTCCTTGAAGCGGCGGCCGTTGCCCATCAGGGTGCCGCCGGTGCCGAGCCCGCCGACGAAGGCGGCGACCTCGCCGTCCAGCTCGTCGAGGATCTCGACCGCGGTGCCGTTGTAATGGGCGAGCGGGTTGGCCTCGTTGCCGTACTGGTAGGGCATATAGAAGGACGGGTCCTGCGACATCTCCAGCGCCACCTCGACGGCGCCGTTGGAGCCCTTGGCGCCCTCCGAGTAGACGATCTCCGCCCCGTACATCCGCAGTAGCTGGGTCCGCTCCTCGGTGACGTTGTCGGGCATCACGACCTTCAGCGGGTAGCCCTTGCGGCGGCAGATCATCGCCAGGGCGATGCCGGTGTTGCCGGAGGTCGGTTCGAGAATCGTCTGCCCCGGCCCGATCGCCCCCTCAGCCTCCGCCGCCTCGATCATCGATTTGGCGACACGGTCCTTGACTGAGCCGGTCGGGTTGTGCCCCTCGAGCTTGGCGTAAATCCGGACCTCGGGATTCGGCGTCAGCCGCGGCAGCTCGACCAGCGGCGTATTGCCGATCGATTCGACAATGTTGCCGAAGCGGCCCCCGCAGGGTTTGTTGAGTTGGTCGTCGCGCAGCATTGCCCGGTCCCCGTTACTTCAGAAAGTGTAGCGAGGGAAAATCTTGACGGACTATGTGTCGAGTTCGTGAACTCCGGGCACTTGGGACATGTATCTTCGCGCGTCTTACCAACCTTTTGGATCGGAGGCCGTACCAAATGACGAAGACCCGGCTGACCGCCCTCCTGGCGGTCTTCCTCGTGGCAATTGCAGCGCTTGTGGTCGCCGGCTGCGGCAGCAGCGACGACGACACGACCAGCGCCGGCGGTGGCAGCGAAGGCGGAGGCGAGACCCTGACGGTCGGCTCCGACATCCCCTACCCCCCGTTCGAGGAAGGCAAAGCCCCGAACTACAAAGGCTTCGACATCGGCCTGATGGAAGCGATCGGCGAGAACATCGGCCGCGAAGTCGAGTTCCAGGACACCTCGTTCGACACGATCTTCCGCGACCTCGCCCAGGGCAGGTTCGACGCCGTGGCCTCGGCCTCGACGATCACCGACGAACGCGAGAAAACGGTCGACTTCACCAACCCCTACTACCTCTCCGAACAGGCGATCCTGGTCGAGGAAGGCAGCGACATCGTCTCGCTCGAGGACCTGGCGGGCACCAAGGTCGCGGTCCAGCAGGGCACGACCGGCGAGGAATACTCGGAAGAAAACGCCGAAGCTGACGAAGTCCGCACCTACCCGAGCGGCCCGGACGCCGTCAACGCCCTCAAATCTGGTGTCGTCGACGCCGTGATGATCGACATCCCGGTCGCCGAAAACGCCGTCAAAGCCGGCGGCGGCATCGAAATCTCGGCCGCGATCCCGACCGAAGAAGAGTATGGCTTCGCAGTCGGCCAGGGCGAGACGGAGCTGCTGGAAGAACTGAACGAAGGCCTGGCGCAGGCGATCGAGGACGGCACCTACGCCACGATTTACGAAGAATGGTTCCATCACGAGCCGCCCGCCGCGATCGAGTCGGCGACGCACGAAGCTTCCTGATCGAACCTCAGGACTGAAGCAGCAGTAACAGGGGGCGCCCCGGGAAGGGCGCCCCCTTTCTATCCTCACAATGGGTTTGCCTCAGGGCTTGCCGTAGAGCGGGCAGGGATCAGGAGAAAAGATGCAAGAACTTCTCAACCAGTATTTTGACGTCGGCTTCATGTTCGATCACTTCGACGAAGTGCTCGACGGGTTCTGGTTCACGATCAAGCTGTCGATCATCGGCGGGATCCTTTCGCTGGCCTGGGGCCTGGTTCTGGCGCTGCTGCGGCAGACGCCCGGACGCGGACTCCTCCCGGTGCGGTTCGCGACGATCGCCTACATCGACGTCTTTCGCGGGATCCCGCTGCTGCTGATCGTCCTCCTGATTTCCGGCAGCCTCCCCTCCCTCGACTTCCTGCCGGAGTCGATCCGGATCCCGAACTGGCTCGGCCAGCCAGACCCCTTCTGGTACGCGACGATGGCAATCACGATCACCTACGGCGCCTACATGGCCGAGGTCTACCGGGCCGGGATCGAAGCGGTCCCCAGCGGCCAGACGGAGGCGGCGCGGTCGCTCGGGATGAGCCACGGACAGGCGATGCGGCACGTGATCGTCCCCCAGGCCGTGCGCAAAGTCTTCGCGCCGCTGCTGAACGACTTCAGCGCGCTGATGAAAGACACGACCCTGGCCAGCGTGATCGCCCTCAACGAGGTGGCGCTGGTCGGTCGCGACATTCAGTCCGAAACCTTCAACAGCTCGGCGCTGACCCTCGGCGCGATCATGTTCCTCGTCGTCACCCTGCCGCTGGCGCGGTTGATCGACAAACTGATCGACCGTGAGCAGGGCCGGTTCACCCGCGGCGCTCCGACGGAGGTGGTCTAACCATGGCTGAGGCAATGCTGCAGCTGAAGAACATCCACAAGCGCTTCGGCGACCTCGAGGTGCTGAAGGGGGTCGACCTCGACATCGAGCGCGGCGAAGTCATCTGCGTGCTCGGCCCCAGCGGCTCCGGCAAGAGCACGCTGCTGCGCTGCATCAACCTGCTCGCCCCGCCCGAGAAGGGTGAAATCGTGCTCGAGGGCCGCGACATCTGCAAGGGCTCGGCCGGCAGCACCGAGGACGAATGGGACCTCGACTTCGTCCGCCAGCGGGTCGGGATCGTCTTCCAGCAGTTCAACCTGTTCCCGCACAAGAGCGCCCTGGAGAACGTCACCCTCGCCCAGGAAACGGTGCTCGGCCGCTCCTCCAAGGAGGCGAAGGCGAAAGCGACGCCGCTGCTCGAGCGGGTCGGCCTCGGGGACAAGCTCAACGAGTACCCCGACCGCCTCTCCGGCGGTCAGCAGCAGCGGGTGGCGATCGCGCGGGCGCTGGCGATGGACCCGCACGTGATGCTGTTCGACGAGGTCACCAGCGCGCTCGACCCCGAGCTCGTCAAAGAGGTGCTCGACGTGATGCGCGAGCTCGCGGCCGAAGGGATGACGATGTTTGTCGTCACCCACGAGATGGGCTTCGCCCGCGAAGCCGGCGACAAGGTCGTCTTCATGGACGGCGGCGTGATCGTCGAGCAGGGCAAGCCCGCGGACATCTTCGACAACCCGCGCGAGGAGCGGACGAAGAAATTCCTCGGCCTGGTCCTGAGCCACTAGGCCGACCGGTGCCGCGCCGCCTGGCCTTCGCGGGTTAGGCGGCGCCGCCGGCCATCGCCGGCAGGATGACTACGTTGTCGCCGTCTTTGACGGCGGTCTCGAGGCCGTCCAGCACCCGCACGTCCTCGTCGTTGAGGTAGACGTTGACGTAGCGGTTGAGCTCGCCGTCCTCGCCGAAGAGCTGGGCCTCGGTGTCGGGGTGAGCGGAGGTCAGAGCCCGCAGCACCTCGCCGACGTTGCCGCCGTCAGCCTCGACCTCGGGCTGCCCACCGGTTTTCTGACGCAGGACTGGGGGGATGCGTACGGTTGCCATCGAGCGCTGATCCTATTGAAGCGAGGCCTGTCAGCGATCCCCGCCGGCTCCGGCGCAGAAGGCGTCGTAGTCGGGGAACTGGCCCATCTCGGACTCCGGGATCTGCTCGGCGTTCTCGCCGCAGATCGGGCACTCCGGATCGCGCCGGACCTTGAGCTCGGTGAAGCGGGTGCCAAGCGCCTCGTAGAGGACCAGGCGACCGATCAGCGGTTCGCCGGCGCCGAGCACGAGCTTGATCACCTCGTTGGCCTGCAGCGTGCCCATCGTCCCGGCCATCACCCCGAGCACCCCGTTGGCGGAGCAGCTCGGCGCCAGCTCGGCCGGCGGCGGGGTCGGGTAGAGGCAGCGGTAGCAGGGGCCCTCGAAGGGGACGAAGGTCGAGATCTGCCCGTCGAAGCCGAGGATCGAGGCGGAGACGACCGGTTTGCGCAGCCGCACCGAGGCGTCGTTCAGCAGGTAGCGGGTGGGGAAGTTGTCGGCGCCGTCGACGACGATGTCGTAGTCGGCCATGACGTCGAGGATGTTGCTGGCGTCGAGCCGGCCGTTGTGCTCGACGACCTTGACGTCGGGGTTGAGCCCTTCGATGAAGATCCGCGCCGACGCGGTCTTCGCCATCCCGATCCGTTCGGTGTTGTGTATCACCTGGCGCTGCAGGTTGGAGGCGTCGACGACGTCGTCGTCGACCAGGCCGATCGTGCCGACTCCCGCCGCAGCGAGGTAGAGCGCGGTCGGCGCGCCGAGCCCGCCGGCCCCGAGCAGCAGCACCTTCGCGTTCAGCAGCTTCACCTGCCCGTCGACGCCGACCTCGGGCAGCAGCGTGTGGCGCGAGTAGCGCTCGCGCTGCTCGGGGGTCATCCCGTGCGCGGCGATGACCGGCAGCCCCTGCTCCTGCCAGGCGAGGATCCCGCCCGCCATCGAGGCGACGTTCTCGTAGCCAAGCTTCTGCAGTTGCGCGGCGGCGAGCGCGGAGCGGTTGCCGGAGCGGCAGTAGAGGATCGTGCGCGCCGACTTGTCGGGCGCGGCGCCGGCGATCTCGTCGCCGAGCAGGCCGGGCGGAACCAGCTTGCCCCCGTCCAGGTGGGCCTCCTGGTACTCGTGCGGCTCGCGAGTGTCGATCAGGACGACGCCTCCGCCCTTGATCTCCTCGGCGGCCTCAAAGGGTTCGATCTCCTCGATCGTCTGGACCTGCTCAGTCTCTGCGCCAGTGGCCATGAAGTAAATCCCCTAAATTCGGATCGGCTTTACTTCAAAAAGTATAGCGAGGGCAACTCGTGGTTCCTTTTGGTGCTCTGGCGACCGAAAGGAACCACGAGTTGGGGGAGCGGGTGACTAGCCGAGGCTGGGGCGCATCTGGCGCAGCCGCTTGACGCGCTCCTCGATCGGCGGGTGGGTCGAGAAGAGGCCGGCGATGCCGCCGCCCTTGAAGGGCTTGACGATGTAGAGCGGCTCGGCTGCCTGGTTGACCTGCATCGGCATCGCTTCCGCCCCCTGCTCGAGTCGCAGCAGGGCGCTCGCCAGGGACTCCGGGTTGCCGCAGATTTCGGCGCCGCCGGCGTCGGCCGCGTACTCGCGCTGGCGCGAGATCGAGAGCTGGATGATCGTCGCCGCGATCGGGGCCAGCAGGACCATCGCCAGCGAGGCGACGAGGCTGAGCGGCGACTCGTCGTCGCTGCCGAACCACATGAACATGTAGGCGAGGTAGGTGATCGCCGCGCCGATCGCCGAGGCAACCGACTGGATCAGGATGTCGCGGTTGCGGACGTGCGCTAGCTCGTGCGCGAGCACGCCGCGCAGCTCATCCTCGGAGAGCAGTTTGGTGATGCCCCGGGTGACCGCGACCGCCGAGTGCTTCGGGTTGCGACCGGTGGCGAATGCGTTGGGCTGGTCCTGGGGGATCATGTAGAGGCGCGGCATCGGCAGCCCGGCGCGCGTCGTCAGCTCGCGGACGATCTGGTAGAGCCGCGGGTTCTCCGACTCCTCGATCGGCTGCGCCCGGCTCATTTTCAGCGCCAGTTTGTCGCTGAAGAAGTAGGAGCCGAGGTTGATCAGGAGGGCGATGCCGAGGAACAGCGCGGCGGTGCTGGGCCCGCCGATCAGGGCGCCGATCAGGACCAGCAGCCCGGATAGGGACGCCAGCAGGATCGTGGTCCGCAGGGTGGCGCCGAAAGTCGATTGCTTGGTGGTGGTCATCGCGTGTTCGCTCCTAGGGTTCGCTTGGTCTGGCGAGTATTGCGAGCGAAGTGGATTTCGACCATAGGGGCCAGCCCCCTTCGTGCCCGGGGGCACCCCCTAGGGGCAACTAGGCTTGGCCGATGACCCTGCTGGTGATCGGGCTGATGCTCGTCGTGATCGCGCTGACCATCAGCCTCCTGCGCCTGCGACAGCGGCTGACCCCGCTGGAGCGGCTGATCGAGGACATGGAGAAGGTCGACCTGAGCCGGCCGGGGCCGTTGCTGCCGGCCTCGATCGACGGCGTCGGCCAGACCGAGGAGGTGGAGCGGATCGAGCTCGCCTTCCTGCGGATGATGCGGCGCCTGGAAGCCGAGCGCCGGCGCGCCGGCTCGGCGGCGCTGCGAGCCCAGGAGGAGGAGCGGACCCGGGTCGCCCGCGACCTCCACGACGAGGTCAACCAGTCGCTGACCGGGCTCTTGCTGCGGCTGGAGGCGGTGCGCGAGGCGGCGCCGCCAGAGCTGGAGCAGGAGCTGGCCGAGACCAAGTCGCTGGCCAACCAGGCGATGCGAGAGCTGCTCTCCCTCGCCCGCCAGCTCCGCCCCACCGCGCTCGACGACCTCGGGCTCACCGCCGCGGTCGGCGGCCAGGTCGAGCAGGTCGGCCGCGGCGAGATCGAGGCCGACTTCGCGGTCGAGGGCGACTTCTCCGACCTCTCCGACGACGACCAGCTTGTTGTCTACCGTGTCGCCCAGGAGGCGCTCTCCAACGCCGCCCGCCACAGCGGCGCCGATCGGGTCGAGGTGCGGATGCACCGCCGCGAGGACGGGGGCGTCGCGCTCGAGGTCGCCGACGATGGCCGCGGCTTCGCCTTCGACGAGTCCGAGGGCGGCCTCGGCATCGGCGGCATGCGCGAGCGGGCGCTGCTGGTCGGCGGCGAGCTGACGATCGAGTCCCGCCCCGGCCGCGGCACCACGGTGCGGCTGACCCTGCCGGGAGAATCGAAGCGATGAGGGTCCTGATCGCCGACGACCACGGCATCGTCCGCTCCGGGATCCGGCTGCTGCTGGAGCGCCAGCCCGACCTCGAGGTCGTGGCCGAGGCCGCCGACGGAGCCGAGGCGCGCGACCTGGCGGTGCGGGAGCGGCCCGACCTGGCGATCCTCGACGTGAAAATGCCGAAGCTGACCGGGCTGCAGGCGACGCGGGAGATCAAGAAGCAGGCGCCGGAGACCGCGGTCCTGATCCTCTCCATGCACGACGACGAGCGCTACCTGTTCGAGGCGCTGAAAGCCGGCGCCTCCGGTTACGTGCTGAAGGCACAGGCCGACACCGACCTGCTGGCGGCGATCCGCGCGGTCGAGCGCGGCGAGCCGTTCCTCACCCCGGAGGCGCAGCGGACGCTGATCAAGGACGTGCTCGAGCGCGGCTCCAGCGGCGAAGAGGAGCTGACCCCGCGCGAGGAGGAGATCGTCAAGCTGGTCGCCGAGGCGAACACGACCAAGCAGATCGCCGAGGTCCTCCACCTCTCCGAGAAGACGGTCGAGAACCACCGCGCCAACGCGATGCGCAAGCTGGGGATGCGCGACCGGGTCGAGCTGGTCCGCTACGCGATCCGCCGCGGGCTGATCGAGCCCTGAGCGCTCGGAACGGCATAACCGACCGCTTCGGTAGGATTTAGGCGGAGATGTTGTTCTCGACCAAAGCCGAGTACGGAGTGCGCCTGATGGTGGAGCTGGGACGCCAGCCCGGATCGGCGCCAATCTCGCTTTCGAGCGTGGCCGAAGCGGAGAACCTGCCGCTCTCCTATCTCGAGCACCTGGTCGCGAAACTGCGCAAGGCGGATCTCGTCACCTCCACCCGCGGCGCCCACGGCGGCTACCGGCTGGCCAAACCGGCCGACCAGATCACGATGGACGCGGTGGTCGAGGCGCTGGAAGGCCAGATCGCGCCGATGGAGTGCTTCCACGAGACGCCGGAGGGCAAAGTCCTCTGTTCGCACGAGGACGACGGCGACCGCGCCTGCGCGACGAAGCTGCTGTGGACGCGGGTGCAGGGCGGCGTCACCAAGGCGCTCGCCGGCACCACGCTGGCGGAGCTGGTCGAGTTCTCGCAGCCGAGCGACCGCCGCGAGACGGCCGTCGTCGGCGCCGCCTAAACCACTTACTGCAATCCAGAAACGGAGCGAAATTGGCTGAGTTGGAGATACGGAACCTGCACGTGAAGGTCGAGGACAAGCAGATCCTCCGCGGCCTCGACCTCGACGTGGAGAAGGGCAAGGTCCACGCGCTGATGGGCCCCAACGGCTCCGGCAAGTCGACGCTCGCCAACGTGATCATGGGCCACCCGGCGCTGGAGGTGACCGAGGGCTCGATCGTCTTCAAGGGCGAGGACATCACCGAGGCCGACCCCGATGTGCGCTCCCAGGCCGGCCTCTTCATGGCCTTCCAGTACCCAGTCGCGATCCCCGGCGTCTCCGTCAGCAAGTACCTGCGGATGATCATCAACGCCCAGCGAGAGGCGCGCGGCGAAGACCAGATCAAGATCAAAGACTTCGCCAAAACCGCCCAGGAGGCGATGGCGCTGGCGAACATCCCCAAAGACTTCTCCAGCCGCTACCTCAACGACGGTTTCTCCGGCGGCGAGAAGAAGCGGATGGAGCTGCTGCAGCTGGCGCTGCTGAAGCCCGAGATCGCGGTCCTCGACGAGACCGACTCCGGCCTCGACATCGACGCCCTGCGCACCGTCGCCGAGGGCGTCAACACCTTCGCCGGACCCGATATGGGGGTCCTGATCATCACCCACTACCAGCGCATCCTGCACATGGTCAAGCCGGACTCCGTCCACGTCATGTTCGAGGGCCGGATCGTCAAAGAGGGCGGCCCGGAGCTGGTCGGCGTGCTCGAGGAGAAGGGCTACGGCTGGATTCGCGAGGAGGTCGGGGCGGGCGCGAGCGCCTAGCCCCCGGGGACATGGAGCCGCTCGGCGCCAAGAGTTCCGCCCCGGTCGCAGCGCTGCCGATCGAGAAGGTCCGCGCCGCCTTCCCGGCGCTCGAGCGTGAGGTCAACGGCAAGCCCGTTGCCTACCTCGACAGCGGCGCCAGCTCGCAGCGGGTGCTGGCCTCGATCCAGGCGGTCGACCGCTACGAGCGCCGCCACCACTCCAACGTCCACCGCGGCTCCCACACCCTCTCGGCCGAGGCGACCGACGCCTACGAGGGGGCGCGGGCCACGGTCGCCGACCACATCGGCGCCGCCGACCGCCGCGAGGTCCTCTTTGTCCGCAACGCGACCGAGGCGATCAACCTCGTGGCGCGGGCCTGGGGCGACGCCAACGTCGGCGCCGGCGACCGCATCGTCCTGACCGAGATGGAGCACCACTCCAACATCGTTCCCTGGCAGCAGTTGGCGGAGCGGGTCGGGGCGGAGATCGACTGGGCCCCGATCGACGAGGAGGGCCTGCTCGACATGGAGGCTCTGGCGGCGCTGCTGGAGCGCGGCCCCAAGCTCGTCGCCCTCACCCACGTCTCCAACGTGCTCGGGACCGAGAACCCGGTGGCCGAGATCTCCCGCCTCGCGCACGAGGCTGGCGCCCTGGTGCTCGTCGACGGCGCCCAGTCGGCGCCGAAGCTGCCGCTCGACATGGCCGAGCTGGGAGCCGACTTCTACGCGATCACCGGCCACAAGCTCTACGGCCCGACCGGGATCGGCGTCCTCTGGGGCAAGCTCGACCTGCTGCGGGCGATACCGCCCTTCCTCGGCGGCGGCTCGATGATCCGCAAGGTGACGCGGGAGGGGACGACCTACGCCGACATACCGGCCCGCTTCGAGGCGGGAACGCCGGCGATCACGCAGGCGATCGGGATGGCCTCGGCGCTGCGCTGGCTCGACTCGCTGGGCATGGAGGCGGTGCGCGAGCACGAGCAGGAGATCGCCGACTACGCGCTTGAACAGCTCGCCGAGGTGCCGGGCCTGCGCATCTTCGGCCCGCCCCGTGGCCCCGAGCGGCTGGGCCCGGTCTCCTTCGAGATCGACGGCATCCACGCCCACGACGTCTCCGAGATCCTCGACCGCCACGGCGTCGCCGTCCGCGCCGGCCACCACTGCGCCCAGATCCTCATGGACCGGCTCGGCGTCGCCGCCACCGCCCGCGCCAGCTTCGGCGTCTACACCACCCCGGAGGAGATCGACCGCCTGGTCGAGGGGCTCGAAGACGCGCGGGGCGTGTTCGGGCTTCGCTAGCCTCGAATCATGGACGAGCTCTACCGCGACCAGATCCTCGAGCACTACAAGCGGCCGCACAACTTCGGCCACGTCGACGAGCCCGACCTCGAGTTCGAGGACACCAACCCCTTCTGCGGCGATGAGCAGCACGTCACGATCCGGCTCGACGAGGACGACCGGGTCGCCGAGATCGCCTTCGAGGGCAAAGGCTGCGCGATCTCGACCGCGGCGACCTCGCTGCTGACCGACGAGCTGGCCGGCAAATCGCGCGAGGAGCTGCTGCGGCTGCCGAAGGAGTTCGTGCTCGAGCTGCTTGGGATCGAGATCTCGGCGACGCGGATGAAGTGCGCGATGCTGGGCCTGAAGATCGTCAAGAGCGCCAGCCTCGGCCAGTCCGCCGAATGGGAGGACGAGGGCGAGGCCGGCGACCCCACCGAAGCGGTCGCCGACCTCGGCTGAACCTCGGGTTACGGCATTTCCGCCAGCGTCTCCTCGCTCGGCTGCATCACTGCAAAAGCTGCCCCGGCGTTGTCGGTGACGACGGCGAAGCGACCGACCGGGATGTCGATCGGACCGAAGGCGACGCCGCCGCCGTTGCCTTTGATCGTCTCGATCGCCGCGTCGGTGTTCTCGACGGTGAAGTAGGTGAGCCAGTGCGGCGGCACCTCGGGCGGCATGTCGGTGGCGTTCATGTCGAGCATGCCGCCAACCATGTTCTCGCCGAGTTTGAGCACGTTGTAGGTGCCCATCTCCCCCATGTCCTGCTCATCGACGGTCCAGCCGAAGACGGCGCCGTAGAACTCCTTTGCGGCGGCGACGTCGCGGGTGTGGAGCTCGTTCCAGCTGAAGGCGCCGTACTCGTTGACCAGCTCGGCGCCGGCGAAGGTGCCGGGCTCCCAGATGCCGAAGAAGGCGCCGGTCGGGTCGGTGAAGATCGCCATCGTGCCCAGCCCGACCACGTCGAGCGGCTCGAAGACCACCTGGCCTCCCGCGGCTTTGACCGCCTCCACGGTCGCGGCGGCGTTGGCGACCGAGATGTAGGTCGACCAGGCCGGCGGCTGCTCCTCGCTCTGCAGCGGCGAGACGCCGGCGACGTCCATGCCGCGCAGTTTCGCCCGCCGGTAGCCGCCGAGCTGCGCCGAGTTCGGCTGCTCTGGGATGTCCCAGCCGAGCAGGGCGTTGTAGAAGCCGATCGTGGCCTCCATGTCCGGGGTTCCGAGTTCGACCCAGCTCGGGGTTCCTGGCTCGTAGCTCGTCATCTCGCTCATTCGTCGCGTCCTCTCCTCGAAGGGGTGTCCTGATGCAGATAAGACCAGACCGGAGCCCGAAAGTCATCGCTTCCCTGTGAATACCGCGGAGTCCGTGCGCCCCGTGGGTGCGTCCCGCTAAAATCCGACCTTGTAAGTAGGATTAAGTCTCATCCCGCACTAGCTACCGCTGGGGAGCAGCCCACCCTCTTGACCGACACCGCTGGAACCACGATCCCCGTATGCCCGGCCGCCGAGCTCGCCTCCGGCGAGATGCGCCTGGTCGAGCACGACGGCCGCAAGATCGGCGTCTTCAACTGCGAGGGAACGCTGTACGCGATCGAGGACCGCTGCTCCCATGACGACGGCCCGCTGGCCGAGGGCGAGTTCGACCCCGCCACCTGCACCGTCGAGTGCCCTCGCCACGGCTCCCTCTTCGACCTCAGCACCGGCAGGCCGAAGACGCTCCCCGCTTTCCAGCCGGTGCAAACGTTCCCGATAGCCATCGAGGACGACACCATCACCCTGGAGGTTGAGTAGACATGGCAACGCCTGAGGTCGTAGCTGAGAAAAAAGGGTTGGCCGGCATCAATGCCGACTACAAGGAGAAGTTCGGCTTCCACGACTCGGAGTCCGGCTACGCCTACAAAGCCCCGAAGGGGCTCTCGCGCGAGATCGTCGAATCGATCTCCGACTACAAGGACGAGCCGCAGTGGATGCGTGACTTCCGGCTGAAGTCGCTCGAACACTTCTACTCGCGCCCGACCCCGAAATGGGGCGGCGACCTCGACCAGATCGACTTCGACGACATCCACTACTTCGTCCGCGCCTCGGAGAAGAACAGCCGCGACTGGAGCGAGGTCCCGGAGGACATCAAAAACACCTTCGACCGCCTCGGCATCCCCGAGGCCGAGCGCAAATTCCTCTCCGGCGTCGGCGCCCAGTACGAGTCCGAGGTCGTCTACCACCAGGTGAACGAGAAGCTCGAGGCCCAGGGCGTGATCTTCACCGACATGGACACCGCCCTGCGCGAGCACGAGGACCTGGTGCGCGAGTACTGGGCGACGGTGATCCCGGCCAACGACAACAAACTGGCGGCGCTGAACTCGGCCGTCTGGTCGGGCGGTTCGTTTGTCTACGTGCCGGCCGGGGTCAAGGTCGAGATGCCGCTGCAGGCCTACTTCCGGATCAACACCGAGAACATGGGCCAGTTCGAGCGGACGCTGATCATCTGCGAGGAGGGCGCCGACGTCCACTACATCGAGGGCTGCACGGCGCCGGTCTACTCCAGCGACTCGCTGCACTCCGCGGTGGTCGAGATCGTCGCCAAACCGAGCTCCCGGGTCCGCTACACGACCGTCCAGAACTGGTCGCAGAACGTCTTCAACCTCGTCACCAAGCGGGCGATCGCCCAGGAAAAGGCGACGATGGAGTGGGTCGACTGCAACCTCGGCTCGAAACTGACGATGAAGTACCCGTCGATCTACCTGCTCGGGCCCGAAGCCCACGGCGAGATCCTCTCGATCGCCTTCGCCGGCGACGGCCAGCACCAGGACGCCGGCGGCAAGATCATCCACGCCGCCCCGCGCACCTCGTCCTCGATCTTCTCCAAGTCGATCTCCAAGGACGGCGGCCGCGCCACCTACCGCGGCCTGCTGGAGATCGCCGACGGGGCCAGCGAATCCCGCTCCAAGGTCGTCTGCGACGCGCTGCTGCTGGACGAGGACTCGCGCTCGGATACCTACCCGACGATCCGGATCGACGAGAACGACGCCGACGTCGGCCACGAGGCGACCGTCTCCAAAATCGGCGACGAGCAGCTCTTCTACCTGCAGAGCCGCGGGCTCGACGAGGAGGAGGCCTCGAAGATGATCGTCAACGGCTTCATCGAGCCGGTCACCAAGGAGCTGCCGATGGAGTACGCGGTCGAGCTGAACCGGCTGATCGAGCTGCAGATGGAGGGCTCCATTGGCTGAGTTGATGACCGAACCGACTTGGCTCGAGGAGAGGCGCCAGCGCGGCGCCTCTCTTGCGGAGAGCCTCCCCCTCCCCGATCAGAAGTCGAAGGGCTGGGAATTCACCGACCTCTCCGGGCTCGACCTCGGCGCCTACGAGGCGGCCGGCGCGGAGCCGGAGGTCAGCGGCGCCGAGGGCGCGACCGTGGTCTCGCTGGCCGAGGCACTGTCGAGCCACGAGGAGCTGCTGCGCGAGCACCTAGGCTCCCTGGTCGGGATCGAGGATCCGTTCGTCGCCCGCAACGAGGCGGGCTGGCGCGACGGCGTGCTGATCCACGTCCCCCGCGGCGTGCAACTGAGCGAGCCGATCCGGATCGCGCTGCCGCTCGAGGCCGACGGCTCGGCGCTCAGCTGGCGGACCCTGATCGTGCTCGAGGAGGGCGCCGAAGCCGAGGTCTGGGAGCACTGGTCCTCGCCCGACGACGAGGTCGACGCGCTGCTCAACTCGGTGGTCGAGCTCAGCGTCGGCCAGGCCGCGACCCTGCGCTACGTCAACACCCAGGACATCTCCGAGAAGGCCTGGATCTTCGCCACCCAGCGCGCCCAGGTCGAGCGCGACGGTCGCCTCGACTGGGCCGCCCTCGGCTTCGGCTCGGGCCGCGGCAAGGTGCGGATGGAGACCAAGCTGGCCGGCCCTGGTTCCGAGGCGCGGGTCACTGGCGGTTACGCCGGCGGGCCCGGGCAGCACCTCGACTACGACACGACTCAGGAGCACGCGGCGCCGAACACCGACTCCGACCTCGCCTTCCGCGGCGTCCTCGCCGCCGGCTCAACCGCTGTCTGGCGGGGCATGATCAAGGTCGACCCCGGCGCCCAGCAGACCGACGCCTTCCAGGAGAGCCGCAACCTGCTGCTCTCCCCCGAGGCCCACGCCGACGCGATCCCCGGTCTGGAGATCCTCGCCGACGACGTCCGCTGCACCCACGCCGCGGCGATCGCCCAGGTCGACAAGGAGCAGCTCTTCTACCTGACCTCGCGCGGCCTCGAGCCGGCGGCGGCGAAGTCGCTGATCATCGAAGGCTTCCTCGAGTCCCTGGTCGAACGGCTGGCCGAGGGCCCGGTGCGGGACGAGATCTCCGCCGCGCTCGAGCGGCGCCTGGCCGAGATCCTCTAGCCGTCGTCGTCTTCGTCGCGCTCGGCCCGCCGCGCCATGATCGCCGAGCGCATGACGCCGGCGATCACGACGAGGACCGGGAGCAGGTAGAGGATCCAGATGGCGTAGTGGCCGGCGTGGGCAACGGGAATCACCCGTTCGACACCGAGAGCAGGTAGAGCCCGAAGCAGGTGAAGGCGACCATCACCGCCAGCATCCAGTACTGGGAGGCGGTGGCGCGGCGGTAGTCGGGCCAGTAGACCAGGGCGCGGTCGTGGGCCAGGGTGAGACCGAGGACGTGGCCGGCGACGAGGGAGCCGACCTGGACGTACCAGATCGCGTTTGCGCTGAGGACCCTGAAGTCGATGCCCCCGGATGCCGTGCCGAAGAGGTCGGTGTGGGCGGTGCCGAGTGGGTCGGAGAGCAGGTAGGTGAACTGCGCCTGCTCCTGGAAGACGAAGAGGCTGAAGTAGTGGGCGACCAGGTAGGCGAGCGCGATCGGGATCAGCGTGTGCGCGAACCCGACCCGCAGCTTGGCGAACGAGGGTGCGCCGGGCACGGTTCGCATCCCGCGCACGCCGAGCAGGTAGACGAGGGCGACGCCGGCGAAGCAGAGCAGCATGAAGATCGTGTCGGTGAGGCGCAGGGCGGTGGTCAGCCCGATGTCGGCGTCGGCGATCCAGTCGAAGACGCTTTCCATCGCGTTCTTGAAAGCGCCCTCCTGGGCGCCGTCGAAGCTGGTGCTGGCGATCGAGGCGATCACGACCGCGGCCGAGCCCGGAATGGTCGCCCAGCTGGTCGCGGCCGAGAGCGGGCGGCGCAGAGCCAAGCGGCCCTCGTTGACGCCGAAACAGCCGAGGCGGCCGAACATCCCGAAGTAGACCGAGAAGATCTCACCCCGCTCGCACCACTTCTCGACCCCGAAGAGGGCCATCATCGTCAGCGTGTAGGCGCTGTAGACGAGGGTGGCCACGGCGGCGGCGTGCGGGTCGAGGCCGACGGCGACGCCGCCGCTGGCGCCGTAGACGACCTCCAGCCAGACGACCGCGAGCAGGCCGATCGCGGCGGGCCAGCGGCCGAGGCGCTCCGGGTAGGCGATGTGGGCGGGCCGCTGCCCGGCGATCGCACCGAAGGCAGCGCCGGCGGCGCGGCCGACCGCGCGCCAGGGGTTGAAGGGACGGAAGATGTCCCCGAGCAGGGCGGAGAAGAAGGGGAAGCCGAGCCAGGTGGTGACAAAGAGGAAGGTGAGGGCGAAGTTCCGGTCCGGGGCTTCGGTGCCGCGCAGCCCGGCGTAGACGGCGACGCCGAGCAGGAAGACCCCGACCAGGCCGAAGAGGGCCTGCGCCGGGGTGCTGAGCAGGGTGCGGGAGAACCCCGCTCCGAGCGGGCGCCAGTTGGCCTGCTCGAAGCGGGGTTTACGCCAGCCGGCGGCGAGCGCAAAGAAGGAGACGATCAGGACGATCGACGCCCCCCAGGCAAACAGCCAGGCCGGGACCGGCAGATCCTGCCGGGCGGCCAGCGCGTGCGCCAGTGGCAGCCAGCTCATGGGTTGACCTGAAGCTCCGCGATCTGGACCCCGAGGCCCTCCAGCTCAGCCTCGAAGATCCCTTCGATTTCAGCCGGGAAGTTGAATTCGACCGAGCCGCCGGCGGGGACCTCCTTGGCGATGTCGTAGCCGTGGACGTGGATCTCTTCCGCCGCGTCGGAGCTGACCTTGAAGCGGATCTGTTCGCCGCTGTCGAATTCGAGCTTCTGGATGCCGCCGACCGGTTCGCCGTTCTTGACGACGATCGTCGGGGCTGAGGATTCCGGCTTCGATTCGTTCGTGCCGCCGGCACCGCCATCTTCCTGGCCGGAGCCGATCTGGACTCCGCCGGGCGTAGTCGCGGTGGACTCCGCCGCGGCCGAGGTGGTGTCGTCATCTCCCCCGCCGCAGGCGGCGAGGGCCAGGGCGACGGCGAATGCAGACAGCAGGAGCAGTGCGGTTCTCGAGTGCTTCATCGGTGAATCTCCTCTCGTTCAGGTCGCGCGCGGCTCGTGTCCCCGGCATTGCCGGGCGGCCTCCGCACGCCAAAGGGGCACGTTTGGCTACGCCCAGGCGGGCGGCGCGCGACCGGACAACGAGAGAGCGAGCAGAAGGCCTCCGGCCGGCGCGAAAGAGCGCGGGCGGCGTGGCGCCAGGCGGGCAACTGCTTCCGCGCGCGGAGTGTCACCGCGGGCGGCGATGCGCTCGGCGAGGCGGACGATCGCCGTACAACCCGGGTAGCGGCCGAGCAGCAGCGGAACCACCAGGAACAGCAGCGGGATCGCCGGGAGCAGGAAGGCGCCGAACTCGGTCACGGCAGCCCAGGATACTGTCCGGCCGGTGCGCCCCGGCCGCGACAACATCGCCTCTCCCGACCTGCCCGAGGGGCTGGCCTGGGTTGGGCTCGAGCCGGAGTCGATGCCGGCCCTGACCGCCGGCGGTCCGGCGCTCGTCCACTTCATCGAACTCGGGCAGCTGAACAGCGTGCGGACGCTGCCCTACCTGAGCGAGTGGTCGCGCCGCTACCGCGACGCCGGCCTCAGCGTGATCGGCGTGCAGGCGCCGCGCTTCCCCTTCGGCGCCGACCCGGAGGCGGTCGCCGCCGGCCTAGAGCGGCTCGGCGTCGAGTTCCCGGTCGCGATCGACGCCGAGCACGAGCTCTGGCACTCCTACGGGTGCGAGGGCTGGCCCAGCCTCTTCCTCTGGAGCCTCGGCGGCTCGCTCACCTGGGCCCACTTCGGCGAGGGCGAATACCTGGCCACCGAGGAGGCGATCCAGGCCGAGCTGCGCGAAATCGACGCCCTGCGCGAGTTGCCGGATCTGCTGGCGCCCCTGCGCCCCACGGACGGCCCCGGCGCCCGGGTGATGGCGCCAACGCCCGAGATCTTCCCCGGCGGCAGTTGGGAGCAGCCGTGGACCGCCGGCGAGGACGGCGAGGTCCTCGCCCTCGATTACCAGGCGGGTGGCGCCTACGCGACCGTCGAGGGAGAGGGCGAGATCCAGGTCGAGCTCGACGGCGAGTGGAGCGATCCGATCGCCACCACCTCCCCCGGCCTCGTCACCCTCACCGAGCACCCACGCCACGAGGCGCACTCACTGGTGATTCGGCCTGCCGATGGGGTACGGATATGGTCGGTCAGCTTTTCGCCAGGACCCCCATAGAGGAGGAACGATGATCAGCAAGCTCGATTTCGTCGGTGTCCCGTCGACCGACGCCGACCGCACCCGCGCCTTCTACGTCGACACGCTCGGGCTCAAGCCCGACGAGAACTCCCAGTACGAGTTCTGGGTCGGCGAGACCTGCTTCGGGATCTGGGAACCGGCAAAAATGGGGAGAGAGTTCGCGCCCTCGAAAAACGCGCACCCGGCGCTGCATGTCGACGACGTCGCCGCCGCTCGGGCCGAGCTGGAAGCCAAAGGCGTGGAGTTCGCCGGCGAGACCTTCGACACCGGCGTCTGCCACATGGCGCTCTTCACCGACCCCGACGGCAACGACCTGATGCTGCACAACCGCTACGCGCCCTACGAGGGCTAAGCGCGCGCGGCGACCTCGTCACGAATCTCTTTCGGCAGCATGAAGCGCACGTCCTCGTGGACGGTGCGCAGCTCCGAGACGTCCTCAGCGCCGCGCTCGCGGAAGAAGGAGACGAGGCTCTCGACCAGCTCCTCGGGGGCGCTGGCGCCGGAGGTGATGCCGACCGTCTCGACGCCCTGCAGCCACTCCTCGTCGACCTGGGTGTGGTTGTCGATCAGGTGCGAGCGGGAGCCATGTTCGCGGGCGACCTCGACCAGGCGGTTGGAGTTGGAGGAGTTGGTCGAGCCGATCACCAGCACCAGCTCGCACTCGCGCGCAAGCTGCTTGACGGCGATCTGGCGGTTCGTGGTCGCGTAACAAATGTCGTCGGACTTGGAGCTGACGATCGCCGGGAACTTGGCTCGCAGGGCAGCGATCACCTCGGCGGTCTCGTCGACCGAGAGCGTGGTCTGGGTGATGAAGGCGACCTTGTCGGGATCCGGCACTTCGAGGCTCTCGACCTCGTCCGCGGTTTCGATCAGGACGATGCTGTCGGGCGCCTCGCCGGTCGTCCCTTCGACCTCCTCGTGGCCGTCGTGACCGATCATCACGATCGTGTAGCCCTGGGCGGCGAAGCGGCGGGCGGAGACGTGGACCTTGGTCACCAGCGGGCAGGTGGCGTCGATCGTCTGCAGACCTCGGCTGGCGGCGTTCTCGTGCACCGCGGGGGCGACGCCGTGGGCGGAGAAGACGACGATCGCGCCCTCGGGCACCTCGGTCTCCTCCTCGACGAAGATCGCGCCGCGCTTGGCCAGTTCCTCGACCACGTGCTTGTTGTGGACGATCTCCTTGCGCACGTAGACCGGCGCCCCGTGCAGCTCCAGGGCGCGCTCGACCGTCTGCACGGCGCGGTCGACGCCGGCGCAGTAGCCCCTGGGGGCGGCGAGCAGGACGCGCTTGGGCGCGGCGGTGGCGGTGCCGGACATGACTGCAGGGTAGCGGTGGCGGGATTGCGGCCGGGGTCCCGGGAGGCCCGGGGAAAGCCGATGCCGGCTAGCCTTCTTGGATGCCGACCGAGGGACGCCATCTCGACCGCCTGACCGCGCTGGACGCCTCGTTCCTCAGCAACGAGAGCTCCTCCAGCCATATGCACATCGGCGGCATCCTCATCTTCGAGGGCCCGCCGCCCCGCTACGTCGACCTGGTCGAGCACGTTCGCGGCCGGCTCAGCCAGGTTCCGCGCTTCCGCCAGAGGCTCGTGGTACCGCCGCTGGAGGCCGGGCGGCCGCTCTGGGCCGACGACGTCAACTTCAACCTGACCTACCACATCCGCCACACCGCGCTGCCCGAGCCGGGCGGCGAGGCACAGCTGAAACGGCTCGCCGGGCGCGTCTTCTCCCAGCAGCTCGATCGCTCGAAGCCGCTCTGGGAGCTGTGGCTGGCGCAGGGGCTGGAGGACGACCGCTTCGCGATCCTGACCAAGACCCACCACGCGATGGTCGACGGCGTCTCCGGGGTCGACCTCGGGACCGTGCTGTTCGAACTGGAGCCGGTGCCGGAGCCGGCCGAGGTGACCGACAACTGGGTGCCGCAGAAGGAGCCGGGCACGACCGAGCTGGTCGCGCGCGGGATCAGCGACGCGGTCGCGGCCCCGGTCAAGATCGCCGAGCGGGCGGTGGCGGCGGTGCGCCACCCGGAGACGACGGCGCGCAAAGCGGTCGAGGCGATCGAGGGGCTGACCGAGGTGCTCACGGCGTTCGCCGACCCCGCCCCCGACGTCCCCCTCAACCAGCCGATCGGGCCGCACCGGCGCTACGTCTGGGCGAGCTCGGAGCTGGCGACCTTCAAACAGATCAAGGACGGCCTCGGCGGCACCGTCAACGACGTGGTCCTCGCGGTCGTCACCGGCTCCCTGCGCAGCTGGCTGCACCGCCGGGGTGTCCGCACCGAGGGACTGGAGCTGCGGGCCCTGGTGCCGGTCTCGATCCGCCACGAGGACGAGCGCGGCGACCTCGGCAACCGGATCGCGCTGATGCGCGGGCCGCTGCCGGTCTACGTCGAGGACCCGGTGCGACGGCTGCGGGTGATCAGCGACGAGATGGCCGGCCTCAAGCGCTCCAAACAGGCGCTCGGGGCGGAAGTGATCTCCCGCTTCAACGACTTCGCGCCGCCGACCCTGCTGGCCCAGGCCTCGCGGATCAACTTCACCACCCGCCTCTTCAACACGATCGTCACCAACGTGCCGGGGCCGCAGCTGCCCCTCTACGTGCTCGGGCGCGAACTGCAGCAGGTCTACCCGGTCGCCTTCCTGCCGCCCAACCACGCGGTCGCGGTGGCGATCATGAGCTACAACGGCAAGGTCGGCTTCGGGCTGCTCGCCGACTACGACTCGATGGAGGACGTCGAATCGCTCGCCGCCGGGATCAACGAGTCGCTGGCCGAGCTCGAGGCCGCCGCCAGCGCCAGCACCGCCGCGGCCTAGGGTCGAGTTCCTCTCGCATAGCGAGACTAAGTCGCCCCGGGCGACGGGCGCGCCTCTCTAGGCTTCAGGCATGGCGCTCCTAGTCATCCTCTTCATCGTCGTCCCGATCGCGGAGCTCTACGTGATCATCCAGGTCGGCCAGCAGATCGGCCTCTGGCCGACCCTGGCCCTGCTGCTCGCCGACGCGATCCTCGGCTCGATGCTGCTCAAACACCAGGGCCGCAGCGCCTGGCGCCGCTTCAACGAGGCCCTCGCGAGCGGCAAATTCCCCGGCAAGGAGGTCGCCGACGGCGCGCTGATCATCGTCGGCGGCACCCTGCTCCTGACCCCCGGCTTCCTCACCGACATCGCCGGCCTGATCCTCCTGATCCCACCGACCCGGGCCCTGGTCCGGTCCGGCCTGCGCCGCTTCGCGATCGGCCGAGTAACCGTGTTCGGCTTCCCCGGAGCCGGCCGCGGCGGCTTCGGCTCAGGCCCCGCCGGCCCGTTCGGGCCGGGCGGCCCACAAGGCGGCCCCGACGACCAGCGCGGCCGCCGCGACTACGACTTCGACGCCAGCGCCGAGGAGATGCCAACCAACGGCGAGCGCCAGCTGCCGCGTACCGACCCGGACTGAGCATCGAGTGATGCATTGACGTCGCTATAGCGTCAGAAAAGCATCACTCGATCAGTGGGGGACGGAGATGGTGCCGGTGAGGTGGTCGAGTGCGACGTTGGCGTGCATCCGCACGCCGGTTTCCAGCACTGAGTCGTCGGCGTAGAAGTGCGGGTTGTGGTTCATCGCGATGCCGCGGCCTCCGGGAATCGGAGCCATCGAGCCGTCAGAACGTAATTCGACGTCCTGGGCGCCGATCTGGAGGTAGGCGCCGCCGTACTTGTTGACGAAGACCGAGACGTCGTCGTAGCCAAGGCCGGGCGGCGCTTTGACCAAGTGGTCGTGGCCGACGACATGCTCCAGGGTGGGCAGGACCGCGTCGATCCACGGCTGAGTATTGTGGACGGCGGGAACCGGCTGCAGGAACTCGACGTCCGCCGTCGCTCCGTATGCCTGGGCCACGTGCTCGGCAGTCCGCTTCACGTGGTCGCGGGCGATCTCCATGTCGGGCTCGACCGTGCTGCGAATCGTGCCGAAGAGCTGCACCGTGTCGCCGATGACGTTGAAGCGACCCACGTCCTCGACATGCCCGATGGTGATCGCGAGTGGGTCGTAACCGGGGAGCTGGCGGTAGACCTGGCCCATCGCGGCGACGATCTCCGCAGCGGGGGGCAGCGGGTCGACCCCTGCCCACGGCGTCGAGCCGTGGACCCCTTTGCCGTGCACGGTGATCCGGATAAGTACTGAAGCCCCGTACTGGTTACCGGCGAGGTACGCGACGACGCCCTTCGGATAGGGCGTCACGTGCATGCCGAACACCATCGTCGGCTCCGGGTCGGAGAGCGCGCCCTCGGCCTCCATCTCCCGCGCCCCGCCCTCCTCGTCGATCGGCGGCCCCTCCTCGGCGGGCTGGAAGACGAACAGCACGGTCCCGGGCAGCTGATCGCGCGCCGGGGCGAGAACGCTGGCGGCGCCCATCAGCATCGCGGTGTGGCAGTCGTGCCCGCAGGAGTGCGCGACCGGGTACGGCCCACCGGGATAGTCGTCGTCGACGACGGTCGAGGCGAACTCGACGCCCGATTCCTCCTTCAGCGGCAGCGCGTCGATGTCCGCGCGCAGTGCGACGACGCGTTCGCCCTCCTGCTCGCCGCGCAGTACGCCGACGACGCCGTGGCCGGCGATGTCCGTGCGGATCTCGTCGAGCCCAAGCGATCGCAGGTGGTCGGCCACCATTTGCGCCGTCGCGGTCTCCCGGTTCGAGAGCTCCGGGTGACTGTGCAGATGGTGGCGCCAGGCGACGACCTGCTCGCTGATCTCCGCCGCACCCTGGTCGAAGCGAGCGTGAAGGTCGTGCGGCGGGACCTTCTCGCCGGTCGGTTCGTGCGAAGCGAAGCGCTCCTTACCCGTCAGGGAAATGCACGCCACAGGACCCTCCTGAAAAGCGGATGGTGTCAATAGACACTAAGACCGCGTGACGCGTTTCGCAAGAGGAGAACTGCCGCCTCGCCGCCGAGGAGGGCCCGGCAGATAGATCTGGCCGTGCCTAGAAGCCGAGGGCGAACTTGGCGTCGTCGGTCATCATCTCCGGCGACCAGGCGGGGTCGAAGACCATCTTCGGGTGGACTGCGGTGACGCCGGGGAGGTCGCCGACGAACTCCTTCATCTGTTCGGAGACCTGGGGGCCGATTGGGCAGGCCGGGGTGGTCAGGGTGAAGGTGACGTAGACGTCTTCCTTCTCTATCGCGACGTCGTAGACGAGGCCGAGGGAGACGAAGTCGAGACCCAGCTCGGGATCGATGACCTCCTCCAGCGCCTCGTAGACGTCTTCCTCGGTCAGGGTTTCGTCGTGCTCTGCGGGGGCTGCTGCGTTCTCGTCGGGCATCGCCCAATGGTAGCCGGGCGGGCGGCTCAGCTCGGTGGCAGCGGCTCCGGTGGCGGCTCGGCGGTGGCCGGCGCCAGCTCCAGCTGGTACCAGCCGACGTCGCGCCAGGCGCCATGCTTCCACCCGATCTCGCGGCTGATGCCGATCTGGGCGAAGCCGAGGCGCCCGTGCAGGGCGACGCTGGCCGGGTTGGGCAGGGTGATGCCGGCGCATGCGGTGCGCAGGCGCTGGGCTCGGAGGCGCTCGAACAGGGCCTCGTAGAGCGCCCGGCCGATGCCCTGGCCGTGGTGTGCGGCGGCGACGTAGACCGAGACGTCGGCCGCCCAGCGGTAAGCCGGGCGCTGCTTGTGGGGGCAGGCGTAGGCGTACCCGACCACCTCTCCCCCGCGCTCGGCGACCAGCCAGGGATGGGTGGCCGCGGTGCGCTCGATCCGCACCGCCAGCTCGGCGGCGTCGGGCGCCCGCTCCTCGAAGGAGACGGCGCTGTCCTCGACGTGGGGCGCGTAGATCGCCGCGCAGGCGGCGGCGTCGGCCTTCGGGTCGGCGCTGCGGATCGTGACCGTCTCCATCGCGGCAATCTAGCCCGCGCCGCACAGGCGCGTTTGGCGTCAATAGGCTGCGCCCCGATGAGCGGCTCCGGACAGGTTCTGCGACGGTCGATCGGGATCGTCTTCTCCGACGGTGGCCTGCTGGCGCTGACCGCCGATCTGCCGGAGGGCGCCGACGGCTTCGGCGAGGAGGAGGTCGACGCGGTCCTCTGCGATCCCGACGCCGCCCCGGTCGCCTTCGACGAAGCGCTGCTGTCGACCGAGTACGGCGAGGACGGCGTGCAGCGGCGCGCCACCCTGGAGCTCTGGCCCGACGCCGACGACGCCCGGCCGCTGCGCGGCGCCGGGACCCTGATCAGCTCGATCGCTGTCGAGCGCGGCGACATGCGCTCGGAGATCGCCTTCTTCCGCTGGTCGGTAGAGGGCCGCGAGGGCCTCGGCCACTACGAGGTGGCCCGGGCCGATGGCTGAGATCCGCGCCGTCATCTCCGACTTCGGCGGCGTCCTCACCACCCCGCTGCTGGGCTCCTTCCTCGCCCTCCAGGACGAGATCGGGATCTCGCCGGAGGACTTCGGCAAATCGATGCGGGAGATGACGGCGAGCGGCGCCGAGAACCCGCTCTACGCGATGGAGCGCGGCGAGATCACCGAGGAGGCCTTCCTCGAGAAGCTCGCCGACGGCCTCGAGCCGATCCTCGGCCACCGCCCCCACATGCACCGCTTCCGCGAGCTCTTCATCGGCACCCTCCGTCCCAACGAAGAGATGATCGAGCTGATGCGGGAGCTGAAGGCCGAGGGGCTGCGGATGGCGATGCTGACCAACAACGTGCGCGAGTGGGAGCCGCTGTGGCGGGCGATGCTCCCGGTCGACGAGATCTTCGAGACCGTGATCGACTCCGCCTTCGTCGGCTGCCGCAAGCCTGAACCGCGGATCTACGAGCTGACCCTGGAGCGAATCGGCATGCCCGCCGAGGCCTGCATCTTCATCGACGACATCGAGGTCAACTGCGAGGGCGGCCGGGCGGCCGGCATGACCGCCGTCCACTTCCAGGACACCGCGCAAGCGACCGCCGAGATCCGCGCGGCGCTGGGCGAGCGACCGGCGGACGCCAGCGCGCGCTAGGCCTCCTAGGGGGGAGAGGACCCCTAGCTGTTATTCGGGCGAGAGCCTGGAACCGAACGAATCAGGTCAACGAGTTTGGCCAATGCTGAGAGATTCTCATCGCTTAGGCGGGGGTCGCGCTCGGGATGGTCATCGCCTGGATCTCCCACAAACATGCGCTCAATGAAGTCTTTGCGGACGGTAGCCCTATCCGCTGGATCTTCTAGCGGTTCAGCAAATGGCTTGAAAGCCACGAGCTCAAGATAGAGGCGCATCGCGCGCTGCTCTCGGCGGCGATGCTGGGCAGATTGCCCTGCGGCGTAGCCGGCGATCCCCAACAGAAGGGTGACTGCTGCGACCTTGGCGACAATTGCGGACGTATTCGCCTCGTAGAAGAAGGAGGCGATGATCCCTGCGACACCAACGAGGGCGGCGACGGTGGCGATGAGAACCGCGTATCTCCTCCAGCGATCTGCTTGTTCCTGCTGCTTCTCTGCCTCTTTCTTGAAGCCGCCAGCAATCGAGGAAGTTGCAGCGGTATCGACGAGATTCGTTGCCTCATCTCTCTTTTCTCCGAGGAACGCCAAGATCTCCTCAGCTCGGTCCTCGAACTTGGAGATGGCCTCGGCTGAGCGCTGGTGATCGCTCTCTAGCGCCTGCGTGGCCGCGTCCTTGGCCTCCTGAATAGCCTGCGTGGCTTGTTCATCCAATCCGAGCTTGGCGGCTTCGAATTCCTCGACTCGTTTGTCCTGATCTGATTTGAATTGGTCTTGGAAGCCCTGGATGTTGTCTTGGGCTTGTTTCCTCTCGGCCTCTGCGTCTGCCTTGAGCGTGTCGAGCTGACCCTGGAGCTCATTCACGCGTTCATCAGAGGTGGCTTTGACCGACGCACTGGTCTGCGCTGCCTCTTCTTTCAGCCGATCGAAGTCGCCTTTGAGATCGCTGGCCTGCTTTTGAAGCTGCTCGGTCTTCGCGGTTGCGGCTTCCCCAAGGTGCGTAGCTGCCTTCTGTGCTTCCGTCTCCTTTGCCCAAACCCCAACGGCCGGAGCAACCCGGGCTGCGGCGTTGAGCAGACTCTCGGTTCCCGACTGAATAGTTGGAATCTGGGCGAAATCGTTGCTTTCCCGCAAAGGTCCAAGAGCGGCAATAAGTTGAACGAGCTGGGCATCGAGATCGTCCAACATCTGCGGGGTCACCAGCGCCGGGTTGGCGCTTCCAAGAAGTGCTCCAACGTAGCCAAGCGCTGGTGGCAGCCGGTCTAGCGCACCGTCGGGATCGTTTTCCCTCGCCGCTTCTCGAACCTCTTCAGGAAACTCGGCGATCTGCCGTCTTGCTTCCTTTAGATGTGCGTGAGCAGGGTGATCATTGAAGACGGACAGAAATGGCGCTTCCATCCCGCCGATACTAGGCATCGGTACGGCGGCGGTATGCGGAACCGTCCTCTGCGAGGTAGCAGTGGCTCGCAGCTGGGGCAGGCGACGCTCAGCGTGAAGCCAAGTGCCCTTAGTTGTCGCTGCCGGCGCGGTCCCAGACGTACAGCTCGACCGCCTCGACGGCGAGGGCCATCAGGCGGGGCGGGGAGAGCAGCTCGAGGACGAGCTCCAGCGCGTCCTCCTCGGTGACGCCGGCGTCGACGGCCTCCTCGCCGCGGAAGCCGGCGGCGAGCTTGAGGGCCTCGCGGCGGTTTTCGCCGAGCGAGCCGAAGGCGCCCATGAGGAAGTCGCGGTTGGGGACCGGGTGACCGACCTCGAGCGAGCCGTGCCAGGCGGCGAGCATCGAGAGGTCGTGCTCGTCGAGCTCTGAGATCGCCTTCGCGTAGTGGACCTCGAGCTCGGCGTCGGGGATCTCGTCGACCCAGGCTCGGACTGCCTCGCCGAGCAGTTGGCGACGGGCCTCGCGGCCGATCGAGTCGGCGATTGCGCGAACGGCGTCGGCGGGGTCTACGAAGCAGAGGGACATCAGCTGAACCGCAATCTAGAGGGGTCGGTAGACGGCAAAACGGGGCCGTTACGCCGCAGTTTGCGGGGTCGCGAGCGGGTCGCCCGCGCAGGCGTGCGCCGCCGCCGTCCATAGGGTGGGTGGGTGCCTCTGAAACTGATCCACGGACCGCCCAACTCGGGCAAGGCGGGGCTCGTGCGGCGCCTTTTCGCGGCCTCGCTGACCGACGATCCGATCCTTGTCGTGCCGACCTTGGACGACGTCTTTTCCTTCGAGCGCGAGCTCTGCGAGGAGGGCGCGGTGCTGGGCGGCTCGGCGATGACCTTCGGGGCGCTGTTTCGCACCGTCGCCACGGCCGCCGGGGCGCCGCCCGGGGCCGAGCTCTCGCCGGCCCAGCGCCTGCGCGCGGTCGCGGTCGGGATCGAGACCCGCGGCGGCCGGCTCGGGCCGCTGCGGCGCTCGGCCTCCCGCCCCGGCTTTGCCGCCGCCTTCGAGCGGCTGCTGGACGAGCTGCAGGGGGCCGGGGTCGAGCCGGCCGACGTCGAGGCCAGTGCAGCCACCCTGGAGGGCTCCGCCTACCTCGCCGACGTCGCCGCCCTCTTCGCCGGCTATGCGGAGGCGCGTGAGCGCAGCGGCCGCGTCGACTCGCACGGGATCGCGCGCGAAGCGATCCGGCTGCTGCGCGAGGACGGTTCCTTCTGGGACGGGCGGTCGGTCTTCCTATATGGACTCGACGACCTCACCCCGAACCAGTTCGAGCTGATCGAGGTGCTGGCCGACCGCACCGAGGTGACCGTGGCGCTGCCGTTCGAGGCCGGGAGCGCTGCCCTGGCCGCCCGCGCCGGCCTGCTGGAGCGCCTGCGCGAGCGGATCGGCGTCGCCGAGGAGGCCGAGACCGAGGCCGAGCCGGCGAACACCGAGAACGCGCTGCTCTACGGGCTCGCCCGCGGCTTCGGGACGCCGGCAGCGGAGCCGCTGCCCGCGGCCGAGGGCCTGACGCTGCTGCGCTCGGCCGGGGCGCGCGGCGAGGCGGAGGCGGTCGCGCTCCAGGTCTCGCGCCTGATCCACGGCGGCGCCGACCCGGCGCAGATCGCAATCGCCCTGCGCGACCCGGGGCGGCGCGGGCCGGAGATCGCCGCGGCCCTGGAGGCCAACGGCGTCGCCACCGCGCTGGAGGCGGAGCTGCCGGTGGCCGGGACCGCGGTCGGCGGCGCCCTGCTGGCGCTGCTTGAAACCGAGTTCGGCTCCGGGCGGGCCGCTGACTTCCTGCGCTACCTGCGCGGTCCCTCCGGCTTCTCCCCTGGCCGCGTCGACTGGCTGGAGCGCTCGCTGCGGCGGGGTCGGGTCGAGGACGCGGAGACCGCGCTGCTCCTCTGGCAAGGGGAGGACGGCGAGCCGCCGCGCGACCTGCTGAGGCTGCGCGAGGCGGCCGAGCGCTCCGGGGCGGCGCTCGCGGCCGAGGTCGGGCGGCTGGCGGCGACGATGGCGGCGCGGCCGCTGCGCGGGGAGGCCGACGGGCCGCTGCCCGGGCGCGGCGACGGGCTGGAGCTGCGCGCCGCCGGCGAGATCGCCGCGGCGCTGGCCGAGCTGGCGGAACTGGGGCCGCTGGCGCCAGGCCCCACCGAGCTGGCGCCGACGATCGCCGAGCTGCGCTTCCGGATCTGGTCGGGGCCGGTCGAGGGACGGGTGCGGATCGCCAGCCCCTACCGGCTCCGGGCCGGGCGCTTCGACCACGTCTTCGTCGCCTCGCTGCAGGACGGCGAGTTCCCGCGCCGCGACCGCGGTGGCGACCCCTTCCTCTCCGAGGCCCAGCGGGTCTCGCTCGGGCTCGACCCGCGCCGCGACACCGAGGCCGAGGAGCGCTACCTGTTCGCGGTCTGCCTCGCCCTCCCCCGCCGCCGGCTCTACCTCTCCTACCGCGACAGCGACGAGAACGGGGCGGCCGAGTCGCGCTCGCCGCTGCTCGACGAGGTGCGGGCGCTGCTGGCGCCGCCGCCCGACGGAACCGTCCCCGACGCGGTCGAGGAGGAGCTCACCCGCGGCAGGGACCTGGCCGAGGTCGTCTACCCGCTGGCCGAGGCGCCCTCCGAGAACGAGCTCGCCCGCGCCCTCGCCAGCCACGGCGCCGAAGCCGACGCGGCCAGCCTGCTCGCCGCCGCCGGCGTCGGGGGCGAGGCGGGACAACGGCTGCTGGCGCGGATCGAGGCCGCCCGGCGGGCCGGGGCCGCTGCGCGCGCGCCCGGTCCCCTGACCAACCCCGAGGTGCTGGCCTCGCTGGAGGCCGTGGGTGCCTACGGCGGCACCACGCTGGAGGAGTTCGACCTTTGCTCCTACCGCTGGTTCAGCGGCCACGAGCTGCGCCCGCAACTGCTCGACCCGCCGCCTGACCCGCTGCTGCAGGGCGGCCTGATGCACGCCGCGCTCGACCGCCTCTACCGCGAGCGCCCCGGCGGCGACGCCCTCCCCCGCCCCGGCTCCCTCCCCGCCTGGATCGCCCGCGGGCGCGAGGTCGTGGCCGAGATCGCCGCCGAGCGCGAACTCGGCGCGCATCCGGCGGAGCGGGCGATGACGCGCCGGGTCGAGCGCCTGCTGGAGCGCTTCCTCGCCGAGGAGGCGGCGCGCGAGACCGGCGGCTTCGAGCCCTGGCTGCTGGAGGCAGCCTTCGGCGAGCACGAGGACAGCGAGCGGCCGGTGCTGGAGCTCGACGGGTGGGGCCTGCACGGCGCCGTCGACCGCGTCGACCGCTCACCCGACGGCCGCACGGTCGTCATCGATTACAAGCTCGCTGGCGCCGTCACCCCGCTGGAGAAGTTCGAGGAGCGGGCGAAGCTGCAACTGCCGCTCTACCTGCTGGCCGTCGCCGAGCACTGGGGCGGCGAGCCGGTCGGCGGCCTCTACCACCCGCTGCGTGGGACCTCGGTGCGGCGCCCGCGCGGGGCGATCGCCGCCGAGGCGGCGCCCGAGCTCGGCTACAACCTCTACGACCGCGACGTCGTCGACGCCGAGGGCATGGAGGAGCTTCTGGCGGAGACGCGGCGGCGGGCGCGGGAGATCGTCGCCTGCATCCGCGGCGGCGAGATCCGCCGCGACCCCGGCCCGCGCCACGGCCTGCGCGGTCACGACGTCTGCCCCGCCTTCTGCACCTTCGCGCCGATCTGCCGCCGCGACCGCGCCCCGCAGTACGAGGAGGACGTGGAGGTCGAGGAGCGATGAGCGAGCGCACCCCGACCCCGGAGCAGGCGGCGGCGATCGAGGCCAGCGGCCGCGACGTCCTGCTCGAGGCCGGCGCCGGCACCGGCAAGACCGGGGTCATGGTCGACCGCTACTGCCGCCTCGCCTGCGACGCCGGCGTCGCCCCCGACGCGATCCTCGCCTTCACCTTCACCGACAAGGCGGCCGCCGAGCTGCGGCAGCGGATCCGGGCCGAGCTCTCGCGGCGGGCCGAGCTTGGGGACGAGCGCGCCGCGGCGCTGCTGCCGGCGATCGGCGGCGCCTGGGTGACGACGATCCACGGCTTCTGCAACCGGCTGCTGGGCGCGCACCCGGTCGCGGCCGGGATCGACCCCGGCTTCCGCGTCCTCGACACCCCGGAGACGACCCGGGCCGCCCGCGAGGCCTTCGACGAAGCGCTGCGCGAGTTCCTCGCCGCTGGCGGCGAGGGGCGCGAGGAACTGGTGGCGACCTTCGAGATCGAGGGCCTGCGGGCGCTCGTCACCGGCGTCCACGCCGAGCTGCGCAGCCGCGGCGAGGCCGAGCCGCGGCTGCCGGAGCCGCCGCCCTCCGACCCCGAGGCGGCGATCCACACCGCTGCCGAGGCGGCCGCGGCGGCGCTGGAGGAGTGCGGTCCCAAAGACCGCAATCGTGAGCTGCTGGAGCGGGCGCTGGCGCGGCTGCGAGCGCCGGGGCCCCCGCCGGGACTGGACGAGATACGAGCGCTGTGGACGACGAGCAAGGCGAAACCGGTCGCCGCCTACCGCGAGGCGATCGAAGCCGCCGCCGCGCGCACCGCGGAGGCGGGCGAGGGCGGCGAGGCCTACCGCAACCTGGCGGCGCTGCTGGAGCTGTTCTCCGAGCGCTTCGAGCGGGCCAAGGAACGGCGCGCCGGGGTCGACTTCGAGGACCTGCAGATCCTCGCCGCGCGGCTGCTGGAGCGGGCGGAGATCGGCGAGGCCTACCGCGGCCGCTTCAGCCACCTCCTGGTCGACGAGTTCCAGGACACCAACCGGCTGCAGTTGCGGCTGGTCGAGGCGCTGCGCGGCCCCCGCAGCGAGCTTGTCGTGGTCGGCGACGAGCTGCAATCGATTTACGGCTTCCGCCACGCCGACCTCGACGTCTTCCGCCGCCAGCGGGACGAGATCGAGGCGCGGCCCGACGCCGAGCTGATGGAGCTGAGCGGCAACTTCCGCTCGCGTCCGGAGCTGATCGGCGCCGTCAACCTGCTCGGCGGCGAGCTGCTCGGCGGCCGCTACCGGCCACTGCGGGTCGGGGCGCCGCCACCCGAGGAGCCACCGCCCGGCGCCGGTCCCCCGGTCGAGCTGCTGCTGACCGCGCGCGACGGTTGGGACGAGGAGGAGATCCGGCTCGACCCGGCGATCGACGGCGCCACCCCGCTCAACTGCCTGGCCGAGGCCCGCGCCCTCGCCGCCCGCCTGCGCGAGCTCGCCGACGCCGGCGTCAACCGCGGCGAGATCGTGGTGCTGCTGCGCGCCTTCACCCACCTCGACGCCTACGAGGACTCGCTGGAGCGGGCCGGCCTGCGCCCCTACGTGGTCGGCGGGCGCGGCTACTGGTCCCAGCAGCAGGTGGCGGACGTCTGCGCGCTGCTGGCGACGATCGCCAACCCACTCGACGACCAGGCCCTGTTCGGCGCCCTCGCCTCCCCCGCCTGCGGCGCCGCCCCCGACATCCTCTGGCTGCTGCGCCGGGCGGCCGGCAGCCGGCGCCACGTCTGGCCGGCACTGGAGCACGCGGCCGGGCTGGGAGAGGCGGAGCTGGAGGCACCGGAGCGGCTGGGGCAGATCCCGGAGAGCGAGCTGGCGCTGCTGCGGGAGTTCGGGGCGCGCCTGGTGACACTGCGAGAGCGGGCACCGCGGCTGCCGCTGGCGGCGCTGATCGAGGAGGCGATCACGGTCACCGGCTACGACCTCGCGGTGCTGATGCGCCCGGCCGGCGAGGCGCGGCTGGCCAACGTCCGCAAGCTGACCCGGCTCGCGACCGAGTTCGAGGCGCGCGAGGGACGCGACCTCCGCGGCCTGCTCGACTTCCTCGCCGCCCGGGCCGAGAGCGACGCTGAGGCGCAGGCGGCGACCGCGGCCGAGGGCCACGACGGGGTGCGGATCATGACCGTGCACAACGCCAAGGGGCTGGAGTTCGACGTCGTCGCCGTCCCCGACCTCTCGCGCAGCCTGCTGGCCGGGGCGCGGCCGCCGCTCCTGACCCTCGGCCGCGAGCGCCCGCCGCGGGTGGGGATGCAACTGCGCCGGCTCGGCAGCGGCAGCGTCAACCTCTACGACTACGCCGAGCTGATCGAGGAGGCAAAGGGACGCGACTCCGAAGAGGGCCTGCGCCTCTTCCACGTCGCCGCCACCCGCGCCCGCCAGCGGCTGATCCTCAGCGGCGTCGTCAAGCCGGAACCGGGCAAGGAGACAAAGCCGGGCACGCCGGTGATCGAGCGGATCGTCGACGCACTCGGAGTCGGACGCGAGGAGGACTCGGCCGTGGCCGTGCCGGCCCCCGAGCCCCGCCCCGGCCTGGAGGCGAACTTCCCACCTTCGGAGATCGCCGTCCGCGTCAACCTGCCGAGCCCAGAGCGGGCAGCCGAGCTCCGCACCCTGCGCCGCGACGCCGCAGCCGAGCGCGGCCTGGGCGAGGGCCCGCCCCCCCTGGTCGAGCGCCGCCCCCCGGTCGTCCCCAGCCGCCCCCTCTCCTACACCGCGATCTCCGCCTACGAGGAATGCCCGTACCGCTTCTACATGGAGCGCGTCCTCGACCTCCCCGCTTCAGGTCGTAGTTCGTCCCGGTATGCGGGACAAAGTACGACCGCAACGGGGGATGCGGACGCGCCGACGCCCTCGGCCCGCGAGGAGCGCTCCGCCTTCGGTGCCGCAGTCCACGCCCTGCTGGAGTGGAGCGCGGCGAATGGATGGGCGGAGCCCTCGGAGGACCTGGCGGCCCACCACGCGGCCGCGGCCGGAGTCGACGCGGACGCCAGCCTCCTCGTCCCCGTCCGCGGCTGGCTTGGCTCAGCGCTGCGTCAGGAACTGGCCACCGCAACCCGAGCCCGAGCCGAGGTCCCCATCCTCCTAGCCGCCGGCAACACCGTCCTCCGCGGCTCAATCGACCTCCTGGTCGAGCGCCCCGACGCCCCGCCCCTGGTAATCGACTACAAGACCGACCGCCTCAACAACTCCGACCCCGCCACCCACGCCGCCCGCTACGAAATCCAACGCTCCATCTACGCCCTCGCCGCCGCCGAGTCCCTGAACGCCCCCGAAGTAGAAGTCGCCTACGTCTTCCTAGAGCAGCCCGACCACCCCGCCATCACCTGCCTCGACACCACCGCGATGTCATCCGGCCGCGAGCGCCTGGAGACCACCATCTCCCGTATCGCCCAGGGTGAGTTCCCGGTCGCGAGCCCAGACACCCGCACCTGGTCCCTATGCCGCGGCTGCCCCGCCTTGGGCCGCCTGTGCTCCGGCCCGTCGGAGTAGCTCAGCCAGGCTCGACTGAGGTGTCCAGTTTCGCCGCCAGCTCATCCAGCCGCAGTTCCTTAAGTCCCTCCCCCACCGCATCCAACTCAGCCGCGCAATACCCAACCAGCTCTTTCCCCTCCCGGCACAACTCAAGCGTCTCGCGCAGCCCCGCCTGCCCCGAGTCCAGCCGATCGATGATCTCCTCGAGCCGCTCGACCGCGGTCTCATAACTGTCAGGTTTCTCGCTCAATCTCCCCCTCGATCTCGGCCCGCACGCGGCCGTCCGCGAAGCGCAGTCTTACCGCTCCGGCGGCGGCCGCGGCGCTTGCCGTCGTCACCGGCTCCCCCTCGACCGACTCGGCCAGGGCGTATCCGCGCTCCAAGGTCCGCTCGGGGTCGTGGGCACGCAGGGTGAGGACCGCTTTGCGCAGCGCCTCGCGCCGCCGCTGGAGCGCCCGCTCGGCCGAGCGCTCGATCGTCGCCCCGCGCTGGCGCCCCCCCGCCTGCGCCGCCGCCGTCCGCTCGATCGCCCGGCGCCGCGCCCGCTCCAGCACGATCGACGCGATCCGTCGCTGGAAGGCGCCGCGTTCACTCAGGCCGCGTTCGGAGGCGGCACGGATCTCGCGCGTCTTCTGGTTGAGGCCGGAGCGCTCGCGCTGCAGCGCCCGCGCCGGTCCCCGCGCCAGCGCCCCGAGGTGACGAGCGCGGGCGCCGATCGCCCCCTCCGCCGCCCGCCGCAGGGCCGAGCCGCTGCGGCCGAGCTCGCCGCGGGCGCGCACGCAGTCGAGCGGGACCGCCGCCTCGGCGGCGTGGGTCGGGGTCGAGCAGGCGACGGCGGCGACGTCGTCGAGCAGAGTGGTGTCGCGCTCGTGGCCAATCGCGCTCACCACCGGCACCCGCAGCAGCGCCACCGTGCGGCAGAGCGTCTCCTCGCAGAAGGCCCAGAGGTCGGCGAGGCTGCCGCCGCCCCTGGTGACGACGATCGCCTCGACCTCGGGCCGCGCCGCCAGGCCCTGCAGCGCCGCGGCGATCGCCGGCGCCGCGTGGCGGTCCTGCACCGGCGCGAAGGCCCAGACGACGTTGCCGCCCCAGCCGCGCCGGCGCAGCCCGGCCAGGAGGTCGCGGCGGGCGGCGCCCGATTCCGCCGTCACCACCCCGATCGTCTTCGGCAAGAGCGGCCGCGCCAACTGCTTCTGCAGCTCGAACAGACCCTCCGCCCGCAGTTGTTTGCGCAGCGCCTCCAGCCGCGCCAGGAGGTCGCCCTCGCCGGCCAGCCGCACGTGGGTGGCGCGGAAGCTGAAGCTGGGCGAAGCCTGGCCACCACCCGGGTAGTAGTCGGGACCGCCGGCGATCACCAGTTCGGCCCCGTCGCGCAGCGCCCCCTCGGGCAGCTTCGCCTTTTCCAGGTCGTTCAGCCACATCGTGCAGGGGACGGCGCCCTCGCTGTCGCGCAGCTCGAAGTAGGCCTGGACTTTGCTCCGCCCCACCCCGGTCACCTCGCCCATCAACTGCACCCGCGCCCGTTTCCGCATCTCCTCCTGCAAGCGCTTCGCATAGCGACCGACGGGGAAAGGGCCAGGCAGGTCCACGCCGCGCAGGCTACTGACGGCCGAGGCGCGTCAGCCGGCGGTTTTCCAGCGTTGGCCCCACTTCTTGAGCTCGGTGATCGAGGGACCTAGGTCTTCACCGGCGGCGGTCAGCGAGTAGGTAACGCGGACCGGGGTGCCGGCTTCAACCTCGCGCTCGATCAGGCCCTCGGACTCGAGCTCGCGCAGGCGCTGGGAGAGCAGGCGGTCGGAGAGGCCCGGAACCGCGCGGCCGAGCTCGCCAAAGCGCATCGGCCGCTCGGTCAGCGCGCAGACGATCGCGCCGGTCCAGCGCTTGCCGATCAGCTCCACCGCCGCATGGAAGTGCGGGCAGATGCAGGGCTCGCCGGCCTGGGATTGAGTCGGGTTGACCGCATCCACGAATCCCGAGCTTACTGAACGTAAGTGATCGGCTTTTTGGCTCACCAGGTCGCTCAGCGCGTGCAGGGCCCGGTCTGGACCGATTCGCGGGTCCGGCCCAGCGCCTCGCTGACCAGCTCGGCGGGGACGGCGAAGCCCCCGGGGGCGCCGCTGGTGGTGGCGGCAAATACGGTGCCGACGACCTGCCCGTCGGCGTCGACCAGCGGCCCGCCGGAGTTGCCGCTGCGCACCGTCCCGCCCATCGCGACGATCTCGCGCTCGACTGGGCCGTTGCCGTAGGAGTCCTCGCTGATCGTCGTCCGGGTTTCGCCGATCCGCGCCGGCGAGAGCGAGAAGGGGCCGTTCTCGGGGTAGCCGAGGACCGCCGCGTCGGCGCCGACCGGGCGGCGCTCGGAGATCGGCAGGACCGGCAGGTCGGCTTCGATTCGCAGCAGCGCCAGGTCATCTGGGGACGAGTAGTAGACCGGCGTCGCGTCGAGCTCGATCCCGTATTTGGTCGTGACCGTGGTGTCGTCGGCGCCGGCGATCACGTGGGCGTTGGTGACGATCAGGCCCGGCGCCACCGCCCAGCCCGAGCCCTCGACCCCGAGCCCGCAGGCGGTGCTGAGGACCCGCACCACCGAGTCGCCCGCCGCCTCGACCTCGGGATCGTCGGCGATCGCCGCATCGGGCTGTCGCGCTGGCGGCGCCGGGCCGGCAATCGAGGGCGCCGGGTCGACCCGGTCGAGGGCGTTGAGGACCGGCCCCGAGGGCGGCATCACCTGGTTGAGGCTGCGCAAGATCACCGATTCCTGGACGTCGGCGCGCAGGCGTTCGGTCGCCGGGGCGTGCAGGGCGACGGCGCCGAAGACCCAGACCATGCCCAGCGCCACCGAGGCGATCAGCGCCGCGCCGCCGGCGCCGTCGGCGAGATGGAGCGAGGGCCGACGGATCAGCTTCGCCCTCAGCCCCAGCGCGAAGCTCTCCACCGCGACCGCGATCAGGGCACCGGCGAGCAGCGCCCCGAGCGCCGCGCAGAGCGGCGCGTAGGGCGACTCGGCCCCGTCCGAGAGCACCAGCGGCCCCAGTCTGCTGCCGGCGAAAGCGCCGAATCCAAAGCCGGCGAGGGTGAGGGCGCCGACGATCAGCCCCTGCCGGTATCCCCACAACCCGAGCGCCAGGGTGAAGGCGACGATCGCCCAATCGAGCACGGTCATCACTGAATGGAAGCACGCAGAGACCGTTTCGTCCGCTCACACAGGGGAACGCTTCATTACCTTTCCAGCGGTGAGTCGTTTTTCGTCTGAGGAGGAGCGTCGGCGCCGCCTGCTCACCCGCACGCTTCCTCTCGCCGCTTTGGCGGTGATCGCCTTCGTAATCGGGGCCAGCGTCGGCGCGCCCGGATCGCCGGAGAAGGAAGCCGCGAGCCGCTTCGCCGAGAGCTGGGCCAGCGACGACTACCGGGCGATGTACCTGGAGTTGAACGACGATTCGCGGGCCAAGATCGACGCCGACGAATTCGCCGCCGCCTATCGCGAAGCGGCGCAGGTGGCGACCGTGCGCTCGCTCGACCCCGGCTCCGCCCAGGACTCCACCTCAGTCAACGGCCGCACCGCGGTCCCGGTGCCGATGACGGTCACCACCGTCGCCTTCGGCAACCTCGAAAACGACCTTGTCCTGCCCTTTTCCGACGGCGGCATCGCCTGGGAAAAGAGCCTCGTCTTCCCCGGCCTGGAGAGCGGCGAGCACCTCGGCTCCGACGTCGAACTGGCGCCGCGGGCGCCGATCCTTGCCCGCGACGGCACCCCCCTCGCCGAAGGCCCGGCCGAAGACCGCGACCACCCGCTCGGCAGCTCCGGGATCGACATCACCGGCGAAGTCGGCACCGCCGCCGAAGAGGACCAGGCGGTGCTCGCCCGGCGCGGCTTCGCGCCCGACACCCCGGTCGGCATCAGCGGCCTCGAGCAGGCCTTCAACGCCCGCCTCTCCGGCAAGCCCGGCGGCTCGCTGCTGGCGGTGGACGCCTCTGGCAGCGGCATCCGCGTGATCGCCCAGTCCAAACCGCAGCCCGGCGCGCCGGTGAAGACGACGATCGATCCCGACCTGCAGGAAGCAGCGGTGGCGGCCCTGGCCGGCCGGGTCGGCGGCGTCGCCGTGCTCGACACCCGCAGCGGCGACGTGCGGGCGCTCGCCGGCCAGGCCTTCTCCGCCCCGCAGCCACCGGGGTCGACCTTCAAGATCATCACCACCACCGCCGCCCTGCAGGACGACATCGTCTCGCTCGACGACGAATACGAAATCACCGACGGCATCAACGTCGGCGGTCGCTTCATCAACAACGCCAACGGCGAGCTCTGCGGCGGCACCTTCCGCGCCTCCTTCGCCGAGTCCTGCAACGCCGTCTTCGCCCCGCTCGGCCCCCAAGTCGGCAACGACGACCTGGTCGCGACCGCCGAGCGCTTCGGCTTCAACTCGCCGCCGACCCTCTACGCGCCGCAGGTCGTGCGCGAAGTCGACCCGGCCGAATCGACGATCCCGGAGGAAATCGGGACCGAAGTCGACCTCGGCGTCTCCGCGATCGGCCAGGGCGAAGTGCTGGCGACGCCGCTGGAGATGGCCAGCGTCGCGCAGACGGTCGCCAACGGCGGCGTCCGCGAGCCGACCTCGATCGTCGCCAACAAGAAACTGCGCCCCGACGCCGAGCCGGTGCGGGTGATGTCGAAGAAGGTCGCCGACGAACTGACGGAATTGATGATCGGCGTCGTCACCGAAGGCACCGGCACCGCCGGGGCGATCCCCGAGGCCCAGGTCGCCGGCAAGACCGGCACCGCCGAGCTGGGGCCGAAGCCGGGCCAGGAGGACGAGGAAAACCCGGTCCAGATCAAGGACGCCTGGTTCGCCGCCTTCGCGCCGGCGGAGAAGCCGCGGCTCTCGGTCGGGGTGCTGCTGATCGAAGCCGAAGCGGCCGGCGGCGAAGTCGCGGCGCCGATCGCCTCCGAAGTGCTCTCGAACGGGCTCTAGGGGACCTAGAGGTCCAGCGTGACGGTGGCGTTCTCACCGTCGGCACCGGGGATGTGCAGCGTCAGCGGCCGGTTCTCCGAAACCTCTTCGGGCAAGAGGAAGAGCGTCAGGGAGCCCTCGATCGGGCCGAGATTGGCGGTCGAGTCGAGCACCGGGATCTGTTCCTGGGATTCGACTTCCCCACCGAGCTCCAGCGCGTAGAGGCTTTCGCTGGGGATCACGTCGAAGCTCTGGTCGTCGGCATCGGTGATTTTCAGCGTCGAGGGCAGCGTCTGCGTCTCTTCGCTTTCGTTCTGGACTTCGAAGAAGACGCCGAAGTAGCTTTCGCCTTTGGGCGGCGGGTCCTGGCCGACCAGGTAAGCCGCGTCCTCGTTGTCGTTTTCGTTCAGGTAGCGGGAGAAGGTGACGTTGAAGTTCAGCTCGCCCAGCTCCACCGGCTCACCCTCGACGACCTCGGTCGAATCGCTCTCGTAACCGCAGGCTGCGACGCCCAGCGCCAGCACGCCCAGGGCGAGGGCGGCGAAGAGCGGCAGCAGGAATCGGCGGGTCGCGGGCATCGGCGGCGGAAGTCTATTAACCCTGCTCAGGGGATGCCGGTCGCGTACCGGTTGCCACCGGCGACGGCGATCCGCTCGCCCGCCGGCTGCTCGGACTCGAGCTGGTCACGAAGCCGGGTCATCGCCCGCTTCCAGCCCCGCCGCTGCCAGTAAGCGCCCATCGAGAGCCGCTCGAGGACGCGGTCGATCGGGTGGCTCGGGTCGGTCCCGAAGGTGACCCGGACCGCGCTCAGCGAGCCGGCCCCGGGGGTGATCTCCCAGACCGTCTGGGTGGGGATCCGGTTGACACGGCCGCCGAAGCCGTGCTCGACGATCCGGAACGGCTCCTCCTGCTCGGCGATCGTCGTGTCCATCCAGACCGAGCGCAGCGGCGCTTCGACCCGGAACCTGGCGCCGGCGCCGATCCCGACCGGATCGATCCTGGTGAGGCGGAAACCGGAGAGGAAGTGGTCGGTGAACGAGAGGCGCGCCGAGAGGTCGGAAATCAGCTCGAAAGCCCGCTCGCGGGGCACATCGATCTCGACTTCTGCGCTGATTGGGCCCATTCCGGCGCGATTCTAGTGACGTGGGAGTGGTGGCGCGGTAGGATCGAACGAGACGCAGGAAGGAGGCCACCAATCTTCGACAGCGTCAGCAGCAGTCCCCTCGACGGCACCTTCGGTTCCGGCTTCACCCCTGGTTCCGGAACGTACTTCTGCCTCTCCTGCGGCTCCCAACTCTCGCTCCGCGAGACCGATGAGCTGCCCGAGTGCCCCGACTGCGGCGCCGCCCGCTTCCGCCGCGACTCGATCTTCCAGTCGATGCGGGACCACAGCGCGACGACCAGCGAATTCGCCGTCCCCGAGGAGCTCGGCCCACCCGCCTGGCTGCGCGAGGTGCGGGAGACGCTGCCCCGCCCAGGCCACTACCTGGCCATGCACGACGAAGACGAGGCGCTCCTCGTCCACGCCATCGAGCGCGGCTGGACCAGGATCGGCCGCAGCGCCACTGCCGACCTGCGCCTCGACGACCCGACGGTCTCCCGCCGCCACGTCCTCATCGTCGCCGAGCCCGGCAAAGCCCTGCGCATACTCGACGACCGCAGCCTCAACGGCGTCTTCGTCAACGGCGAAGCGGTCGAGTGGGGCACCCTGCGCGACGGCGACGAGCTCACCGTCGGCCGCTTCCGCCTGTACACGCTGAAGGCCTGAACCCGCAAGTTCCGGCCACCCCTGGCCCTAGGATGGTCGCGGTGAACGCTGCCCCAAACCCGGCCGATCCCTGGCAGCCACAGGGCGGCCCCTCCGTCTCCGCAGCCGCCGACCGCGCCCGCGCCCAACTGCACGAGGAGATCGAGCGCGTCCGCGTCGGCGTCGAAGAGATGCTGGCCGAACAGGGCGCCAACGCCGACCCCGAGCTGCGCCAAGAGATCGACAACCTCCGCGAGGACACCCGCCTCTACGTCAAGAAGCGCATCCGCCGCAGCGAGAAGAAGCTCCGCCGCTCAATCGAGAAAGTCGACGACCGCACCCGCCAGCTAGAGCAGCGGATTGACCAGGTCGAGTCCGACCGCCAGGCTGCCGAGTACCGAATCCACGCGGATACGGAGCGCCTCCTAGACGGCCTCCTGCAAGAGGTTCGCGCGATAGCGAACCTCCTCACCAGGCACTCTCAGTAGGGAGGGGGAGAGAACTCCCCCTCCCCCGTCAGAGTCAAATCACTCAGTCGAGATGCTCGGGTCCGCCTGGACCTTGTGCGGCACCACCATCATGAAGTTGCTCGTCGCATCTGCCGACAGATCGAGCATGCGGTCGGCCTCCTCGTCCTGGCCGGTCGCGCGCAGTTCGCGGGCGTAGGCGGTGAGCAGGTCGTCGATGTCGATCAGGGCCTCGGCGTCGATGTCCTTGAGCTCGACTTTGGCGCCCTCGCCGAGGCGGCGTTCGATCGCGCTGCGGTCGATGCCGTGGGCGTTGTGGCGGACGTAGACGCGGCCGCCGGTCATGCCGGCGCAGGCCCAGGGGCCGATGTCGCCGAGGACGATGGCGCGGCCTGAGGTCATGTACTCGAAGGCGAAGCCCTTGGCGTTGGCGCGGTCGACGATGCAGCCGCGGGCGTCGTCGATGTCCTGGCGGGGCTCGCCGGCGAGGACTACGTCGGCGCCGGAGAGGCGGATGCAGAAGCGCGAGTCGGCTGAGCCTTGGACAAACAGTTGCCCGCGCTGGGCGCCGTAGGCGAAGGACTTGCCGACCGAGCCGTTGACCCGCTGGCCCTTGGCACCCTTGCCCTTGAGGATCGCGATCGTCCCGCCCAGCATCGTCTTGCCGACGCCGTCCTGGGCGCCGCCCTCGATCCGGATCGAGACGCCGTAGGCGTTGAAGGCGCCGAGGCCCTGGCCGGCGACGGAGCCGCCGTTGAACTCGAGGCTGGCCAGCACCTCATCGTTGGACTCGGGGCCGTCTTCGAAGATCCGCGAGCGGGCGATCGCCCCGGCGAGCTCGGTGCCGAGGACGCGGTCGTTGGCGTCGGTCGGGCGCGGGAACTCGCTGCGCAGCATCTGCCCGGAGCAGATTTCGGGAGCCAGAGCGGCGAGCTGGGTGGACGCCTGCTTGGCCTCCATCCGGATCGGCCGGGCGACGACAAGGCCGGCCTCGGCCCGCGCCTCGGCCTCCTCGGCCACCGGCAGGTCGATCGGCTCGAGGTCGAGGAACTCCTCCAGCGGCGTGATCAGCGGCGCCAGGTCGATGCTGTCCTTGGCCGCGACCTGCTCCAGCAGGTCGTAGCGGCCGACCAGGTCCTGGGCGCGGTCGTAGCCGAGCGAGGCGACCACCTGCTTGACCTCCTCCCCCATCGCGGAGAAGAAGCGGGCGCAGCTTTCGGCCGCGACGTCGACCTCCTGCGGGGTGAACTTCTTCAGCCCGTGCTCCTGCGCGGCCTCGACGGTCTCGATCTGGGTCGCGATCCCGACGTGGCAGGTGTCGAGCTGGCAGCCGCGGCAGATCGTGCAGCCGAGGCTGACCATCGCCAGGGTGCCGAAGCCGACCCGGTTGGCGCCGAGGCAGTGCAGCTTGACGATGTCGTGGCCGGTCCGGTAACCGCCGTCGGCCCAGATCTCGACCCGGTTGCGCAGCCCGGCCTCCATCAGCGCCCGGTGCACGGCGCGGGTGCCGATGTCCGAGGGCAGGCCGACATGGCGCAGCGCGTGCTGGCGGGCGGCGCCGGTGCCGCCCTCGAAGCCGGAGAGGGTGATGATGTCGGCGCCGGCCTTGGCGATCCCGAGCCCGATCGTGCCGATGTTCGGCACCACCGGGACCTTGACCGAGACCCGCACGTCGGGGTTGACGGTCTTCAGCTCGTCGATCAGCTCGGCCAGGTCCTCGATCGAGTAGAGGTCGTGGTTGTTGGAGGGCGAGATCAGGTCGGTGCCGGGCGCCGCGTTACGGGCGGCGGCGACCTTGGCCGAGACCTTCTTGCCGGGCAGGTGGCCGCCCTCGCCTGGCTTGGCGCCCTGGCCGATCTTGATCTCGGCCACATACGAGCTGTTCAGCATCTCGGCCGAGACGCCGAAGCGGCCCGAGGCGACCTGCTGCCCGCGCCAGTTGCGGTACTTGCCGTACATGTCGCGGATCTCGCCACCCTCGCCGTTGACGCAGAGGATGTTGGTCGCCTTTGCCGCCTCCGCGTAGGCGCGGAAGGCCGGCTCGGACTGCGAGCCGAAGCTCATCGAGGAGATCACGATCGGGTAGTCGTGGTGGCCGACCCCGGCGTCAACCGAGGAGGCGTCGGCGAGCGCCGGGCGGTCGCCCTTCAGGGCCATGATGTGGCGCATCGAGATCGGGTTCTGCTTCTCCAGGTCGCGGACTTTCTCCGAGTAGTCCTCGTAGGTCCCGGACCCGTTGGCGGTCGCGATCGCCGCCTTGTAGACCTTCGGGTAGAAGCGGAACGTCTTCGCCGGTTTGGCCGCCTCGTCGTCGCCGGAGAGGGCGCGGGCGCGCTCGTTGGTGTCGGCGTCGAGCTCGGCGAAGCCGGTGCCGCCGTTGGCGGTCGCGGCGAAGGCCTCGGTCTGGAAGATCTCCGCCAGCTCCGGCTTGACCCCGATCGAGGAGAACTGGCGCGCGTAGCCGCGCACCTCGTGGATCCCGATCGTCGAGATCACTTTCTCGATCCCCTTGGTCAGGGCGGCGCAGAGGTTGGAGACGTCGGACTCGTAGTCCTCGACGCAGATCACCTCGACCATCGTGTACGGGCAGACGCCGTTGGCGCCGAGCCCGAGGGCAAGCATCACGTCGTGGACGTTGCGGATCGCGGCCGAGCGCAGGACCAGGCCGCAGCGCCGCCGCAGGTTGGTTTCGCCGGGAGCGACCTTGAACTGCTTCAGCGCCTGGTCGATCGCCGAGGTCGCCAGGTGCGGGTCGAGGTAGCGGCGCTCGGCGTCGTAGACGGTGCGGTCGGTGAGGACAACCAGCTCGGCCCCGTCGCGGACCTTCTTCACCGCTTCCTGGCGGATCCGCTCGATCGCGCCGGCGGTCGTCTCCGACTCCAGCAGGGAGATGTCGACGGCCGAGGCGCGGCCGCGGAACTCCTCCCAGAGGTCCTCCAGCAGGTAGGTGTGGTGCGCGCGGGCGATCGCGCGGTAGGTCTTGTCGGAGAGCGGCGCCAGCCCGTGGTGGCCGCCGAGGATGACCGGGAACGAGGTTTCGATCGTGCCCGTGTCCTCCCCCGCATCGTCGATCGAGGGGCGGCGGCCGAACAGCGCCCGGGTCGAGAAGTGCTCGATCTCGCGCTCGCGGTCGATCGCCGGGTTGGTGACGACGGCGACCGTCTCCTTGAAGTAGTCGGCGAGGTTCTGGCGCTCGGGAGAGAGCGCCGCCAGCGGCCCGTCGTAGCCGAGCGAGCCGATCGGCTCGGCCCCGTTGGAGGCCATCTGCTGGACCAGTTTGACGTCGTCGCGCTGCCAGCCGAAACCGGCGAGCACGCGGTCGGCGACCTTGACCGGCTCCTCGGGGCCGGCTTCGGAGTAGCCGGGCACGTCTTGCCCCTCCAGCGGCCCGCCGGACTCCAGCGCGCGGTCGTAAGCGGCGACGGCCTCGGCGCCGTTGCGGCGCAGCCAACTGTCGCGGACGATCCGCAGCATCTCGGCGTGCGGGTGCAGGGTCGAGCGCCGCGCCTCGCGGTCGATCAGGACCAGCGCCTTCTCGCCCGGGGCGAGCGGCATCGGCTCCGAGACCATCTTCGAGACCGGGACCACGCCGGGCTCGGAGCTGAAGACGAAGTCGTCCTCGGTCTCCACCTGCCAGAGCGGGCGCAGGCCCATCGCGTCGGCGGAGAAGACGCACTCGTCGGCATGGCGGGAGATCAGCGCCACCGGGCCCTGGGCGAACGGCCCCATCGCCTGGCGCAGGTACATGTAGAAGCCGCGCAGGTCCTCGGGCAGCGAGCGCACCTCCTCGACGATCGGCGGCAGCACCATCTCCATCGCCTCGGCCAGGGTCAAGCCCTCGCGGCTGACCAGGGTGTCGATCGTCCGGTTCAGGTCCTGGGAGTCGGAAGCGTCGGGCTGGATCGGCACCGCCAGCATCCGCGCCTCCTGGCGCAGTTGTTCGATGGTGTTGATCTCGCCGTTGTGGCCGAGCGCCGAGAACGGCTGCACACGCTTGAACGAGGGCCAGGTGTTGGTCGAGTAGCGGTTGTGGCCAAAGCACCCGATCGTCTCGAAGCGCGGGTCGCGCAGGTCCGGGTAGTACTCGCCGAGCACCTTCGGCGCGCCCATCACCTTGTAGACGCAGGTGGAGGCGGAGAAGGACGGGACGTGGACGCCGAGTTCGCGCTCGAGCTCGATCATCAGCTCGAAGAGGATCGGGTCGCGGCGACCGGCGTCGGGCACCAGCCCGGCGATCTGCCAGAAGATCGGCTCCTCCTCGCGCGCGGTCGGGCCGAGCGCTGGCGTGTTCACGATCCCGATCCGCTCGGCGAGGATGCGGAAGCCGCCGCTCTTCAGCAGCTCACGGGCGTCGTGCTGGATCTTGGCCTGGTCCTGGGAGCGCTCGATGAAGACGTGGGCGACGGCGAAAGCGTCGTCGAGGGTAAGCGAGGGGTCGTGGCCGTCCTTGCGCACCTCCTCCGCCCAGATCTTGCGCGGGAGGTCGAGCATGACGCCGCAGCCATCGCCCTCGCCGTCGACGTTGCCGGCGCGGTGGAGCATCTTCTGCAGGGCCGGGATCGCGAGCTCGATCGGCTCGTGGCTCGGCGTCGCGTCCTTGCGGACCGAGGCATAGATCGCACAGGCGTCCTTGTCTTCGACGCTGGGCGGCGAAACCAGTGGCTTGTAGGGGCGCTCCGGCGAGTAACGCTCGACGGCCGCGCCTGACGACTGGGACCTGCTCATGGTGACCTCCCGGTTTCCGCGCCTTCTTCGAGCGGGCGCGCGACGGGTTGACGGGCCGGATGATTATAGGGCGAGTTGGCTAACCCCAGGACATCGGCTCATACGACCCGGCAGGATCGACGCCGATCAACATCGCCATCACCGGTGCCTCGGAGCGGTTGAGGATCGTGCGGCTGGCCGGAGGGTCAATCGAGGCAAAAGTGCCCGCCGGCGCCGGGTGGTCCTCCCCTTCCAGGCGCATCACCGCGTCGCCGTCGAGGATCACGTAGAGCTCGACCTGGCCGCTCTCCGCCTCGTTGTGCTCGGGCATTTCGCCGCCCGGATCGATCTGCACCAGGTTGAAGCCGAAGGCCGAGGTCCCCAGCGCTTTGCGCGCCAGGCGCCAGGTGCACTCGCCGGAGCCCTCCATCGACTCGAACTCGTCGCGGTGCTTGATCGTGTAGTCGCCGGCCATCGCGCTCCTCCGTTCGCTCGGGGTTTCCGTGCGACGATACCCCCGCCCCGCCAACAGGGAAAGGGAGACGATGAACGACCAAGCGCTTGACTCCGCCGACGCCCTCGCCGTCGCGATCGACCGCTACAACGCCGCCTGGAACGCCCACGACCTCGACGCGATCATGGCCATGCACGCGCCGGACATGGTCTTCCACAACCACACCGCCGGCGAGTCCGCCGAAGGCGCGGAGGTCCGCGGCCACATCGGCTCGATCTTCGAGACCTGGCCCGACATCAACTTCGCCACCGAGCGCCTCTACGTGCGCCAGGGCCTGGTCGTGCAGGAATGGACCGCGACCGCGACCCACGCCAAGACGATGCGTCGCGGCGACCTCGTCGCCGAGCCGACCGGCCGCCGCGTCTCCTGGGAGGGCGTCGACACGATCCCCTTCGCCGACGGCCTGGTCAAGCGCAAGGACGTCTACTCAGACAGCGTCTCGATCCTGCGCCAGGTCGGGCTGATCGAGTAGCGGGGCGACTTACTCCCGCACGGGGAGGAAGAAGTCGCCCCTACCGGCTCCAGTCCGGTAGGAACGCGTTTTTGGCGAGGATCGTTTCCTTGCCTCCCGTGTAAGGGACCGTGCCAACGTTGTGATTTGGGCCCGGTTCGAAGCCGCCGCTGAAGCCGAGCACGGTGTTGCCGTCGGCCGATAGCGAGGTGGCGACGAAGCCGCCCTCGCGGGTCCCGTGGATCGGCCGCTGGGCGCCGGTTTTCGGGTTGACCGCGACGGCGTAGCTCAGATCCTGGCCCTCGAACTCGGCCAGCAGGCGGTTGCCGTTGTCGGACCAATCGGTCGGGAATAGCCCGATCAGCAGCGCGCCGACCTTCGTGTGGGTGAGGCGTTTGACCCCTTTGCCCTGCGGGGTCATCAGGTAGAGCTCGCTCTTGGGACCGTATTTGCGCTTCTTGGCTTCGATCATCTTCACGAAGACGATCTGGCCGGTCGGGCCCCAGAGCGGGTCCTGGGAGATGTGGTCCCTGGTCAGCTGCACTTTGGGAGCACTGGGCGAGCAGAGGAAGATGTCGCTGCGCGGCGGGTACTTTTCGCTCGGGGCGCGCGAGTAGACGAGCTGGCCGCTGCCACCCGGGTCGAAGCTCATGCCGCTGAAGTACCCCTGGGCGACCACCTGCTGGGCGCCGGTGGCGACGTTGATCAGGACCAGCTTGCGTTTGCCGATTTCGGGACCGCGCAGCGCCGCAATCGTCTTCGAGTCGGGTGAGAAGGCCAGGTACTGGGTTTCCTGCCACCCCACCATCAGCGTCTTGACGATCGCCCCCTGCAGCGAGAGAGCCTTCATTTCCTGCGAGTGCCCTGGGCCTTCGTGGAAGTAGACGACGGTCTGGCCGTCCGGCGAGACGCGCGGGCCAGTGCCGGCATCGACTTTGCGGACGCCGGAGCCGTCGTCGTTGGCAACGAAGACAACCGGTTTGAGGGGATTGCGCACGAACGCCAGCGTCGCCTGCGCGGCGGCTGGGATGACCAGCAGGGCGGCGGCAACGGCGAGGGCGACGATCCAGCGAAGGCTCCGGAGTTTTGTCATACGAATGATCGTATCCCTGGGCTCGGCGCCCGGGACCGCTATCCGGGACCGACGATCGCAGCGGCTACCAGCCCACCGCTGACGCCCAGGAACGAGACCACCGCGACGGCGCGATACCAGGTGCGCTTCTCGGCCTTCGGGTCGAAGGCGAGGGGGACGAAGAGCAAGGGGTTGACGAAGGTGCCGAAAGCGAGGGCGATGGCGATCGCCGTGGGCAGGTCGGGGACGGCGAGGCCGACGCCGATCAGGATCAGGCCCATCATCACGTAGTCGAGGTGGACCTGGCGGATCCGGTGCGGGGCGACGACGCCGATCTGGCGCAGCCACTCGGGCTTCTCGTCTTTGACCACCATCGCCCAGCCCAGCAGGCCGCCGAATGCCAGCTCGATCAGCCCGATCTGAACCAGCCAGTCCACCTAGAGCTCCGGGACGTCGGCGCCGAGCGGCTCGAAGGGGAGGCGGCGCACCTCGGCCCAGCCGGCGCAGCGCTCACCCAGCGCGGCAGCAACGTTTCCGGCCTCCTGCCAGGTGGTCCAGACCAGGACGGTTGGGCCGGCGCCGGAGATCGTCGCCCCCAGGGCGCCGAGCTCGCGGGCGGCGTCGACGATCTCCATCGAGCGCGGGTAGAGGTCGCGGCGGCGCGGCTGGTGGATCGAGTCGCGGAGGCCGCGGGAGACGAGGTCGAGGTCGGCGCTGCGCAGTCCCAGCACCAGCAGGGCGGCGGCGGAGACGTTGGCGACGGCGTCGGCCAGCGGCAGCTCGGCCGGGATCGCCTCCCGCGCGAGCTTGGTCGAGACCTCCTCCGGCGGGATCACGACGATCCCCTCAAGCCCCTCGGGCGGGTCGAAGCGGGCGGCCAGCGGCCCTCCGTCATCGCCACTGCCGCAGACGACGAAGCCGCCGTAGATCGCCGCGGCGACGTTGTCGGGATGCCCCTCCAGGTCGGTCGCCCGCGCCAGCATCTCCTCTTTGGAGAGGGCCAGCTCGAAGAGGTGGTCGGCGGCGGCGAGGCCGGCGACGATCGCAGCGGCGCTGGAGCCGAGCCCGCGCGCCAGCGGGATCTCGCTGCGCAGACGGAAGGCGATCCCGTCAGCCGGGCGCAGCGTCTCGAAGGCGTGGACGACGAGGTTGTCGCGCCCGGTCGAGACCTCGAGCCCGCCCGGGTCGAGCGAGAACTCCCCCGTCTCCTCCACCTCCAGCTCCAGGTGCAGCGAGACCGCCGCCGCCATCGCGTCGTAGCCGGGGCCGAGGTTGGCCGACGAAGCGGGGACGCGGACGAGCCGGTGACGGGCGGTCATCGCAGGCCCGCCCGTCCCTCGAGCCGGCCGATCCACTCGGCGAGCAGGGGATCGACCAACTCCCAGCGCCGCCCCACTTCATGCACGCTTCCCATTCGTGCGAGTTTGCCACGCGCGTGCTGAGCGCCGCCCCTGCTCAGGTTGAAGCGACGCAAAGTGCGCTCGGCAAAGAGAGAGTCGGCCGAGAGCGCGAGCGCTGCCAGCACCGATTGCTCGCTGGGGCCGTGAGCATCCCAGGCAGCCTCCATCGCCTCCGCCTGCTCCGCCAGCGCCGCGCCGAGCGCGGCCTGCCACAGCTCCGGCGTCGCACGCTCACCGGGCGGAGTCTGCTCCCAGAGATGGTGCGCCAGCAGCATCGCCCTCTGAGGATGTCCGCGCGCGAGGTCGACCAGTGGTCCCAGGACAGGCGTTGCGTCACGCTTCGTCGCTTCGAACCTGGTCCCGATGTATTCGACGAGGTCGGCGCCGGCCAGAGGGTCGAGGTGAAAGACCCGGGCCTGCCCGAAGAACGGTCGCTCCTGCCTGCCGAACAGCTCGTTCATCAGTCCCGGATGCGAGCCTGCGAAGACATAGCTCGCGGCGTCCCCGTGTCGCTGGATGCGACTTCGGAAGAGACCGTCGATGCCGTGTCCGACGGCGAGCAGCGCCTGGAACTCGTCGAAGGCTACGAGGGAACGGGTGCCGTTGCGCTCATACAGCGTCAACGGAAGATCGAGCAATTCGCCAACCAAGTGACTGGCCTCGGGTTGCGACACCGGCTGGGCCTCGATCCTGAGTGGCCCTCCGCCGAGGGTGACCTTCAACTTCAGCGTTTCGAGTGCCGCGATCGCGATCCGGCGCAGCGGCGGGCGCAACCGAGCGTAAGCCTCGGCGAGACGCCCGATCACGTCAGTCGCAGAAAGAACGCCGTAGAAGTCGACCTCGACGTAGTTCATCCCCGCCAGGTCCGCATCCCTCCCGATACGCCGCAGGAGACTGGTCTTGCCGTAGCGGCGCGGTGCCGAGAGTCTGCTCGCGTGCGCACCTTCGGCCAGGCGCAGCAGGCGCTCTGCCTCCTCGTCGCGATCGATCAGCTCGTCCGGCTCCACCGGTCGGTTGAAGACAAATGGATTGAGCTCGATCATACTGAGACACAATACCAGACTGTATTGAAGTTCAGTACCCAGTGGTATTTAAACTCAATACAGCTAGTCGAAGACGGCGCGCTCGACGGCGCTGAGGTCGTTGTCGCAGTTGATAACCGCGGGGGCTTTGCCGAGGGCGGTGTCGGGGTCCTTGAGGCCGTGGCCGGTGAGCACGCAGACGACCGACTCCGGCGGTGCTTCGCCCTCGCCGACCGGGAGGCCGTGGGCGAGCAGGCCGGCGACCGAGGCGGCCGAGGCGGGCTCGCAGAAGACGCCCTCGCTGGCGGCGAGCCAGTGGTAGGCGTCGAGGATCTGTGCGTCGGAGACGGCGGCGACGCGGCCGCGGGAGGCGGTGAAGGCCGACATCGCCTCCTCCCAACGGGCGGGATTGCCGATCCGGATCGCCGAGGCGATGGTCTCGGGGTTGGCGACCGGCGAGCCGCTGACCAGCGGCGCCGCGCCCTCGGCCTGGAAGCCGTAGAGAACCGGAGCGGCGCCGGACTCCTGGAAGCCGCGCCAGTAGGCGGTGACGTTGCCGGCGTTGCCGACGGGGATCGCCAGCGCCCCGGGCGCCTCGCCGAGGTCCTCGACGATCTCGAATGCTGCCGTCTTCTGGCCTTCGATCCGGTGCGGGTTGACCGAGTTGACGAGCTCGATCGGGTGCTTCTGGGCGAGTTCGCGGACCAGGGTCAGGGCGTCGTCGAAGTTGCCCTGCAGGGCGACGACCCGCGCCCCGTGCATCAGCGCCTGCGCAAGCTTGCCGATCGCGATCTTGCCCTCGGGCACGATCACCGCCCCGCGCAGCCCCGCCCGCGCCGCGTAGGCGGCGGCGCTGGCGGCGGTGTTGCCGGTCGAGGCGCAGATAACCGCCTCCGCCCCGCGCCCCTTGGCGCGCGAGACGGCAACCGTCATCCCCCGGTCCTTGAACGACCCGGTCGGGTTGGCGCCCTCGAACTTGATGTAGGCGCGGGCGCCGATCCGCTCCGAGAGCCGGTCGGCGGCGATCAGCGGCGTCGAGCCCTCGCTCAGCGTCACGATCGGGTCGCCGGGCTCCAGTGAAAGCCGGTCGCGGTAAAGCTCGATCAAGCCCTTCGACATCTAGAACTCCTCCTCGATCACGTGGATCGAGCGCGCCGGCGCCCGCAGGTCGCCGAGCTCGCCGAGCGCCGCCAGGGCCGCCGCGAAGCGCGACTCCAAGCACTCATGGATCACCATCACCAGGCGAGCGTCGTCGCCGATCCCGCGCTGGACGACGCTCTTGACCGAGACGTCGTGCTCGCCGAGCACGGTCGCGACCCGGGCCAGCACGCCGGGCTGGTCGGCGACCTCGAGGTGCAGGTAGAAGGAGGAGGTGACGTCGGCGACGATCGGCAGCTCGGCCCGGGTCTCGTGCACCGGAGCGTCGCCGGCGAGGATCGAGACGACGTCGCCGAGCACCGCCGAGGCGGTCTGCAGCCCCCCCGCCCCCGGTCCCGACATCGTCACCTCGGTGATCGCCGGCGCCTCGACCATGACCGCGTTGAACGGTCCCTCGATCGGCGCCAGCGGGTGGCCGCGGTAGAGGAAGCAGGGGAAGACGCGGACGCTGATGCCGTCGTCGCGGCGTTCGGCGACGCCGAGCAGCTTCAACGAGAGCCCGAGCTCCTTGGCGTAGGCGAGGTCGTCGGGCTGGATCGACTCGATGCCCTCGTAGGAGACCTCGGAGAGGCCGACCGGCGTGTGGAAGGCGAGCCGGGCGAGGATCGCCATCTTCGCCGCCGCGTCGGCGCCGCTGACGTCGTCGGTCGGGTCGGCCTCGGCGTAGCCGAGCTCCTGCGCCTGGGCCAGCACGTCGTCGTAGGAGGCGCCGCTCGCCGCCATCTCGCTGAGGATGAAGTTGGTGGTGCCGTTGACGATCCCGAACACCTTCGAGATCTCGGTCACGCCGAAGCTCTCCTGGATCGTGCGCACGATCGGGATCACCCCGGCGACCGCCGCCTCGAAGCGCAACTGCACCCCGGCCTCGCGGGCGATCCCGAAGAGCTCGTCGCCGTGCTGGGCGAGGAGCTGCTTGTTGGCGGTGACCAGCGGCCGCCCCGCCCGCATCGCGTCGATCGCGAACTGGCGGGCCGGGTCGGTCCCTCCCATCAGCTCGACGACCAGGTCGGAGCGCTCGAGGATCTCGCCGAAGTCCCCCTCCGAGCGAGTCAGCACCCCGGAGATCTCGGGACGGCGCCCGGTCGCGGCCTCGACCGCGTCGGCGCGCTCGGCGACCAGCTCGGCGAAGGCAGCGCCGACGGTGCCGCGTCCCAGCAGCCCGATACGAACGGGTTTGGAGCCCTCAGACATCGGCGCGCACCTCAGACATCACGAGCGGTCAAGTCCTCGTAAGTCTCGCGCCGGACCACGACCCGCGCCTCGCCGTCGTTGCAGAAGATCACCGGCGGCCGCGGCACGCCGTTGTAGTTGTTCGCCATTGCGTGGCCGTAGGCGCCGGTCGCCGGGGTGACGAGGACGTCGCCGACCGCCGGCTCGGCCAGCATCGCGTCGCGGACGAGGATGTCGCCGGACTCGCAGTGCATGCCGGCGATCGTCGCCAGCGTGTCCGGCGCTACCGCGGCCCGGTCAGCAACCAGCGCCTCGTAGCGGGAGCCGTAGAGCATCGGCCGCAGGTTGTCGGACATGCCGCCGTCGACGGCGACGTAGGTGCGGATGCCGGGGATCTCCTTGACGGTGCCGACCCGGTAGGCGGTGAGGCCGGCATTGGCGACCAGCGAGCGCCCCGGCTCGACCAGGATCCGCACGTCGGAGCCGAAGACCTCGGCGACGCCGCGGACCTTGACGTCGACGTACTCGTCGATCGAGGGCGGCTCGTCCTCGGCCGTGTAGGCGACGCCGAGACCGCCGCCGACGTTGACCACGCGGCACCAGTCGCCGGCGAGCTCGCCAAGCGCGCGGATCGCCAGCGTGTAGGGCTCGAGCTCGAAGATCTGGGAGCCGATGTGGGCGTGCAGCCCGACCAGCTCAAGCTTGTCGGAGGCCAGCACCCGCTCGATCGCCCGCGCCGCCAGCCCGTCCTCCAGGCCGAAGCCGAACTTGGAGTCGAGCTGGCCGGTCTGGATGTAGTCGTGGGTCGAGGGCTTGATCCCGGGCGTCACCCGGATCAGCACCCGCTGGCGCTGCTCCAGCAGGCGCTCGCAGCGGTCGATCTCGTCGAAGGAGTCGAGGATCAGGTGGCGGATCCCGGCGCGGGAGGCGAGCAGGATCTCCTCGTCTGACTTGTTGTTGCCGTGCATGTGGATGCGGTCGGGGTCGAAGCCGGCGCGCAGAGCCATGTGCAGCTCGCCACCGGAGGCGACGTCGACCGAGAGCCCCTCGGCGGCGAAGAGCTTGTAGGCGGCGGTGCAGGGCAGGGACTTGCTGGCAAAGAGAACCTCGAACTCGGCGCCGCGCTGCTCGAAGGCCTCGCGATAGGCGCGGGCGCGGGCGCGGAGGTCGTCCTCGACGTAGATGTAGGCGGGGGTGCCGTGCGCTTCGGCCAGCTCGACCACGTCGCAGCCGGCAACCTCGAGGTGGCCGCGCGCGTTTACGCGGCTGGTGGCGGGGAAGACCGCAGAACCCTCGATCGGATCGCCGCTCGCGACCGACCCCGCCTGTTCTCGCCGCTCCGCCATCGGACCGGCATTGTGACTGGCGGCGCCAGTTCGGTGCCTAGTGACCGCCGCCGAGCACGCCTTTGACCGTGTCGACGACGCCGTCGACGACTTTGCCGACGGTCGATTCGGGCCCGACGACGCCGTCGACTACGTCTTCGGTCACATCGGTCACGCCGGCTTCGTTGAGGGTGCCGCCGAGCACGTCTTCGTCGACCTCGTTGACCGTGTTGTTGACGGTTTCGGTGACTTTGCCGGTCGTCGAGGCGGCCGTTCCGGCGCCGCCGCCACTGCCGCTGCCTTCGGAGCCACCGCCGCCGCCCGCACCGCCGCCACCGCCGTTGCCTCCAGAGGAGGCCGAGGAGTTGGGGTCCTGCGCAGCTCCCTGGGGAGCGCCGCCGTTGGCAGCACCACCGGCGCCGCCTTCGGGTGCGCCGCCGCCCGTGGTCGCCTCGGTCGTCGCGGCGGGCGAGGAGCCAGATGGGACCGCGGCGAGCGATCCGTCCCCTTTGCGGGCGCGGTCGCTGCCGTCGTCGCCGTTCGCGGCACCACCGCCGGCACCAGAACCAGAGCCGCCGCCCTGCGCGGCGCTGGCGCCGCCATCGGCCGGCTGCGCGGCGGACACAGCGGCGCTGTCATCGCCGTTGCCGAGCGCGGCTATTGGCCAGTCGCGGAAGACCTGGGCGGAAACCAGCAGGACGAATACAGCGATGGCGATCGCGATCAGCGTCGCGCCGGACATCGCGCCCACCAGATAGGTGTGCGCCTGACGAATCATTTCTTGATTGTTAAAGGTAACCCATCGGGTCGGTTACTTCACCGTTGATCCGCACCTCGAAATGCAAATGGGGACCTAGGCAGTAACCGGTGCAGCCGGTGTACCCGATGATTGCGCCCTGCGAAACCGCCTGTCCGGCGGCGACCGCGAAACTGGTCTGGTGGGCGTAGCAGGTGGAAAGCCCACCGCCGTGGTCGATGCAGGTGTAGTTGCCGTAGCCGCCGCTGCTCGACTCCGGCTGGGTGAAGATCACGACCCCGGCTTCGGCGGCGCGGATCGGCGTGCCTTCGGCCACGGCGATGTCGATCCCGGGGTGGTACTCGTAGCCGGCGCCGATTTCGCGGCCGCCGAAGCCGGAGACGACGGCGCCGTCGACCGGCCAGATCATGCTGCCGCTGCCGCCGATGATCGGGCCGGCGGGGAGCGGCGTGAAGCCGTAGGTGGAGAGTTCGGCGGCGATTTTGCCCTGGATCTCGGCGACCGAGCCGTCGAGCTCCTCCTCGTGAGCACGGATCTTGCCGAGCGCCGCGACGCGGTCGGCGCGGGCGCTCGCCAACTCGTGCTGGCGGCTCTGCAGCGAGGCGCGGGCGTCGGCCAGCGCCTGCTCTTCGACAGCGATCGCGTCGCGCGCCTCTTCGATCCGGTTTTTCGTATCGCGCAGGCGGGCAACCAGGCTCTTGACTTCGTTGCGCAGGTCGGTGACCCGGCCGACGACCGCCTCGTCCATCCCGTGCAAGCGGTCGAGGTATTCGGTGCGGGCTGCAAGGTCGTCGACCCCGCTGGAGCCGACGATCACCGCCAGCAGATCGGGGCTGCCGGTTTCATACATCGCGACCAAGCGCTCGCGCAGGGCGACCAGCGCCCGCTTCAGGTGGGAGCGGATCTGCTCCAGGCGCGTGCGCGCAGCATCGAGCTCGGCGACGGCGCCGTCGAGCTCCGCCTGCTTGGCGGCGAGCCGTTCCTCCACCGCCGCCTCCTCGGTGCGGATATCGGCGACCTCACCCGTGAGGCGCTCGATCTCGTCGCCATAGCGGGAGATCGTCGTGGTCAGCACGCCCTCGTGTTCGCGCACGTCTTCGAGCTTGGACTGCTTCTCTTCGAGTTCGGTCTGCAGGTCCGCCGCCCCGGCGGGGCTGGCGAACAGGGCGAGGCAGATGGCGACGAAGGCAGCAACGAGCGCCATCGCAGCAAGGCGATTCCTGGGCATCGTCCCGAGGCTAGCCAAGCGCGATTTCCGGCTCGCCGGCCACAAAGCCCCTGCAACTGGGCTTGCGGCTCAGGCGTCGTCAAGAGCCGCCGGGGGCGTTCTCGACCCGCAGCAGGCCGCCTTCGGCCTCCTCCTCCATCTGCAGCGTCGTGTGCTCGATCCCAAAGCCCTCGCGCAGGGTCAGCTCCAGCCGGCGGCGGATCAGGTCGCGGTCGGAGCCCTGGGCGACGACGACGTGGGCGGCAATCGCGCCGAACCCGGCGGTCACGGTCCAGACGTGGAGGTCGTGGACCGAGCGCACGCCCTCCTCGCCGCAGATCGCCTCCCCCACCCGGTCGACCTCGAGCCCGGCCGGCGCCGCCTCCATCAGCACGTCGACCGGCTCCTTGATCAGGCGCCATGAGGAGATGAGGACGAGGGCGGCGATCAGCAGGCCGACGATCGGGTCGACGATGTCGGAGCCGCGGAGCAGGACGAAGGCGCCGGCGAGGACGACGCCGAGCGAGCCGAGCGCGTCGGCGACGCTGTGGCGCAGCACGCCCTCGAGGTTGATGTCCTCGCGCTGGCCGCGGGCCAGGACCCACGTCGCCGCCAGGTTGCCGGCCAGGCCGAGGACGCCGAGTGCGAGCACGCCAGCGCCGTCGATCTCGGGCGGGTCGGAGAGGCGGCTGAGCGCGGCGATCGCGATCGCGATGCTGACCGCGACCAGGAGCAGGCCGTTGACCAGCGCCGCCAGCACCTCGGAGCGCTGGTAGCCGAAGGTGCGCTGGCCGGCGGCGGGCAGCGAGGCGAGCCGCGCCGCGATCAGGGCGAGGACGATCGAGCCGACGTCGGAGAGCAGGTGGCCGGCGTCGGCCAGCACCGCCAGCGAGCCGGTGATGAGGCCCCCCACGACCTCGGCGAGGAGCAGCGCCGCGTTGATCGCCAGCGCCACCCACATCCGCCGGCGGCTGTCCTCGCGCCGCGCCTCCAGCGCGTGGGCGCCGAAGCCGTGGCTATGTCCCTCGTGGCCCGGGCCGTGCACGTCCCGAGCTTAGGCCGCGACGGGCTCCTTGGTCGAGTCCGCCATCGCCTTGGCGGCGACGTCGGCGCCGAACTGGAGCCGCTCGGCGTATTCGCGCGCCTGCATCCGCGAGATGACCATGCGCTGGATCTCCGCCGTGCCCTCGAACAGTTGGTAGATCTTGGCGTCGCGGAAGAACTTCTCCAGCGGGTACTCGGTGTTCCAGGCGTCGGGGCCGACCAGGTCCATCAAGGTCGTGGTCGCCCACATCGTCACGTCGCCGGCCTTGAGCTTCGACATCGAGCCCTGGCCACCGGTCATCGGCACCCCGTTGCGGCCCATCCAGGCGGCGCGCTGGACCAGCAGCCGGGCGGCTTCGATCTCGGTCGCGACGTCGGCCAGGGTCTGCTGGATGCGCTGCGTCTGCAGCAGCGGCGTCGTGCCCTCGACCCGGCCGTCGAGGTATTCGAGCGTCCACTCGTAAGCGGCCTGGGCGATGCCGAGGGCGGAGGCGCCGACCAGCGGCCGGGTCACCTCGAAGGTCGCCAGCGCGTCGGCCGAGCGCGACTTCTGCCCGGAGCGGCCTCGCTCCAGCTTCTTCGCCAGCTTCTCCTCGCCGCCGAGCAGATTCTCGATCGGGATGCGGCAGTCCTCGAGCACGATCTCGGCCGTGTGCGAGGCGCGGATCCCGAGCTTGGTCTCCTTCTTGCCCTGGGAGAGACCGGGGGTGTCTTTGCCGATCACGAAGGAGGCCTGGCCGCGGGTGCCGAGCTCCGGGTCGACTGCGGCGACGACGACGTGGACGTCGGCGATGCCGCCGTTGGTGATGAAGACCTTGGTCCCGTTCAGGACCCACTCGTCACCGTCGCGCTTGGCGGTGGTTTTGAGGCTCTTGACGTCGGAGCCGGCCTGGGGCTCGGTCACCGCGTAGGCGCCGAGTTTGATCTCGTCGCCGCTGCCGAAGCACTCCGGCACCCAGCGGCCGATCTGTTCCGGGGTGCCCGAGGCGGCGATGCCAGCGGCCGCGAGGCCGGAGCCGGAGATCGCCAGGGCGGTGCCGGCGCAGCCCCAGTGGAACTCTTCGGCCGAGATCACCTGCATCTGGCCCTCGGCGTCGGCGGCGTTGCGCTGGATGCCCTCGAGGCCGCCGAAGCCCTGCTTGCGCGCCTCCTTGATCACCTCCCAGGGGGTGCTCTCCTCTTCATCGTGCTTGCGCGCGGCCGGGCGAATCACCTCGGCGGCGAATTTCCGGCACTTGGCCCTGTACTCGAGCTGCTCGTCGTTGAATCCGAAGTCCATGGTCTCTCTCCTGGGCGTGGGGACTGATTGACTGGTCAGTCAGCCAGTCACAACCGCACTTTAGCGCCCCCATGGGCGCGTTTGTTCGCCTATGGGAAACAAAATCGCCCACGGGGACCTGTGTAGCGTTCGCCGCGTGCGCAGGGGACGACCGATCAACGCCGACGTGCCGGCGACCGAGACGCCCGAGGCGGCGGCCGAGCCGGAGCGCAAATCTCCGCCACCAGAGGAGAAATCCGCGCCTGCGGCCAAAAAGGCACCCCCGAAACCGGTTGAGACGGCTCCGCCGCAGCAAGGATTCCCCGGAGCGCTGAAGCTCGTCGGTGGTCTCGCCCTGCTGGGCATCGTCTTCCTCGTAGTCGCGATCATCGGCGGCAGCGGTGGAGATGGTGACGACGAGACGGCCGACGCTCCCGCGCCGGTGCCGGCCGCCGAACCGACCGAACTCGGGTATCCAGCTTTTGCGACCGGCAACACGACCCGGGTCGGCGGCGCCGACCCGGCGGCCAACGCGGCCGGGGTCGCGCTCGCGGCCTTCCCCTCCGTCACGCCCGCTCAGCGCCCCGCCGCGGTCACTCTCGTCAGCGAAGACGACTGGGCCGGCGGGATCGCCGGCTCGGTGCTGATGGCGGCGCCGGTGCGGGCGCCGGTCCTGATCTCCGCCGCCGACGGCGCGCCTGACGCAACGGAAGAAGCGCTCGGCGCCCTGCAGCCCAGCGGCGCCAAGAACACCAACGGCGCGACCGCCTTCGCGATCGGCGACGTCGCTGCGCCCAGCGGCAAGGTGACGAAGGTCGCCGCCGGCTCGCCCGCTGTCGAGGCGGCGGCGATCGCGCGGCTGCGCGAGCGCCTCGCCGGCTCGCCCCCCGACCACTTCGTGCTCGCCCCGGAAGCATCCCCGGAGCTGGCGATGCCGGCCGCAGCCTGGGCCGCTCGCTCCGGCGACCCGGTCCTCTTCAGCGCCGTCGAGAAGCTGCCGAAGGCGACCGCCACCGCCCTCAAGCGCCACCCCGGCGTCCCGGTCTACGTCCTCGGCCCCTCCTCGGCGATCTCCTCCGGAGTCGTGCGCGAAGTCGCCGCGATCGCCAAGCAGGTGAAGCGCGTCTCCGGCGAGGACCCAATCGCCAACGCGATCGCCTTCGCCCGCTACGACGACGAAGACTTCGGCTGGAGCATCAACGACCCCGGCCACGGCTTTGTCCTCACCCGCACCGATGCACCGCTGAACGCCGCCGCGGCGACGCCGCTCTCGGCCTCCGGCACCTGGGGCCCGCTGCTGCTCACGGACGACGCCGGTACCCTCCCGACGGATCTGCGCAGCTACTTCCTCGACGTGAAGCCCGGCTACACCAACAACCCGACCCGCGCCTTCTACAACCACGTGTGGGTGATCGGCGACCAGGAGGCCATCGACGTGAACCAGCAGGCGGAAGTGAACGAACTTGCCGAGCTGACCAGGATCGGGAGCGCGCCGTGAGCGAGTCCGAGAACCCAGCCCTGCTCGGCGCCCGGGAGATCACCCCGGAGGACATCCGCGCCCTCGCCGGCGCCTCCACCCCCCACTTCGCGCTGCAGGTCCGCAACCGGATCCGCCGCCTGATCGAGCTGCTTCCCGCCGAGCACCCGGCCCGGCTCGAAGGCGAACGCAAGATCGCCAAGCTGGAAGAGCTGGCCGAGCACAGCGGCGACCCCCGCGGCACGCTCGGAATCGGGTCGCATTGAAGTACCTGGCCCCCGGCGTCTGGCGCCTGAAGGAGTTCCCGGCGCCCTCGATCAACGTCTACATGGCCGAGGACGTGCTGATCGACGCCGGCCGCACCTGGGACCGGCGCCGCATCTTCGCCGAGCTCGAGGACCGCGAGATCTCGATGCTGGCCTTGACCCATGTCCACCCCGACCACCAGGGCGTCGCCAAGGACGTCTGCGAGGCGCGCAACGTTCCACTCGCCTGCCACGCCGACGACGTCGAAGCGATGGAAGGCAAGAAGCCCGTGGCGGCTGGCACCAGCATCGTCCCTAGGCTCTCGGCCCGCCTCTGGCAAGGCCCTCCGCACAAGGTCGACCGCGTCCTCGCTGAGGGCGACGAGGTCGCCGGCTTCCGCGTCCACCACGCCCCCGGCCACTCGCCGGGCGAGGTGATCTTCTTCCGCGAGTCAGACCGGGTGGCGATCTGCGGCGACGTGATTCGCAACATGAGCTACGCCACCGGCCGCAAGATGATCCTCGAGCCGCCCGACATCTTCACCCCCGATCCGGCCGAGAACCGCCGCTCGATCCACAAGCTCGCCGCCCTCAACCCGAGCCTGATCCTGCCCGGTCACGGCGACGCCGTGACCGACATCGCCGCCTTCGAGCGCTTCGTCGCAGCCCTGCCGGCCTAGCTGTACGCCCAGCGCAAGCGGCTTTGCGCACGGGCGCGTACCGAAGCTTCCGCCGGTCGATCGGGTTACCTAATTTCCACTAGCTCCTCCTCAAACCGAAGGGAGTCCAGATGAGCATGCTCAAGAACAGACGCCCGTCGCCGGCGATGGTGGTCGCGGTGATCGCCCTGATCATCGCCCTCGCTGGTACCGCCTACGCCGCCCAGAACATCAACGGCGGCGCGATCATGAAGCAGACGATCGGCGGCGGCAAGCTGAAGAAGAAGACCCTGACCGGGTTCCAGATCAACACCGCCAAGCTCGGGGTCGTGCCGACCTCCCAGCGCGCCACGCACACCTACTGGGCAGTCGTCAACAACCCGGCCAACCCCGGCAACGCAGTGCTCGCCCGGGCCAGCGACGCGGGCATCAGCGCCACCGAGGCAGGCGGCGCGGTCTCGGTCGTCTTCCCGATCAACATCTCCGGTTGCGCCAACATCGCCGCCCGCAACAACGCCGGCACGACGATCCCGACCTCGGGCTACGCCCAGACCAACACCTCGCCGGCCAACGCCAACGCGGTCGAAGTCCACACCCGGGCCAAAGACGGCGCCAACGAAGACGCCGACTTCCACCTGGTGGTCGTCTGCCCGTAGACGGCTAGGGAGCGAAACGAGCGGCGCTCATCTCGACGCGCTCGCCGCGAAAGGGGACCCCCTCGGCGACCAGGAGTCGCCGCTGGCGGGCCCCCTTCGCGAGCGAGCCATCGGCGCGGACGACGCGCCACCAGGGCAGGTCGGGCTCGTCTATTTCGAACAGCACGGTGCCGGCGTAACGCGGGGCACCTGGGCTGACGTCGCCGTAGCTGCGGACAAACCCGGGCGGGATCTCGCGCACCCGCTCGAGGACTTCGTCGAGGCGGCTTTCGGGGGCTGCGCTCAGGCGCCCGGCCCGAAGGCGTCGATGATCCGGTTCTGGAACTCGCCCAGCTCTTCGGGCGAGATGAAGTAGGTCGGCGGGGTGAGGAAGAGGCCGTCGGCGCGCTCGGCCGTCTGCTCGACCCGGGCTCGGACCTTGTCGAGCGGCCCGGCGGCGCAGTAGGCATCGACCATCTCGTCGCTGATCGCGGCCGGGACGCCGGCCAGGTCGCCGCGGCGGAAGGCATCGCCGGCGGCCACGGCGTTGTCGGCGAAGCCGTGCAGCTCCCAGAGCGGCATGTAGGTCTTGACCGTCGCGTAGAAGGAGATCGTGCGGCGGGCCATCTCGATCGCCCGCCCCTCGTCGTCGTCGATCGCGCAGCAGACGGTCGGCAGGTAGTCGAAGCTGGCGCGGTCGCGGCCGGAGCGCTCGAGGCCGGTCTCGAAGGCTGGGACGACGATCTCGTCGATCCAGCGCAGACTCTGGATCGGGTGGCCGATCAGCCCGTCGGCGACGTCGCCGGCCATCCGCGCCATCCCACCCTGGACGGCGGCGGTGTAGATCGGCGGCACGCCCTCGCGCGCCGGCGGGTGGGGCCGGATCCAGCCCTTGATGTCGATGTCGTAGTAGTCGCCCTGGTAGCGGATCGGTTCGCCGGCGCTGGCCTGCTGCATGATCAGCCGCGTCGCTTCGATCGCCTCGCGCAGGTGCGGCGCCGGTTTGCCGTAGTCGGCGTTGTGCCAGGTCTCGTTCAGTCGTTTCACGCCGGCGCCCATGCCGAGGCGGAAGCGGCCGCCCGACATCTCGTCGACGTCGAGGGCGCTGACGGCGTGGATGAAGGGGCTGCGGGTGAAGGCCCAGACGATCCCGGTGGCGACCCCGATGGTCGAGGTCTTGGCCGCCAGGTAGGCGGCCTGGGTGGAGGCGCTGCGGAACAGCTCCGGCGCCCAGACGCACTCGACTCCGGCCGCCTCGGCCCGCAGGGCGTCGGCCTCGAGCTCGGCGACAGAGGTGCCGATCGCAGCGACGGAGACTCGGTCCAGGGCGCTCATGTCACGCCCCGTCCCTGACTCAGGCCGCAGCCGGCTCGCCGACGCGTGACAGGACGGCCTCGGCGACCTGCTCACGGTGGAACTTGGTGTCGCCGAACATGGCTGCGTTGGCGCGGCCGCGCTTGAGGAAGAAGTGGAGGTCGTGCTCCCAGGTGAAGCCGATCCCGCCGTGGACCTGAATCGAGGCGTCGGGGACGCGCCAGCCGGCATCGGAGGCGTAGGCCTTGGCCATCGATGCGGCCAGCGGCAGCGACTCGGGCTCGGCGTCGGCGGCCCAGGCGGCGCCGTAGACGGCGGAGCGGGCGTTCTCGGTCTCCAGCAGCATTTGCGCGCAGCGGTGGGAGACGGCCTGGTAGGCGCCGATCGGGCGGCCGAACTGCTGCCGGTCTTTGGCGTACTCGACCGCCATCTCCATCGTCCGCTGGGCGATCCCGGTCGACTCGGCGGCGATCGCGACGCAGGCCCGGTGGAAGACCGGGAAGTAGCCCTGACCCTCCGGCAGAGTGTCGCCGGCAGCGACGCGGACGCCGTCGAAGGCGACCGTTGCGAGCCGGCGGGTGGGGTCGATCGAGTACTGCGGGGTCACCGTCACCCCGGCGGCATCGCGCTCGACAAGAAAACGGCCCCCGTCGGTGCCGACGACGAGAAGGAAGTCAGCGCTGCCGCCATCGATCACCGGCGTCTTCTCGCCGTTGAGGACGAAGCCGTCGCCGTCGGCGTCCGCCGTCAGCTCGCCGATCACGGCCGAGGCGCCGCGGCGCTCGCCATTGGCAAGGGGACGCAGGTAGCGCTCGCGCTGGTCATCGGAGCCGTCGAGGGCAAGGCTGAGGCCGACGATCGTGTTGGAGAGCAGCGGCGAGGGAGCGAGCGCGTAGCCCATCTCCTCGAAGAGGATCGCCAGGTCGACGATGCCGAGGCCCTGGCCGCCCCACTCCTCGGGCAGCGCCAGCCCGGTCCAGCCGAGCTCGGCCATCTCCTTCCAGCCGGCGGCGTCGAAGCCGTCCTCGCTGGCGGCGAGCTCGCGGACCCGGTCGGATTTGTAGCGCGAGGCGAGGAAATCCTTGGCGGTGGACTTGATCGCCTGCTGCTCGTCGGTGAGGTCGAAGTACATGGTCGCCGGCTCTCCTAGCGCAGCCGCGGCAGGCCCAGGACCCGCTCGGCGATGATGTTTTTGAGGATGTCGGTCGTCCCGCCCTCGATCGAGTTGGCGCGGGAGCGCAGGAACCCGTACTGCCAGGTGCCGGTCTCGATCGTGCCGCCGGCTCCGTGCACGAGCGGCGCGTTGTGGCCTTCCAGCTCCAGCGCCAGCTCGGTCAGGTCCTGGTTGATGTCCGCCCACTGCCACTTGCCGAGCGAGCCCTCGGGACCCGGAATTCCCGACTGCATCGTCTTGGTCAGACCCCGGTACGCGTTGAGCCGCATCGTCTCGGCCTCGATGTAGAGCTGGGCGATCCGCTGCCGGTAGTAGGAGTCCTCAGCAGCGCTGCCGCCGTTGGCGCGGACCTCGGTCGCCAGCCTGGCGAGCCGGTCGAGGCTGTTCTGAATCTGGGCGATGGCGCCGAAGGCGAGGCCGGCGCGCTCGTTCATCAGGGTCGTGATCGCCACGCTCCAGCCGTTGCCGACGCCGCCGACGACATTGGCGTCGGGGACGCGGGCCTCTTCGAAGAAGACCTCGTTGAACTCGCCCTCACCGGTGATCTGGACCAGCGGTTTCGCTTCCACCCCGTCCTGCTCCATGTCCATCAGGAAGTAGGTCAGCCCCTGATGCTTGGGGGCGTCGGGGTCGGTGCGGGCGACCAGCATGCACCACTTCGCGTACTGCGCGAACGTGGTCCAGACCTTCTGCCCGGTGACGACCCATTCGTCGCCGTCCTTGACCGCGCGGGTCTTCAGCGAGGCGAGGTCGGAGCCGGACTCGGGCTCCGAGAAGCCCTGGCACCAGATCTCCTCGCCGGTCAGGATCGGCTCCAGGTAGCGCTGCTTCTGCTCGTCGGTGCCGTGGGCGATCACCACCGGGCCGCCCATCGCCAGGCCGAGCACGTTGGCGGGGCTGGGCGCTTCCAGGCGCGCCGCCTCGCCGACGAAGATCGCCTGCTCGATCATCGTCGCACCGCGGCCGCCGTACTCCTTCGGCCAGGAGATCCCGGCCCAGCCGGCGGCATGCATCTTCAGCTGCCACTCGCCGCGGAAGGCCATGATCTCGTCGAGACCCGCGCCCTCGGGTTCGGGACCCGGGTGGTTCTCTTCCAGCCAGGTGCGAACCTCGTCGCGGAACTGCTCCTCCGATGGCGACAGCGTCAGGTCCATCGCGGCGGAGCATATATGCGAGAGGCGCCCCGCAGGGCGCCTCTCGACGAAACGTCTGGCACTGCGGAGGTCCTAGTTTTCGGCGCAGACGTCGAGGCCGAGCGCTGCCGCCTTCTCGTTGGCCTCGGCGAACGGGTCCCCGTCGAGGGCCGCGATCGGGTCGTCGAGGACGCTGGCGGTCCCGTCCTCGAAGGCTGCGACCAGCTCTGCGAGCGCGTCCTCTTCGCCGGCCGGCGGGCTCAGCTCGGCCAGCCCGTCGGTGATTTCTTCGAACGAGGGAACGATCACGTCGCTCACCACCTGTGCCTGCTCCTCCTCCGACGGTTCCTCGCTGCCGAACTCTTCGACGGCTTCGGCGAGATTGCCTTCGGCCTCTTCTTTGCCCTGCGTGCAGATTTCGTTGCCCTGCTTGACGAACTCGGCCTTGCTCAGCGCCGGGCCGCCGGCGTCCTCGCTGGCGCTGGTGCTCTCGGCGGCGGCGGTGCCGGTGTCGCTGTCGCTGCTGCCGCAGCCGGCGATCGCGGCAATCGCGAGCACGGCGGCGAAGAGCGCGATGAGTCGCTTACTCAACTCAGGTCCTCTCTATGGGGAATAGGGAGGCGGCAACCTATTGGCGCCGGAGGGGATCCGGGGTGACCCGGCGGGGAACTGGACGAACGTCAGCTCTCCCGCCGGGACCCAGTGCAGCTCAGACGCGCTGGATCATCGTGCCGGTGCCGAGGCCGCCGCCGCAGCACATCGTCACCAGGCCCATCTCCTTGTCGGAGCGCTCCATCTCGTGCAGCAGGGTGGTGATCAGGCGCGCGCCGGAGCCGCCCAGCGGGTGACCGAGGGCGATCGCGCCGCCGTTGACGTTGACCCGGTCCATGTCCGGCTCGAGCTCGCGCTGCCAGGCCGCGACCACCGAGGCGAAGGCCTCGTTGACCTCGATCAGGTCGACGTCGTCGATCTGCATCGAGTTGCGCTCGAGGATCTTTTCCGTGGCGGGGATCGGGCCGGTGAGCATGATCACCGGGTCGACCCCGACCGTGGTCTGGTCGAAGATCCGCGCCCGCGCGGTGAGGCCGAGGGCGTCGGCCTTCTCGCGGGTCATCAGCAGCACCGCGGCGGCGCCGTCGGAGACCTGGGAGGAGTTGCCGGCGGTGATCTTGCCGTCCTCCTTGAAGGCGGGCTTGAGGCCGGCCAGGCCCTCGAGGCTCGTCTCGCGCAGCCCCTGGTCCTTGACGTAGGTGTCGCCGTTGACTTGGAAAGGCAGGATCTCGCGCTCGAAGCGACCCTCCTCGGTCGCCTTGATCGCCCGTTCCTGGGAGCGCACGCCGAACTCGTCGAGCTCAGAGCGGGGGATCTCCCATTTGTCGGCGATCATCTCGGCCGAGAGGCCCTGCGGGATCAGGTTGTAGCGCTCCATCAGCTCCGGGGTGAAGGCGAAGCCGTGCTCCTGCTGGACGCTCATGCTGTCGGCGAAGGAGATGTGGCCCATGTGCTCGACGCCGCAACCGACGGCGACGTCGTGGACACCGGAGGCGATCAGCGCCGCCGCCAGGTTCACGGCCTGCTGGCCGGAGCCGCACTGGCGGTCGACGGTGGTCGCCGGGACCTCCATCGGCAGCCCGGCCTCGAGCCAGGCGTTGCGGGTGATGTTCAGCGCCTGCTCGCCGAACTGCTGCACGCAGCCGCCGATCACGTCGCCGACCTCGGCCGGGTCGACACCGGAGCGCTTGATCAGCTCCTCCAGGGTGCGGGCGAGGATGGTCGAGGGATGAGTGTCCTTGTAGTAGCCCTTCTCCGGGTGCCCGCGGCCGATCGGGGTGCGGACCGCCTCGACGATCACTACCTCGCGGCCGCCGAAGCTGCCGTTTCCGTTCTCCGCCATCTCGTTCTCCGTTCCTCTCAAGATCTTTTTCAGCGCGTCGCTTCTGAATCATAGATCGCCGACTGACTCGTCAATCGGTTTCGGCCACGGCCGTTTGGAGACCCGCCCGTCACCGCTCCCTCCCCGCGTGATAGGAACCCGCCCCAATGAGCGCTAACCAGGGGTACGAAAGTCCGGGGATCGCGGGGAGCGGTGCAATCGCCACCGGCCTCGCCGCCGTCTCGACCACGACCGCGGCGACGATCCTGCTCGCCCGCAGCGAGGCCTCGGCCTGGAGAGCGGAGGAGAAAATCGTCGCTGCCTGCGCCAAGATCGAGGGCGCCGAGCCGTCGCGGCTGCGGGTGACCACCGACCCCGCCGACCTCGCCGATTGCGACGTCATCGTCGAGGCGATCGTCGAGGAGGTCGGTCCCAAGGGCGAGCTGCTCTCCACCATCGCCGCCGCCTGTCCCAACGCCGACCTGGCGACCACCACCTCTTCGCTCAGCATCGGTGAGATCGCCGCGGCGGCTGGCACCGACAAGCTCTTCGGGCTGCACGTCTTCAACCCGGTGCCGCGGATGCAGCTGATCGAGGTCTGCTTCCCCGACGGCGCCGCCGGCTCACGCGACCAGGCGCTGGCCTGGTGCGCGGCGCTCGGCAAGACCGCGGTCGAGGTCCCCGACGAAGCCGGCTTTGTCGTCAACCGCCTGCTCTTCCCTTACCTCTTCGACGCCGTGCGGCTGGTCGAACGGACCGGCATGGAGGCCGGTGAGGTCGACACCTGCATGAAGCTCGGCGCCGGCCACCCGATGGGTCCCCTGGCCCTGCTCGACTTCGTCGGCTTCGACGTTGCCGAGGCGATCGGCGATGCCCTCCACGCCGACTCCGGCGATGAGGCGCACAAGCCCCCCACGCTGATGGTGAAGATGGCCGGCGAAGGAAAATTGGGCCGTAAGTCCGGGGCTGGTTTTTACCCTTACGACTGATCTATTCGGCTTGCGCCGCTTTCCTTTTTCCTTTCCCCGATAGGTCCCAGATCACGTCCGCCTCGGATATCCCCTGGCGGCGGGCGACGATCTCGATCTCTTCCCATGGCAACTCAGCCTCGGGGAGCTCATCCCAGCGGGCAAGATCGAGAGCCTCGATCGAACCTTTCAGCGCCGGGCCGAGGTGTTCCTCGGAGCGCAGCAGCGCCCTCAGGACCTCGAGCTGCTTGTCGGTCAGGCGAACAACCCACATGCTCGTACCTCCAAACTTGGGTGACTCGCGGGTTGCCCGGAGAAGCTATGCGTCCGTACGGACGGAACTGCTGATCCGCACGGCCTCGATCCGGTTCTCGCGAACCGCCTCGACCCGGATCGTGTAGCCGTCGGCGACGATCGAGTCGCCGCGCTTGGGCAGCCGGCCGAGCTCGCCGAAGACGTAGCCGCCGACCGAGTTGTAGGCGTCGGTGTCGACCGGCAGCTCGATCCCGGCGTCGGCGAGGTCGCCGAGCGAGACGTGGCCGCGGACGAACCAGTCGCCGTTGGTGAGCCGGCGCAGCGCCGCCGCGCGGGGGTCGGTCTCGTCCTCGATCTCCCCCACCACCTCCTCGAGGATGTCCTCGACGGTGACGATCCCGACCGTGCGGCCGTACTCGTCGACGACGACCGAGAGCGAGGTGCGCTGGACCTGGAGGTCGTGCAGGAGGTCGTCGAGCGGGCGCGTCTCGGGGATGATCAGGGCGTCGCGGACCACCGACTCGATCGTGGCCCCGGGGCCGTCGCTCATGTAGACCCGGGCGAGGCTGTTGTTGTGGACGATGCCCTTGACCCGGTCCGGATTCTCGTCCTCGATCACGACCAGGCGGGTGTGGCCGGAGCTGACGCAGCGCCGCAGCGCCGCCTCGACCGTCTCGGAGGCGTCGATCGTGATCACCGCCGGGATCGGCGTCATCACCTCGCGCGCCTCCTGCTCGTGCAGGTGGAAGACGCCGCCGAGCATGCCCGCCTCGCCGGGGTCGAGGTGACCGCCGAGGCGGGAGCTGTCGATGATCTGTTTCAGGTCCTCGGCGGTGTGGTGCTGTTCGAGGTCTTTGGGATTGACGCCGAAGAGGCGGACGATCGCGTTGGAGAAGGCGCTCAGCAGCATCGTCACCGGCGCCGTCCCGGCCCGGAACCAGTCGAGCGGGCGGGCGACCCGGCGGGCGACGCGCTCGGCGTTGGCGATCGCCAGCATCTTCGGCACCTGCTCGCCGACGCTGATGTGGGCGGCGGTGACGAGGACGAAGGCGATCCCGACCGAGAGCGCGACCGCGACCCCGTGCGAGAGGCCGCCGAAGACCGGCTCCAGCAGCACCGCCAGCGCCGGCTCGCCGAGGAAGCCGATGCCGATCGAGGCGATCGTGATCCCGATCTGACAGGCGGAGAGCGATTCGTCGATCTTGTCGAGCTGCTTGACGACCGCCTCGGCGCCCGATTCGCCTTCCTCGGCAAGCTGTTCGATTTTGCCGCGGCGGGTGCGCACGAGGGCGAACTCGGCGGCGACGAAGAAGCCGTTGATCGCGATCAACAGCAGTAGGAGGACGAGCAGGAGAACGCTCATCGGCTATGCGGCCCGGTACTTCGGGCTGGGACGTCCTCGGCCATGCAGCGAACGGAATATAGCTGGGCGCCCCCGGGGGAGATTTCGATAAGTGCGATATTGGGCGATCGATGAGGGTTGCAACGCTCAGCGAGATGCTCGAAGAGATCGTTCACCTTGGCGAGGCCACGGGAATGGAAGAGCACGCTCACGAGCTGCGCGGGGAGCTGGAGGGCCGGCTGGCGACGGTGCGAGCGGCGGTCGCCGGAACGCCCAGCCCGCGGGTGATCGCGCTCGAGGGGCTCGACCAGCCGCGGGTCGGTGGCTTCTGGATCCCGGAGATGATCTCGATCGCCGGTGGCGAGGACGTCGCCGGCGACCCGGGGCTGAACCCGCCCGAGGTCGGCTGGGGCGAGCTCGAGAGCCTGCGCGCCGACGTCGTCATCGTGATGCCCGACGGCTCGCTCGACAGCGCCCGCGCACAGGCGATGGAGCACTGGGAGCAGATCGCCGCGCTCGGAGCGCCGCGCGCCTTCGCGGTCGACTCCAGCACCAGCTTCGCCGAAGCCGGGCCGCGCCTGGTCGACGGCGTCGAGCTGCTCGGGCACCTGCTGCACCCCGACCGCATCGACCCGCCCGGGACAGCCGCTTTCGCCGCGCTCGGCCCGCCGAACGTGCTCAGCTGATCGCGATCGCGCCGACGGCTGAGGCGACGCCAACGAGGATCATCGCCGCGAACTCGAGCTGGACCCGGTAGCGGCCGAACATCCCGCGCTCGCCGGCGACGATCGCCAGCGCACAGAGGATGCCGACGATCAGCCCACCAATGTGGCCGCCGACGCTGATGTTGCGGGCGGAGGCGAAGGTCCAGATCAGGTTGAAGACGATCAGGAAGCCGACCTCGCCGGCGATCGCGTCCATCCCCCGCCCCCGGGCGATCACGAAGGTCGCCCCGGCGAGGCCGAAGATCGCACCCGAGGCGCCCAGCGTGAGCGCGTTGGGGTCGAGGATCAACGCCCCGAAAGAGCCGCCGAGCAGCGCGGCGAAGTAGAGGACGACAAAGCGCGGCGTGCCCAGGGCCGGCTCCAGCAGCCGGCCGAGGAAGAACAGCAGCAGCATGTTGAAGCCGATGTGGAAAAGGCTGGCGTGGAGGAAGCCGCAGGTGATGAGCCGGTACCACTCGCCTTCGGCAACCGAGGGGCCGAAGAGGGCAAAGTCGACGACGACGCTGCCGCCCGGGTTGTTGAGGCCGCCGGTCCCGCCCGCGAGCTCGATCAGGTAGGCGACGACGTTGATCGCGATCAGGACGAAGGTCGCCGGCGCCTGCTGGAAGCCACCGGGCTGACCCACGCCCTGCACGACCTTGGTCCGCTGCTGCATGCACTCCGGGCAGCGCATCCCGACCGGGGTCGGGGTCATGCAGTCGGGGCAGATCGGGCGCCCGCAGGAAGAGCAGGAGACGCCGGTCTCGCGGTTGGGGTGGCGGTAACAAGTCTGGGCCATCGGGACGGGGAGCCTACAATCGGCGCCGATGCAGCCCCCTAGCCCCGCCCGTCTTTACGCCACCGCGGCCGGCGTGGTGCTGTTCGTTCTGGGGGTCGTCGGCTTCTTCCACGGGGCCTCGTTCTGGCTGAACATGCTCTACGTGACGACCGGATCGCTCGGCGTCTTCCTCGCCGGCACCGCCCCCCGGGGCTACGCCTTGGGCGCCGGCGCCCTCCTCGCTGTGCTGGGGATCTGGGGGCTGGCGCTCGACAACGGCGCCGAGATCCTCGGCTTCCTCCCTTCCAGCGGCAGCGACGATGCCATCGCGCTCATCGCCGGCATCGCCGGCCTCCTGGCCGCCGCCGGGACGCCGCGTGGTTCCTTTTCGTCCCGTGGCGAGAAAAAGGAACCGCGCGAGGACTCAGAGGCGCGAGCGCAGGCCGTCGGTTAGGGCCTTCAGGCCGCTGGCGCTCTGATGGCGGCTGCGGCGGCGCAGCTCCAGCAGGACGAGGGCACCGGTGGCGACGCTGCCGGCCCCGACCGCGACCACCGGTCGCACCCAGTTGCGCGGGTCGCGCAGCGCCCGCAGCTCGCTCTCGGAGAGCTCCTCGGCCCATTCGGAGAGCTCCTCCGCGGCCGCCGCGGTGACGGCGGAGAGGGTGTCCTCGACCCGGCTGGAGAGGCGCTCCGGCGGCTCGATCGGCCGCAGCGCGTCGGTCAACAGCGCCTCCACATCCCAACTGCCGATGCCGCTACTCGGCTCGCTCATCGCTCATCTCCTCCTGAAGCTGCTTGATCGCGCGATGGATCAAGACCTTGGTGGCGCCGTCGGACCGTCCCAGCGCCCGCGCGATCTCGCGGTTGTCCATGCCGAGGGCGAAGCGCATGATCAGCGCCTCGCGGCGGTCGTCGGAGAGGTGCTGAAGATTGGCCATCACCTGCCGCAGCTCCTCGCGGCCCTCGGCGATCGCCTCGGTGTCGTGGCGGGCGGCGATCGGGTCGGCGTTTTCCAACGGGGTCTGCGGCCGCCGTGAGCGGTCGCGGTAGTAGTTGGAGGCGAGGTTGTGGGCGATCCGGATCAGCCACGGCCGCAGCGGCCGACCGTCGGACTCGCGCCGGGCCCGGTCGAAGTGGCGGTAGGCCTGCAGGAAGGCCTGCTCGGTCAGGTCCTCGGCGTCGTGGTGGTTGCCCACCCGGTAGTAGGCGTAGGAGTAGCAGTCGCGCAGATGGGAGCGGTAGAACTCCTCGAAGGCGCGGTCCAGCTCCGCCTTCGCCGCCGGTCCCAGCTCGCGGGGCTCGACGTTCTCCTCGGGACCACTCACCGCCCAAGCCTAGTCCTCGCTGCGCCCGGCCGACCTCGCCCGGCCCCGGCATCAGGCTGCCCGCCTAGCGCGCTCTGCCCGGCGCAGGCCGGCGATCCATTCCTCGGCGTCGATCTCGCCACGGATCAGCGAGGCGAGGCCGCTCAGCGCCCCGGCGCGACCGCCGGCGGCGGCAACCGTCGCAGCGAGGAGCGGAACCGTGTCGAGGCCCTCCGAGGCCTGGCCGACCTTGGCCGGGATCTCCTCGGCCGGGACGCCGGCGCCGAGCAGCTCGCCGGCGCGCCGGTTGCGCCCGTCGGGGGCCATCATCGTCGCGGTCAGGTCCCCCACCCCGGCGAGGCCGGCGAAGGTCTCCTGTTCGGCCCCGTGCCCGAGCGCGTACTCGATGCACTCGCCCCAGATCTCGGCCACCGCGATCCCGGCCGCGTTGAGCCCGTGCGGCTCGGCCGCAGCAGCGGCCAGCGCGGCGGCGTTCTTCGCCGCCCCCGCCATCTCCACCCCGGTGACGTCGGGAGAGCGCTCGCAGACCAGGCCGGCGCGGTCGAACACGGCGCCAAGCTGGTCGCGCAGGTCGGCGTCGGCGGAGCCGAGCACCAGCGCCGCCGAGCCGGAGACCGACTCGCGCGCGTGGGCGGGGCCGCCGAGGCAGGCGATCGCCCGCGCCCGCACTCGTTCCCCCACGTACTCGGCCGGCAGTTGGCCCTGGGGGGCGATCAGGCCCTTGGTCAGGAGCAGGACCGAGGAGCGCGAGCTGACCCGGTCGGCGATCGCCCCGACCGCCTGCGGCAGCGACTTGGAGGGGATCGCGAGGCAGATCAGGTCGAGGCCGGCGAGCTCGATCGCCGAGGAGTGGCGGACGTCGATCGAGTCCGGCAGCGGCACCCCTGGCAGGTAGCGCTTGTTCTCGCCGTCCTCGATCAGCTCGGCGGTTCGCTCGTTGGAGCGGGTTCCCAGTTGCACCTCGAGCCCGCCGCGGGCGAGCAGGACGGCAACCGCGGTGCCCCAGCTGCCGGCGCCGATCACCGCGGCGCGGCGCATCGGCGGCAGCCCGCCGAGGTCTTCCCACTGCAGCAGGACGTTGGGCCAGATCCGCGCCGTGACCGTTTCCGCCAGCGCCTGCGAGGGCTCCTCGGCGACCGGGAAGGTCATCGCCTTGCCGAGCCTGACCTTGACCTTGCGGGGGCGGATGCGCCAGCCGCGGCGCACGTGTTCGGTGCCGATCACGGCGGTCGGGAGCACCGGCGAGCCGGTCTGCAGCGCCAGGCGGCCGACGCCGCGGCGCGGGTTGCCGAGGGTGCCGCGGCGGATCCGCGTCCCCTCCGGGAACATGCAGACGACCCCGCCGCGTTCGACCGCCATCCGGGCCGTCTCCATCGACTCCTCATCTGATTCGCCGCGGCGGATCGGGAAGGCGCCGAGCCGGGAGAGCAGCCAGCCCTGCCAGCGGCGCTCGAACAGCTCGACCTTGGCGACGTAGTTCATCGGCCGCCGCCAGGGCAGGCAGCCGCCGATCACGAAGGGGTCGAGGAAGCTGCGGTGGTTGGCGGCGACGATCAGGCCGCCCTTGATGCGGGCGTACTCGCGGCCGGTGCGGGAGTAGCGGAAGTAGACGAAGAAGAACGGCTCGAGGAAGACCCTGGCCAGCAGGTACAGCGGCCAGTTGACGCTGTGCTTGCGGGTGTATGCGTGGTAGGAAGCCAGTCGCTCGGCGGTCACGCAGAGCGCTACACGCGGGAGCCGCCGCGGTTACCCGTCACCAGGCACGGTCGATCAACTGCTCCAGCTCCTCCGCAGATGGAGGAGTCGGGACGGCGGCGAGCTCGGGGCGCCGCAGCATCGCCTCGATCGCCTCGTCGAGCTGGGCGCGATCGGCGCCGCTCTCGCCGAGACCGGTGGGCTGGCCGAGCTCGCGAATGCGCGGGCCGAGGCCGGCGGTGTCGGTGCCGAGGGCGGCGGCAAGGTCGGCGTAGGGCGCGGGCGCCTGGGCGGCGAGCAAGGCGGTGGCCTCGGGCAGGATCGCCGCGTTGGTCTCGGCGTGCGGGCTGCCGCAGACCCGGACCAGGGTCTGGCAGACGACGTGGTGCAGGCCGTAGCCGGCGGAGTCGATCGCGTAGCCGCAGAGCAGCGAGCCGAGCGCGAGATCGGCGTTGTCGCGCTCCATCCGGGGCCGATCCAGGGCCGAGGCGATCAGCGCGGCGCCGCGCAGCGCAGTCATCTCCGAGACCGGGTTGGTGAGCGGCGTGTAGAGGGTGTCGACGCCATGGGCGAGGGCGTTCATCGAACTCGCCCGCAGTTGGGCCTCGGGCTGACTGGTCATTGCCTCCGGGTCGGCGATCACCAGCGCCGGCCGGACCATCCCCCGCACCCGGTCCTCAGCGCCGGCCGGAAGCCGGTGGATCGAGGTCATCTCCGCCCCCGACATCGTCGTCGGGATCGCCGCTACGGGAGCGCCGGCCACCGACGCGAGGGACTTGGCCACATCGACAACCCGACCGCCACCGAGGGCGACGAACGGCTGCGGCCCTTGCGGCAGTCCTTTGGCCCGCATACCGGGCAAAAGCTCTGCCGCACCGAGGAGATCGGCGGCGAGGTCGGGGATCTGGCCGGGGCCGACCTCGTGCACGGCGCTGGCGGCGGCGGCCAGCTCCGGGGCGGCGGCGAGCGCGCGCTGCGTGCTCAGCAGTTGGAAGGACCCGAAGCCGTGCTCCTCGAGCAGGGCGGGGGCGGCCGCGACGGCGCCGCGGCGCAGGACGACGGTCCGCCCCGCGTCGCGCCAGGTGAAGTCCCGGCTCACCCCGAGCGCGGGTTGCGCACCGGGCGCAGGTTCGGTTCGACCTCGGCCCGCAGGTGCTCGTAGTCGGGCGGCAGCGAGAGCTTCTCGCCGAGATGCTCGAGCGGCTCGTCGACCGTGAAGCCGGGCCCCATCGTGGCGATCTCGAAGAGCACGCCGCTGGGCTCGCGGAAGTAGATCGATTTGAAGTAGAAGCGGTCGATCTCCGGGGTCGGCTGGGCGCCGGCCGAGACCGCCTTTTCGCGCCACGTCATGTGCTCCTCGGGCAGCGAGGCCCAGGCGACGTGGTGGACGCTGCCGGCGCCCTGCAGGCCGCGGTCGGGCGGCGGCGGGTCGAAGGCGTAGAGGCCGCCGCGCTTGGATCCCCGCGCCTCCCAGGCATCACCGGAATGCTCGAACTCGAGCGCTTCCAGGAGGGCGCTCGAGGTCTCCGGGGCGTCGCTGTAGGCGCGCACCGCGTGGAAGCCCTGCAGCGCCAGCGCGGCCGGGACCTCGGGGTGGTCGGCGATCAGCGGCGGGTCCGGGACCTCGACCACGGCGAGCTCGTGCTCGAGCCCCTCGGGGTCGGCGAAGCGCAGGCTCTCCCCCTCGCGGGTGGTCTCGACGCCGCTGGCGCCGAGACGCTCAGCCCAGAAGTCGAGCGAGTCGGTCGAGGCGACGCGCCAGACGATCCGGTGGACCATCCCGGCGCCGGCCCGGCCGGGCGCCGCGCCGGGGTACTCGAAGAAGGTCAGGTCGGAGCCCGGATCGCCGCCCTCGTCGGCGAAAAAGAGGTGGTAGACGGTCGGGTTGTCCTGGTTGACCGTTTTCTTCACCAGCCTCAGGCCCATCACCCCGGCGTAGAAATCGACGTTGCGCTGGGCGTCCTCGGTGATCGCGGTTATGTGGTGAATTCCCTCTAGCTTCATTCGTCACGTATAGCATCCCCCTCAATGAGTCGCGGGCGTAGACGAATGGTTAAAGCTCTCGTAGTCCTCGGCTCGATCTTCGCCTTCTTCAGCGTCTTCGCGATCTGGACCGAGCGCCAGGCGCTGAACACGGATGACTGGGTGCGAACCAGCGACCGGCTGCTGCAGAACGACGAGATCCGCAGCGCCGTCGGCAAGTACATCGTCGACCAGCTCTACGAAAACGTCGACGTCGAGGCCGAACTCAAAGAAATCCTTCCCGGCGACACCAAGGACCTGGCCGGGCCCGCCGCCGGCGGCCTGCGCCAGGTGGCTGGCCAGGCGGCGGAAAGGGTGTTGGAAACCTCGACCGCGCAGGACCTCTGGGAGGACGCCAACCGCTCCGCCCACGAACAGCTGATCGCGGTGCTGGAGGACAAGGGCGAAGCGGTCTCCACCGACGAAGGCAACGTCAGCCTCAAACTCAACACCCTGGTCACCAACCTCGCCGACGAGATCGGGATCGGCAAGAGCCTGGCCGAGAAACTGCCGGAAGACGCCGCCGAAGTCGAGATCCTGCGCTCCGATCAGCTGAAGACGGCGCAGAACATCGCCGTCGCGATAAAGGGACTGGCGCTGGTCCTCTCGATCCTCACCTTCGCCGCCTTCGGGGCCGCGATCTACCTCGCCCGCGGCAGCCGCTGGGTGACGGTGCTCTCCAGCGGCATCGCCCTGATCGCCGCCGCCTTCGGGGTGATCATCGTCCGCAAGATCGCCGGCGGCATCGTGATCGACCAACTGGTGACGACCGAGAGCGTGAAACCGGCCGGAGAAGCGGCCTGGTCGATCGGCACCTCGTTGATGGTCAGCATCGCGACGACGGTGATCGTGATCGGCGTGCTCTTCGCCGTCGCCGGCTGGCTCGCCTCGCCGACCAAAGCCGCCAGCGCCACCCGCCAGGCGATGGCGCCGGTGCTGCAGCGCTACCCCGCCTACGTCTACACCGGCCTTGGGATCCTCGTCTGCTTCTACTTCCTCACCGGTCCGACCCAGGGGCTGCGCTCCTTCGTCACCACCCTGATCGTCGCCGGCATGGCCGCCTTCGGGATCCACGAGCTGCGCAAGCAGACGCAGGAGGAGTACCCCGACGCCGAGTTCAGCGACACCTTCGGCAACACCAAGGACAAAGTCGTCGACGCGGTCAAAGGCGCCAACATCGGCGAGCGGGCGGCGAAACTGCGGCTGCCGGAAGTGCGGCGCCCGCCGGTCCCCGGCGCCGGAGCGGAGGCGCCGACCGAGGCGCTCGGCGTGGAGGACGCGCGGCTGCAGAGACTGGAACGACTCGCCTCGCTGCACGAGAAGGGCGTGCTCAGCGACGAGGAGCTGGCGGCCGAGAAGGCCCGGGTCCTGGCCGAGAGCTGAAACGCCAGGAGGGGCCCGCAGGCCCCTCCCGACACGGCGATTGCCGCGAATCCTCAGATTCGCCTCCCTACTTCTTATTCACCACCTTGACCGCGACCTTGGCCCCCTGCGCCAAGACGGTCCCCGGCTTCGGCGTCTGCTTGACGACGGTGCCGGCCTTACGGCTCGGACCGTTGATCTTCTTCACCTTGCCGAGCTTGCAGCCGGCTCCGCGGAGGCGGTTCTTCGCCGCGCTCAGCTTCTTGCCCCTCAGTCCCGGGACGATGCAGGCGGTGTAGGTGAAAGTCGCACCGCGTGCTTTTTCACTGGTCCCGGCCAGGGTGGTCACAGTGACATCGACTTTGCCCGGTTTCACCTGCGGCGGAGCCGTGGCGGTGATCTGAGTGTCGGAGTCCACGGTGACGTTGGTCGCCGGGACGGTGCCGAATTTCACCGCGCTGGCGCCTTTGAGGCTGGTGCCGGTGATGACCACCTCGGTGCCGCCTTTGAGCGGGCCGAAGTTGGGCGCGACCGTGGTCAGCACCGGAGCGGCCTGGATTTCGGCGCTGAGGGCGATCTCTTTGCCCGCAACGGTGCTGCTCGGCGGCACCGTCGAGCCGTTCAGCGGCGTCGGGAAGATCGTGCTGAAGCTGGCTCCCGCGACCGTGACAACGCCGATCTCGTCGCTGGCGTTGGTCGGGTCGATCCCGATCAGATCGCCTGCCTTGACCGGCAGATTGGTCTCGAAGGTCTGCAGCCCTTCGCCGACCGGCGTGGCGCCGAGGCTCGTGCCCGCGGCTTCATACGCGCCTTTGCCGTTGGGGTGCAATACCCGCAGGTAGAACGGGCCGCCTTTCACACCCTGCACGCGCCAGCGCACGATCGCACCGTTCACCGGCGAGGCGAGGTTCGCCCCCGGCTCCGGCAGCGCGGTGTTGAACAGCGTCTGCACAGTTTCGAATTTCTCCGGCGCGGCCCCCGGCGGCAACACACTGCCGACGGTTACGGTCGATGCCTGAGCGGACCCGGCCATCAGTGCGAGTGCCGTAGCGGCAGTCGCGAATAGAACGTGACACCTCATTTGATGTACCCCTTCCTAGACCGGCGGCCCCCTGCCACACGGCATGTGGTTTCGGTAGGCAAACTCGAAACCGGGGTGAGAGTTGCGGCGGGAGGGCCGCTTGGGGGGTAAAGCCCGCCGCCGGAATCGAACCGGCAACCTCCTGATTACAAATCAGGTGCTCTCCCAGGTTGAGCTAGGCGGGCGGGGGTGGCAGATAATGCAGCGATGGAGGCCACCTTCAGGTTCCTCAATCCCCATGAGGGTACCGTGCTCACCGGGGCGATCGAAGCGGCGTACGGCCAGACGTACGACGTCAAGTGGGTCTACGACCCGGATGAGGTCTCTGCCCGGCTGGCCGACGGGCGCTACGTCTCCTGCGTCGCGGAGACGCCCGAGGGGGAGCTGCTGTGCCACGAGGGCATGAGCCTGGCGGCGGCCGGGGACGCGGTCGCCCACTCGGGCCAGGCGGTGACGATGCCCGCCGCCCGCGGCCAGCACATGTTCACGCGGACCAAGCGATTCCTCATGGACTGGGCGCAGGGCGAGGGGCTGGCGGGCATGTTCAGCGAGGCGACCGCCGCCCACCCCTACAGCCAGCGCGCCAACATCGACCTGGGCGCGCACGAGACCGGCTTCCTGCTCGGCTGGATCCCCGCCTCCGTCGCCAACGACGCCGCCGCCGCGGGTCCCGTCCGGCGCCAGTCGGCGGCGCTCTTCTACGCGAAGCTGAACGACGGCCACGAGCGCCCGGTCTACGCGCCGGAGCGCCACAGCGAGATCGTCTCCCGCACGGTCGAGCTCTGCGGGCTGCGGGGGGCGCTGCTGGACCCGCCGGCGGACTTCGCGCTGCCCGAGCGGACCGAGCTGACGGTCGCGGTCGACCGCGACCACAACCTGGCGCTGATCACCGTCACCGTGCCCGGCGCCGACCTCGAGCAGGCGGTCGGCGCCGAGCGCCACCACCTCTTCCACCGCTTCGGCCTCGACGCCGTCTACATCGACCTGCCGCTGCAGACCCCGGCGACGGCGCTGGTCGCAGGCGACCTCGAGCGCCTCGGCGTCTCCTACGCCGGAGTCTTCCCCAACCACCGCACCGACGGCGACGTGCTGCGGATGCAGTCGCTGCACCGGATCCGAGTCAAGGTCGACGACATTGCCGTCGCCTCGGATCACGGTCGCGAACTGCTCGAGTACGTCCTCGCCGACTTGCCTTAGGCCGGGACCTCGCGTGAGGCCAAGTGGGTGCCGACCTTGCGCTTGACCCGCTGCAGGGCGTTATCGACGGTCTTGGTGTCGCACTCCAGGCGCTCGGCGATCGACTCGTAGGAGTGGCCGTCGAGGTAGAGCGAGAGCACCCGGCTCTCGAGGTCGGAGAGCACGCCGGAGACGCCCGACAGGCACGAAACCAGGCTCTCCAGCTCTTCGCTGGCGATCACCTGGTTGACCGGGTCGTGGACGCTGGGGCCGGGCAGGATCTCGTCCAGGGTCGTTTCCGAGTCGCCGGCGGCGGCCGGGGTCTGGCTGAAGGAGACGTACTGGTTGAGCGGCGTGTGCTTGTTGCGGGTCGCCGTCTTCACCGCAGTGATGATCTGGCGGGTGATGCAGAGCTCGGCGAAGTTGCGGAAGCTCGACTCGCGGTCGGTCCGGTAGTCGCGGATCGCCTTGTAGAGGCCGAGCAGGCCCTCCTGGATCAGATCGTCGGACTCACCGCCCAGCAAGAAGTACGAGGAGGCCTTGAGCCTGACGAAGCCGCGGTAGCGGCGGACGATCATGTCGTAGGCGTCGGTCCTGCCGTCCTTGGCGAGGGCGACGAGGTAATGATCATCAAGCTCAGCTTGAGGGTTAGAAGCGCGCGCAGCGCTTGAGCGCCCGGCCGCGGGGTATCGAACTGCTTGCGTAGGCGTAGATAGAGCCACAGATCCTTCTCCTTGCTGAAGGGTCGTGGCGCCGCTTACCTCCCCCGAGGCGCCTCTTATTGACGAGTGGGCCTCAGACTCAAGCTGAGGTTCACCCTTGTTGCGCCGCTAGTTTACGTGCAGGCGGAGTTCTGTCAACCCCAGCAGGGATTTTCTGCAAACGCCGTTGCATTTGCGTAGTGCCTGGATCGGGCTCAGGAACGCTGGCGAACTGCCTCGAAAAGCAAGGCGGCGGCGGCTGCGCTGACGTTCAGCGAGTCGACCATTCCGAGACTGGGAAGGGCGATAAGGCCATCGCAGGAGGCCGCTACACGCGGCCGCAGGCCTTTGCCCTCGCCACCGAGCACGAGCACGGTCGGGCCCTGCAGGTCGACTGACCAGGGCGCCGCCTTCGCCTCGGCGTCGGCGCCCCAGATCCAGAAACCGGCGGCCTTGGCGTCGGCAAGCCAGTCGGCGAGATTGCGGACGTGGGCGATCTGAAGGTGCTCGACGGCGCCGGCGGAGGCCTTGCAGGTGACCGCGGTGACCGCCGCAGCGCGGCGCTCGGGCACGATCAGGCCGGCGGCCCCCGCCGCCTCGGCCGAGCGGCAGACGGCGCCGAGGTTTCGCGGGTCCTGAACCTGGTCGAGCGCGACCAGCAACGGAGCCTCGCCCCGCAGCATGCCGCGGGCGTCGCCGTAGGGATAGGGATCGACCTCCGCCACCATCCCCTGGTGGTCCGGCGACCCGCAAAGCCGCTCCAACTCCTGCGAAGAGGTCTCTGGCGCCCGCCAAACCCGGTGCACCGCCCGTCTCCCCCGCTCCGCCTCAGCGACCGGCCGACGCCCGTAAATGATCTGGCTTGCCATCAGGCCTTGGGCACCAGACTGGGACCCTCAGCCGAGTCCCGAACCGTCCACCCCATCGCGGCCAACCGATCCCGCAGGGCGTCCGCGCGCTCGAAGTCCTTCGATGCCCGCGCCTCCTCCCGCTCGCGCATCAGCTTCTCTGCCTCGGAGTCGGCCTCAGCACCCCCATCCGGCTGGGTAAGGCTGCCGAGGCCGAACAGCTCCAGCATCTCCGCCAGGACGGAACCAGCCACCGCTCGCTCGACCTCGTCCCGGTTCGCCTCCCCCACCAGCTCGAAAACCTCGGCGAGAGCCCTGGGGGTGTTGAAGTCATCGGCCAACGCGGCCCTGAAGTTCTCCAGCCGTGCCGCGGCCGGGGAGTCCGGGGGGGTCTCGACGGAGCCTCCCCGCTGTTGCTCCGGCGAGGCCCCCCCGGGATCGCCGGCCCCGCCTTGCTCCCTGAAGAAATTCCGAATCCGCTCGATCCTGGCGACAGCCTCCTCCATCGGCCCCTCGCCAAAAGCCAACGGCTGCCGGTAATGCCCCGAGATCAGGTAGGCGACAACGGCCTCGCGCCCGTAGCGATCGAGCGCCTCCGACAGTTGGAAGATGTTGCCGTCCGATTTCGACATCTTGGCGGCGTCGCTCTCGACCATCCCGTTGTGCATCCAGATCCGCGCAAACGGCCTCCCCGCCGCCTCGGACTGGGCGATCTCGTTCTCGTGGTGGGGGAAGACGAGGTCGGAGCCGCCGCCGTGGATCGCGAAGGAGGCGCCCAGCTCCTGCTCGGCCATCACCGAGCACTCGATGTGCCAGGCGGGCCGGCCCGGGCCCCAGGGGGAATCCCATTTGGTGTCCTCGCCGGGCTTGTGGGCCTTCCAGAGGGCGAAGTCGAGCTGGTCCTCCTTGAGCGAAGCCGAGCCCGCCTCCTCGCCCTGGTCCATGTCCTCGAAGCGGCGGTTGGAGAGCTTGCCGTAGCCCTCGAAGCTGCGCACGCGGAAGTAGACGTCGCCGCCGGACTCATAGGCGTGGCCGGACTCGACCAGGTCGGAGATCAGGCCGACGATCCCGGCGATCCTCTCGGTCGCCAGCGGCTCGGCGTCGGGCCGGCCGACCCCGAGCCGGTCGGTGTCCTCGAAGTAGGCGCGGGTCATCCGCGCCGCGAACTCGGCCGAGGCCTCCCCCGCCGCCGCGGCGGCGGTGTAGATCTTGTCGTTGACGTCGGTGACGTTGACCACCAGCCGCGCCGAGTAGCCCTCCGAGCGCAGGAAGCGGGCGAACAGCGAGAAGACGACGAAGGGCCGGGCGTTGCCGATGTGGATGCGGCTGTAGACCGTGGGGCCGCAGGCGTAGATCCCGACCTCGCCATCGGCTTCGATCGCCCGCGGCTCACCGCTGAGCGTGTCCCTGATCCGAACCTCGCGCATCGCGAGGCGAGGTTAGTTGATCCCCGGGGGGTCTAGAAGGTGCGGTAACCGGCCGTCGGCGCCGACGGCTCGCTGCGCAGCCACTCCGGCGCCGTCTCCTCGGCCGCGGCCTGCGCCTCGCGCTTGGCGCGGTTGACGGTGGCCTTGATCTCGTCCTCGGAAGCCTCTCGCGCCCGCTCCTCGCGCTTCTGGGCCTGGATGCGGATGCGGTCGGACTCGGCCTTGAGCTGGTCCTCGGCGCGGGCGCGGGCGGCTTCCTCGGCCTCGCGCTCGACCTTCTCCAGAAGGTTGCGGACGCTCTCCTCGGCCTCGCGGCGGACGTCCTCGGTGCCCTCCATCACCCGCCGCTCGATCTCGGTCTCCAGGCGCACCGCGGTCTCGTGCGACTCCTCGGCGCGGACCTCGGCGTCGGCGGCGCGCTGCTCGGCGGCGGCGACACGACGGTCGGCCTCCGCCTGAATCTCCTCGGCGGCCGCGTTGACACGGCGCTCGACCTCGGCCTCCAGCTCGGCCGCGGCGGCGACGATCTTCGCCTCAGTCTCCTGGCGCGCCTCGCCGGCGGCGTTCTCGGCCGCCTCGCGCGCCTTCGCGGCCTGGGCGACAAGCTGCTCGCGCTCGTTCTGGGAGCGCTGCTGCAACTGCTCGAAAGCCTGCTCGGCGCGGTCGCGCGCCTGCTCGGCGGCGGGGACACGGGCCTCGGCCTCGCGCCGCGCCTTGCGCTCGGCGGCGATCCGCTCGCGACCCTCGGCGCCGATCTTGCTCAGCGTCTCCATCGCCCGCTGCTTCAGCTCGGCGGCGACGCGGTCGGCGCGCTCCTCGGCGGCGGCGACGCGCTCCTCGCTGACCCGCACCCACTCGAGCGCCTGCTGCGCGACCCCGTGCATGTCCCGGGACGCATCCCCAACTGCCTTCAGTTGCCGCGCAGGATCGCTCATTCTCGGGGAACCTACTATGGGCAGCGGAGGGCACACCACCCTTGCCGGACCGGCATTCGCCGCAATTTGCGGCGGGCGCCGCTCAGCCGGAGCGCTGGCCGTCGCGAGCCTGCAGATCGCGCTTCAGCACCTTGCCGGTGGCGTTGCGCGGCAGCTCGTCGAGGAACTCGATCTCACGCGGGGACTTGTAGGAGGCGAGGTTGGCCTTGACGTGCGCGGTCAGGTGCTCGGAGGCGACGTCCGCCCCGGACTCGATCACGACGAAAGCCTTCAACCGCTGCCCGAACTCGGCGTCCTCGACCCCGATCACGGCCACCTCGACGACGCCGTCGAAGTCGGCGATCAGGTCCTCGACCTCGCGCGGGAAGACGTTCTCGCCGCCGGAGACGATCATCTCGTCGTCGCGGCCGTCGACGAAGAGCCGCCCCTCGGAGTCGATGTGGCCGACGTCGCCGCTGGAGAGCAGGCCGTCGATCGCCTCCTTGCCGCCGCCGCCGGTGTAGCCCTCGAAGGACATGTCGTTGCCGACGAAGACGCGGCCGACCTCACCCTGCGGCACCTCGCGCCCCTCGTCGTCGTAGAGCCGCACCACGGTGCCGCGCGGCGGCCGGCCGGCGGTGCCGGGGGCGGCGCGCAGTTCCTCCGGGGTGGCGACGGTCGCATAGGCGACCTCAGTCGAGCCGTAGAGGTTGTAGACGGTGTCGCCGAAGCGGTCCATCCAGGCGATCGCCAGCTCGCCCGGCAGCGCCGAGCCGGAGAGCGAGGTGATCCGCAGCGAGGAGAGGTCGTAGCGCGCAAGCGTCTCATCGGGCAGGCCGAGGATGCGCTGGATCATCACCGGCACCGCGCCCAGCACCTGGGCCCGGCTCTGCTCGACCGCGCGCAGCGTCTCCTCCGGGTCGAAGCGGCGCCGCAGGACCAGCGTCGAGGCGGTCGGCAGGCTCATCACGAAGTGGAAGAAGCCCCAGGAGTGGAAGAGCGGCGCCGCGACCATGATCGTCTCGCGGCTGCGGAAGGGGATGCGGTCGATCAGCGCCGCCAGGGTCAGCAGCCCGTCGGGGCTGGAGCGCTGGGCGCCCTTCGGGGTCCCGGTGGTGCCGGAGGTGAGGATGACAAAGCGCGGTTTGTCGGGCGGCGGCTTGCGGTTGGACTCGTCGCCGGCCGCGATCAGTTGCTCCAGCGTCACCGCGTCGCCGTCGTCGTCCTCGTCGCACCAGGCGACCACCCGGTCGACCTTGTCCTCCACGCCCTCCAGGAGGCCGGCAAACTCGGCGTCGTAGACCAGCGCCTTCGGGCCCTCGCGCCGGGTCACCTCGGCCAGTTGCGGGCCGGCGAACATCGTGTTCAGGTAGAGCGCGCTGGCGCCGAGCTTGGCCGCCGCCAGCGTCGCCTCGATGAAGCCGCGGTGGTTGCGGCACATGATCCCGACCCCATCGCCCCACCCGATCCCCATCGCCGCGAAGGAGTCGGCGAGAGCGTTGGAGCGACGGTGCAGGCGTTCGAAGCTGAGCGAGCCGCGTTCGTCGATTACCGCGATCTCGTGCGGGTGGTGGATCGCCGCGGTGGCGATGCCGGTCGCCGGCGAGGCGCCCCAGCGCACGAAGGTGGAGCCGATCTTGACCGCCTTGTCGGGGCGGGTCGGGGCGAGGATCCCGGCTTCGTGCAGCACCTTGGCCTCGAAGGCCGAATCGGCTATTGAGGATCCGAGGTTCGAGAGGCTGTCGCGGAATCTCGTCATCGGATTGTGCAGACTATTCGCTCTGGACCGAGGCGACCGCGATGCAGGCGATGCCCTCGCCGCGACCGATCCAGCCCATGCCCTCGTTGGTCGTCGCCTTGACGCTGACCCGGGCCGAGGTGGCCTCTCCGAGCACCCGCTCCATCTCGCTCTTATAAGGGCCGAGCCGCGGCTGCTCGCAGATGATCGTCGCGTCGACGTTGATAATCGCGCCGGCCACCGTGCCGACCGCGGTCCGCAGCAGGTCGATCGAGTCGGCGTCGCGCCAGCGCTCGTCCTCGGGCGGGAACAGGGTGCCGATATCGCCGCTGCCGCCGGCGCCGAGGATCGCGTCGATCACCGCGTGGGTGAGGACGTCGGCGTCGGAATGCCCGTCCAAGCCCTGCTCGTGCTCGATCTCGACCCCGCCGAGGATCAGCTTGCGGCCGGGGGCGAAGCGGTGGCTGTCGTAGCCGATCCCGACCACGCTCAGGAGACCCGGTTGCCGAGCGGGACGAGCCGGCGCTGGCGCCGCTCGAAGACGCATATCTCCTCCACCCCGAGGCGGTCGAGGAAGGCGACCGCGCGGTCATATTCGTAGCCGACCTGCTCCGGCAGGTGGGCGTCGGAGGAGAGCGCGAAGGAGGCGCCGGCCTCGACGCACATCTCGGCGAAGGCGTGGGACGGGTAGAGCTCGCCGACCGGCTTGCGCAGGCCGGCGGTGGAGATCTCGACCGCGATCCCGGTCTCCGCGATCGCCTCGACCGCGGGCTCGTAGAAGCGGCGCAGGTCCTGCTCGGGCAGCGGCCGGGCGCGGCCCCAGACCTTGACCAGGTCCGGGTGGGCGAGGATGTCGAAGAGGCCGGAGCGGGCGCAGTCGGCGAGCGCCTCGAAGTAGCGTCGCCAGATCTCCTCGGCGTCGGCGCGGCCCTCCCAGACATCGAAGCCCTCGTGGTCGACGGCGGCGTCGCCCTCGCCGATGAAGTGGACCGAGCCGACGACGTAGTCGAAGTCCCGCGCCCCCAGCAGCGCCGCGGCGCGCTCTTCGGCGCCGGGGACGTGGTCGCACTCGATCCCCAGCTTCAGTGGCGTCGAGCGCACGTACTCGCAGTAGGCGTCGATGTCGTCGACCGCGTTCTCGACCCAGAGCGGGTGGCTCCAGAGGTCGAGCGCCTGGCGGAAGCGGTAGACGTGCTCGGAGACGCCCAGCTCCTCGATCCCGGCCGTGCCGGCAGCCTCCAGGTAACGCTCGACGTTATCGCTGGTGAAGTAGCGCTCGAACTCGGTTCCGGCCTCGTCCGGGCGCAGGTGCAGGTGGTAGTCGGTCAGCATGCAACGAGCCTAGGGAATTCCGCCGCCCAGGGGCCGCGGATACCCTTGCAGCGATGGGTCCTCAGTTGCGCTCGCTCGCGATCCTCGTGCTCGCCTTCGCCGGCGGCACGGCGCTGGCCGAGCTGCTCGGGGCGGCCAACCTCGGCGTCGCCTGCGGGGTCGGCCAACTGACCTTCGCCGCGGCGCTGGTCTGGGTGCTGATGAGCGACCGCGGCTCAGGTGTCGCCTGAGGCGACCCGCGCGGCCAGCAGCAGCTCGGCCAGGTGCAGGTCGTCCGGCGTCGTCACCTTGAGGTTCTGCGGCCCGGTGGGATGGATCAACACCTTCCCCCCCACCTGCTCGACCAGCATCGACTCGTCGGTGGCGGCGTCGCGAGACGCGTCGTCGACCGCCATCGCCCCCCGCAGCGCCTTCGTCCAGAAAAGCTGCGGCGTCTGCGCTCCCCAGAGCTCGCCCCGGTCGAGCGTCTGCTCCACCGTGAGTCCTGACTTTTGCACCTCTGCGGTATCTAACTCAGGACTCGTGGCGGCAACGCGCTTCAGGGTGTCGGTCATCGGGGCGGCGGCGATGATGCCGGCGGCGTCGGGGTCGGCCTCGAGGGTGGCGACCAGCTCCTCGACCAGGGCTGAGGTCAGCATCGGACGAGCGGCATCGTGAATCGCGACCAGGTCGGTCTCGACCTCGCGCAGCGCGTTGGCCACGGACTGGGCACGGGTGGCGCCGCCGCTGACCACCTCGAGGCCCTCGCCGCGCAGTGCCTCCTCGAAACCAGGGGGAGCCGCGAGGACGATTGCGGCCACAGCGTCGCAGGCCCGGAAGGCCGTGACCGACCAGGCCACCATCGGCCGCCCCGCCAGCGGCACCAGAGCCTTCGGGCCGCCGGCTCCGAGACGCTCCCCGGAGCCGGCAGCCGCGATGACGGCGGTTACAGCGGGTGCTTTAGGCGGTCGCCGTAGCGGCGAAGCGATCCTCCAGCAGCCCGTCGAGGTATTGCTCCGCGCCTTCCTCGTCTTTGTCGAGCGCGTACATGAACTCCGAAGCGAGGATCTTCTTCGCCCGGGTGTACATCTGCTTCTCACCGGTCGAGAGACCCTTCTCCATCTCGCGCAGGGCGAGATTGCGGACGACCTCGGCCAGCTCGAAAACGTCGCCGGTCTTGATCTTCTCGCGGTTGTACTTGAAACGCCGGTTCCAGTTCTTCGGCATCTCGGAGACGTCGTCGGTGAGGACGGATGTGACCTTCTTGATTTCCTCCTCGTCGATAACCCGGCGCAGGCCCGCTTTGCCGGCGTTTTCGCAGGGGACCATCACCGTCAGCTCGTTGTGGAGGATTTTGATGGTGAGGTACTCGCGCTCCTCGCCCATCAGCTCACGGGTCTGTTTCGTCAATACCAAGCCCGCTCCGTGGTGTGGATAGACGACCTTGTCGCCAATCTCGAAGTCGCAGACGTATTCGACGTCCTCGTCGAAGACGGCGTCAACAGTGGCCTCGTCTAGCTCAGGAATCGGTGGCTCCTTTCGTCAATTTCCGACGGCCCTTCGCCGTCAGCTCTGCAAGTACCGGTCGACCAGATCGACCTCCTGGAGCCGGCGCAAGCCCTCGCGGATGTCCTTGGCCCGGGTGGGGCCGACTCCGTCGACGGCGGCGAGGTCGGTATCGGAGGCCGCCAGGACCTCCTCCAACCCGCCCAGCTCGTGGGTGATCTTCTGGACGACAAGCTTGGGAATGCGGGGGATCCGGCCCAGCACGCGATACCCGCGCGGGGCGACGGGGAAGTCGAGCGTGTTGAGCTTGCGGTCGTAGCCGAGCAGCTCGGCCAGGCGCCCGAAGTCGAGCACGTCCTGGTGCGGCATCCGGCTCAGCGCCTGCAGCACCGCGGTCAGGTTGCCCTCGGAGTCCTCGACCGAGTAGTCGCGGATCAGCGCGGTCTTGTCGGCGGCGACGCCGACCATCGTCTCCTCGAGCTGCATCTCGATCAGCCGGCCCTCGGTGCCGAGCTCGACGATGTAGCGCTCGACCTCGACCGCCATCCGGGTCACCAGCTCGGCTCGCTGCAGGGCGGCGAGGGCGTCATGGAGGACGCCGCCGCCCTCGAACTCGAGCACGGTGAGGCGGGCCGAGACCTGGTCCAGCCGCTCGCGGTACTTCTCCAGGGTGGCCAGGCCCTGGTTGGCTTTGGCCAAGACAGCCGGAATGTCCTGCAGGATGTACTTGGTCCCCTCGACGTAGAGGGAGACGACGTCGCGGCGCTGGGAGATCGCCACCACCAGCGCCGTCGTCTGTTTGGAGACGCGCTCGGCGGTGCGGTGGCGGGTGCCGGTCTCCGAGCTGAGGATCGTCGGGTCCGGCATCAGTTGCACGTTGGCCCATGCGATCTTCGTCGCCTCGCTGTTGAGCACGATCGCGCCGTCCATCTTTGCCACTTGGTAGAGCATCGCCGGCGTGTAATCGACGTCGAGCTTGATGCCGCCAGAGAGCAGGTGGGAGATGTCCTCGAGGTCGCCGACCACAAGCAAGCCACCGGTCCGCGAGTGAACGATGTTGTCGATCCCCTCCCGCAGCGCGCCGCCTGGGGCGACCACGTCAAGGGCCCTCAGGAGGCGGGGATCTTGGCGTTCTGAAAGCTCTTGAAGCTCATCCCCGGACAGTGAAGGCATCCACTCCAGGATGGCAAAAAGCGCTCTGGAATGCGGTCCGCCCATATCCGAGTGGACAGGTCGGAATGGCGATTGTCAAGTTCAGAGGTGGAAACGGCGGTGCAAGTGCTCCCGCGCCGGCTCGTCGTGCCTGGGCAGCGGGTCGGGATCACGCACGAAAGCCCAGGTGAGACCGGCGCCGAAGGCGCAGAGCACGACGACAACCCAGGTCGAGCCGGCGACTGAGCTGGAGAACGAGCGCCCGTCGCCGAGCAGGGCGTGGAAGACGGCGCCGCTGGCGGCCAGGGCGACGGCGCCGGCGACGAGCCGGTCCATCGCCAGCACGCCGGCGGCGATCCCGACCTTCTCGGCCGGCATCGCCGCCATCGCCGCGGTCGACATCGGCGCGTAGACGAGGCCGAGCGCGATCCCAAACAGCAGGTACCCGACCAGCAGCAGCCCGTATGGCGTCGAGCCGTCGATCTGGGTGAGGGCGAGCATGCCGAGCGTGCCCAGCACCATGCCCGTCGTCATCAGTCGACGGGCGCCGAAGCGGGCGATCAGCCGGCCCGAGAAGGGAGAGATGAAGATCATCGGCACCGTGATCGGGAGGATCAGCAGCCCGCTCTCCACCGCCGAGTGCCCGCGCGCGTCCTGCAGGTACTGCGGCTGGAAGAACATCACCGCCCAGTAGGAGCCGACGAGGGCGAAGGCGGCGGCGCTGGCGCCGAAGTAGGGGCGGTTGCGGAACAGCGTCAGGTCGACCAGCGGATCCGGCGCCCGGCGCTCCAAGCGGCCGAAGGCAAGCAGCAGCGCCACGCCGGCAAGTCCCACCACGATCGCCGCCGCGCCCCAGGCATCGGCCTCGACCAGCGCCAGCACGACCGCAAAGAGCCCGCTGCTGAGCAGCGCCAGGCCGCCCCAGTCGATCCTCCTGCCCGCGCCCGGGTCGGTCGACTCCGGCGCCGCCGCCGCCATGATCGCGATCCCGAGCGCGGCGATCGGGACGTTGACCCAGAAGATCACCCGCCAGTCGATTTCGATCAGCGCGCCGCCGGCCAGCGGCCCGATCGCCAGCGCCACCGCCGAGACGGCGGCCCAGATCCCGAGCGCGCTCGCCTGCTCGGCCTTGCCAGGGAAGACGTTGCAGATGATCGCCAGCGAGAGGGTCAGCATCGGCGCCGCGCCGACGCCCTGGACGACCCGGCCGGCGATCAGCATCTCCGGGCCGCTCGCCGCCCCCGAGAGCACCGAGCCGGCGGCAAAGACGACCAGGCCGAGCAGGAAGGCGCGCTTGCGGCCGAACATGTCCCCCAGCCGGCCGGCGCTGATCACGAGGATCGCGATCGTCAGCAGGTAGCCGTTCATCGTCCACTGCAGGGCCTCCGGAGTGGCGCCGAGATCGCGGTGGATGACTGGCAGGGCCAGCGCCACCACGGTCGAGTCGAGCATCAAGAGGAACAGGCCCGCGCAGGCCCCGGCCAGGGTCCACCACTTGCGCTTGTCCTCGGCGATCGCCATTTCCGGCGACGCTATCGCCCGCGGCGGCTGGCCCAGGCCCTAGTGAGTCGCGACCAGGTCGCGGCCGGGGTCGATGCCCCAACGGCTGCCGACGGCGGCGAGGTCGGGGCTGAGCGGCCAGCGGTCCGGGCGCTCCTCCCCCTCGTGCTCGGGGCTCGCGCCCTTCAGCGCCATGCAGCCGGCGTTGTCGCCGATCGCGCGGATCTCGTCCACGTCCGCCGCGGTCAGTCGCTGCTCCGCGGGCAGCTTCGCCAGTTCCAGCCGCTTCGCCTCGATCGGGCAGGTCTCGTCGCCTATCTCCTGGATCAGCGTCGGCGCCACCGACTCCACCGCCGGGTGGGCGAGGTTCCACTGGCAGGCGAGCTGGATCGGGGTCAGCTTTGCCCGTTCGGCGATCGGCAGCAGCCGCTCGAGCTTCTCCACTCCCGCCTCGATCCAACCGGCGGGGCGGAACGAGCGGTGGTCGTATTTCGCCAGCTCCATCCCCGGCCGCAGGTCGCCCCAGAAGAGGCCGCCGTAGTCGACGACCCGGGTCAGGACCTTGACCCCGTGGCGCTCGGCGGCGTCGAGGCAGAGCTCGCCCGGCCAGGGCTCGAGCGGGTTGAGGATGATCATCGCCCAGTCGATGCGGTCGCCGAAACGCTCCAGGCAGGCGATCAGGTCGAGGGTGAAGCCGTTGGCGGGCCCCGGCGCGACGCCGATCCGCTCGGTCAGCCCGGCCTCCCGCAGCGCCGCCATCCCGTCCCAGACCGCCTCGCTGGAGTAGCCGCTGCGGTCGGGGTTGTGCAGCAGCAGCAGGTCGAAGGAATCGGCGCCGATCCGCTCCAGGCTCGCCTCGGCCGCCTTTCGCAGGTAGTCGGCGTACTCGTCCGGCCCGCGCAGTCGCAGGTCGGTGAAGCGGGGGAAGCCCTTTGCCCCTTCGCGCTCGCCCTCGTAGAAGTCGTGGCCGACAGCGCCGACCAGGCTGTATCCCTCGCGCGCCACCCCGCCCAGTGCCCGGCCGAGCACGCGGTCGGCCTCGCCCTGGCCGTAGGCGTCGGCGGTGAGTACCGTCTCGATGCCGCCGCCGGGTCGCAACAGCGCTTCCAGCCGCTCCTCCTCGATCGCCTCGCCGAAATGCAGGAAGCGACCGCCGCTCCAGGTGCCTATAGCCGTGCGGCCGGGCTCGCTCATGGCCGAACCGTAGCGCTCAGGGCCCGGCCGCGGCCGGGGGCGGAGATCAGCTCTCGTCGGGGCCCGGGGACTCGGGCACGTCAGCCGGCGGGTGCGGGTCCTCGGCCGGGGCCGGGTCGCTCTCGCCGCCGCTCTTGGCGCCGACGCCGACCTTCTCGCGCTCGGGCTCCTCGGGCGGCTTCGCCTTCGGTTTCTTCGGCGCGATGATCGTCAGGCTGAGCGGTTTGTCCTCCTCGTCGCCGGACTCGTCGCGGGCGACCATCACCGTCGAGCCGGGCGTCATCTGGCCCTGGCGCAGGACTTCGTCGGCCAGCGGGTCCTCGATGTAGCGCTGGATCGCGCGGCGCAGCGGACGCGCGCCCATCGATGGGTCCCAGCCTTTCTCGACCAGCAGGTCCTTGGCCTCGTTGGTCAGCTCAAGCTGCAGTTCGTGCTCGGCGACCTGGACGCGGACGCGGGCGATCATCAGATCGATGATCTCTTTCACCTCGTCCTTGGCGAGCTTGTGGAAGACGATGACCTCGTCGATCCGGTTGAGGAACTCGGGCCGGAAGACTTTCTTCAGGTCGCTCATGATCCGGTTCTTCATGTCGCCGTAGGACATGCCGGTCTCATCGGAGACGGTGAACCCGATCGAGGTGTTCTTCGAGATCTCCGAGGCGCCGATGTTCGAGGTCATGATCACGATCGCGTTGCGGAAGTCGACCGTGCGGCCCTGGGCGTCGGTGAGGCGGCCGTCCTCGAGGATCTGCAGGAGGATGTTGAAGACGTCCGGGTGCGCCTTCTCGATCTCGTCGAGCAGCAGCACCGAGTACGGCTTGCGGCGCACGGCCTCGGTCAGCTGGCCGCCCTCGTCGTAGCCGATGTAGCCCGGGGGCGAGCCGACCAGGCGGCTGACCGCGTGCTTCTCCATGTACTCGGACATGTCGATCCGGACCATCGCCTCCTCGTCGCCGAAGAGGAAGTCGGCGAGGGTGCGGGCGAGCTCGGTCTTGCCGACCCCGGAGGGGCCGAGGAAGATGAACGAGCCGGCCGGGCGCTTCGGATCCTTGATCCCGGCGCGGGAGCGGCGGATCGCTTTGGAGACAGCGGTGATCGCGACCTCCTGGCCGATCACGCGCTTGTGCAGTTCCTCCTCCATGCGGATCAGCTTTTTGGTCTCGGCCTCGGTCAGTTTGAAGACGGGGATGCCGGTCCACATCGAGACGATGTCGGCGATCTCCTCTTCGCCGACGACCGGGCGCTCGCCGTTCTCGCCCTCCGCCCACTCGTCTTCGAGCTGGCGCTTTTTGGTCGTCAGCTGACGCTCGGTGTCGCGCAGGTTGGCGGCCTTTTCGAACTCCTGGGCCTCGATCGCGGCCTCCTTGTCGCGCCGCGTCGTCTCGATTTCCTCCTCGAGGTCGCGGTAGACCGGGGGCGTCGACATCGACTTGATGCGCATCCGCGAGCCGGCCTCGTCGATCAGGTCGATCGCCTTGTCGGGCAGGAAGCGGTCGGAGATGTAGCGGTCGGCGAGCTCGGCGGCAGCGGCCAGCGCCTCGTCGTTGATCGTCACCCGGTGGTGCTGTTCGTAGCGCTCGCGCAGGCCCTCGAGGATCCGCACGGTGTCCTCCGGGGAGGGCTGGTCGACCTTGATCTGAGCGAAACGGCGCTCCAGCGCCGAGTCGCGCTCGAGGTACTTGCGGTACTCGTCGAGCGTGGTCGCGCCGATCGTCTGCAGCTCGCCGCGGGCCAGGGCCGGCTTCAGGATCGAAGCCGCGTCGATCGCGCCCTCGGCGGCGCCGGCGCCGACCAGGTTGTGGAGCTCGTCGATGAAAAGGATGATGTCGCCGCGCTGGGTGATCTCTTTCATCACCTTCTTGAGCCGCTCCTCGAACTCGCCGCGGTACTTCGAGCCGGCAACCAGGGCAGCAAGATCCAGGGTGTAGATCTGTTTGTTCTTGAGCAGCTCCGGGACCTCGCCTTTGTTGATGCGAGCGGCCAGGCCCTCGACCACGGCGGTCTTGCCGACGCCGGGCTCGCCCAGCAGCACCGGGTTGTTCTTGGTGCGGCGGGAGAGGATCTGCATGATCCGCTCGATCTCGGTCTCGCGACCGATCACCGGGTCGAGCTTGCCCTCCTCGGCGAGGCGGGTGAGGTTGCGACCGAACTGGTCGAGCAGTTTCGAAGACTTTTTGCCCTCGCCCTGACCGCCTCCGCCACCGCTGCCCTGACGGCGACCGCCGGGGCCGGAGAGCATCCGGATCACCTCGTTGCGGATCTTGTCCGAGTCGGCGTCGAAGTCGAGCAGGATGCGGGCGGCGACGCCCTCGTTCTCACGCACGAGACCGAGCAGGATGTGCTCGGTGCCGATGTAGTTGTGGCCGAGCGAGAGCGCCTCGCGCAGCGCCAACTCGAGCACCTTCTTGGCGCGAGGCGTGAACGGGATCTGGCCGGAGGTGACCTCCTCGCCCGATCCGACGATCCGGACCACCTGCGAGCGCACGCGTTCGACCGTGATGTCGAGCGACTCGAGGACGCGGGCAGCGAGCCCCTCCTCCTCACGCAGAAGCCCGAGCAGGATGTGCTCGGTCCCGATGTAGTTGTGCTTGAGCGTCCGGGCCTCCTCCTGCGCTAGGACGACGACCTGGCGAGCCCTCTCAGTGAATCGCTCGAACAAATGAATCCTCTTCTTGGTCGAACCCGGCTTGACCGAGTTTGTACCGGAGCAGACGCCTTATCGATATCGGTATGCGTCCTTGTGGCCCTTAACTCTACCGGGCGGGCCTGCCCGGCTTGCGGCCCCGCTCGACCGCTAAGAGCGGGAATTCAGCGTGCGCCGCGCACACTCAGGCGCCGGATTCAGCTCTTCATCGCCGGGAACAGCAGCACTTCGCGCAGACTCTGGGCCCCGGCCAGCATCATCACCAGCCGGTCGACGCCGAGCCCGACCCCGCCGGTCGGCGGCATTCCCTGTTCCAAAGCCTCGATGTAGACCTCGTCGTAGGGCTGCGCCTCTTCGTCACCGCGGCTGCCCTCCTCGGCCTGCTGCTCGAAGCGACGGCGCTGCTCGTCGGGGTCGTTGAGCTCGCTGAAGGAGTTGGCAATCTCGACCCCGCCGACGAACGCCTCCCAGCGCTCGACCACGCCCGGCTCGGAGCGGTGCGCCTTGGCGAAGGGCGAGAGCTCGACGGGGTAGTCGAAGAGGAAGGTCGGCTGCACCAGCCCCGGCTCGACCTCGCGCGAGAGCAGCCCGTCGACCAGCTTGCCCCAGCCCTCGGTCGGGTCGGGCTCGGTCCCCATCGCCTGCGCCAGGGCCTCGCGGGTCGGGTGCTCGGCGATGTCGATGCCGGAGCGCTCGCGGATCGCCTCGCGCAGGGTCAGCCGCCGCCAGGGCGGCGCGAAGTCGATCTCGACCTCGCCGCGCTTGACCTTGGTCGTGCCGAGCACGCGCTCGCAGACCTCGGCGACCAGCAGCTCGAGGTCGTGCGCCGTCTTCTCATAGTCGGCGTAGGCCTCGTACCACTCCAGCATCGTGAACTCGGGGTTGTGCTTGTAAGAGACGCCTTCGTTGCGAAAGACGCGGCCGATCTCGTACACGCGCTCGAGCCCGCCGACGATCAGACGCTTCAGGTACAGCTCGCCGCCGGCGATCCGCAGATAGAGGTCCTGATCGAGCTCGTTGTGATGGGTCGCGAACGGGCGCGCGAACGCCCCGCCGTAGTCGGCCTGCAGCGCGGGCGTCTCGACCTCGAGGAAGCCATCGCCGTCCAGGTACTCGCGGATGGCGCGAACGACGCGCG